>NZ_JBCGFD010000002.1:0-672029 GCF_038739755.1 Aeromonas sp. SE22
ACTGTAAATCTGACGGCTCTGCCTTCGAAGGTTCGAATCCTTCTCCCTCCACCATCATTCAGAAAACCCGGCCTTGTGCCGGGTTTTCGCTTTTCTGGCCCGTCCAATCCGTTATTCCTCTGCACTCCCAACCTTTAGCGCCATTTGCCTGTTGGCGCGTACGCAATAAAAACGGGAGGCCAGCGCCTCCCGTTGTTCAGTTCTCACCGCCATCAGAGTGTGAAGCGATAGAAAATATCCACCGCCTGTGCCACCCCGCTCATCGCCTGCAGATAGAGGCGTGGCAGCAGTTCGTAGCGCAGCTTGAACTCGGCGATGGGGCTGAACACCCCGACCCCGTACTGGAACTGAAGGCCCGGCAGCAGATAGGCCGACAGGGTCACCTGGGTGTTGTCGCCACTGCCTGCCGTATCGAGGGAGACATCGCTCATCCCGAGCGACTCGCCAATGCTCGACACCACCCCATTGGCCTGACTGACCGCCCCCGCCACCAGCAGGCCGTTGAAGCCACCATCTTCCCCGGTAGTTTGCAACCCTTTACCGCGCAGCAGGTAGGAGAGCTGTTCCGACTGCGCCATCTGCGGCTCGGAGTAGACATTGATCGCCGGCTTGCTGGCCGGGCCGGTCACCCGCACCCCGACCGTCACCTGCCCCTCGATGGTATCAGGGTCACGGTACGCCTCGATATTGAGGAAGGGGCGATCGAGTGGACCGGAGAAGAGGATCCGCCCCTCCTTGATGATCAGGTTCTGGCCATAGGCCTTGAAGCGACCATTGGTGAGCACCAGCTGACCATTGCCTGCCAGCGGCTTGCCCGGATCCTGACGAATATTGAGGCCGCCCGATACATCGGTCTTGAGCCCCATCGCCTCCAGCTTCACATCGTTGCCAAGGCGGATTGCCACCTTCATCGCCAGCGGCAGGCTGGTCTGCTTGGGTGGTGGGGGCAGGTCGTCATAAACCACGGTGACATCGTCAGAGACGGCGACCGCAGAGTCAGGCAGGCTCTTGACCAGAATGCGCGCCCAGGGAATATCCACCTGACCGGTCACCCGGGTCTCATCACCCAGCGAGACGGCGATATCGGGGGAGACCTTCACCCGTCCCATCCCCGGATACTGCGCCTCCAGCTCCTTGCCCTGAATGGTGAGGCTGCCGGTCACCGGCATCTTGGCCCAGCTGAGCCAGCCCCCCAGTGCCAGCGGCCCCTTGCCAACCAGCATGGAACCATCCAGCTCGGCCCGGTTGCCTTCAATCTTGAGGCGAGTCACCAGCTTGGTCAGGGTCACCATGTCGGAGTGGGTCTGCACCTCGCCATCGCTCAGATTGAGTTGGCCAAACAGCAGCGGCGCCACCAGAGTGCCATCAAAACGGGCATTCGCCGAGATAACCCCATGCAGGGAGCGCACCTCAGGAATGAGCGGGGCGAAGGTGTCGAGCTTGAGATCATCAAACTTGAGCTGGCCGCCGAGCAGACCGCGACCGGCTGGATCCCTGATCAGCAGCTTGGTATCGATATTGCCGATCTGCCTGGAGGCAAAGTCGAGACGAATGGCCGCCTGCTGCCGCTCGAAATCAAGGCCCAGCGCCAGCTGCTGGTAGTCGGTCTTGAGATCATCGGTGACAAAGGTGCCCGGCGTGGTACGCACCACCGCATGGAGGGTCGGCTGATTGCCGCGCCAGCTGGCCCGGCCGTCAGCAGAGAGCACCGCCTGCCAGCTAAAGTTGTCCGGCAACCAGGGACGCAACCGCTTGAGGTCAAATCCGGCCAGAGCAAACTCCAGCGAGCCTTGCGCTGCCGACACCTGGCTTCGTTTCACGCAGAGGCTGGCCCCTTGCGAACCGAGGCAGAGATCCCCCATCGCCACGCGCTGGCGCGGCAGATCCACATCCAGATCCCAGGGCGAGGCGAGATCCCAACGACGCAGCGGAGTTTTGAGCTTGAGCTCGGAGAGCGCGCCACGCCAGTGATCCCCGCGCATGCCGCCCGCCAGTTTGAGGTTGGCCGCAACCGGGTCACCTTTCATGGTCAGGGTCAGCTGATGCTGGTTGAAATCACCGCTCAGATTGAGCAGCAGCTGGCTCAGCTTGGTGGCCCCCTGGGTCAACTCGGCAACCGAGAGTGTCAGCTCGCCTGCGGGCTTGGCCCCCAGCGCGCCGTTGCCCTTGAGGGTAATGCCACCGAGATTGGTTCCTGCGTAGTAGAGTCGGCCGGCGGTCAGATCGGCTGCCACTCTGGGGGTCTGCTGGTTACCGCTTACCTTAACCTGCCCCTTGATATCCCCCTTCAGACCGGGATAGATGCCGCCGAGCTGGGGCGCATCGAGTGCCGCATCCAGCTGCCAGCGAGCGGGGGCTATGCTCCCCTTGGCCTGCAGCTGGTTGGGGCCACTTTGTAGCGAGAGGGTCGGGATCTGCCACTCCATCTTGTTGTTGCCGCGCAGCTCACCCTTGAGTGCCAGCGGATACTGGTTGAGCTTGCCATCGATCTTGAGCTTGGGCAGGTTGAGCTCCCAGTGGCCCGCCTCGTTCATCGCAAACCGGCTCTCCAGCTCTCCCGCCAGAGTCCCCTTGAGCTCGGGCAACAATTCGGCCGGATTGATCCCCTTGAACAGGGTCGTTCCCTGCCATTCGATCCCCTTGTTCCATGCGAGCTTGCCATCAAGTTTGAGCTCCCCCTTGAGGGCGTTGAGCTGCAAGGCGATTTTGCTGAGCCGATCCAGATCCCCCTTCCCTTCCAGCGCAACCTTGAAGGGAGGCACGTCGGTACCCTTGCCAGCGGTATTGAGGGCAAATTGATAGCCGGAGAGCTTGCCCTTGGCGGTCAGGCTCCCTTTATCCAGCCGATAGTTCGGCTCATCTTTGGCAGGCTTGTGCAACGGCCAGCCGAGGCTCTTCCAGTCGAGGGCCAGATCGAAGGGCAGATCCGGGTCGAGCGCGGCCAGAGATCCCTTGAGGTTGGCAGCCACCGGCCCCTTGGCGATCAGCGTCAGTGCCAACTTGCCAACCGAGCCACCCAAGGTCAGGGTCGCCTGCTCCCCTTGCAGCTCACCATCGAGCAGCCCCTTGCGAGCCTTGGCATCCAGCGTCACCGCCAGCGGATAGTCATCTCCCAGCCGAATATTGCCCTTGAGCGCCAGATCCGCCATGGCGTGGCGCAGCGACAGCTCGCGCACCTCAATGCGATCGCCGACGGCACTGGCAGAGAGCTGCAACTTGTCGATCCCCTCGACCAGCTCGCCCTGCTTGTATTGCACCCGAGTCGCGCTCACTCCTTCAAGCTGGATGGGGAATGGCAGATGGATGGCGGGCAGCACTATGGGTTCTGCCTTCGCTGCCTTGTCGTTGCTAGCTTTCGCTGTCTTGGGCGCCTTATCGCTGTCACCCTTGGCTTCGCTCTTTGCTACCGGGGAACTTGCGACCTTGCCGCTAGCCTGAGCCGGCGCCTTGGCTGAGGTGCTGGCAGGGGCATCAGCAATGGTCACACTCAGCTTGTCGAGCACCGGCCCGCGCACGATCAACCCCTTGCGATTGAGGGTGGCGCCGATATCGAGTGATCCCAGCGTCACGGCAACACCGGGTACCGCCAGATCGAGGTCAGCCACCTTGAGGCTGTCGACCTGAATTTTGAGGGGGAGCGGATGCCAGACAAAAGGCTCCGATGGCTCTTCCGGGGCAGGCTCCGAGTCGGCCACCTTCACCACCGGATGGGTCACTTCAAGAGATTTGATCCAGAGTTTACCCTGCAGCAGTTTGCCAAGATCCCAGTCGAGCACGGCGCGATCGACGGTGACATCCACCAGCTCATCCTGCCAACCCGCCCCTTCCAGAGTCCAGCCATAGCCAAGCTGACCCGCCACCAGCTCCCCCTTGAGGGAGGGCAGCGCCGCCCTGGCCTGTTGCCACAACCACTTGTTGCCCTGATGGGTGAATCCCAGCAGGCTGACGCCGATGAGCAGCAGGAAAATCAGCCCCATCAGCCAGAGAAAGATGCGTTTTACCCAGATCATAATTCAGGCCCCAATGCGAAATGCAGCCGCAAGGGCTTGTCCTCTTCCGATACCCCGACCGCCAGATCCAGCCTGACCTGACCGATGGGGGTCACCCAGCGCACACCGACACCGGTACCAATCTTCCACGGCTCGCTGTAGTCGTTGGTGGCGGTACCGCCATCCACAAACAGCGCTCCCAGCCACTTGTCGCTGAAGCGGTAGTTGTACTCCATGCTGGCGACGCTGGTGTAGCGGCCACCGGTCAGCTTGCCGTCCGAGCCGGTCGGCGAGATGGTCTCGTAGCCAAAGCCGCGCACCGTCTGATCACCACCGGTAAAGAAACGCAACGATGGCGGCACCAGCGAGAAGCTGTCGCCTATGATGGCCCCCTGCTCGGCACGCATCAGGAATCTGTGGTTATCCCCCAGAGTACGCAGCCATTTGCTGCGCCCCCACACCCGCATAAAGCTGATGTCGGAGCCCCAGGTGGGGTCGGAGAACTCCAGCGTCAGCTGCTGGCGATCCCCCCAGTCGGGCACCAGACCGCCGCGCACCCGCAGCCGCGACCAGGAGACACCGGGGATCAGCAGCAAGCTGTTCCCCTCGTCGGCGCCCTGGGTATAGATCTCGTTTTCCAGTCGGATAAAGACGTCACGGTCCCAGCTCTCCGGTCGCCGCGTCCAGCGGTGCACACCGACGGTCGTCAGGTCGGAGCGGGTATCGTTGTTGTCCTTGTACTGGTAACCGGTCTGGATCGAGTAGTAGTCCCGCAGCGGGTTGCCCACCGGGATCTGGTAGTCGAAGCTGAGCTCGGCCTCCGGCTGGGAGACCTTGGCGGTGGCAAAGAGGCGGTGGCCATAGCGGTTGACCCAGGGCTTCTCCCAGGTGGCGCTCATCCGCGGCCCCACATCGGTGGCGTAGCCGATACCGGTCTCGATCTCGTGATCGACCCGGTTGTCCAGCGTCACCGAGATAGGCACCCGATAGTTGCTCGCCTCGCTCAGCACCGGCTTGATATCGACCTGACGGAACAGCTTGGTGGAGGAGACATCCTGCGACATCTCGGCCAGACGAATGGCGAGATAGGGGTCACCGCTCTTGATGTTGATAAGCGGCCGAATAAGATGGAGCGCCTCGGGGGTGGCGTCGTAGCGGATCTCGCCAAAGTGGTAGCGATGGCCTGACTGGAAGAGGATGTAGATCTCCGCCGTCCCCTTGTCCGGGAACACCTTGACCTGACTCTTGCCCAGCTTGGCATCGAAGTAACCGCGGGCCAGCCCGAGGCTGCCCAGATCCGCCTTGATCGACTCATATTTGGCATGGTTGAGGGGGTCACCCTCTTTGAGCGGCAACTGATCGAGCAGGGCGCTGTAGACCTCGTCGCTGCCGGCATCCCCCTCCAGCAGAATATCGAGGCGCGAGACGATGACCGGTTCCCCCTTGTCCACCTCAATCATCACTTTGGACGGGGCTTTCTTGTCGCGGCTCAGGGTGATCTTGGGCTGGTAGTAGCCATACACCTGCAGCGCCTTTTGCACGCTCTCGGTGATTTTGGCGCGAGCCGGGCGGTATTGCCGCTCCTGATAGACGGGCAAGGCGTTGAGGTAGGCTTCAACGTTATCCTTGTTCTCCCCTTTCAACCCCTTGACCTGATAGGTGAGCTTGGCAGCCAGTGCGGGGGTGGCCATCAGCGACAACATAAGGCCCAACCCGAGCACCAGGAGGCTACGTCGAAGGGCTGAGCCAAAGAGCGAACTCCCTGTCAGCAGGGACGGATTGCATCCTGTCAAAGGTCAATATTCCTGAAAATTGGTTAAGATGGCGGAGCGGCTCACGGCACATCGGAAGCAGAGAAACGGAGCACCCCAGCAATTGCGAGCCCTATCCTAACATAGGCACCGGCTGGCAACAGTGCGGCACCCGTGGCAAATTCACCATATCTTTTAAGATGTTGGATACAAACCAACCATAAAAGTCATTTCCATAAAGACAAAACAGTCGGCAGCAGGCTCCCCGTCCCGCATGACGCCATCCCCATAGGGACATAATCCAATTCATGCTCCATTCTCTGCGGCCACGATAAACCGCTTGAGACACGACAGAGGTTGTCGGAAGCGCAGATGCTGGTCACGATCCTCGGCTCCACGCCGACCTCCGCCACAACTGGGATTTATGCGTGGTTAAGAAATGCTCGTTCAGGGCAATCGAATTATCCCGCTCCCCTTGCCGCCCCCCCTGCCCCACACTTGAATTCAGCAATTTAAAGGAGACACATCATGCATGCACGTAGCGAACAGATGGCTGACTATATTGCCGATCGTCTCGAGTTCATCACCTTTCTCGCCTGTTGCAGCGCCCTGCTGGCCCTGCTGACCGGCATGAGTGGCCAGCAGGCGCTGGCCTTTACCGCCCTCAACCTGCCGTTTGGTCTCGGGATCTTGCTGGCCATGGCACTGCTGGCACCGCTGCCCGCTTACTGGCGCCTGCCGGGGATCACCCTGCTGCTGGCAGCCGGCGCCCTGATGACCCTGCAACTGGGCGGCGAGTGGCTCAATCCGCTGGCCATCTGGAGCCTCTACGCCCTGCTCGGGCTGGAGATAATCTGGCAGGCACGGCCCAAAGCTGCTCTGGCGGCTGACGGACGCGGCCAATTGAGGTAACCTTGCGCCCCCGATTTGCCAACCCCAATACCCGAGGAGCGCCCGATGAAAAAAGCCTGTGCCCAGCACATTCTGGTCAAGACCGAAAAACAGTGTCTGGAGATCAAGGAGAAGATCGAAAAGGGCGCCGACTTCGGCCAGATGGCCAAGCGTTTTTCCACCTGTGCCTCTGCCAAACGCTGCGGCGATCTGGGGGAGTTCAACAAGGGGGATATGGTCAAACCCTTTGACGATGCGGTATTCAAGGGCGAGCTGCTCAAGGTACTGGGGCCGGTGCGCACCAAGTTTGGCTTCCACCTTATCAAGGTGCTCTATCGCAACTGATCCATCCCGTCATAGCGACCCAATCCCCTTCCAGCGAGGCCCGTTTGCAACGGGCCTCGCGCTGTTTTACCGTCTCCCTTGACTCATGGGCCAAAAGCCCCCTGAGCCCATACGAATTTACTAACGTTATCAGGCTATTAAGTTTATTCTTCTCGGCACGTTCCGCACTTCGAGGATGGATCCCGCGCTATGCCCAGCTTATACAGGTGGCCACTGCTGGCCTGGTTGCTCCCTTTGGCAGGGGCTCTTGGCAGCCGCTTTCATCTCTGGCCCTGGTGGCTCGGGTTCACCCTCTGCCTGCTTGGCGCCATCATCTCTCTGGTGTTGCTGGTGCGCCTGCCCTGGTGCCGCAGCCGACACGCCAATGGCTGGGGCGCCGTGCCGCTGCTGTTGCCTCTGGCCTTTGTGATACAGGCGCTGCGCGTACCGCTGGTCAACGATGTCAGTACGGATCCTTACAACCCGCCCCTGTTGCGCTGGGCCAGCGAGCTCAGAACGGCGCAGGATCTGCCGATTAATCCGGCTCCGTTGAAAGCATTTGAGGGTAAACCCGGTCCTCTCTATACCAGGGCCTCCCCAGCCGAAGTGATCACCGAGGCCCACGCCCTGATGGAGCAGCTCGGCTGGCAGGTGCGGCCAAGCCCTGATGGCCTCGATGCAGTGGCCACCACCGGCTGGTTCGGTTTTCAAGATGATGTGGCACTGCGAGTCTTTGTCGGCCCCAGCGAAACCCGCATCGATATGCGCTCCGCCTCCCGTCAGGGGCAGAGCGACCTGGGTACCAACCGGGCACGGATCGAGGATTTTCTGATCCGCCTCAACGAGCGGTTGGGTCAGGCCTACAAACCCAATTTGAAGCAATAAGAAGGTCAGCAATGCGCGTCGAGGTGAAACCCGACCGGGAATATGCCTGGTTTATCCGCCCCTTTTTCTGGCTGCAACAACGCAACTACGGTCAGGTGCTCATCCCGGGCAAGTGCTGGGGCCGCTCGCCGCGCCTGTTTGCCGCCGTCGCCACCCTCTATGGCGTCATCAACCGCAAGCGCTCTCCCATCGATCCCGTACTGCGCTCTCTGGTGACGGTGCGGGTCTCCCAGCTCAACTGGTGCCGCTTTTGTGTCGACATCAACGCCATGACCCTCATCAAGCGCGCTGGCTCCAGCGAGAAGGTGGAGGCGCTAGCCAACTGGCGCGAAAGCCCGCTTTTCGACGAGCGGGAGCGCGCCGTGCTCGACTACACCGAGGCGATGACGGGTCTCGATGGGGTCAGCGATGAGCAGGCCGCCCGCCTCAAGCCCTGGTTTGACGACGACGCCATGGTGGAACTAACCGGTCTTATCGCCTTCCAGAACATGTCGGCCAAGTTCAACGCCGCCCTCGATATCGCCCCGCAGGGATTCTGCCAACTGCCTGTGCAGCCAGTGCGTCCGCAACCGGATAGCAAGGACGCCTGATGAGAGGCTCCCGCCTGCTGCTGGTGCTGGTGATGGGCTGCCTCATCGGCGCCTTTTTCGCCTTCGACCTTGGTCACTACCTGAGCCTGCCCCAGCTGCAGGCCCGCCAGGCCGAGCTGGCCGCCCTGGTCGATCGCCATTTCGTCAGCGCCGCCCTGCTGTTCGTCGCCGTCTATGTGGTAAGCACCGCCCTCTCCCTGCCCGGTGCCAGCCTGCTCACCCTGGCCGGCAGCGCCGTGTTCGGCGTTGTCTGGGGGCTGCTGCTGGTCTCCTTTGCCAGCAGCATTGGCGCGACCCTGGCCTTTCTCAGTGCCCGCTTTCTGCTGCGCGACTGGGTCGAACGGCGCTTTGGCGACATGCTGGCCAACTTGCAGGCCGGCATGCAGAAGGAAGGGGCGCTTTATCTGCTGAGCCTGCGCCTCATCCCCATCTTCCCCTTCTTTCTGGTCAACCTGCTGATGGGGCTCACCCCCATCAGAGTCAGCACCTACTACTGGGTGAGCCAGCTTGGCATGCTACCCGGCACCTTCGTCTACGTGCTGGCAGGCAGCGAGCTTGCCAACCTCACCAGCACCGGCAATATCCTCTCCCCCGGACTGATGGTGGCACTGACCCTGCTCGGTCTGATGCCGATGCTGCTCAAGGGCCTGCAGCGGCGCCTCGCCCTGCATCGGCTGCACGCCCCCTACCGCAAGCCGACCCGCTATGACTACAACCTGCTGGTGATTGGCGCCGGAGCCGGCGGTCTCGTGACCAGCTATATCGCCGCAGCGGTGAAGGCCAAGGTGGCGCTCATCGAGAAGCACAAGATGGGCGGCGATTGCCTCAACAACGGCTGCGTCCCCTCCAAGGCGCTGATCCGAAGTGCCCGCTTTGCCGCCGAACAGCGCCGGGCCAGTGAACTGGGCTTTGGCCCAAGCCAGACCTGCGCAGATTTCGCTGCCGTGATGGAGCGGGTCGCACGCGTCATCAAGGAGGTCGAACCCCACGACTCCATCGAGCGCTATCAGGGGCTGGGGGTGGAGTGTATCGAAGGGGAGGCTCGGCTGGTCTCCCCCTGGGAGGTGGAGGTGAACGGCCAACGCCTTGCCAGCCGTCATATCGTTATCGCCACCGGCGCCCGGCCGCTGGTGCCCAGGCTGCCGGGCCTTGAACAGGTACCTTGGCTCACCTCCGACACCCTCTGGCAACTGCGCACTGCGCCGTGCCAGTTGCTGGTGCTGGGCGGCGGCCCCATCGGCTGCGAGCTGGCCCAGAGTTTTGCCCTGCTTGGGGTGCCCGTGACCCTGGTAGAGCTCTCGGGTCAGCTGCTGCCCCGCGAAGAGCAGGAGGTGGCCGAGCTGCTGGCGGAACAGCTGGCCCACGACGGCGTACGGGTGCTCACCGGCTGGCGCGCCGAGCGAGCCGACTATCTGCCTGCGGCTGAGGGAGATCTCCCCATCCGGCTGCAACTGCGTCGGGGCGACGAGACACAGGTGGTGGAAGGGGATCAACTGCTGCTGGCGCTGGGTCGGGTCGCCAATGTGAGCGGCTTCGGGCTCGAGGAGTTGGGGGTCGAGCTTGCCCCGCGCGGCACGGTGGCGGTCGATGGCTTTCTTGCCACCAACTACCCCAGCATTCTGGCAGTGGGGGACGTAGCGGGCCCTTACCAGCTCACCCATGCCGCCGCCCATCAGGGCTGGTACGCCGCGGTCAATGCCCTGTTCAGCCCGTTCAAGCGTTTTCGGGCCGACTATCGGGTCATGCCGGCCGCCATCTACACCACGCCAGAAATCGCCCGGGTCGGCCTCAACCAGAAAGAGGCCAGGGCGCAGGGCATCCCCTTCGAACTGACCCGTTTCGCGCTGGCCGAGCTGGACAGAGCCATCGCCGATGGCGAGCGTCAGGGCTTTATCGAGGTGCTCACCGTACCCGGCAAGGATCAGATCCTGGGTGCCACCATAGTGGGCACTCACGCCGGCGAGCGGATCGCCGAGTTCGTACTCGCCATGCGCCACCGTCTGGGCCTTGGCAAGATCCTCGCCACCATTCACGCCTACCCCACCCTGATGGAGGGGAACAAGTATCTGGCGGGCGAGTGGCGACGGGCCCGTCAGCCCGCCACTCTGCTGGCGCTGCTGACCCGTTATCACCGCTGGCGCCGCGGCGCCTGACAATCAGGGAAACGTTTATGCTCAAGCCATTCTCACTGCTCGGCTCACACCTCAACTCGCACCGCAGCTCTCGGCTCAAACAGCGGCTTAACGCCCTGCTGTGCACCCTGCCCCTGCTGGCCAGCGGCCCGCTGTTAGCCACCCCTGATGACAACTGGCAACAGACCCTTGAGGAGGCGAAGGGGCAGACCGTCTACTTCAACGCCTGGGGCGGCAGCCCGGAGATCAACGCTTATCTGGTGTGGGCCGGGCAGGAGCTGGCACGCGACTATCAGGTCAAGCTGGTGCAGGTGAAGGTGGATGACATCGCCCAGAGCGTCAGCCAGCTGTTGGCCAACAAGCAGGCAGGCAAGCAAACTGGCGGCCCCATCGACCTGCTCTGGGTCAACGGCGAGAACTTCAAGGCGCTCAAGGAGCAGGGGCTGCTCGGTGCCCCCTTTACCCGGGAGCTCCCCAACATGGCGCGGGTAGACAACAACCTGCCGGTGAGTGAGGACTTCACCTTGCCGGTGGAAGGGCTGGAAGCCCCCTGGGGCATCGGCCAGCTCAATCTGATGGTCGACACCGAAGAGGTCACCAGCCCCCCCACATCAGCTGCAACCCTGCTTGCGTGGGCCAAGGCCCACCCCGGCCGCTTCACCTATCCCAAGCCGCCCCAGTTTCACGGCTCCAGCTTTCTCAAGCAGATCTTGCTGGAGCTGACGCCGGATCCCGCCCCTCTCTATCGGGAGGCGACCGATGCCGAGTTCATCAGGATTACAGCCCCGCTCTGGGCCTGGCTCGATGAGCTGCATCCGGCACTCTGGCGCAAGGGCAAGCTGTTTCCGGCCAGCGCCGCCGAAACCCGCCAGCTGCTCGATGATGGCGAGCTGGCGATGGCCATCAGCTTCAACCCGCAGGAGGCGCAGAGCGCCGCCCAGATTGGCGCCCTGCCCCCCAGCATCGAGGCGGTCGCCATGGCAAAGGGGTCGCTCACCAACAGCCACTTTCTCGCCATCCCCTTCAACGCCAACGCCCGTGCGGGGGCCAAGGTGGTCGCCAACTTCCTGCTAAGCCCTGCCGCTCAGGCGCGAAAGGCCGACCCGGCGTACTGGGGTGATCCCAGCGTGCTACGCAGCGATGCCCTGCCGGACCCCGCCAAGGGACAACCGGCTCTGCGCTTCAAGGCCGTGGCAGAGCCCCACCCCAGCTGGCAGCTCAAGCTCGAAGCCGCCTGGGCCGAGCGCTACGGCCACTGATGAGCCGGTTTGGCTACGCTCCCCTCGGTTGGCGCCCCCTGTTCACCGCAGGGTGTGCTCTGGTTTTTGGCCTTCCGCTGCTGGCGGGGGGCTGGCTGCTGCTGGCTGAGGGGCTGACCCGACCTCATCTGCAATTGCTGCTGGCCCAACCGGGCCTCTGGCACTCAGCACTGCTGAGCCTATGGATTGGCGCCGCCTCGACCCTGCTCAGCCTGCTGCTGACCGCCCTGCTGCTGGCCCACAGTGACAACCGGGCCTTCGGCTGGCTGCGTCGGTTGCTCTCGCCATTGCTGGCGCTGCCCCATGTCGCCTTTGCCATCGGCTTTGCCTTTCTGCTCGCCCCCTCCGGCTGGTTGCTGCGCCTGCTCTCGCCGACCCTCACCGGATTTGAACTGCCTCCCGACTGGCAGACCCTGCGCGATCCCGCCGGACTCGGGCTCATCCTCGCCTTGACCCTCAAGGAGACCCCCTTCCTGCTGCTGATGGCACTCGGTGCGCAAGACCCCGCCAGGGTGGCACGCCAGCAGTGGCTGGGGGCGAGCCTTGGCTTTAGCGCCCCACAGATCTGGTGGCGCCTGCTGCTGCCGGCGCTGTGGCCCGCCCTGCGCCTGCCCATCTATGCGGTGGCCGCCTACGGGGTGGCGGTGGTGGATCTGGCCCAACTGCTCGGGCCCGATGCCCCCGCCCCGCTGGCCGTTCGCCTGTGGCTCTGGTATCAGGACCCGGATCTGGTCTGGCGCGGCGCCACCGCCAGCGGCGCCCTGCTGCTGCTCGCCATCACGGCGCTGCTGCTGGCCCTGCTGCGACTGCTGGAGCTGGCCCATCGAACCCTTGGCAAACCCGGCTGGCTCGATGGCAGGCGAGCAAACCCAAGCGCTCTTGGCCGCACCCTTGCCACGGGTAGCGTGGTTACCCTGATCACCATCAATCTGGCGGTGCTGGGGGCGCTGCTGCTCTGGTCACTGGCACGGCGCTGGCCCTTTCCCGCCCTCTGGCCGAGCCAGTGGAGCGGCCGTTATTGGCTCGACCTATTGCCGACTCTGTCGCCGCTGCTGGCCAGCAGCATCCTGCTGGCGCTGGCGAGCGGGGCGATAGGGCTGGCGATGGCAGTGCTGAGTCTGGAGGCACAGGCGGGCCGTCGCCCCTGGCCGCTCTGGCTCATCTGCCTGCCGCTGCTGCTGCCGCAGGCCAGCCTGCTGTTCGGCATCCGGCTCGGGGTGGACTGGTTCAGTCTCGGATGGGGGGGCGATGGCATCGGCTGGAGCTGGGTGCTCTGGAGCCAGCTGCTGTTTGTCTCTCCCTATGTCTATCTCTGCCTGCACGGCCCCTATCGCCAGTTCGATCCGCGGATCACCCAAAGCGCCCTGCTGCTGGGGGCAACCCCGTGGCGAGCCTGGTGGCAGGTCAAAGCGCCGCTGCTGGCGCGTCCGCTGCTGTTTGCCTTTGCGGTGGGGGCTGCGGTGAGCCTCGCCCAATACCTGCCGACCCTGCTGTTTGGCGCAGGCCGGGTGGTCACCATCACCACCGAGGCAGTGGCCATCGGCAGCGGCCTCAACCGGCGGCTGGCGGGCCTCTACGGCCTGCTGCAACTGCTGCTGCCGCTCGTTATCTATCTGCTGGCGCTCTGGTTGCCGGCGCAACTCAATCCGGCGCTCAAGGGGGCAGCTCACGATGAACTCTCATGATGGAAACAGCCATATGCTGAGCACCACGCCTCTTCGACTTTATCTTGATAAAAATCTGCTGCTCTCACTGCCCGCCCTGCAGGTGGCGCCGGGCGAGGTGTTGACCCTGATGGGGCCCAGCGGCTGTGGCAAGAGCTCGCTGTTGGCGGCGCTGGCGGGGGTACTGCCCGCAAGCGGCCCGATCCGGCTGGAGGGGGACGTGATCCTTGGCGAGCGCCGGCTCACCCATCTGCCGCCCCAGACGCGGCGCATCGGCATGCTGTTTCAGGATGATCTGCTGTTCGACCACCTGACGGTGGCGGAGAACCTGATGTTTGGCATGCCGGCCAGCGTGAAAGGGCACAGGGCACGGCGGGAAAAGGCGGTGGCTACGCTGGCGCAGGTGGATTTGACCAGTCAGGCGGACAAGCTGCCGGGGGCGCTCTCCGGCGGCCAGAAAGCACGCGTCAGCCTGCTGCGGGCGCTGCTGGCCGAGCCCGAGGCATTGCTGCTGGACGAGCCCTTCTCCCGCCTCGACAAGCCGCTGCGGGCCGCCTTTCGCGAACTGGTGTTCGCCCAGATCAAGGCACTGGCCATCCCCGCCATTCTGGTGACCCACGACGAAGAGGACGCGCCAGGCACCATACTCCAGCTCACCGAATCCCGTTTTTGACCGAGGAGTTCACCTTGTTTGACCGCCACCTGATCCCCGTTATCCGCAGCCCCCTCACTCGGCTCGCCAAACCGCTCTGCCGCGCCGGGGTCAGCGCCAACCAGATAAGCCTCACCGGCTTTGCCATCGGTATGCTGGCGCTGCCGCTGCTGGCCTTTGGCTGCTATCAGTGGGCGCTCGCGGCCATCCTGCTCAACCGGCTGCTGGACGGGCTCGACGGCGCCGTGGCGCGGGAGACCGGCATCACCGACTGCGGCGGCTTCCTCGACATCACGCTCGATTTCATCTTCTACGCCGCCGTGGTGCTGGGCTTTGCCCTAGCCACCCCCGCCAATGCGCTGCCCGCCGCCACCCTGCTGTTTGCCTTCATGGGCACAGGGTCGAGCTTTCTGGCGTTTGCCATCATGGCGGGCAAGCGGGGCATCGACAATCCGGTCTATCACCACAAGTCTCTCTACTATCTGGGCGGCCTCACCGAGGGGAGCGAGACCATCGCCCTGTTCGTGCTGATGTGCCTGTGGCCCGCCGCCTTCGCCCCGCTCGCCTACGGCTTTGCCCTGCTCTGCGCCATCACCACCCTGACCCGGCTCTGGAGCGGTTACCACACGCTGCGCCCCCACCAGCGCTAACCAGTGCAGCCCTCACCGAAGGGTTAATCCATCATGCGATGAATTGACGATGGGTGCAGCACACGGAACACTTGCGCCCGGATGACAATGTTTTACCATGGCGGCACTTTTATCAGTCTCCTTGAGAACCCTATGCGTCGCCTTGCCTCTCTTCTCACTCTGTCGTTGTTTCCTCTGCTCGGTGGCTGCAGCAGCACGCCGGCTGCCAAGCCCGTGGTCGTCCCCCAACCCAAGAGCGCCTTCATCAACCAGACGCCGTCGCGCAGCCCCGTTTACAGCCAGGGGGTGAGCAAAGGGGACTTCGCCAATCGCACCAATGTGGACAGATTCGTCCAGAAGATGGTCGAGAAGCACGGTTTTGACAGCGCCCAGCTGCATCAGGTACTGGCGCAGGCAGAGCGCTACGACTGGATCATCCGTCTGATGGATGCCCAGGCGCCGACCACCAGCAAACCGACCGGCCCGACCGGCGCCTGGAACCGCTACCGCGCCAAGTTCATCACTCCGGATAACGTACAGAACGGCGTCAACTTCTGGCGCGAATACGCGAGCGAACTCAATCGGGCGGAGCAGATCTACGGAGTGCCGCCCGAGATCATCGTCGGCATTATCGGGGTCGAGACCCGCTGGGGCCGGGTGATGGGCAAGACCCGCATTCTGGATGCGCTGGCCACCCTGGCGTTTGATTACCCGCGCCGCGCCGAGTTCTTCACCAGCGAACTGGAAGCCTTCCTGGTGATGACCCGCGATGAGGGAATGGACCCCACCGAACCCAAGGGCTCCTACGCCGGTGCCATGGGCTACGGCCAGTTCATGCCCTCCAGCTTCCAGCGCTATGCGGTGGACTTTGACGGCAACGGCCACACCAACCTGTGGGATCCGGTGGATGCCATCGGCAGCGTCGCCAACTACTTCAAGGCCCACGGCTGGGAGAAAGGGCAACCGGTGGCGGTGCGTGGTCAGGGCCAGCTGCCCGGCTATGAGCACGGCTTCCAGACCCGCTACCCGGTCGCCTCCCTGCGCCGCGCCGGGCTCACCCCCACCAGCAGCCTTGGCAACCACAGCGAGGCGAGCCTGCTGCGCCTCGATGTCGGCACCGGCTACCAATACTGGTACGGTCTGCCCAACTTCTACGCCATCACCCGCTACAACCACAGCACCCACTACGCCATGGCGGTGTGGCAGCTGGGGCTGGCGGTGAAGGCGGCGCGCTGACAAACCGCGATCAGCAGATAAAAAAAGGAGCCTTAACGGCTCCTTTTTTTATACCAATTACTTTATTTATTCACGGCAGATTGACCCGAAATCAGACCCCGGCCTTGGCCAGTGCCGCGGAGACGATCTGCTGGGCCTCCTGCTGGATGAGGTCGAGGTGCGCGTCGCCCTTGAAGCTCTCCATGTAGATCTTGTAGATGGACTCGGTGCCGGAGGGGCGCGCCGCGAACCAGCCGTTCTCGGTCACCACCTTGAGGCCACCAATGGCGGCATCGTTGCCCGGCGCCTTGGTCAGCTTGGCGATGATGGGCTCACCGGCCAGAGTGGAGGCTTCCACCAGCGCCGGATCCAGCTTGGAGAGCACCGCCTTCTGGGCACTGTTGGCCGGAGCGTCGATGCGGCGGTAGCTGGAGCGGCCGAACCTGGCTTCCAGCGCGTCGTAATGAGCCTGCGGATCCTTGCCGGTGACCGCCAGAATTTCCGCCGCCAGCAGCGCCAGAATGAAACCATCCTTATCGGTGGTCCAGACGGTGCCATCTTTGCGCAGGAAGGAGGCGCCTGCGCTCTCCTCGCCACCAAAGCCGAACTCGCCGCTGTAGAGGCCATCCACGAACCACTTGAAGCCGACCGGCACCTCTTTGAGGGTACGGCCAATCTCGCCGGCAACCCGGTCGATCATGGAGGAAGAGACCAGCGTCTTGCCGACGGCCGCATCGGCAGACCAGCCGGTGCGATGGGTAAACAGATACTGGATTGCCACCGCCAGATAGTGGTTCGGGTTCATCAGGCCGGACTTGGTGACGATGCCGTGACGGTCGTAGTCAGGGTCGTTGCCAAGGGCGATGTCGAACTTGTCCTTGAGCGCGATCAGGCTCGCCATGGCGAACGGGCTGGAGCAGTCCATCCGGATCTTGCCGTCTTTATCCAGGGTCATGAAGGAGAAGGTCGGGTCGACCTTGTAGTTCACCACCTCGATGTTCAGGCCGTAGGTCTTGGCGATGACGTCCCAGTAGGCGACACCGGAGCCGCCCAGCGGATCGACACCGATCTTGATACCCGCGTTCTTGATGGCATCCATGTCCAGCACGTTCTTCAGATCATCCACATAGGGGGTGACATAGTCGTGCAGGGCCACAAACGGGCTCTTGAGCGCCTCGGCGAACGGCATCCGTTTCACGCCAGCCAGACCCGCTTCCAGAATGGCGTTGGCACGGTCCTCGACCCACTTGGTGATCTCCCCTTCGGCGGGGCCACCGTGAGGCGGGTTGTACTTGAAGCCACCATCTTCCGGCGGGTTGTGGGACGGAGTGATCACCACGCCGTCAGCACGGGCAGCCGGTTTGCCTGCATTGTGGCGCAGGATGGCGTGCGAGATGACCGGGGTCGGGGTAAAGCCGAGGCCAGCCTGAATGCGGGTTTCAACGCCGTTGGCCGCCAGCACTTCGACGGCGCTGGCAAAGGCGGATTCGGACAGGGCGTGGGTATCCATGCCGACAAACAGCGGGCCAGTGATACCGGCCTGCTGGCGATACTCTACCAGGGCCTGAGTCACCGCCAGAATATGGGATTCGGTAAAGGCACTGTGCAGGGCGCTGCCGCGGTGGCCGGAGGTACCGAAGGCAACTCGCTGCTCGGGGCGGCTCATGTCCGGTTTGTTGAGGTAGTAGGCGCTGACCAGACGGGGAATGTTGGTCAGGTCGCTTAAACGGGCCGGCTGACCGGCGTGGGAATGCTGAGCCATGGCGTTTTCCTTGCGTAATGGCGGCCTTGCCTAGCAAGGCCTGAGTCTTGAAAAACCGTTAGATTGCGCCGCACACCTGAGCGATCACCTCGTCGCCGTAACCCATGCTGCTCATCAGCTGAGCCACCATGTTCTGCTTGCGACTGGTGTTGGTGTTGGTGATCACCCAGAACGGGGTTTCCGGTACCGGCTTGGGCTTGGTGGTGCTGCCACTGGCGCGCAGAGCCTCGGGATCCCGCGAGAAATAGACGCGCTTGCGCCCCTTGATTTCGGTGGCCTGGGTAAACCCGACCGGATCATCCCGGTAGAGGGTACTCAGCACCTGCATGAAACGGTTGATGGACTTCTCTTCCTGCTGCAGCTCGCCAGAATCGAGCAGGGCTTGCAGCCCCTGCGGCGCGGCAACGGCACGGGATGGTGCCGCCACGGCTGGCTCGGCAACGGCGGCTGACGCTGCCCCCTGAGCAGGCTGTTCCAGCAGACGGCGCAGGATGTCGGAGGCACTCTCACCGATGTGCCGGGTCTGGCTGGCGATATAGAAGTAGAGATCGTCATCAAGCTCGATGGTTTTCATAGGGATGCGCTGGACTCGTCGAAATTCGGATGCGGCGATTATACATAGGCAAACCCGACAGCCCAAGGGAGGGGCTGGCAGATGTACATGAATCTCATCGAGAATACGGCATAATAGCGGCCCAAGTGTGTGATCGGCCGCACTGATAGCCGATCTGAGAGGGATTTTTTAGAAAAAAAACCACACAAATTTTCCCTTCATCACACGAAATCCTTTTCTTTCCAGTGCGTTAAATCATATCGGCAACGCACTCATGACCGAACAAGGTGTCATTTTGCAACAAAAGAGCGTAGTGAACTTCAAAGAGCAGGGTCAGGGACCGGCCGTCATTCTGATCCACGGGCTGTTCGGCAGCCTCGATAACCTGGGCCTGCTGGCCCGCGCCCTCGGCGAGCACTATCGGGTCATCAGTGTCGATCTGCGCAACCACGGCGTCTCGTTTCGCAGCGACGACATGAGCTATCCGGCGCAGGCCGCCGATATACTCGCGCTGATGGATCACCTTGGGCTGGATCAGGCGGCGATAGTCGGCCACTCCATGGGGGGCAAGGTCGGGATGCAGCTTGCCAAACTGGCGCCCGCGCGGGTGAGCCGGCTGGTGGTGGCCGACATGGCGCCGGTCGCCTATCCCCACTCCCGCCACCAGAATGTGTTCGCCGGCCTCAACGCCACTCTGGCGGCTCAGCCCCAGAGCCGCAGCGACGCGGAGCGCATTCTGGCCGAACATATCGAGATCGCCGGGGTGCGCCAGTTTCTGCTCAAATCCTTCGCCAAAGGCGAGGATGGCTGGCAGTGGCGCTTCAATGTGCCTGCTCTTGAGGAGAACTACGCCAACATCATGGGCTGGCCCGAGGATGAGCGCTGCTTCGAGGGGCCAGTGCTCTTTATCAAGGGGGGGGATTCCGATTACATGCAGCCGCAATACAGCGAGGCGGCACTGGCCCAATTCCCGGCGGCAAAGGTGCGCATCATCGCCGGAACCGGCCACTGGCTACATGCGGAAAAACCGATGTTGTTCAACAAACTGGTTGTGGATTTCCTGTCCACAGGCGGTTAACAGTTCCAAATCCTTTGTGATATAGTGCGCCCGTCATAAGGAGTGTGCGCAATCCATGCTAAGTGAACATATCGACCTGATCGAAAGTTTGGGCCTCAAGTTATTCTTTGTGGCCATTTTCATATTGATTGGCCTGGCCATTCAGGACGTTCTCAAACGCGGCAACGTGCCCCGTTTCGGTCGTTTCATCGTCTGGTTGGTACTGTTTCTGGGTTGTGCAGGTTTTGTCGCCAAGGGGCTGATCGAACTGGGCTGGGAAGGCTCAGGACTAGGCTAACAATTTTCATCTGTGATGTATGGCCAAACAGCAAACTGATCGAACAACACTGGATCTGTTCGCAAACGAGAAGCGCCCCGGCAGGCCAAAGACCAACCCACTCCCCCGCGAGACCCAACTCAAGATCAACAAGCGTAACCAGCTTAAGCGCGATCGGGAGAATGGGCTGAAGCGGGTAGAGTTAAAGGTGGAGGCCGAGTTGCTGGAGCGCCTGAACCAACTTGCGTTGCAACAGAACATCAGCCGAGCCGAGCTGATCCAATCTATCCTGAAGCAACAGATTGATTCCGCCTTTGCGGTGGATATTGCAGTCTGAGCGTCAAGCATTAACACCAAATACGGGTAACTAAACACTATGGCAAGTGTAGGTCTGTTTTTTGGCAGCGATACCGGTAACACCGAAGCTGTCGCCAAGATGATCCAGAAAGAGCTGGGCAAAAATCTGATTGAAGTCCGTGACATCGCCAAGAGCAGCAAGGCCGACATCGAGAACTTCGATCTGCTGATGTTCGGCATCCCGACCTGGTACTACGGCGAAGCACAGGCCGACTGGGACGACTTCTTCCCCGATCTGGGCGAAATCGACTTCACCAACAAGCTGGTTGCCATCTTCGGTTGTGGCGACCAGGAAGACTACGCCGAGTACTTCCTCGACGCCATGGGTACCCTGCGCGACATCGTTGAAGCCAAAGGCGCCATCATCATCGGTCACTGGCCGACTGCCGGTTACGAATTCGAAGCCTCCAAGGCGCTGGTAGATGACAAGCATTTCGTCGGTCTGGGCATCGACGAAGATCGTCAGCCTGAATTGACCG
Organism: Aeromonas sp. SE22; assembly: GCF_038739755.1. Taxonomy (NCBI): domain Bacteria; kingdom Pseudomonadati; phylum Pseudomonadota; class Gammaproteobacteria; order Aeromonadales; family Aeromonadaceae; genus Aeromonas; species Aeromonas sp. SE22. The sequence goes on from NZ_JBCGFD010000002.1 coordinate 20,467, forward strand.
CCGAGCGCGTCAAAGGCTGGTGCAAGCAGCTGCACGAAGAGATGTGCCTGGGCGAGCTGGAGTAATCTCCTCCCCCTGCTTGAAGCAACAAGGGCCCCGTCGGGGCCCTTGTTCTATCTGCAATTTGCACTTGTTCACTCTCCCCTGTGCTCGGGTTTGGCCCGTACATAGAGAGTACGTTTCACCTGCGCCACCAGCTCCCCCTGACCGTCCTGCACCGTCACCTCGAATTCGGGAAAGTACTTGATCCCCCCTTCGGTCGCCGCCACGATCTCGGCCAGCTTGCCGTCGCTCAGGTTGAATTCCGCCACCAGCTTGCCCTTGCCCGGTTTGATGTAGTTGATGCTGCCCGCCTTGTCCCAGACGTAATAACGGTTCTTGAAGTAGCCCATCAGCATCAGCGGATAGATGGGATCTGTCATGGCAAACATGCTGCCGCCAAACTGGGTGCGGTTGGCGTTCTTGTTCCACCAGCGGGATTTCAGGGTCACCCGGCAGTAGCGAAAATCATCGCTCAGGGTCTCTATCTTGATGCCGGCGCCCCAGAAGGGGGGCCAGGCATTGAGGGCGCGGCGCACCCAGGCCGCGTTGTCAAAAAGCCAATCCATGGATCTCATCCGACCAGACATATGAAAGTTACATCTTATCAACATCTGCCATCCCGGCAAGTCGATCAAGGTGATTGATTATTTCAATCCAGACCCGGATGAGTGACTAAACCCTTTGAATTTGCGGGTTTATTTTTAGGGATACAACGACCTATAATGACAGGCCAAGCGAGTTGAAGGTTGCCATTCCCGCGGCAGTCCATCAGAATAAACCCCACCTTCGAGAATGCGAATAAGTAGAATATGGCAGACAACAACCAAGCGTTAAAAAAGGCCGGGCTCAAGATCACCTTGCCCCGGGTCAAGATCCTGGAAATCCTGCAACAGCCGGACTGCCAACACACCAGTGCCGAAGATCTCTATAAACGCCTGATCGATCTGGGTGAAGAGATTGGCCTCGCCACCGTCTACCGTGTTCTCAACCAGTTTGATGATGCCGGTATCGTGACCCGCCATCACTTCGAAGGGGGCAAATCGGTATTCGAGCTGGCGACTCAGGAGCACCACGACCATCTGGTTTGCCTGGACTGCGGCAAGGTGATCGAGTTCTCCGACGAGGTGATTGAGCAGCGCCAGAGCGAGATCGCCAAAAAGCACAATATCCGTCTCACCAACCACAGCCTCTACCTCTACGGTCACTGTGCCAGCGGTGAGTGCAAGCACGACGACTGAGTCGGCTGCAACATCAGATCACGGACAGTAAAAAAGCCAGCATTAGCTGGCTTTTTTATTGTCCGAAACAGGATAGAAGCACAATGGAGGGCAGAGTCTCCCCTGCCCCACTGTATCAGCCTTCTACCTTGCCCCAGGAGTCGCGCAGGGCAACGGTGCGGTTGAACACCAGATGCTCCGGGCTTGAGAGCTTGTTGTCGGCACAGAAGTAACCTTCGCGCTCGAACTGGTAAGCCTGCTCCGGCTTGGCGTTCTTGAGCGAAGCCTCGACACGGGCACCCTCGATGATCACCAGGGATTCCGGGTTCAGGGCCGCTTCGAAGTCCTCTTCGGCGCCCGGGTTCGGCACCTTGAACAGACGGTCATAGAGACGCACTTCTGCCGGCAGGGAGTGAGTGGCGCTGACCCAGTGGATCACCCCTTTCACCTTGCGGCCATCGGCCGGATCCTTGCCCAGGGTCTCGGGGTCATAGCTGCAGTAGATGCAGGTAACCTTGCCGTCGGCATCCTTCTCGATGCGCTCGGCCTTGATGACGTAGGCATTGCGCAGACGCACTTCCTTGCCCAGCACAAGACGCTTGAACTGCTTGTTGGCTTCCTCTTTGAAGTCGGCTTCGTCGATGAAGATTTCGCGGGTGAAGTTCAACTCGCGGGTCCCCATCTCGGTGTTGCTCGGGTGAGCCGGGGCGGTCAGCACTTCATCGGCAGCCAGGTTCTCGATCACCACCTTCACCGGGTGCAGCACGGCCATGGCGCGCGGCGCATTCTCGTTGAGGTCTTCACGGATGCAGGCTTCCAGCATGCTCATCTCGACGATGTTGTCCTGCTTGGTCACGCCGATGCGCTTGCAGAACTCGCGGATGGAGGCCGGAGTGTAACCACGGCGACGCAGACCGGAGACGGTCAGCATGCGCGGGTCGTCCCAGCCATCGACGTGCTTCTCGGTCACCAGCAGGTTCAGCTTGCGCTTGGACATGACGGTGTATTCGAGGTTCAGACGAGAGAACTCGTACTGACGCGGGTGGCAATCGATGGTGATGTTGTCCAGCACCCAGTCGTACAGACGACGGTTGTCCTGGAACTCCAGAGTACAGATGGAGTGGGTGATCCCTTCCAGGGCGTCCGAGATGCAGTGAGTGAAGTCATACATCGGGTAGATGCACCACTTGTCACCGGTCTGGTGGTGATGGGCAAACTTGATGCGATAGATAACCGGATCGCGCATCACCATGAAGGGAGAAGCCATGTCGATCTTGGCGCGCAGGCAGACAGAGCCCTCGGCAAACTCGCCGTTCTTCATCTTCTCGAACAGGGCCAGGTTCTCTGCCACGCTGCGGTCACGGAACGGGCTGTTCTTGCCCGGCTCGGTCAGGGTGCCGCGGTACTCGCGCATCTGCTCGGGGGAGAGCTCGTCCACATAGGCCAGACCCTTTTCGATCAGCTCAACGGCGTAGCCGTGCAGCTTGTCGAAATAGTCGGAGGAGTAGCAGATCTCGCCGTTCCACTGGAAGCCGAGCCACTGCACGTCCTGCTTGATGGACTCAACGTACTCGATATCTTCCTTCGCCGGGTTGGTATCGTCAAAGCGCAGGTTGCACTGGCCCTGATAGTCGCGGGCGATGCCGAAGTTCAGGCAGATGGATTTGGCGTGGCCGATATGGAGATAACCGTTCGGCTCGGGCGGAAAACGGGTATGCACGCTGCTGTGCTTACCGCTGGCCAGATCTTCATCAATGATCTGACGAATAAAGTTAGTTGGGCTGTTCGCCTGACTCATGGCTCACCTCAAAAAAGCGTCACTGGCGGAAGTTGTGCCGGCTGGCACCCTCATCCCCCCGCCGTCAAGCCGGATATGATCCCTCATTACGCGCCCTGCCTCAACCTGAATTTGGCAGTTCCGGGCTATTGGCGTGCTAAAAAGCGGGTCAAAGCAGCCTCGTCACGCCGGATGTATAAAAAAGCCCCGCACAAGGCGGGGCTGAAAGTGATGAAAAACAAAACAGACAATACACACACAACAAAGGCTCACACGCACAGTCAACCTTTCCCAAATCGATAGACCATCGCCCTTGGGAAAGGCGGGTCTTGCGACCCACCTTGCGTTACGACATGTGTACTATCAGTTCAGCTCAGTGACGCGGCTGGTACGCTTGCCATCGAAGCTGGTGGTACGCAGGTAGACCTTGCCATCAACGGTCGGCTTGGCCGCGGCGTCGTAGGCAGTCCAGGTCTTGCCGTCCAGGCTGTACTGGATAGGCAGCCCCGGCAGATCCACGTTCGCTTCCAGCACACCGTTCACCACTTTGGCACCCGGTACGGAGAGGCGGTATTCAACACCGGCCTGATCCAGTTTCGGCAGGACACGCTGACCCAGCACGTTGGCGAACTGGTTCCACTCTTTGTTCAGAATGGCCTTGTTGACATGCTTGGTCTCGCCGGAGAACTCGCGACCTTTCACATAGTTCAGCTCGAAGCCACCCTTGTGCCATGCGCGCTCGGCCATGGAGAAGATACGCGGGTAAACCATGTACTCGTACTGAGCGTCGGTACGTACGGTTTCACTCCACTGCTGACCGGAGAGCCCCTTGAACTTGACCGGATCCTGGTCACCCTTGGCCACGAAGGCGTTGCCATCGCGGTCAACCGAGGTCTCGGCGTTCTGCGGCAGGTTTTCCGGGGCAAAGGCGAACACCTTGCGGGTGTCGTTGAAACGGGTTGCCCAGTAGTAGCCACGCTCAGCCGGGTGCACCTCGTTCGGGAAGTCGAAGTAGAGGTAATCCGGGTTGGAGAGGACCACTTCGTAACCCTTGTGCGCCCACTTCATCGCTTCGTTGAAGCCACCCCAGTAGAGGGTTTCCCAGAAGTTGACACGGGTGTTGTCGGTGGCGAAGTCCTTGGCGCTGTTGGCGTACTTCAGACCATCTTCCCACGCCTGCAGGGTGGAGAAGCCGTGGCCCTTGACCATCTCGCCCACTTCCTTGGCGAAGTAAACCGGCAGCTCGGCTACGTCCTTGATCTTGCCATCGTCGATCATCTTCTGGCACATCGGGGACTTGCCAAACGGCTTGTCCTGCTTGCTGGAGTCGACGTTGCCTTTCCATGCCACCAGCTCTTCTTTCTTGGTGACAGCCGGATCCTGATAACCACCGCCCTGCATGATGTTCTTCGCTTCGTCACCACCGTAGTGCCATGCGGTCAACGGCTGGCCGGCGGCCTGATGCATCTGGGCAACTTCATCCATCACCTTGGCTACGAAGGTGGCAGCACCCGGCTGGCAAGGGTTGATGAAGGACATCTTGTCGTAGAACTGGACCGAGGTGACGTTGGACGTATCGTTCGGGTCAGTCAGGCGGAACTGGTTGGCTTCGGCTTCTTTGCCTTCAGCCATCAGACGCTTGTAACGCGCTTCCATGGAGACCACGGCTGCACGGGCGTGCGCCGGCATGTTGATCTCGGGGATAACGGTCACACCGCGCGCTCTGGCATAACGCACCAGGTCGATATAGTCGGACTTGCTATAGAAGCCGGAGCCCTGGTTGTCGCTGGTCGGGCCGGAGCCCAGTTGCGGCAGCAGGCACTTGGTTTCGGAGAGATCGTGGCAACGCTGGCTACCGACCTGAGTCAGTTCCGGCAGGCCCGGGATCTCGAGACGCCAGCCTTCATCGTTGGTCAATCCTAAGTGCAGCACGTTGAGCTTCATGGCAGACATCTGGTCAACCAACTTCTTCATGGTGTCCAGGCTGCGGAAGTGGCGAGCCACGTCGGTCTGCATACCGCGGTATTCAAAGCGCGGCGCATCTTCAACGGTCATCTGGCTAACCAGCTTGTCGTTGACCCCCAAGAGGGAGATCAGGGACTGAGCACCCCAGTAGGCGCCTTCGATGTCGTGACCCTGGATAACAGTGCCTTTCTTGCCGATGGTCATGTCATAACCTTCGGCCTGCTTGAGCTTGCTGCCCAGCTTGATGGTGACCGGGTAGCCGGTGTCGGAGAGGGTAACACCCAGCTTGGTCAGTTGTGCTTTCAGGGCTTCAGCGCGATCGCTCGGCAGATCCAGGGCATTGAGCTTGATGGTGGAGAAGTCAACCTGCGGGCCAGCCTTGACCACCTGCTTCATCGGGGTCGGCAGGATCTGGTTATCGACCTTGCCAGCCGGCAGCAGAGTGCTGGTCTGGTTGGCAGCAAAACGGGTCTCGCTGTTCATCAGGATGTTCTTGTCATCCTTGATGCGCTTCCAGCCATCAGCCGGCATCGGCTTCTCGTAGGTGGTGGCATCATCGATGTTGCTCATGCTGGCCAGCACTTTCGGCTCGGCACCTTCGCTGGCGACATACCAGTTCGGCATGATGTCAGATTCGAACAGTACCCAATATTCGACCACCAGCGGTACTTCGACGGTGGCATCCTTGGCGAACCCCTGGAACTTCTCGGTTGGCGTCAAACGATAGAGGTCGCCGGTCAGGTGAGTGATGGTGAACTGGTCGTTGTCCACCCGCTGGATGCGGCGGATGGAGGAGACATAGATGCTCCAGTCCTTGGAGGTGACGTCAGCACCTGTGTTGGTCAGGTGCAGCTTGGCAACGCCACAGCTCGCCCACTCGGAGCCCAGCGCCTGGCAATCGAGCCCGGCACCGGCCCCATCGTTGGTGACCACTTCATACTTGACCACCAGATTGTTGGCGAGGGAGTCGACCACGGCTTGCTTGGCGGCATCGGCTGCCTGGACCTGGCTGACGAAAACGGTAGACATGGCAATGGCTAACAGAGAATGTTTCAAGTTCATAACTGCTGCTCTCATTTGAAGTAAAGGTTGGATTTTCTTGGCTTTTTTTATATGGGGCCCCGAGGCGGGGCCCTTAGTTATGTCAACAATGGACTTAGACTTGAGGTGAGCGAGTCGCTCGATTAACGCAGGGCTTTCATCTCACCGGCGATGATTTCGGCCAATGGGCCCAGAATCACCTGCAGGTTCTGCTCGCCGAGCTTGACCACACCGGCCGCCCCCAGGGCTTTCAGCTTGCGCTCATCGACGATGCTGCGGTCTTTCAGGGTCAGACGCAGACGAGTGATGCAGGCATCGATGGTAACCAGGTTGTCCTGACCACCCAGCACTTCCAGATACTGCTTGGCCAGTTCGGTACGGTTGGTGGACTGGGCAACAGCCGGAGCAGCAGCTTCATCATCTTCACGACCCGGGGTTTTCAGGTTCAGCTTGGCAATGACTACGCGGAACACTGTGTAGTAGAGGCCGAAGAAGACCAGACCCTGAGGGATCAGCATGTACCAGTTGGTTGCCAGCGGGTTGCGGCTGGAGAGCACCATATCCACCAGACCGGCACTGAAACCGAAACCAGCCATCCAGTGCATGGAGGCAGCGATGAACACGGAGATACCGGTCAGCACGGCGTGGATGACATACAGTACCGGAGCTACGAACATGAAGGAGAATTCGAGCGGCTCGGTTACACCGGTGAAGAAGGAGGCAAAGGCAGCAGCGATCATGATGGACGCAACTTTCTCTTTGTTCTCTTTCTTGGCGGAGTGGTAGATGGCCAGAGCGGCACCCGGCAGACCGAACATCATGATGGGGAAGAAGCCAGCCTGGTACATACCGACCACGCCTTTCACCTGATCCAGGCTCTTGCCAGCGGCCAGAGCGGCATCGATGGTAGCCTGACCACCCAGGAAGTTCGGGATGTCGTTGATACCGGCCACGTTGAACCAGAACACGGAGTTCAGGGCGTGGTGCAGACCAATCGGGATCAGCAGACGGTTGAAGAAGGCGTAGATACCGGCGCCGGTGGAGCCCAGGCTCACGATGGACTCACCGAAGGAGACCAGACCACCGTAGATTGCCGGCCATACTGCCATCAGGATGAAAGATACGACGATCATCACGACGGAGGTTACGATCGGTACCAGACGACGACCGGAGAAGAAGGAGAGAGCCTTGTGCAGCTCGACGCTGCTGAAGCGGTTGTACAGCTCAGCGGCGATAACACCACACAGGATACCGACGAACTGGTTGCTGATCTTGGCAAACGCGGCAGGAACCTGCTCCACCGGGATGCTCTTGATCTGGGCCACAGCGCCCGGGCTCAGCAGGGTGGTAACGACCAGGAAGCCGACCAGACCTGCCAGAGCAGCAGAACCGTCTTTATCCTTGGACATACCGTAAGCAACACCGACTGCGAACAGTACGGACATATTATCGATAATGGCTGCGCCCGCCTTGATCAGGAAGGCAGCCAGCGCGCTCTCACCACCCCAACCATTCGGGTCAATCCAGTAGCCAACCCCCATCAGGATCGCGGCGGCAGGCAATACCGCTACCGGCACCATCAGGGCACGGCCGATCTTTTGCAAATAACCGAGAATGTTCACGGTTCCTCTCCTTAGTTAATGTTTTTCTAGAAATTAAGTGCTTATCACGTTTGACGCATAAGCCATCAAGGCTTGATTTGCAGTCTAGGGCTTTTATTTCGCTGCGCAAATTAATAAACCGATAATCGTGATCGTTATCACCCAAACAAGATAAAGGTGGTGGATAGATGTGGCTTAGTTCGCAATCTTTATTTACGCTATAAAACAACTTAAATTCGTCTTAGCCCATTGCCACCGTCAAGCCGGTCGCAACCCGACACAGAGGTATCCATATGCGCCTGATCCCGTTGAAGTCCGCCAGCCAAGTAGGCCTGTGGTCTGCCCGTTACATCGTTGACCGTATCAATGCCTTCAAGCCGACAGCAGACCGCCCCTTCGTACTGGGCCTGCCCACCGGTGGCACTCCGCTCAATACCTACAAGCGTCTGATCGAGTTGCACAAGGCTGGCGAAGTGAGCTTCCAGAACGTGGTCACCTTCAACATGGACGAGTACGTCGGCCTGCCGGAAGATCACCCGGAGAGCTACCACAGCTTCATGCACAACAACTTCTTCAGCCACATCGACATCCGTCCCGAGAACATCAACATTCTCAACGGCAATGCCGAAGATTTGGTGGCCGAGTGCAAGCGCTACGAAGACAAGATCAAGTCCTACGGCAAGATCCACCTGTTCATGGGTGGCGTGGGCAACGACGGCCACATCGCGTTCAACGAACCGGCCTCTTCCCTCTCCTCTCGTACCCGGGTCAAGACCCTGACCGAGGATACCCGCATCGCCAACTCCCGCTTCTTCGGTGGCGACATGGAGCAGGTGCCCAAGCTGGCGCTGACCGTGGGTGTCGGTACCCTGATGGATGCGGAAGAGATCATGATCCTGGTGACCGGCCACGGCAAGGCACTGGCTCTGCAGGCCGCCGTGGAAGGCAGCGTCAACCACATGTGGACCATCTCCACCCTGCAACTGCATCCGAAAGGAATGATGGTGTGCGACGAGCCCTCCACCATGGAGCTCAAGGTCAAGACCGTTCGCTACTTCCAGCAGCTGGAAGCCGCCAACATCGGCCGTCTGTAAGGAGCGCCCATGTACGCATTGACCAACTGCACTCTCTATACCGGCAGCTGCGTGCTGACCGGTTACGGGGTGCTTATCGAGGGCGACAAGATTGTCGCCATCTCCCGCGAGGCCGAGCTGCCTGCGGGTATCGAGCAGATTGACCTCAAAGGCGCCAATCTGACCGCCGGTTTCATCGACGTGCAGCTCAACGGCTGTGGCGGCGTGATGTTCAATACCGACATCACCACCGAGACCCTGGCCACCATGCAGGCGGCCAACCTGAAATCCGGTACCACCAGCTTCCTGCCGACCCTGATCACCAGCCCGGATGCGGACATGAAGCAGGCCGTCGCCGTCACCCGTGACTACATGGCCGCCCAGCCCAACGAAGTGCTGGGTGTCCATCTGGAAGGTCCCTACACCAACCTCAAGCGCAAGGGTATCCACCCTGCCGCGCAAATCCGCCAGCCAGCGGACGAGATGATCGACTTCTTCTGCGCCAACGCGGACGCCATCGCCAAGATCACTCTGGCACCGGAGCGCAACGATCCGGCCCACGTTCGCCGTCTGGTGGATGCGGGGATCCTGGTCTCTGCCGGCCATACCGCCGCCAGTTATGACCAGGCGATGGCTGGCTTTGACAACGGCATTCGCTTTGCCACCCACCTCTACAACGCCATGACCCCGACCCTCAACGGTCGCGAGCCGGGTGTGGTGGGCGCCATTTATGACCGCAAGGATGTCTACGCTGGCGTCATCGTCGATGGCCACCATGTGCACTGGGCCAACGTGCGTCTGGCACACAAGATCCTTGGTGAGCGACTGGTGCTGGTTACCGATGCCACTGCTGCGGCAGGGGCACCGGAAGGGTTTGAGAAATTTGATTTTTGTGGCACCACCGTCTTTTTGCGCGATGGTCAGTGCATTGACGAGAATGGTACACTCGGCGGTTCCTCCCTCACCATGATTGAAGGGGTGGAGAATCTGGTCAAGCAGGTCGGATTACCGCTCGATGAAGCACTGAGAATGGCCAGCCTCTATCCCGCGCGCGCCATTGGATGGGACTCACGTCTCGGTAGTATCCAGGTCGGTAAAGTAGCCAACCTCACTGTCTTCGATCAGGACTTCACGGTCCGTGGGACCGTGGTTAACGGACACTACACACAACAGTGACATCATGACTGGCGGACAAATAGCAAACGTAGATCTTATCAAGCAGGTTAACAGTGCAGCCGTATATCGGCTCATCGACCTGCAAGGCCCCATCTCGCGGGTCAAAATTGCCGAGTTGAGTCAGCTGGCCCCGGCCAGCGTGACCAAAATAACCCGGCAACTGATCGAGCATGGCCTGATCAAGGAGACCTCTCCGCAAGCCTCCACCGGCGGGCGGCGAGCCATCTCGCTGACCACCATCAAGCATCGCTTTCAGTTTGTCTCCGCCAAGCTGGGCCGTGGCTACCTGCAGCTGAGTCTCTATGATCTCGACGGCAAGGAGCTCGACCAGCATGTCATTCAGGTGACCGAGATCGACCAGCAGCCCGTGGTCGACATGCTGCTGCGGGAAATTGGCGCCTTCATCGACGCAAACGCCGAGCGCAGCCGCAATCTCATCAGCATCGCCCTCACCATGCCGGGTCTGGTCAATCCGGAATCCGGCATGGTCATCTATACCCCCAAGTATCAGATCCGCAATCTGGGACTGGCCAAGCTGCTTGAGAACCACTTTAACCTCCCCTGCTACGTGGGCAACGACACCCGCTCGCTGGCGCTGGCCGAACACTTCTTCGGCGAGTCCCGCGACTGCATGGACTCCATTCTGGTGAGCGTCCACCAGGGCACCGGTTCCGGGATCATCACCAAGGGTCAGGTGTTCCTCGGCCAGAACCGCAACGTCGGCGAGATCGGCCATATACAGGTCGAGCCGCTCGGCAAGCGCTGCCACTGCGGCAACTTTGGCTGCCTCGAGACCATCGCCTCCAACGAAGCGATCATCGACAAGGTGAAGGAGCTTATCAGCCGCGGCCACCAGAGCTCGCTGCAGGAGAAGCACATCACCATTCAGGAGGTGTGCAAGGCGGCGCTGGCGGGGGACGAACTGGCTCGCAGCGTCATCGAGAACGTCGGCGAACATCTGGGACGGGCGGTAGCCATCACGGTCAACCTGTTCAACCCGCAAAAGGTGCTGATCGCCGGCGAAATCACCGCAGCCGAAGAGATCCTCTTCCCGGCTATCCGCCGCTGCGTAGAGCACCAGTCCCTGCCGAGCTTCCACCGTGGCCTGCCCATCGTGAAAGCACGCTTCCAGAACCAGCCGACCTATGGCGGCTTTGCATTGGTCAAGCGTGCCTTGCTGGAGGGAGACCTGCTACAGATCATCATGGAGCAGAAGTAAGGTTTATCCTTTGCAATAAAAAACGGCAGCCAGTGGCTGCCGTTTTTTATTGGGCGAATCTCGACCCCTCATTACTGACTTCTGCAGGCTTTGAAAAGATCCAGCTCCCCGTCGTAGACCTTGGTCTGCACATCCATGATCCCCAGCATCGAGTGGAACAAGTTGTCGTGGGAGAAGCGCTTGCTGCTCGCCTCCCCGGCCAGGCAGCTCATATCCAGCTGACGGGCGGCCACCATTTGCGGAGAGAGCCAGGTCAGCAGGGGGACTTTGGTCTGATCGTCCGGCGCGAACTTGTAGGGCGTGCCGTGCAGGTAAAGTCCCATGGCACCCAGCGATTCGCCGTGATCCGAGAGGTAAAGCAGGCCGGTGTTGTACTTGCTCTCCAGAGCCTTGAGCTTGTCGATCAGCTGCGCCACCACCTTGTCGGTATAGCGGATGGTGTTGTCATAGGTGTTGACCAGCTCCTCGTCGCTGCAGTTTTCAATGTCGCTACGCGGGCAGTCGGGCACGAATACCCGATCACTGGCTGGATAGCGGCGATAGTAGGTCGGGCCGTGACTCCCCATCAGGTGAAAAACCACCAGCTTGTTGCCCTTCATTCGGGCGATCTGCTGATCCAGCCCCTCCAGCAGTACCTCGTCATAACAGGCCCCCCCCTTGCAGAAGGCCGGATAATCCTTTGGCGCTATATCGATGGTCGGCACATTGCGGCATACCCCCTTGCAACCGGCATCGTTGTCCTTCCAGAGCACCGAGATCCCGGCATGCTGCAACACATCGAGCAAGCCATCCTGAGCGTTCGCCTGCTGCTCGTCATAGCCACGACGGGTCAGGTTGGAGAACATGCAGGGCACCGAAACGGCGGTGGCGGTGCCGCAGGAGCGCACATCCCGAAACGAGACGATCCCCTCCTCTTTGTCGGTAAAGCTGTTGGTCGGTTTGCCATAACCGTTGAGGGAGTAGTTTTTGCTGCGCGCCGTCTCCCCCACCACCAGAAACATCAGGGTCGGTTTATCCCCTTTGGCGACGACTTTAGCATCCGTCCCCAACGGTTGATAAGGAATGGGGGTGGCAAATACCACATCGCGGGCATATTTGTAGATGCCGTTGACATAGTTGGCCGGCACTATCTGCTTGCCCAGGATCCGGTGATTGCGGCCGATCGAGACGTAATCCTGATAGTAAAGTGCGGCAACGCCTCCCACGAACAGCAGCGAGAGGGCCAGTGCCCCAGCCCTGATGACCAGCCCCTTGTACCAGTTTTCCGGATAGCGCACCTTCAGCGACCAGAGCACCACCATGGGCAACACGCCGGTCAGCAGGAACCAGAGCACGACCGGCACATTCAGGTAGGAGGTCGCCTCGCTGTTGTTGGTCTCCACTATGTTCTGGATCATGCTGGCATCGAAGATGACGCCGTATTTGAGCATGGCGTAACTGACGATGGAGCCTGTCAGGATCAACAACGAAAAGAAGGGCTTGAGCAACCAGCGGAAGGTAAAGGGGATAAAGACGGCGTTGAGTGCGGCAAGCAGCACCAGAGGAACCGAGATAACGAAACCGGCCCGGACATGTTCCAGACCACTGATAACAGAATAAAAACGAAGAAAGAAAGGCCAGTTCAGCACCAGTGCGAAAAAGAGCACCAGCAACAAATTCACCTTCATCACACCGAGCGTGATGCGCATAGAAGACTCCTGAATGCCGGACGACAAAATAAATGGCGGGGCAACACTACCAGAAACAGTGCCGCCAGCGTAGAAGGCAAAAATTAAGCTTGAATTAAGAGATAACGCAGCGCTCCGTGCGCATCATCACAGCCTCGCATCCAGTCAACCGTTACCTTGGTTTTTTTGTTGTCTATCCATCGGATTTTGCTAGCTTGTTGGGTAGGCATTCAAGAAATGCGAGTTCATCAATGGCACTGATCGAAGCCTCTATAGAACAGCTGAGGGTTGGCCACTTTATCCATCTTCCCACCGGATGGACAAACCATCCTTTTATGTTCAATGCCTTCAAAATCAAGGATCAGCAGCAGCTGGACATCATTCGCCACCTTGATCTGAACCTGATGATGGTGGACCCCGACAAGAGCGACCTGCCGATCGAGCCGCTGTTGCGCGGCGATGTGCCAGATGCCGGCCCCGACCTCGAAGAGCAGGAGGAGCGGATCACCTCTGCCCCCCCCCCTTTTGATGAGAAAGTATTTCGCCGCTCCATGCGTGCCGCCGACAAGGCATTTGGCCAGTCGATGAGCGAGCTGCGCGACGCATTAGGCTCCCTCAACCTGAAACCCGACGAGGGGCTAGCCAATACCGCCCAGATTGTTCGCAATGCAGCCTTCCAGCTCAGTCAGCATGAAGGGCCACTCGGGCTGCACCTGATCCGCAACCCCCACACCGACATTTTGCTGCAACACAGCCTCAACGTGGCCTTTATCGCCATGCTGATGGCACGCGAGCTGGGCATGAACCCCATTGAACTGGAAGAGACCGGTCTGGCCGGACTTATCCACGATATCGGCGAGCTCAAGATACCGAGCCAGATCATCCAGAAGCGTGGGGAGCTCAGCAAGGCAGAGCAGAATTTTCTCAATATGCACCCGCAATACGGTCTAGACATGCTGACCCAGCTCAATGCCTTCGAGCCCAAGATCCGTCAGGTGGCACATCTGCATCATGAACGGCTCGACGGCAGCGGCTATCCGCTGGGGATCAAGGGAGGAGAGATACCACCGCTGGCACGTCTGATCGGACTGGTGGACTTTTATGACGAGCTGCTGCATCCGCGCAGCAGCGCCAATCCGGCGGCGCCCAGCCAAGCCATCAGCCAGCTCTACAAACTCTCCCAGAAGAAGTTCGATCAGACGCTGGTCAAGCTGCTGGTCAAGGTGCTGGGGGTTTATCCACCGGGATCGCTGGTGAAACTCTCGGACGAAACGGTGGCTCTGGTGTTGTCCACCGAACCGACCATGCCGCTCAAACCGAAAATTCTCACCTATATCAAGGGACAGCGCCCGGAAGCCGTACCGATGATCGATCTGCGCGAGGACGAGCGCACCATCACCGCCTTTATCAAGCAGGAAGAGCTGGATGAGGGGCAACGGCTCTTCTTCAATCTGACTCGACGCTTCTGTTACTACTTTGCGTTTTGAGTTATCCCCAGAAGCTGGGGATAACTCATTGGACAAACCGGAATAATTGCTCGAAGACCCGCCGAAAGGTTGTCATCTGACCATGTATAAAAAACGCCCAGCCATTGGGCCGGGCGGAGCACGCCACCTCCGTGTGGCGTATCCAGCGGATACATTCATGCTCCATCCACCAATACCAACCCCGGTGCGCTTACACAAATATCAATTTAACTTGCTGATTTAATATGGTTTTATCCAGCCGTTCTGGCAAACTGGCAGACCGTGCCGCCCCGTTCGGCAGCCAGAACAAGATCCTGATCACACTTATGCACGGGCTGGCGATTATTTCACCCGACTTATGAGGAGCGTTTTTTATGCAGTTGGTCCTCTCCTTGCTGCAGCAGATGAGCGTCAGTCTGGTGATCGCCTACCTCTTTTCCAAAAGCCCGCTGCTGCGCCCGCTTGCCAACTATTCTGTCAGACTACCCCACAAGGTACTGATATACATTATTTTTTCCAGCTTTTGCATCCTTGGCACCTATGTCGGCCTCGACATTGATGACGCCATCGCCAACACCCGGGCCGTCGGTGCCGTACTGGGCGGCTTGCTGGGTGGTCCGCTGGTGGGATTTCTGGTGGGACTGACCGGAGGTTTGCATCGCTATACTCTGGGGGGATTTACCGATCTCGCCTGCGCCATCTCCACCACCTGCGAAGGGCTCTTGGGCGGCATAGTGCACTGGCGCCTGATGCGGGCCGGCAAGATGGATGCACTGTTCGAGCCGCGCATCGCCTTCTTTACCACCCTCTATGCCGAAATCCTGCAGATGGTCATCATCCTGCTGGTGGCGACCCCGTTCGACAAATCCCTGCTGCTGGTGCGCACCATCGCCACCCCGATGATTTTGGCCAACTCCTGCGGTGCAGCGCTCTTTATCAGCATGATCCGCGATCAGCAGCAGATGTATGAGAAGTTCTCCCGGGTCTTCTCCGCCAAGGCGCTCAATATCGCCAACCGCACCGTGGGGATCATGAGTCAGGGCTTTACCCCCGAGGCGAGCCACAAGATTGCCCGGATTATTCAGGAGGAGACCGGCGTCGGCGCCGTGGCCATTACGGATACCGACAAGATCCTCGCCTTTATCGGCACCGGCGAAGATCACCACTTGCCGGGCACGCCCATCACCTCGGCTATCACCATGCGCGCCATAGAGCGCAACAAGGTGTTGTTCGCCGATGGCAACAGCCAGCCCTATCGCTGCAGCCTTTCGCCTCAATGCCAGTTGGGCTCGGTGCTGGTGATCCCGCTGCAGGGGGACAAAGGAGTGATCGGCACCATCAAGCTCTACGAGCCCAAAAAGCGGCTCTTTCTCAAAATCAACCACACCTTGGGAGAAGGGATCGCCAACCTGCTGTCACAGCAGCTGCTGGCCGGTCGGCTGGAGCAGCAGCAGCGGCTGCTGGTGCAGTCCGAACTCAAACTGATCCAGGCCCAGATCAATCCCCATTTTCTGTTCAATACCCTCAACACCATCAGCGCCATCACCCGCCAGGATCCGGGCAAGGCGCGGGATCTGCTGCTGCATTTGTCACGCTTTTTCCGCAAGAATCTCAAGCGCCAGAGCGGCCTTACCACCCTGCAGGAGGAGCAGGAACACTGCCGCTCCTATCTGGAGATCGAGCTGGCCCGCTTTGGCGATCGACTGACGGTGCAAAACGATATTCCGGCCCATCTGGCCACGCTGCAGTTGCCAAGCTTCACCCTGCAGCCCCTTATCGAAAATGCCATCAAGCACGGCATCTCCACCCTGCTGGATAAGGGGTGCCTGCATCTCTACACGGAAGAGACACAGGAGACAGTAACCATCCATGTGGAGGACAACGCCGGTGCCTGGCAGCCACGACCGGCCGGGGATGGACTGGGAATGACCATAGTGGATCGGCGCCTCAAGAGCGCCTTTGGCGAGCGCTACGGGGTGACCGTCAGCTGCGAGCCGGAACAGTGGACCCGCATCTCCGTCACCTTGCCCAAGGAGCAACCATGATCCGGACCCTGATTGTCGATGATGAACACTACGCCCGCGAAGAGCTGAAACAGCACCTTGCCTGTGATCCCGCCATCGAGATAGTGGGGGAAGCGGGCAATGCCATCGAGGCGCTGCCGCTTATTCAGCGCCTCAAGCCAGACGTGGTCTTTCTCGATATCCAGATGCCCAAGCTGAGTGGCATGGAGCTGGTCGCCATGCTCGACCCCCTGCCCCGCATCGTCTTTGTCACCGCCTTTGACGAATATGCCATTCAGGCATTTGAAGAGAACGCCTTCGACTACCTGCTCAAGCCGGTGGAACCGGCGCGGCTGGCCAAGACCCTCACCCGTCTCAAGCAAGATATCTCCCCGCAACCGGTCGAAGCGCTGGCCCCCGCCATCCGCCATATTCCCGGCTATCTGCACAACCGGGTACGGCTGCTGCCCATCGAGCAGGTGGAGTATGCCTTCTCCGATCTGGGCGGCGTCCATGTCGCCTGTCAGGGCGAACTGTTCCACACCCAGCTCACCCTCAAATCCCTGGAGGAGAAGAGCCCGCTGCTGCGCTGCCACCGCCAGTATCTCATCGCCCCCGACGCCATCTTCGAGATCCGACTGCTCGATAACCAGCTGGCGGAGATAGTCACCCCGAGCGGTGCCCGGGTACCGGTCAGCCGCCGCTACCTGAAAGAGCTGAAGGAGCAACTGGGACTGGAGTGAACCGTGGAGTGTGCGCCTGATCACAGCCGCCGACCGTTCGGCACGCCATGGCGCCGCTCATCTTTTTTCACCTGCCATTAACAGCCCAACGTCCTAGAGTGGCTGCGCACACCTAAAAATAACAATGCAGGAGCGTAGCAATGATCTGGTTCTTCCTCTGTGTCGGCTTACTTGTGGCCGGCTACTTCATATACGGCAAATTCATCGAGCGGATATTCGGCCCGAAACCAGAGCTGAAAACCCCCGCCATCACCATGGCTGACGGGGTGGACTATGTCCCCATGTCGGACAAGAAAGTCTATCTGGTTCAACTGCTCAACATCGCCGGCGTCGGCCCCATCTTTGGCCCCATTCTGGGTGCCCTCTATGGCCCGGTCGCCATGCTCTGGATCGTCTTCGGCTGCATCTTCGCCGGTGCGGTTCACGACTACTTCTCCGGCATGCTGTCGGTGCGCGCCAGAGGCGCCTCGGTACCGACCGTAGTCGGTGAGCATCTGGGCAATGCTGCCAAACACTTCATGAACCTGTTCGCCGTGGTACTGCTGATGCTGGTCGGCGTGGTGTTCGTGCTGAGTCCGGCAGGGCTGCTCGCCAACCTCACCTCCACCGATCTGGTCTACTGGATCATGGCGATTTTTGCCTACTACATCCTCGCGACCATAGTCCCCATCGACAAGATCATCGGCCGTTTCTACCCCATCTTCGGCGCCCTGCTGGTCTTCATGTCGGTCGGCCTTATCATCGGTCTGATTGTCTCCGGCAAAGGCTTCTACAACACCGGGATGGACTTCTCCAACCTGCACCCGACCGAGCTACCGCTCTGGCCGCTGCTGTTCATCACCATCGCCTGTGGCGCGGTATCCGGCTTCCACGCCACCCAGTCACCACTGATGGCGCGCTGCATGCAGAACGAGAAGTCCGGCCGCTTCATCTTCTACGGCGCCATGATCGGTGAAGGGATTATCGCCCTTATCTGGTGCACCCTGGGTCTCTCCTTCTACGACAGCACCGAAGCGCTCAACGCCACCATGGCCAACGGCGGCCCGGCGGCCGTAGTACACGAAGTCTCCACCAGCCTGCTCGGCACCGTGGGCGGCATTCTGGCCATTCTCGGTGTGGTGATCCTGCCTATCACCTCGGGCGACACCGCGTTTCGCAGTGCCCGCCTCATCGTGGCGGACTTCCTGAAGCTGACCCAGAAGCCGATGGCCAAGCGCCTGCTGATCGCCATCCCCATGTTCATCCTTGGTTTCATCATCTCCAAGGCCGAGTTCGGGGTGATCTGGCGCTACTTCGGCTGGGCCAACCAGACCACCGCCGTCATCATGCTGTGGGCCGCTGCCGCCTTCCTCATCAAAGAGGGCAAGCTGCACTGGGTCTGCACCATCCCGGCCATGTTCATGACCGCCGTGGTGTTTACCTACCTGGCCAACGCCCCCATCGGGTTCGGGCTGGAGATGGGGATCTCGACCATCATAGGTCTGGCCGCCACCACCATGATTACCGTGGCCTTCCTGGTGAAATTCCGCCAACCGCTGGTCAGCAACCCCAGCGAAGGGTGATGCCGGTATCCGGTTGTAAAAAAGGGGGCCAACAGGCCCCTTTTACATTGACAAAAAAGCCAATAAAACAACCCGTTATTCCCTTAAGCTCCTATACAGCACAAGCCCTTAAGATTCCGTGCGGCCTGACGATAAATATGTGATTTTCAATTGCTTTCCCGAATATATGAATCAATGATAAAGCTGTGCTTGAAGCCAGTGGAGGTTATGCATGTTCCTTGATTACTTTGCCCTTGGCCTGCTCGTCTTTGTCGCGCTGGTCATCTTCTACGGAGTCATCGTGATCCACGATATTCCTTACGAAATCGCCAAACATCGGAATCACCCTCATCAGGATGCCATCCATGTTGCCGGCTGGGTCAGCCTGTTTACGCTGCACGTGTTGTGGCCGTTCCTCTGGATCTGGGCCACCCTCTACCGCCCTGATCGGGGCTGGGGCTTTAACCAGCGCCTGCAAAAAGATGAAGACGATATCGCGGCCCTCAGAGAGGAGCTGGCCGAGCTGAAAGGCCGTCTCAACCATATCGAACAGCAAGAGCAACAGGGATAAATCATGGACCTGCTACTGATCCTGACCTACACGGCACTCTGCGTGGCCATCTTCAAAATCTTTCGGATCCCGCTCAACAAGTGGACTGTTCCCACCGCAGCGCTGGGTGGCGTGATCCTCATCGGCACCCTCATCATGCTGATGAACTACAACCACCCCTACTCCGAGATGGCTCGTAACTACTACCTCTCAACCCCGATTGTGCCGCTGGTCAAGGGCCGGGTGGTTGAGGTGCCGGTACAAGCCAACCAGCCGGTGAAAAAGGGTGACGTACTGTTTCGCCTTGATGACGAGCCCTTCAAGCTGAAGGTGGAAAGCCTGACTGCACGGCTCAATGCCAACAAGGATCAACTCAAGTCGATCGATGCCAGACTGCGCTCCGCCAAGCTGGATCGGGATCGCGCCAGCGACCTGATGCGCCGTGGCGTCGGCAAGCAGCGCGACCTCGACGTCACTCAGGCGAGCGTGGACGAGATCGCCGCCCAGATGGATCAGCAACGTGCCATGCTGGAAGACCTGCAGGCTCAGCTCGATGAAGCCAAATACCAGCTGGCCCAGACCGTGGTCTATGCCCCGAGCGATGGCCATGTGGTGCAGCTCGCCCTGCGTCCCGGCATGATCGCCACCCCTTTCATGTATCGTCCGGTGATGACCTTCATCCACAAGGATGAGACCGCCTATGTCGGCTGGTTCTGGCAGAACAGCATGCAGCGTCTGGCTGTGGGTGACGAGGCAGAAGTGGTGATCGACGGCATCCCCGGCAAGATCTTCAAGGGCAAGGTGACCGCCGTGATCCCGGCCATCGCCGCCGGCAACGTGCAGGCCAACGCCATGCTGCTGGATCAGACCAGCGCTATCCGCCCGGGCCGCATGCCGGTGCTCATCTCCATCACCGACCCCGAGTGGGCCAAGTATCAGGTGATTGCCGGTGCCAGCGGACAGGCCGCCGTCTATACCGAGTACTTCCACCACGTCTCGGTGATGCGCAAGGTACTGCTGCGCATGGCAAGCTGGATGAACTACATCTTCCCCTTCCACTAAGCACACAATCTATTCAACGGGCCGGCATCATGCCGGCCCGCTGTTTTTGTGGCGCCAAGACCCCTATAATGGCGCCATCCTGCCCTGCCCCGCGCCAAACCTGCATGTTCGTTCTCAGACCCTACCAGACCGACGCCGTCAACGCCGTTATCAGCCACTTTCGCAAACACCCGGATCCCGCCGTGGTAGTGCTGCCAACCGGCGCCGGCAAGAGTCTGGTGATCGCCGAACTGGCCCGCAAGGCACGCGGTCGGGTGTTGGTACTGGCCCATGTCAAGGAGCTGGTGGAGCAGAACCACGCCAAGTACGAGGCGTGGGGGCTCAAGGCCGACATCTTCGCCGCAGGGCTGGATCGCAAGGAGGCAAGCGCACAGGTGGTGTTTGGCTCGGTGCAGTCGGTAGCGCGCAATCTGGCTGCCTTCGACGGGGCGTTTTCGCTGCTCATCATCGACGAATGCCACCGGGTCTCGCTCGATGACGACAGCCAGTACCATCAGGTGATCGACCATCTCAAGGCTGCCAATCCGGCCCTCAAGATCCTCGGCCTCACCGCCACCCCCTATCGGCTCGGGCTGGGCTGGATCTACCGGCGCCACTACCACGGCATGGTCAAAAGCCACGGCGAGCGGCTGTTTGGCGACTGCGTGTTCGAGCTGCAGCTGCGCTTTATGGTCAAAAACGGCTACCTGACGCCGCCGCGCATGGTGGATGCCCCCATCGTCCACTACGACTTCAGCAAGCTGGTGCCACGGGAGAATGGCCTCTTCAGCGAGGCGGAACTCAACGGCGAGCTCAAGCGGCAGGAGCGGGTCACCCCCCATATCCTGAGTCAGGTACTGGAGTATGCCGCCGACCGGCAGGGGGTGATGATCTTCGCCGCCACTGTCGAACACGCCCGTGAAATTCACGGCCTGCTTGGCGCCCGAGGCCAACAGGCAGCCCTTATCACCGGCGAAACGCCGGGGCCGGAGCGCGATGCCCTCATCAACGCCTTCAAAGCGCGCGAGCTCAAGTTTCTGGTCAACGTGGCGGTGCTCACCACCGGCTTCGACGCCCCCCATGTCGATCTTATCGTGATGCTCAGGCCCACCGAGTCGGTCTCGCTCTATCAGCAGATCGTCGGGCGGGGCCTGCGTCTCTCGCCGGGCAAGGAGGATTGTCTGGTGCTCGACTACGCCGGCAACAACTTCAACCTGTTTGCCCCCGAAGTGGGGGAACCTCGCCCCCACGCCGGTACCGAGCCGGTGCAGGTGCCCTGCCCCGCCTGCGGCTTTGCCAACACCTTCTGGGGCAAGACCGACGAGGATGGCAAGGTGATCGAGCATTATGGCCGCCGCTGTCAGGGGCTGTTTGAAGATGACGAGGGCAACCGCGAAGAGTGCGACTACCGCTTTCGCGCCAAGATCTGCCCCGCTTGCGGCAGCGATAATGACATCGCCGCCCGTCACTGCCAGAGCTGCGATCAGCTGCTGGTCGACCCTGACGACAAGCTTAAAGAGGCGCTCAATCTCAAGGATTGCATGGTGATCCGCTGCGCCGGTCTCACCTTCACCGCAGGGCGCGGCAAACAGGGGGAGCGGCTGGAGGTGATCTATCACGATGAGGATGGTCTCACCCTCAATGAGTACTTCGGATTTCACTCCGAGGGCGCACGGCGCTTGTTTCAACAGCACTTTGTGCGTCATCATTGGCCCGCCCCGGGTCTGGAGCCCGAATTTGCCACCCTGGCGAGCGTGCTGGCGGCAGAAAGCCAGTTTCGCCATCCCGATTTCGTCATCGCCCGCAAATCGGGGCGCTTCTGGCAGATAAAAGAGAAGATTTTTGATTATGAGGGTCGCTATCGCACCGCCAACTCGCTGGCGTGATGGCCAGTGGCGACCGGCATAAATCGTATGAATTGCTTTACCACGGCCGATCATGCATCGGCGGGTGAAACAAGGTTGAATTATCAGGGCCAGTGCTATCGGTCTGGCCCCTTCGTCACATTAGAGGATGTTATGCAGCGGCTGTTGTTTGGTTTTTGTGCTCTTTTCTCTCTGGCGGCTCACGCCGCCCCGCTGACGCCCCCTCAGGGTGGCCAGTACGCCATCATAGTGCAGGGCAACAACGGCGTTGAGTTTGCCCGTCATGCGGATCAGATGATCGCCCCCGCCTCCACCATGAAGGTGCTCACCGCGCTGGCGGCCCGCCTTGAGCTTGGCGCCGACTTCCGCTTTGCCACCGACATTCAGGCCCAGCCCGGCGCCAAGCAGGGCAACGTCATCAATGGCGATATCTGGATCAACTTCGTCGGCGACCCCACCCTGTCACGGATGGATCTGCTGGCCCTGTTCAAGCAACTTGGCGTCAACCAGATCAAGGGCAACGTCTACGTCAATACCGGCGCCTACAACGGCTACGAGCGCGGTAACGGCTGGTCATGGGGGGATCAGACCCTCTGCTTCGCCGCTCCCGTCTCCTCGGTCATCATCGACAAGAACTGTGCCTACGGCACCATCACCGCCACCCAGATTGGCAAACCGGCGGTCGGCAATGTGGCCACCGGCGTGCCCATCGGCATCGGTGCAGACAACGTGGAGGTGATGAGCTATGCCGACATGGCGCGCCAGTTCTGCGCACTGGAAGTAGATATGGCCAAGGGCAACTTCTACGAACTCAAGGGCTGCATCACCCCGAACAAGGATCCGCAGGGTCTGCGCTTCGCCATCCACGACGTGGAAGCCTGGGGCTGGGACAACATCCGCTGGGCGATGGACCGTGCCGGTATCAAGCATGACGGCCTGCTGCGGGTTACCCACAAGGCACCGGACAACGCCGAGACGCTCGGCACCCACTACTCGGTCTCCCTGCCGGTGATGCTGGCCAAAATGCTGAAGAAATCGGACAACCTCTATGCCGATACCTTCCTCAAAACCGTGGGTCGCCACTACTACAACAAGCCGGGCAGCTATCGCAGCGGCACCATGGCTGTGCGCGCCATCCTGACCAAGAACGGCATCGATCTGGGCAACGCCACCCTGGCCGACGGCTCCGGCCTCTCCGCTCACAATCTCATCAGCGCCCGCCAGATGCTGTCGGTGCTGAACTTCATCCAGAAAAATGATGCCGAGCTTGGCCTTATCAAGCTGCTGCCAAGCTCACAGGTGGATGGCACTCTGGCGTGGCGGCGCAGCGTCACCGCCCCCATGATGAAGAACAAGGTGCACGCCAAGACCGGCACCATCACCGGCACCTCCAACCTGGTGGGCTTTATCGATACCGCCGGTGGCCAGCGCAAGGCGTTCGTGATGTTCCAGCGCGGCCTGTCGCAAGACCCGGCGACCCACGATCGCTACCGTGCCAGCAAGGCCCCCTGGCCCTGGACTGTGTTCGAGAAGGGGGTGCTGGAGAGCATCTACCAGCAGCAGCCGATCCAGATTGCCGACGAGAACTGAGGCAATAGAATCGCTCGAATCACGGTATCGACAATTTCAACTTTAAGTCGTGACGAGGGGGGGATATGCTGTCCCCTGCCTCTTATCAATGGCCTGACCTGACGGTTTCACACAACGGCCTCACCAACGGAGAGAAAAGATGTTTGCAGTGATTTTTGGTCGCCCCGGCTGCCCCTATTGCGTTCGTGCCAAACAGATTGCCGAGCAGCTGGTTGAACAGCGCGATGATTTCAAATTCCGCTACGTCGATATCCACGCCGAAGGCATCACCAAAGAAGATCTGGCCAAGAGCGCCGGCAAGCCGGTCAACACAGTGCCCCAGATCTTCCTGGACGAACAGCACATCGGTGGCTGCACCGATTTTGAAGCCTACGCCAAAGAGCATCTGGGCCTCTATCAGCAGTAATGCCTCTGTCGCTGGCAACAGCGCAAAAAAATCCGGCGCCATTGGCGCCGGATTTTTTATGGGGCAATCACAGGATCACGGCGTCAGCGACTGGGCAGCAAAGCGCGCAATGATGGGGTTGTGATCGGAGCTGTCGGTCGCCGGTGAACTCACCTCGACCAGATCCAGATTACGGTAGTAGAGGTGATCCAGCGGACGACCGAAAGCGGTGCGGCGCAAGTCAGGCACCGGCACGGCCTCCTGCAGACCCAGCTCTTCAACCAGCTTGCTCAGCCAGAACTGGCGTTTGTCGCTCCAGGTGTTGAAATCACCGGCCAGGATCACCGGCCCCTGATGGCGGCGCACCAGCGCGGTCAAATCGTTGAGCTGCTCGCGGAAGGTGGCCATCCCCAGTTCGAAGTTGACCGCATGGAGGTTAATCACCAGCACGCCATCAGGATCGCCCTGCAGCGGATAGAGGCTCACCAGCCCGGATTTGGGGATGCGCAGCAAAGGCTCGGGGGAGCGCACGCCACAGACGAACGCCTGCGGGGTCTTGGCTACCGTCATCACCCCGAACGAGACGCCGCCCTGAGTGAAGGCCTGCAGCTGTTGCCACTGGAAATCACCGGCGCGCAGCCAGTCAAGCATCTCGGGACGGGTGGCCGACTCTTGCAGCAGCACCAGATCCTGCCCCTTGGCGTAGCTGTCCATCCCCTCGCGCCAGTTCTTGCGCTGTCCCTTGTAGAGGTTCCAGACCGTGATGCCGAATTCACGGGGCAGCGCCGTGGTCGCCAGCGCCACCAGCGGCGGACGCTGGCAGTCGATACCCGGCACAATCCCATCGGCCGTGACCAGATGGTTCTGATCCGGCACCTCGAAACAGCCTACCAACCCCAGGGTCAGCAGGGAGGTGCCAAGAATGCGATAACTATTTTTCATCGGCTAAACCGCCCGCCTTTGCTTTGTATCTTGACCATCACAAACGTCATCAACGCCGACTAAGCTGATAGTCCCTGTTCCACTCAACCAGAAGGACGCTGTCTCATGGCGAAAGAACTTCGGTACAACGTGACGTTTTATGATCAACAAGGAAACTGTCATCAAGTGGAGCTGGCCACCGTCTACCAGATAAGACGGGACCCTCAATGCGATCTCTGTCTGTTCGACACCCTTCAGTATGTAGGGTCAGAGGAGATGCTGGAACGCATGATACGGCAAAAAACCGGGCTTGAGCAGGAAATATCCATCATCAACGCCCGGCTTATTTGATCAGGCACTCACCGGAACCGGGCGGGATTTGCCGTGTTCGTCGATGGCGACATAGGTGAAGATCCCCTCGGTCACACAGTAGCGCTGGGCGTCGTTTTCCCGCAGTACCGGCTTGACCCACACCTCCAGCTTGAGCTTCATGGAGCTGCGGCCGATCTTCATGCAGCGGCCATAGCAGCAGACCACATCGCCCACCTTGACCGGACTGTGGAAGGTCATGCCTTCGACGGATACGGTACAAATACGTCCTTTTGCCAGCTCCTTGGCCATAATGCCCCCACCTATATCCATCTGGGACATGATCCAGCCACCAAAGATGTCGCCATTGGGGTTGGTATCGGCTGGCATTGCCAGGGTTCTCAGCAACAACTCCCCATCGGGGTGACGTTTTGTATCTACCATCATTACCGCCTCTCTCTCATGGATGGCGGCATGATAGGGGGCGATCACCCCCTTGGCAAACCTCAATTGCCCGAGGCGGCGAGCTCGGCAAACCAGTGGGCCGGATCGGGCCAGCGATAGTTGAATCCCATCTGCTGGCAAATCAGCTGACCGTCGATGGGCTGAAATTCACCGGCAGGCTCGATAAAGACCGGCACAGGCAGCCCCTGCTGGCGCGCCGCAAAGGGGTAGAACTGCTCGCGGCGCGGATGCACCGGCGCGCTCAGGTTGAAGACATCCCCGTCCTTGCCCCGCTCCAGCAGCAAGATGCAAGCCGCCACCACATCGTCCAGATGGACCAGATTGACCGACTGGGCGCCACCATCGAGAGTCTTGCCCGCGAGGAAACGGCCGGGATGGCGATCCGGGCCATAAAGGCCGGAGGGGCGCACTATCATCACCGTCTCGAAACCGGCCGCCAGCACCGCCTGCTCCGCCGCCAGCATCCGCTCGCCACGGGCATGGCGCGGTTTGGGCTGCTCACCCTCTTCTTGACCCGCCCCCCATACCGAGGTGGCGCTGACAAACAGCACCCGCCGGGTGCCATTCGCTTTGGCCAACGCGCAGGCCCTTGCCACCGCTTGCGGATAGTCATCGGTCTTGCTGGGAGGTACGCAGATCACCAGACTCTCGCAGGGGATGGGCCACGCATCCGACATATGGGCAGAAATCGTCAGCGGATGGGCAGCGATCCCCTCCCCCTGCAAACGGGCCGCTTTTTCGGCGCTGCTGACCGTCACCGCCACCTGCTTGCCAGCCGCCAACAGGGCTCGCGCCAGCGGCAGCCCCAGCCACCCCGCCCCCAGAATGCCGATCGTCCCGGCGATATGTTGTTCTGTCATCGTCCCTTCTCCTGCTTGACGCTATTTGCCTCGCAGCTTACCTGCCTTGGTCGGAAAAGGAAGCCTTGGCCAACTTTCCTACAGCCTACAGATAGACAAATGCCGCCAAGACGGCGGTATCTGTCTATCTGCTAGCGACACTAGGATTTATATTCTCCCCCCCACATTGCTTCCCTCGCTCGGTCAGCCTGAGGGACAGAGAAAAGAGCAAAAACTACACTCACAGCACTTAACTCAGAAAGTTGTTAGATATTATTTAATATCGGAGGCATACAAATTGCTCTTTTTTCTGCCAACTTTAATATTTCACGTTGCAATGGCTGCCGACCAGATAATACAACAGACTGCATACAAGATAAAATAGCTAATCCATTTGCATTTTTGAGCACATCATGAATTAACTTAACTGGATATCCTTCACTATGCCTTCGAATAGGATGGATACCTGCATGTACATAAGAGTTTAAAGCTTTCCATGAATGGTCTTTGAAGCGAGAAAGTGCCTTGAATGCTTCTATAGGTGCATCCTTTGCTAGTGCATCCATCATTTGTGACATTTGTGGAATGTTTTTCGCTGCTTGTTCCGACTCTAAAGTCAATTCAACACTCAGCTTTGCTAACTGAGCATCTGAAGCGCTATATAACAACCAAATGGAACGAACTATCGATTCAAATTGCGACCTGTGAACGACAAGAGCAGAAGGTAAATAACCAAGCTCTAAAGTTACTCTTATTGAATGCCAATGTTCCAATGATAAGCTACATGCTACATCACTAGTAATAATTCTATCGGAATTGTCAAAAAGTGGGCAATCAATCACTTTACTCAATTCTTCTGCCAGCCAAGCTGACTCAACAAAAACATCCATATATTAAACATCTCCTTAAAAACAGCACTGCATTAATTTTTAACGCTTGACAATAAAACATCCAGCTGAAACGCTGAGTCGTGCCTTTTAAAATAGAAGTCGTCACTTCAATACAAAGCCATCTATTTTAGAACACACAAAAATATTTCATCGCAACTTTAAAGATACCATTCCGCATATCCGACATGAGTGTAAATCATATTTTTGCAACTAACACTGAATGTATTATTAACACAGTAGCTGAGCTCGCTGTGATATAGATAGGAATTTTTTGCTCTATGAAATCAGTGTGATTCTATTCCAATTCAACCAAGCGGGCCAATGGCCCGCTTGGTTATATTTCACTTACTTCACCATCACACCGGCGGATGGAAATGGCTGGCTTCGCGGGTGGCCATCTCCTCGTAGGTGGCCCACTTCTGCCACGCCACTTTTTGCGCCACCTGCATCAGCCGCTCGGCCTCCTCCGGATGGCTCTGGGCCAGCACCCGATAACGGGTCTCCTCCTGCCGATATTCCGCAAGGGGGATGGAGGGGCGCAGGCTGTCGAGGCTGAAGGGGTTCTGCCCCGCACTGCGCAATACCGGGTTGTAGCGCATCAACGGCCAGTGACCGGAGGCCACGGCGCGTTTCTGCTGGGTCAGGCCAAACTCCATATCGATGCCATGAGCGATACAGTGGCTGTAGGCGATGATAAGCGACGGGCCCGGATAGGCCTCAGCCTCGCGCAAGGCCTGCAGCGCCTGCTGCGGGTTGGCACCAAAGGCGATGCGGGCAACATAGACGTTGCCGTAGGAGATGGCTTGCAAGGCTACATCCTTCTTGGCCAGCGTCTTGCCCCCCGCCGCGAACTTGGCGACGGCACCGAGCGGGGTCGATTTCGACATCTGGCCGCCGGTGTTGGAGTAGACCTCGGTATCCATCACCAGCACGTTCACATCGCGCCCGGAGGCGAGCACATGATCGAGCCCCGATGAGCCGATGTCATAGGCCCAGCCATCGCCGCCGATGATCCAGACCGAGCGGCGCACCAGCTGATCGATAAGCGACAGCAGCTCGCGGGCCTTGCCGGATTTCACCTCTTCCAGCCGCTCGCGCACTTGCGCTACCCGGGTGCGCTGGGCGCGGATCTCCGACTCCAGCCGCTGCGGGACGCTAATCAGGGTATCGACCAGCTCTGGGCCCAGCTCCCCCTTCATCGCCTCAAGGGCCGCCACCGCCTGACCGTGATGCTGATCGGCGGTGAGACGAAAACCAAAGCCAAACTCGGCGTTGTCCTCAAACAGGGAGTTCGACCAGGCCGGCCCCTTCCCTTCGCCGTTCTTGGCCCACGGCGTAGTCGGCAGGTTGCCGCCGTAGATGGAGGAGCAACCGGTGGCGTTGGCCACCAGCATGCGATCGCCAAACAGCTGGGTCAGCAGCTTGAGATAGGGGGTCTCGCCACAGCCGGCGCAGGCACCGGAGAACTCGAACAGGGGTTCGAGGAACTGGGTGCCGCGCACCGTGGAGAAGTCCACCCGCTCGCGGGCAGGCCACGGCAGGCTCTCGAACCAGCGCAGTGCCTGTTTCTGGCCAGCCAGATGGGGCGCCTTGTCCATCATGGCGATGGCGCGCTCGCCTTCATGGCTCTCATCCGCTCCGGCCCGCACCGGACAAGCCTGCACGCACTGGCCACAACCGGTGCAATCTTCCGGGTAGAGCTGCAAGGTGTAGCGGCTGTCGGGGAAGCCCTTGGCGGTGACGGGCACCGACTGCGCTGCCTCGGGGGCGGTCGCCAGCCAGTCCTGATGGTAGAACTTGGCCCGCAGCGCCGCGTGGGGGCAGACAAAAACGCAGTTGCCGCACTGGATGCAGATATCCGAATGCCAAATCGGGATCTCGCGGGCGATATCCCGCTTCTCGAAGCGGCTGGTGGCAGTGGGGTAAGTGCCATCCACCGGCAGCATGGAGACCGGAATAAGATCGCCGCGCCCCGCCAGCATCTCGCCAGTAACCCGCTGCACAAACTCGCTGCCACCCGGTGCCAGTGGCAGCGGATAGTCGCTGATCTGCTCTTCACCGGCCGGGATGGCCACCTGATGGAGATGGGCCAGGGTGTCGTCCACCGCCGCGAAGTTGCGCTCGACCACCTCGGGCCCCTTGCGGGCATAGCTCTTCTCGATGCTCTCCTTGATCAGCGCAATCGCCTCATCCCGCGGCAAGATGCCAGCCAACGCGAAGAAGCAGGTCTGCATGATGGTGTTGATGCGATTGCCCATGCCGTTGCGCTCGGCCACCCGATCCCCATCGATGCAGTAGAGGCGGATATCGAGGGCGCGGATGCGGGCACGCAGCCGCTCGGGCAGCTCGGCCCAGACCCGGTCAGGCTCATAGGGAGCATTGAGCAGCAGGGTCGCCCCTTCGGCAGCATGCTCCAGCAGGTCTACCGACTCGACAAAGCCCCACTGGTGGCAGCCGATAAAGCTCGCCTGCTCGATAAGCCAGGGGGCATCGATGGGCTCGGGGCCAAAGCGCAGGTGGGAGACGGTGCGCGAGCCAGACTTCTTGGAGTCGTAGACGAAGTAGCCCTGAGCGTGGAACCCCTCCAGCTCGCCGATGATCTTGATGCTGTTCTTGTTGGCGCCCACAGTGCCGTCGGCACCGAGGCCGAAGAAGAGCGCCCGCACCCGGCTGGCGGGCTCCAGATCGCCTATGGGGTGCCATGCCAGACTGAGGCCCGACACATCATCGACAATCCCCACGGTAAAGCGCGGGCGCGGCGCATCGGATGCCAGCTCCTCGAATACCGCCGCGCACATGGCGGGGGTGAACTCTTTGGAAGAGAGGCCGTAGCGACCGCCACTGAGCCAGGGTAGCCGCTTGATAAGGCCGCGCTGCAAGCCGTCGATCAGCGCGCTCTGCACATCCAGCAGCAGCGGCTCACCGCCCGCCCCCGGCTCCTTGGTGCGATCCAGCACCGCCATGCGCCGCACGCTCTGCGGTAGCGCATCGAGCAGCGCCTGTACCGGGAAGGGGCGATAGAGGCGAATGACCAGTACCCCGGTCTTGCGATCCTGCCGGTTGAGCCAATCCACGGTGGTGCGGGCGGTGGCCGCCCCCGAGCCCATCAGCACGATGACGTCGGTGGCATCCGGTGCACCGTGGTACTCCACCAACCGGTAGTGGCGGCCGGTCAGATCGCCCAAGTTGTCCATGCACTGCTGCACCCGTGCCAGTACCGCTTCGTAGAAGGGGTTGACGCTCTCGCGGGACTGGAAGTAGGTATCCGGGTTCTGGGCGGTGCCACGCATCACCGGATGATCCGGGTTGAGGGCCCGGGCACGGTGGGCGCGCACCCAATCGTTGTCGATAAGAGCGCGAATTTCATCCCGATGCAGGGCGGTGATCTTGTTCACTTCGTGGGAGGTACGGAACCCGTCGAAGAAGTGGATAAAGGGCACCCGGCACTGCAGGGTGACGCTGTGGGCAACCAAGGCCAAGTCCTGCGCCTCCTGCACCGAGCCGGAGGCGAGCATGGCAAAGCCGGTGCTACGTGCCGCCATCACGTCCTGATGGTCGCCAAAGATCGACAGCCCCTGCGCCGCCAGCGAGCGGGCCGCCACATGGAATACCGCCGAAGTCAGTTCACCGGCGATCTTGTACATGTTGGGCAGCATCAGCATCAGCCCCTGACTGGCGGTAAAGGTGGTGGCGAGCGCCCCCGCCTGCAGGGCGCCGTGTACCGTGCCAGCCGCCCCCCCCTCACTCTGCATCTCTACCACGGTGGGGATGTTGCCCCACAGGTTGGTCTGCCCTTCTGCCGCCCAGGCATCGGCCAGTTCGGCCATGGTCGAGCTCGGGGTGATGGGATAGATGGCACACACTTCGCTCAGCTGGTACGCCACCCGGGCTGCGGCTTCGTTGCCGTCAACCATGATCAGTTCATGTTTCATTGGGACTCCTCCGGTTGGCGCAGCTCGATGGCGTGACAAGGGCACTGGTCGTGACAGGCACCGCAGCCGGTGCAGCGCTCGGCATCCACCTGATACCCCAGACCCGGCCCCAGCTTGGCGATGGCCTGCTCGGGGCAGCTGCCATAGCAGCCGTCACACTCAAAGCAGTTGCCGCAGGAGTAGCAGCGCGCAGCCTCGTAGCGGGCGGCCACCTCATCCAGCCCGCCGATGATCTCGCCAAAGTCGTCCCGCGCCGAGGGCGGTTTGACCGGCTGGCTGCTGGCCGGGGCATGGGTCTGGAACCAGAGCTGCAACTGCTCGGGCCCCACCAGCGGGTAGGAGAGCGGTTTGTGGTAGTGGCGACCGCGCAGCCAGGCATCCATATGGCGCGCCGCCTTCTTGCCGTGACCGGTGGCGATGGTGACGGTGCGCTCGGAGGGCACCATGTCGCCACCAGCAAACAGGCCCGGCACGTCCGTCATCAGGTTCTCGCCAACCTGTACCACTCCCTCCTTGTTGACCCGCACGCCGGGAATGCTCTCCAGCACCGAAAGGTCGACCTCCTGACCGAGCGCCAGAATGAGGGAGTCCGCTTCGAGGGTTTCAAACTTGCCGGTGGGCACCGGTTTGCCCTCGGCATCCAGCGCCATCACCTCCACCTCGATATTGGTGTTGTCGAGCTGGCGGATGGTGCGCAGCCAGTTGATCTTGATCCCCTCCTCCTCGGCCTCATCGGCTTCGAAGGCGTGGGCCGGCATATGGTCGCGGTCGCGGCGGTAGATGATCATCGCCTCCTCGACCCCGAGGCGGCGGGCGGTACGGGCCGCGTCCATGGCGGTATTGCCGCCGCCGTAGATGGCTACCCGCCGCCCCAGTTTGGGCGGTGGCAAGCCCTGCTCTTCGGCCAGACTGGCCTGTTCGAGGAAGCTCACCGCATCGAGGATCTTGCCCGCTTCCCGGGCTGGGATATCGACGCGCTTGGCCAGATGGGCGCCGATGGCCATAAAGACGGCGTCAAAGCCTCCCTCGTCGCGCTCGCGCAGCACATCCTCCACCTTGTGGTTGAGAGTCAGCGTCACTCCGGCCGCCACGATGCGGGACACCTCCCGATCCAGCACATCGCGGGGCAGACGATAAGCGGGAATACCAAAGCGCAGCATGCCGCCCGCCAGTGGCCCGGCTTCGCGGATCTCCACCTGATGGCCAAGCCGGTTGAGGTGCCAGGCGCAGGAGAGGCCGGAGGGGCCGGCACCGATCACCAGCACCTTCTTGCCGCTGGCAGGGGCAGGTGGCGCAGGCTGCCAACCACGGGCCAGCGCCTCGTCGCCAAGGAAACGCTCGATGGCGTGGATGGAGACGGATTCATCCACCTGCCCGCGGTTGCAGGCGCTCTCGCAGGGGTGATAGCAGACCCGGCCATGAATGGCGGGCAAGGGGTTCTCTTCGATCAGGGTCTGCCAGGCCGCTTCAAAGCGACCGGCCTGCGCCAGAGAGAGCCAGGCCTGGATATTTTCTCCGGCCGGGCAGGCGTGAT
This sequence comes from Aeromonas sp. SE22, assembly GCF_038739755.1. Taxonomy (NCBI): domain Bacteria; kingdom Pseudomonadati; phylum Pseudomonadota; class Gammaproteobacteria; order Aeromonadales; family Aeromonadaceae; genus Aeromonas; species Aeromonas sp. SE22. The sequence continues at coordinate 53,319 of NZ_JBCGFD010000002.1, forward strand.
TGCAGGGTGGCAGGGCCGGCCGCCAGACAGGTAGCCGGGTACGCACCGGGCCTGTTCCCGTTTTCAGGGAGAGATCCGGCAATGGGGTCATGTCCAGTTGTTTGCTCATACATTGCTTTCTTCTTTTTGTGTGACAGGCCCCACCCGATGGCGCTTGATACCGTGTAGCCGAGGCGGACGGTGGCCGGATGAGGAAGAAGCGAAAGCGTTAGAAACTGGGAACTGAGTCGATAATGGCGGCTTTTTTGTACTGATTAGCGAATCAGGATCAAAAAATGTTGCATTTAATGGGTGGTTTTAAACAGAACGTGACCGGGATAACATCTTTCCCGCTTGACTCCACTCCTTATCTCGTCAAGGTTGCGGCCAAGCGTGCAAAAACCGGATAGCCCGGTTGCCCCTCTGCGATTTTTTGCAAAAAAAACTGCATCTATCGAACCCGCATCTCTGCGCCCCGTAAAGAGATTGCCCCTCGCAGTGGGAACCGTTATGTTCCCCTTTTTCCAGGCGACTGCGCCGCTTCACAAGGATACGAAGATGCCAAGGCTAGACAGCATTCACCTATACCCCATCAAATCGACCGCCGGCATGCCTCAGGCACGCGCCCAAGTCACCCAGGAGGGGCTCGCAGGGGATCGCCGCTACATGGTGGTCAAGCCTGATGGCACCTTCATCACCGCCCGTACCCACCCCCAATTGCAGCAGGTAGTTGCAACTCCAGTTGCAGGCGGCCTGCAACTGAACTATCCGGGGTTCGAGCCTCTCGCCCTGCAAGAGTCCGATTTCAGCCGTGCCCCGCAAGCGACAGGGGTCTGGGGCGACCGCTTCACCGCCCTGCATACCACCCCAATCGCCGACAGCTGGCTGAGCCGGGTCGCTGGCGAACCGGTAGCGCTGCTTTGGCTCGGTGCAGAGTCTGACCGCTTTCGCGAGAAGACCGGCACCCGGGTCAGCTTTGCCGATGGTTATCCGCTGCTGCTGATAAGCCAGGCTTCGCTGGATGATCTCAATCTGCGCTCCGATGCGCTGCACCAGATGAGCCAGTTTCGCACCAATCTGGTGGCGAGCGGCGCCCGCCCCTTCGAGGAGGACAGCTGGGTGCGCATCCGCATCGGCGAGGTGGAGTTTCAGGTCGCCAAGCCCTGCAGCCGCTGCATCATGACCACGGTGGAAGCGGGCACCGATCGCTTCAATGCCCTCAAAGAGCCGCTGGCGACCCTCACCCGTTACCGGCGAGGCGAGGATGGCGAGGTCTACTTCGGCCAGAACCTGATCGCCCTGAACGAGGGGTGGATTGAAGCGGGTAGCGAGATCGAGGTGCTGGAGCGCAAGCGCCCTGCCCCCTACCCTGACGGCGCACCGAAAAAGCGCGAGCTGATCTGCGTGGCCCGCGAACCGCTGGCGCGGGATCTGGAGACCTTCTGGTTCGAGGCAGCCGATGGCGAGCCGCTGCCCGACTACCTGCCGGGCCAGCATCTGCCCATCAGCCTCGATATCAAAAACGAGCGGGTTCAGCGCCGCTATACCCTGAGCTCCACACCGGCTCGGCCGGAGCGCTACAGCATCAGCGTCAAGAAGGTGGGGGGCGGCCGCATCTCCCACTGGCTGCACCAGCAGATGCAGGTGGGCAACACCCTGCTGGCCGCCAACCCCGTTGGCGAGTTTCACCTGGGCCACGAGCGCAACCTCCTGTTGCTCTCCGCAGGCTCCGGCGTCACCCCCATGCTGGCGATGGCCCGTACTCTGGCCCTGCGCGGCGAGCTTGGCGATCTCCACTTCATGCACCTGTGCCGCAGCGAAGCGGATATTCCCGCCGCCAGCGAGCTGCACGCCATGGCGCAGCAGGGGATGACCCTCACCATTATCCTGAGCCAGCCGGACAGTCACTGGCAGGGGCAGAAAGGGCGGCTCGGCGATGAGCATCTCGCACTGGTCAAGGGGTTGGCCGGACGGGAGGTGTTTATCTGCGGCCCCCACGGCTTTATGGCCGATGCGGCGGCAAAAGTGGCTGCGCGCGGCGTGCCTGCCGCACGTATCAGACAGGAGAGCTTTGGCGGCGCCATTCTCTCGGTTGCCCGTGCTCATCAGCCAGTGCAACTGCGCATCGGCGAGCGGGAGTTTGCCGGCAACAATCAGGGCACCATCCTCGATCAGGCCAGCAAGCAGGGGGTAGATCTCCCCTGGAGCTGCCGCGCCGGCATCTGCGGCAGCTGCAAGCAGACGCTGGTCTCGGGCGAGGTGGCGCATCCCGACGCCCCCGCCATCAGCGCCGCCGAGCGAGCCGAGGGCAAGATCCTCACCTGCTGCGCAGTGCCGCTGACCGACCTCGTCATCGAATAAGGTGATCGAGCCGCGATAATGCGCGGACAATAAAAAACGGCTGCCGAGGCAGCCGTTTTGCTTGGTAGCAACTGGCGAGATTAACCACGCAGGGCGGCGATACGCTGCTCGATGGGCGGGTGGCTCATAAACAGCTCGCTCATGGAGCGCTTGCCGTTGATGCCAAAGGCCATCATGGAGCCTTCCAGCTGCGGCTCGGCACCGCGAGAGAGGCGCTCAAGGGCGGCGATCATCTTGTCGCGACCGGCCAGCTTGGCGGCACCGGCATCGGCGCGGAACTCACGCTGACGGCTGAACCACATGACGATGATGGAGGCGAGTACGCCAAACACCATCTCCAGCACGAACACGGTGATCATGTAGGCAAAACCGCCGGTGCTGCTGCTCTCTTCATCGTTGTTGGAGCTGAAAAAGTTGCTGATGACCCCAGCCACGATGCGGGCGAAGAACATCACGAAGGTGTTCACCACCCCCTGGATCAGGGTCAGGGTCACCATGTCGCCGTTGGCTACGTGGCTCACCTCGTGGGCCAGCACCGCTTCCGCCTCGTCGCGGCTCATGCTGTAGAGCAGGCCGGAGGAGACGGCCACCAGCGAGTCATCGCGGCGGGCACCGGTAGCAAACGCGTTCATCTCGGGAGAGTCGTAGATCCCCACTTCCGGCATCTGGATCCCGGCTTCACGGGCCTGACGGGCCACAGTGCTCACCAGCCAGTGCTCGGTCTCGTTGCGGGGTTGCTCGATCACCTGGACGCCATAGCTGCGCTTGGCCATCCACTTGGACATCAGCAAGGAGATAAAGGAACCGCCAAAACCGAACACGGCACAGAAGACCAACAGGCCGGAAATACTGGACTTGTTGATACCCAGAACCGAGAACAGGATATTGAGTACCACCCCCAGCACCAGCATGACGGCCAGGTTGGTCACCAGGAATAGTATTATTCGCTTCATATTGACTCCTTGTGAGAATAACGGACATGGCCGGGGTTCATTGAACCTCCCTATCACCATGTTATGGATGGCATTTTAGGGAGATTCGATGAATGTTCGCTGAATATGCCGTCACAGCAGTGGCGAGATATCGAGTCGGCCCTGCAGGTTAGCTTCAAACGGATTGTTTATAAAGGGAATTTCCCCCAGAAATGGCGCAGGCAACAAGCCCCTGAGAGTGTCCAGATTTTCCTGATAGTGGCTCATCGAGCTGTGCAGCCGATTAATAACCCAGCCTGCCACCGGCAGCTGATCGTTGCGAATGGCGGCAAAGGTGAGCAGGGCATGGTTGAGGCAGCCAAGCTTGGCCCCCACCACCAGAATCACCGGCATGTTCTCCTGCTTCACCCAGTCCGACAGCAGGTGCTTGCGATCCAGCGGCAGATACCAGCCCCCCGCCCCCTCGACGATGGCAAGCTCGGCCCCCGCCTGCTCAATCTTGCGCAGCCCCTCGCTCAGCCCCTGCAGGCTGATGGGCTGGCGCGCCTCGCTGGCCGCGATGTGCGGCGCAATCGGCGGCTCGTAGGCGTAGGGGTTGACCGTCTCGTAGGGCAGCGGCAGGCTCGCCGCCTCCTGCAACAGGACGGCATCGAGGTTGCGTAGCCCCTCGGGCGTGCGGGCACATCCGGCCGAGACCGGCTTGTAACCCGCGCACTTGATTCCCTGTGCGCTGAATTCCCGCAGCAGGGTGCGCGCCACCAGCGTCTTGCCTGCGTCCGTGTCGGTGCCGGTGATAAAGAATGACTTCATAATGCTCTCTCCTTGGCAGGAGAGGGCCCAACGCGCCCCTCCCCCTCATACTCTGGCTGGTTCAGCAAGGTTTGCCGAGCCGGCCCAGACAGACCCGGTAACTGGCCACCAGCTGGCCATCGGCCTGACGAAATGCTTCATACGCCTGAGCCAGCCGCTGCAATCTGGCGCGGCCGCTCAGTCCGGCCGGTGCACTGCGGGCACACTCATCATTGATCTGATTTGCCCCGATCCCCTTGAGATCGCGCAACAACTGCGGCAATTCAAGATAGGCAAGATCCCAGTTTCTGCACTCAAGCCCCGGGGCAATGGCGCCCGCCGATAACAACGCCTGCTCCAATTGTGGCAGGCCAAGGAAGCGGTTGACATGGGCTCGGCCATCTACTTGCTGCCAGGCGGCGCGCAGTTGCCAGAGCGATTCATCGAGCAGGGTGGAAAAGAAGATCTGGCCACCGGGTTTGACCACTCGCAGCAGCTCGGCGAAGGCCTGCGCTGGTCGCTCGCACCACTGCAGCGCGAGGCTGGAGAAAACCCAGTCGAACACGTTATCGGCGAAAGGGAGCTGCTCGGCATCGCCGCACACCAGTCGGGCCCCGCTGCCACGCAAGGCCGCCTGCTCCAGCATGCCGGGAGCGAGATCCAGCCCGGTCAGCCCGGCGCAGCGGGTGGCAAGATGAGGCAGGAAAAAGCCGGTGCCGCAGCCCAAATCGAGCCCGCAGCCCCGACGCTCCTCACGTACACCAGCCGCGCTCATCAGCTCGAGCAGCGCCAGCCCCACCTCCTGCTGAAAACGGGCATGGGCGTCGTAGTGACGGGCCGCCGCCCCGAAACGACGAGCGAGCTGCGCCTTGTCCACCGTTTGAAAACGCTCAGCCATGGCAAGCCTCCCCAACCGTTGCCTCTGCAGGGCAAACCCCCAAGGCATCAAGCAGGCGATCCACATCCAGCTCGCGGTGGGCTGCACTCAAAGTAATGCGCAGCCGGGCCGTACCGACCGGCACCGTGGGCGGGCGGATGGCGCTCACCCAGACGCCGCGATCCCGCAGTTGCTCGGCCAGTTGCAAAGCAGCAGAGCTCTCCCCCACCAGCAGCGGCTGGATGGGGGTGGCGCTGGCACCGAGTTGCCAACCCAGCGCCTGCGCCCCTTGCCGGAAGCGGGCGATGAGCTGACCAAGATGGGCGCGGGCCTCATCGGCGGCACGTACCAATTCGATACTCTTGCTGACTGCGCAAGCCTGCGCCGCCGGCATATGGGTGCTGTAGACATAGTGGCGGGCGAAGTTGACCAGATACTCTACCAGCTCGCGACTACCGCCAACAAAGGCACCGGCGATGCCAAGCGCCTTGCCAAAGGTGCCCATCTGGATGTGTACGCTGGCCGTGTTAACTCCCTGCGCCGCCAGGGTGCCGCGCCCCTCTGGCCCCAGCACGCCGAGACCATGGGCATCGTCGATCATCAGCCAGTTGCCGCTCCGGGCTGCCAATACCGCGAGTTCCCCCCAGGGGGCCTGATCCCCGTCCATGCTGAACACCCCTTCCGAAACAATCAGTCCGCGATTTGGCTCAAGCTGCCGTTCAAGGGCAGCCATATCGTTGTGACCAAAGCGCTTCATCTTGCAGGGGAGCTGGCTGCCCATCTCCTGCAGGGAGGCGTGGTTGAGTTTGTCCTGCCACAGCAGGTGTTCCTTGCCGAGCAGCGCTTTAAGCACCGCCTGATTGGCCGAAAAACCGCAGTTGAACAGCAGCACCGCCTCCACCCCGAGCCAATCGGCCAGGGTCTCCTCAAGCTCTTGGTGGGCACGGCTGTAACCGGTCACCAGCGGCGAGGCGCCGGCGCCCGCGCCATAGCGCTCAATCCCCGCTTTGAAGGCAGTTTTGATGGCGGGATGATCCGCCAGACCCAGATAGTCGTTGGCGGAAAAGTTGAGGTAGTCGCGCCCCGCGACCCTGAGCCGCCCGCCACTCGCCCCATCGGTCGCGATGCGGTTGCGCAGCAGGCCCGCCTGCTCGCGCTCGGCCAGCGCTGCGCCCAATGCAAAAGGGCCTGTTACTGCTGGGCCAGTCATGACCGCGCAGTCTCTGCACGGGGGCGGGTAGCGTCATAAAACATCTCGGCAGGTTCGCTCTGGCGGCTCACCTCGGCCAGCAACTCCTCTTCTTGGACCTGATCCGGCTTCTGGGCCCGCTGGGCGGGACGAATGCCGAGCCGCTTGAACAGCTGCATATCGCTGTTTTCGTCCGGGTTGGGGGTGGTCAGCAGCTTGCAGCCATAGAAGATGGAGTTGGCCCCAGCCATAAAGCACATCGCCTGCATCTGCTCGTTCATCTTCTCCCGCCCGGCGGAGAGGCGTACATGGGAGGCCGGCATCATGATCCGCGCCACGGCGATGGTGCGGATAAATTCGAACGGATCGAGGTTCTCCTGATCCTCCAGCGGCGTCCCCTTCACCTTGACCAGCATGTTGATGGGCACACTCTCCGGGTGGCGCGGCAGGTTGGCCAGCGCCATCAAGAGGCCCGCCCGATCTTTCGCCTGCTCACCCATGCCGACGATGCCACCGGAGCAGACCTTCATGCCAGCACTGCGTACATGTTCCAGCGTATCGAGCCGGTCCTGATAGGTACGGGTCGAGATGATCTCGCCGTAAAACTCCGGCGAGGTGTCGAGGTTGTGGTTGTAGTAATCAAGCCCCGCAGCCCCCAGACGCGCCGCCTGATCGGCGGTGAGCATCCCCAGCGTCATGCAGGTCTCCATCCCCAGCCCGCGCACCTCCTCGATCATCCGGATGATGTAGGGCATGTCCTTCTCTTTGGGGTTGCGCCAGGCGGCCCCCATGCAGAAACGGGACGAGCCATTGGCCTTGGCTTCGCGGGCCCGCTCCAGCACCTTCTCCACCTCCATCAGCCGCTCGGCCTCAAGGCCGGTGTGATAGCGGGCGCTCTGGGGGCAGTATTTGCAATCCTCCGGGCAGGCACCGGTCTTGATGGAGAGCAGGGTGCTCACCTGCACTTCGTTCGGGTCGAAATGAGCGCGGTGGACACTCTGGGCCTGAAACAGCAGATCGTTGAATGGCAGGGCAAACAGGGCCTGAACCTCGGCGAGCGTCCAGTCATGACGAAGGGCGTGACCGCCCGTAGTGAGAGCATTCATACATGGCTTCCGGTTGTTATTGGTGGGATCCTGCGCCCGCCATCCTTGCAAAAGGTCTTTGCAAGAGGTCCTTGCAAGAGCGTGAGCGCAAAACCCGCTGCCGAGCTCGTGCGAATAGTGATCTGCGCAGAGCCAAGTGGCTGAAATTGTTGGCTAGTGTAGAGAGCCCGCGTAGACTGTCAACACCGACCAGATCAAACCAATTGACAACAGAAGAATAAATGACCAACCAAGAATTCGACCTGCACCATGTGTGGCACCCCTACACCTCTCTCACTCACCCCCTGCCCTGCTATGAAGTGGCCAGCGCCAAGGGGGTGAAGATCACCCTCAGCGATGGCCGTGAACTGGTGGATGGCATGAGCTCCTGGTGGGCTTGCGTGCACGGCTATCAGGTGCCGGAACTGGACGCCGCCGCCACCGCCCAGCTCGGCAAGATGTCCCACGTAATGTTTGGCGGCCTGACCCACGCCCCGGCGGTCGAGCTCTGCCGCAAGCTGGGGGAGATCACTCCGAAGGGGCTGGATCGGGTCTTTCTGGCGGATTCCGGCTCGGTAGCGGTAGAAGTGGCGCTCAAGATGGCGCAGCAGTACTGGCACGCCAAAGGGACGCCCAGAGCCAAATTTGTCGCCCTGCGCAGCGGTTATCACGGCGACACCTTCGGCGCCATGAGCGTCTGCGACCCGGATGGCGGCATGCACGAGCTCTACAAAGGCTTCCTGCCGGAGCACCATTTTGTCGAAGCGCCCAGCTGTCGCTTCCACGCCGAGTGGGACGAGCAGTGCGTGGTGGAGCTAGCCACACTCATGGCGGATCATCACGAAGAGATCGCCGCCATCGTGCTCGAACCCATCGTGCAAGGCGCTGGCGGCATGCGCTTCTATCACCCCCGCTACCTGCAGTGGGTGCGCGCCCTGTGCGACGAGTTCGGCGTACTGCTCATCGCCGACGAAATCGCCACCGGCTTTGGCCGCACCGGCCAGCTGTTTGCCTGCGACTGGGCCGGCATCACTCCCGACATCATGTGTCTGGGCAAGGCGCTCACCGGCGGCTATCTCACCCTCTCGGCGACCCTCACCACCGAGCATGTCGCCTGCACCATCTGTGACGGCAAGGCGGGGGTCTTTATGCACGGCCCCACCTTTATGGGCAATCCGCTTGCCTGCGCGGTGGCCAACGCCTCCATCGAGTTGCTGCTCGCCTCGCCGTGGCAGGAGCGGGTGCGCGCCATCGAACATCAACTGCGTACCGAGCTGGTGGAATTGACTCTCAACCCGGCGGTCGCGGATGTGCGGGTGCTCGGTGCCATCGGGGTGGTGGAGATGAAGGAGCGGGTGGACGTGGCGCGCATCCAGCGCAAGTTTGTCGAACTGGGCGCCTGGATCCGCCCCTTTGGCAAGCTGGTCTACCTGATGCCCCCCTTCGTGATCACCCCCGAAGAGCTGCGGGTGTTGACCGGTGCCATCAGCCAGGCGATTGCCGAGGGCGAGTTTTAAACATCATCGCGGGCGGCCTCACCGGTCGCCCGTCTGTGGCATCCCCATTTGATATATAAAGAGGGCGAGTTTATGCACCTCACCCCCGTTCACTTGCCGGAATGTGAGCAAAACACCAGACCTGAGGCGCCAAGAGGGGTAGACTGCTGCGGTTTTACCATAAAGAAAGATTGCTCATGCGCCTCTCCATTGCTGCCAAAATCAACTTTTTCCTGCTCTTCATCTTCTCCATGGTACTGGTCTTCTCCGCCGCCTATCAGGCGGTGCGCGAGCGCGATCTCATCCTGAGCCTCATCAAGGAGCAGAGTCAGGAGCAGACCGAAGCCTACTTCGACGGCCTCAACATGCTGATGCTGACCGGCAAGATGGATGCCCGCGACACCCTGCGCGCCAAGTTTCTCGAGCACGCTCATGTGGAGGATGCCCGCATCGTCCGTGGCGAGGCGGTGAGCAAACAGTTCGGGCCGGGGCGCCCCGCAGAGCAGGGCAAGGATGACTATGACCAGCTGGCGCTGGCGGGCAAAGGGAGCCTTGAGGTGGTGCACAACGGCATGCACAGCCGGCTAGTGGTGACCCGTCCGCTGCTGGCCAAGAAGGATTTTCGCGGCACCGACTGCACCAGCTGCCATCTGGTGCCGGAGAATACCGTGCTCGGCGCCGTCCGTTTCGATTACTCCCTCGACTCCCTCTTTACCCGGGTCGAGCAGAATATCCTCACCTCGGCGCTGATCCTCACCGGCATCTTCGGGCTGGGACTGCTGCTGACTCTCTGGGTCATCCGCACCTGGATCGTCCGCCCCCTCAACCAGCTGACCCGCTCGATGGAAGAAGCCACCGATATGCATGACTTCGGCCATCGGCTGGAGGGGGACGATGGCGACGAGATTGGCCGGCTGGCGCTCGCCTACAACCAGATGCTAGACAGCGTGGAGCGCCAGCTTGGCAAGCGTCCCGCTTGCAGCAAACGGGATCATGAACAGACCCGAACTACGGGCCAACAAGAAGACTAGAGATAGTAGAAGAGCAGGCTGGCGATAAGGATAAGCAGGAGGATCGCCAGATGGACGTGCCGGGCATCCTCCCGGCGGCGATGGCGCTTGCGGCCAACAAATAGCGCCACCAGGGTCAGCAGGCAGCACCCCCACAGCCCGTGCAGCAGCCAGGGGGTAAAAACCGGATCCCATCCGGCCCGCACGCTCTCGCCGCCATAGACCAGAAAACCGTAGGCTCGCTCGGGGCGGGCGTGGTGATAAATAGAGAGCAGCACGATAAAGCCACCCCAGCAGAGCAGTACCAGCCCCTGCAACAGCCGTGTCAGCCAATCGGGCCCCTGCCGCCGATCTTTCACTCGCCTCTCCTGCCCCGCGACCCCATATCGGGTGAACCATGCCGAAAACCCCACCAGAGTCCGACATTTTTGCTTGTTTATCAAACCCGCGCGGGTAAGATTAACGGCTTAGTCTGCCATGATGGGCCAATGATTGCCCGGGCCAGACCCATAGCGCTGCAAAGAACAAGCTGGAGACAATATTTCGATGACGCACGCATCCGTAGTTGATGTGCTGACCGGTAAACATGCGGTTGGCACCACCCTGACTGTACGAGGGTGGATCCGGACTCGCCGTGATTCCAAGGCGGGGATCTCATTTTTGGCCATTTCCGATGGCTCCTGTTTCCATCCGGTACAGGCCGTCGTCCCCAATACCCTGGCCAATTACGAGAATGAAGTGCAGCGTCTGACCACAGCTTGCTCCGTGGAAGTGACTGGCGTCGTGACCGAATCTCAGGGCAGCGGTCAGGCGTTCGAACTGCAGGCTACCGAAGTCAAGGTCGTCGGCTGGGTCGAAGATCCGGACACCTACCCGATGGCCGCCAAGCGCCACAGCATCGAGTACCTGCGTGAACAGGCTCACCTGCGCCCGCGCACCAACATCGTTGGCGCCGTGACCCGGGTTCGTCACTGCCTGGCTCAGGCCATCCACCGCTTCTTCCACGAAGAGGGTTTTGTCTGGGTAGCGACCCCGCTCATCACCGCCTCTGACACCGAAGGTGCAGGCGAGATGTTCCGCGTCTCTACCCTGGATATGGAAAACCTGCCGCGCACCGACGCCGGCAAGGTGGACTACAACGAAGATTTCTTCGGCAAAGAGGCCTTCCTGACCGTATCCGGCCAGCTGAACGCCGAAACCTATGCCTGTGCCCTCTCCAAGGTCTACACCTTCGGCCCGACCTTCCGCGCCGAAAACTCCAACACCAGCCGTCACCTGGCCGAGTTCTGGATGGTGGAGCCGGAAGTGGCTTTCAACAATCTGGAAGATAACGCCGCGCTGGCCGAAGCCATGCTGAAGTACGTCTTCAACGCCGTACTGACCGAGCGCCGCGACGATCTGGAGTTCTTTGCCCAGCACGTGGACAAGGATGCCATCGGCCGTCTGGAGCGTTTCGTCTCCTCCGACTTCGCCCAGATCGACTACACCGACGCCATCGAAGTGCTGCAGAACTGCGGCAAGAAGTTCGAGTTCCCGGTCTCCTGGGGTATCGACCTCTCCTCCGAGCACGAGCGCTATCTGGCCGAGGAGCACTTCAAGTCTCCGGTAGTCGTGAAGAACTACCCGAAAGATATCAAGGCCTTCTACATGCGCCTCAACGACGACGGCAAGACCGTTGCCGCGATGGACGTACTGGCTCCGGGGATCGGCGAGATCATCGGTGGCTCACAGCGTGAAGAGCGTCTGGAGGTGCTGGATGCCCGCCTGGCCGAGATGGGCCTGAAGCAGGAAGATTACTGGTGGTATCGCGACCTGCGTCGCTACGGCACCGTGCCGCACTCCGGTTTCGGTCTGGGCTTCGAGCGTCTGGTGGTCTACGTGACAGGTATGGGCAACGTCCGCGACGTGATCCCCTTCCCGCGTACCCCGCGTACCGCCGAGTTCTGATAACGACAACCTGTCGCACAGATCTGAAAAGCCGACCTTTGGGTCGGCTTTTTTATTGCCCGCTTTATGGCGATACTCAGGATCAATCGGCACAAGGGATCTGTAGCCCATGGGATATCGCCTGCTTCTGTTACTGTTACTGCTCTCTCCCCTGCGGCTAATGGCCGAAACCGTCCGTCTGACCACGCTGGAGTGGCCCCCGTTTACCACCCAGAGCCTGCCCGATGGCGGCCTCACCGGTCATATCGTCAAGCGCGTCTTTGCCGAGGCGGGGCTGGAGGTGGAGTTCGATTTTTTCTCCTGGCAGCGGACTGTGTGGCTCGCCTCCGATCCGGCCCACGGCTATATCGGCTACTTCCCCGAATACCTGGCCGACAACCAGAGCGACAAGTGGCGCATATCCGCCAGCGTGGGGGACAGCGTGCTGGGGCTGGCGCAGAAGGCGGGCAAGCCCATCCCCTGGCAACAGCTTGAGGATCTGGTGCCCTACCGGATCGGCGTGGTGGCGGGCTACGTCAACACCAGGGAATTTGACGCCATGATGGCGAGCCAGCAGCTCCACACCTTTGCCGTGGATGGCGATCACCTCAACCTGCGCAAGCTGCAGCGCGACCGGCTCGACCTCGCCGTCATCGACCGGGATGTCTTCTATTGGCTGATCCACCACGATGACAAGCTCCATCCCGAGCAGCTCCAGTTCAATCCGAAGATCCTCGAGCACAAGAGCCTGCACATCATGTTCCGCCCCGATCAGCAGGCGCTGCAGCAGCGGGTGGACAAGGCACTGGCCAGACTCGATATCCAGAAACTGAGCGAGGAGTACCAGCGCCGCTATCTGGCCGATAAATAAGGACTCTTTCGGAATGAGCGGCAAAAGGCCGCCACTGCCGAAAAAAACATCCGAAGAGCCCCCTTTTTACCCCTCTTGTCCTCCTGTCAACCGTCCGCAACAAGTTTTCATTTGTCTCCCTTCCTCCATGCTTTTGCACCATCCCATCGGGCAAGATGCCCCTGCTTAAGGGATGGCAACCGGATGAAAAAATGATGGATTTGTTATTAGGTGGTTTTTAAGTGGTTTAATCAAAAATTCATCGAGTTATTGAAGTAACTCAATTTTTTCACTTTTGCAGGGGAGCAAAATAATAACTAACCCTTTTGGGCTAATTAAAAACAGACAATGACAATTCATGGTTCAGGCTACCCGCGGCAACATGGGTTGAATCACACGAGGTAATGGAATGATCTTGATGGAATTTTTGGTGGTACTCGGCTGCTTGCTGCTCGGTACCCGCTTTGGTGGCATGGGGCTTGGTCTCATCAGTGGTATCGGTCTCTTCCTGCTGACCTTCGTTTTCGGTCTGGTGCCGGGCGAACCGCCGGTGCAGGTAATGCTGACCATTCTGGCGGTGATCGGTTGCGCCGCCACCCTGCAGACCGCCGGCGGTCTCAACCTGATGATGCAGGTAGCCGAGCGTCTGCTGCGCCGTCACCCGCAATACATCACTATCCTGGCACCGCTCACCACCTGGACCCTCACCTTCCTGTGCGGTACCGGCCACGTGGTCTACACCATGTTCCCCATCATCGCCGACATCGCGCTGCAGAAGAACATCCGTCCCGAGCGCCCGATGGCTGTCGCCTCCGTTGCCTCCCAGATGGCCATCTGCGCCTCGCCAGTATCGGTTGCCGTGGTCTCCATGGTCTCCATTCTGGCGGCCGGCCACGGTATCGGTCAGGCCTATGGTCTGCTCGACATCCTGATGGTCGCCATCCCCTCCTCCCTGACAGGTGTCATCGTGGCGGCCCTGTGGAGCCTGCGCCGCGGCAAGGATCTGGACAAGGACGAGGAGTTCCAGGCCAAGATCCAGGATCCGGAGCAGCGCGCCTTCATCTACGGTGGTGGCGAGACCCTGCTCAACACCAAGTTCCCGAAAGAGGCCTACTGGTCTACCTGGATCTTCTTCGCCGCCATCGCTGCCGTGGTACTGCTGGGTGCCGATGAGGCGCTGCGTCCCGTCTTCACCATCAAGGACAAGACTGGCCCGCTCTCCATGAACCTGGTGATCCAGATGATGATGCTGATCGCCGGTGCCATCATCCTGATGCGCTGCAAGGTCAAGCCGGGCGAGATCGCCAACGGCGCCGTCTTCAAGGCGGGCATGGTCGCCATCTTCTCCGTATTCGGGGTTGCCTGGATGAGCGAAACCTTCTTCCAGGCTCACATGCCGCTGCTCAAAGAGACCCTGGCCCACGTGGTACAGGCCCAGCCCTGGACCTACGCCCTGGTGCTGTTCCTCATCTCCAAGCTGGTAAACAGCCAGGCCGCCGCCCTCACCGCCATCGCCCCCATGGGTCTGGCGCTGGGCGTGGAGCCGAAGCTGCTGATCGCCTTCCTGCCGGCGAGCTACGGCTACTTCGTGCTGCCGACCTACCCGAGCGACCTGGCCTGTATCGGCTTTGACCGCTCCGGCACCACCCGCATCGGCAAGTTCATCATCAACCACAGCTTCATCATTCCGGGGCTGATCGGTGTGGTGACCTCCTGCTCGCTGGGCTTTATCCTGACCAGCATCCTGCTCTGACCGGCGCTCGCTGTTCAATCACTGCCACAGGCCCCCGCACGGGGGCCTGTGCTTTTGTGGCGCACACCATACTGCTTTGCCAACCGCCCGCACTCTGGGTAGCATGGCCCCTCTTTTCTTTGCGGAATCTTCCCCATGTCTCGCGTCATCGTACTCTGGAGCGGCGGCAAGGATGCCATGCAGGCCCTCTGCCATGCCCGTGAAGCGGGCCATCAGGTGGTGGCACTGGCTACCTTTGCCCCCCCTGCCCCCCGCTTTCTGGCCCATCCCCTGTCGCAAGTACGTCGGCAGGCGGCGGCCCTCGCGCTCCCCCATCTGCTGGTCACCATAGAGGCGCCGTTCGATCTCGGTTATGAGCGGGCGCTGGCCAAGCTTAAGGAGGAGTGGCAACTCGATGGGGTAGTCACCGGCGATATCGACAGCGTGGGTGGTGCGCCTAACTGGATCCGCGAGCGCTGCCGCCCGCTTGGTCTCACCGTGCATACGCCGCTCTGGCAACTCTCCCGCGAGGCGCAGCTGGCGGATCTGCTGGCGCGCGGCATCGTCGCCCACCTCTCCTGCGTCGATACCAAAGTGTTGGCCTCCGAGTGGGTGGGACGCACGCTGGATGCGGCCACCCTCGCCGAGTTGCAGCAGCTGGCGACAAGCCAGGGCTTTGACGCCTGCGGCGAGCAGGGGGAGTACCACACCATGGTGACCGACGGCCCGGGCTTTGCGGCGCCGCTGGTGCTCGGCCACTGGCAGCTTGCCCGTCAGGAACAGCTTGCCTATCTGCTGGAGGATGAGGGTTGAGGGTGCAAGAAAAACTGCTCTGCGGGATGAATCTTCGCAGGTACGGCAGATAAAAAAACGGGAGGCGATGGCCTCCCGTTTTGCTTGTCTTTGACGCCGACCTATTTGGCCAGCTTGCCCAGCACCCGCTGCAGCAGGCGGATGCGCGGCTCGATGCTATCGAGCAGCAGGAACTCCGCCTCCGAGTGGAAACCACCGCCCATGGGGCCGAAGCCATCCAGCGATGGCACACCCGCCGCTGCGGTAAAGTTGGCATCCGAGCCGCCACCGGCCTCCAGCCAGTTGAAGGTGATCCCCTCCTCCTTGGCTGCCGCCTCCACCAGCGCCATCACGGCCTCGGTGTCGCCACTCGGGCGCATCGCAGGCTTGAAGGTCTGGCGATCCACCTCGACCCGACAGCCCGCAAGGAAGGGGTTGTTGGCCATAAAGGTGAGCCGCTCGTGCACCGCTGCCGCCTCTTCGTTGCTCCAGAAGCGCAGATCGACGATCGCCTCGGCATAGTCGGGCACCACGTTGACGCCGGTGCCGCCCTGTACCACGCCGACGTTCATGGTGGTGCCGGTCTCCATATTGACCTGCTCATTGATGGCCAGCACCCAATGAGCGAGTTCGGTGATGGCAGAAACCCCTTCGGTCAGCGCCGAACCGGCGTGGGAGGCCTTGCCGTGGAAAGTAATACGGTACTTGGCATTGCCCTTGCGGGCGCTGATGAGATCGCCGCTCGGGCGCGCCGCTTCGGCCACCAGCACGCAGCCGCTCTGCCTGGCTTTTTCCACCAGCCAATCTTTGGACCAGGGGGAGCCAATCTCCTCGTCGCAGTTGCAGCAGACCAGCACCCTGAGCCTGGCCAGCTGCGCCGGATCCATCTCTTTCAGGGCATACCAAGTGGAGAGCAGGCCGCTCTTCATGTCCGAGACGCCCGGGCCAAAGGCCTGATTGCCTTCAATCTTGAGCGGGCGCTTGGCCGCCGTCCCCTCGGGGAAGACGGTGTCCATGTGGCCCACCAGCATCACGTCGTAGTGATCGGCCCCCGGGGCATTGGTTGCCTCGAGGCAGGGGCCACACTCGGCGGCGAACTGGTGACGAGTCACCTGCCAGCCGATAGCCTCATACTTCTCGGTCATGATGTCGGCCACTTTGGCCACCCCGGCCGGGGTGCGGGTGCCGCAATCGAGGTTGATGAGCGGGGCCAGATCGGCCAGATAGGTATCGAGGGAAAACGGGCGCGTGAGGTTGGTCATTATCTTCTCCATGAAACAATCTGCGAAAAAATCAGATTGTTTTTGCAACAATGCGGAACGGCGGGCTGTCACACCCGCCTTGCCAACAGCGGTCGACCAGCCCGAACCGGGTGGCCGACCGCCCTGTAAACCACAGCTTTTACATGAACAGCAGATAGTTGAGGGTCAGCGCCGTCACCAGCGCCCCTGCCATGGGCACGCAGGTGCGCTTGACCACCACGAAGGGGGAGACCTTGGCGATGCCCGCACAGGCGATCAGCACCGCCGCAATCGGGGATACGGTGCGGCCGATACTGGAGGCGAGCTGCATCGGCAGCAGCATGGTCACAGCAGGTACGCCGAACTTGGCTGCCACGGCAGGTGCCAGGGTCGAGAAGCTGAGGAACGCCGCGTTGCCGGAGCCCATGATCACCGCTGCCACCATGATGAGGCCCACCATCACCAGGGTCATCAGGCCGCTGCCGATACCGGCATTGCTGGCTGAGTGCAGCAGGGTATCGATGGCGCCGATGGCTTTGAGGGATTCGGCAAACAGCTCGGCACAGACGATCAGCGCCACTACCGGGCCAAACACCTTGCCCATGCCGTCGAGGAAGCTGGAGAGCCCGGCGAAGGCGGTGCGCACCGAGCGGGTCCGCAGCAGCTCGCACAACATGCCGATAAAGACCGACAGCAGCATGGCCACTTCCACGCTGACGCTGATGGTGGTCACCAGCAGTTTGGAGAAGGTCATCATCAGCACGAAGGGGATGATGGGCAGCAGGGCATACCAGGTGGGCGCCGCTACCGCGTCGGTGCCCTTCTCGTCCAGCTCGGCGTGTTCGCCGCGATGCCGGGCCGGATCCCAGCCATCCTTGCGGTCACAGTGCCGCTGCCAGAAGAAGTGCAGCACCATGGTCACCAGCAGCATGGGAGCCACCAGCCAGATCTGGTAGTCAACGAAATAGCTGGTCGGATCCATGCCGGATTGGCCGGCGGAGAAGATGGCGTTGGTCTGGGTCGGGCCAATCTCGAACGCCTGGGAGGTGGCGATGACGCCACAGGCGGAGGCCGGGCTGATCCCGAGATTGCGCATCACCGGATACATGGTGACCATCAACAGCAGACCAAGGCCGGTGGCGGATGTGACGAACAGGGAGACAAAGACCGCCACCAGATAGCAGATGGAGAGCATCAGGTAGCTGGACTGAATGCCTGCCACCGGTTTGACCGCCACCCGCACCAGCGCCTGGGAGGCACCGATATGGGACATGTAGGTAGCAAAGCCGGCCACCGCCATGATGGTGAGGCCGAGGCCCGCCGCACGGTAGGAGAAGATCCCCTTGAACACTTCGAACAGATCGAACAGGGCGAAGCCGGTGCTCTTGTCAGCGGGCAGAATGGGGTGCAATCCCAGCCAGTAGGCCAGGGTGAAAATGGCCATACCGGCCAATGCCAGCACCGCCTGCGGGTTGTAATCCTTGATGATGCCGTAGACCACGGCCACCAGTACGAGCAAGACGAAGACGAGTTCCAATATTCACTCCTGATAAATTTATCGAAGAGCGAAATCTAGTGATCTGACCAGAACTTGCCTTTGATCCCCATCAATAAAGGGGCCATCACCGTCATCAGACAGCATAATATGTCGAGCAGGTAACACTTTTTCATCATTCACACTACCGAGAACCGTTTTACACGGTTTAATCGGGAATTGTGTAACGCGACTCCCCTCTTTTTTGCGTTGGATCAACATAAGACGCCCCCGAAGCGGCCAAGATGCGCATCGACAAGAGCGACCATTTCGCGCCGGAGAGAGTTATGACAAACCAAGCCACCGCAGGTGTCTCGACCTGCGATTATCAGCTGTGGGATATCCTCGTCGAGTCTGCAAAGGAACGCACCACCATTCGTTACTCCAAACTGGCCAAACTGGCCGGACTGGAGCAGCGTCAGGACGAACTGCGCACCCTGCTGCAGCGCGTTCGCATGTACTGCACCGAAAACCACCTGCCAATCCTCTCCGCCATCGTGGTGGACGATGTGGGCAAATACAGCGGCCTCTCCTCCAGTCTGCCCGACGCCCCCTGGGAGCGCGCCCGGGTTTTTGATCACCCCTGGCATCCGCTGCACTGATCCCGGCTGCCCCCGGCAGCACAGAAGATACACTCTTCTGCCTCTCCAGAGCGCGCCACCCGGCGCGTTCTGGCTATCTGGCTCCCCGCGTTTCCTCCTCTCGACCCTCCCGACGGTGCCATCAGCGTTGCCATGGGATCGCCACAATGCCAGAATCGGGCCCTTGCACTCTGTTGATTCGGATTTTCGGGCGCGGCCACGGCCAGCGCCCACAAGAGAAGGACTCCCCATGGCCACCACCCTCTATGGCATCAAGAACTGCGACACCATCAAGAAAGCCCGCAAGTGGCTGGATGAGGCCGGCATCGACTACCGCTTTCACGACCATCGCGCCGATGGCCTGAGCCCGGACGATCTCGACCGCTGGCTGGCCAAGCTCGGCTGGGAAGCGCTGCTCAACAGCCGCGGCACCACCTTCCGCGCCCTGCCGGATGAGGCCAAACAGGGGCTCGACACCGCCAAGGCGCGCGCCCTGCTGCTGGAGCACCCGGCGATGATCAAGCGCCCGCTGCTGGATCGTGACGGCGAGCTGACCCTGGGTTTCAAGGCCGATCACTACCAATCCCTCTTCTCCCGTTAAGGACAACTAAGGACAACTGATGTCGGATGTCATCGCACTGGCCAAGGATCTGATCCGCCGCCCCTCCGTTACCCCGCTGGATGAAGGGTGCCAGACCCTGATGGCGGAGCGCCTCGCCCAACTCGGTTTTGTTATCGAGCCCATGGTATTTGAAGACACCACCAACCTCTGGGCCCGTCGCGGCAGCGAGGGGCCGCTGTTCTGCTTTGCCGGTCACACCGACGTGGTGCCCGCCGGACCGCTGGACAAATGGCACACCCCGCCGTTCGAGCCGGCCATCAGGGATGGCGTGCTCTACGGCCGTGGCGCCGCCGACATGAAGGGCTCGCTGGCTGCCATGGTGGTGGCGGTCGAGCGCTTTGTGGCCGAGCATCCGGATCACACCGGGTCGATCGCCTTTCTTATCACTTCCGATGAGGAGGGACCCTTTATCAATGGCACCACCCGGGTGATCGATACCCTGGAAGCGCGCAACGAGAAGATCACCTGGTGCATCGTCGGCGAGCCCTCCTCCACCGCCGTGGTCGGGGATGTGGTGAAAAATGGCCGCCGCGGCTCCATCACCGGCGATCTGCTGGTGCGCGGGGTGCAGGGCCATGTCGCCTACCCCCATCTGGCGGACAACCCCATTCATAAAGCAGCGCCAGCGCTGGCTGAACTTGCCGCCACCGTGTGGGATGAGGGCAACGCCTACTTCCCCCCCACCAGCTTCCAGATTGCCAACATTCAGGCGGGCACCGGCGCCTCCAACGTCATTCCCGGTGAACTGCACGTCCAGTTCAACTTCCGCTTCAGTACCCAACTGACCGACCTGGATATCCGCGAGCGGGTCGAGGCGCTGCTGGATAGACACGGTCTCGATTACCAGCTGAACTGGACCCTCTCCGGCCAGCCGTTCCTCACCGACACCGGCAAACTGCTGGCGGCGGCAGTCTCTGCCATCGAGGCGGTCAATGGCCAGCAGCCAGCCCTGCTCACCACCGGCGGCACCTCGGACGGGCGCTTTATCGCCCCCACCGGCGCCGAAGTGATCGAACTCGGCCCGGTCAACGCCACCATCCACAAGGTGAACGAGTGCGTGAAGGCGGACGATCTGGATCTGCTGGCCGACATGTACCAAGGGGTGCTGGAGCGACTGCTGGCATGACGCAGGAACAGCTGATGGGGCTCGACGAGAGCCACCTTATTGTGGTGGGGCGCGGCCCCCACCGCCTGACCCCGGCTGCGGCGGCCTCCTTCAACGACATGCAGGTGGCGGCCGCCCACGCCGGTTTCAACCTGCAACCGGCGTCCAGCTGGCGCGGTTTTGATCGCCAGCTCGCCATCTGGAATGGCAAGTGGCGCGGCGAGCGGCCGCTGCTCGATGCCAACTGCCAGCCCATCGATGCCCTGCAACTGAGCGAGATAGAGCGGCTGCACGCCATCCTGCGCTGGAGCGCCCTGCCCGGCACCAGTCGCCACCACTGGGGCACCGATCTCGACATCTACGACCCGGACTGCCTGCCCGCCGACACCAAACTGGCGCTGGAACCCTGGGAGTATGAAGCCGGGGGCTGGTTTGCCGACTTGAGCGGGTGGCTCACCGACCATATGGGGGATTTCGGTTTCTTCCTGCCCTATGCCAAACCGGTCGGCGCAGGCAGCGGCGTCTCCTACGAGCCGTGGCACATCAGCTTCGCCCCCGAAGCGGGCGAGCAGCAGCTCGACCCGGCGGCGCTGGCACTTTGCCTGCAACAGGCGGATATTGAAGGCAAGGCGACCATTCTGACCAATCTGGACAAGATCCTGGCCCGTTATGTCACCTTGCCATCCACTGAATTGCCCTGCGATGAAAGGAGTAGCACATGAATCTCTGGCTCTGGATAGGGCTGCCACTGCTCTTTCTGCTCGGGCTGTTTCTCAACGCCATCAAAGACATGAAACGGCTGGAGAAGCAGTTGCCCAAATACAAGGACAAGATCCGTGAAGTGAAGGACGATGACGACGACTGAGTCGTGCCATCCGGGGAGCACCAGTGTGCTCCCTTCTCTTTTTCTGCTGTTTATCTTCTCCCCTTGCCTCTACTCCCCCGGCGTCAGGTTTCCATCTGACCATCACTGCCAACATCCCCTCTCACCCACTCTGCGGGGTCAGAAGATGGCGCGCGAGTGGTGAAAAAATGTCAAAAGATGCAAATTAATGCACGATTAAACCACACAAGGGGGTCTTAACTGCATATAATGTGCCTACTTTTCCGTTAGTCAGAAAGGAGTTCGCCCTTGGATGCAGTGACCATCAACAGTTTCTTTTTTGTCGGTGCCCTGTTGGTTGGAGCCAGTGTCCTGCTAAGTGCGCTCTCTTCCCGTCTCGGTATTCCCATTCTGGTCATCTTCCTCGCCGTCGGTATGCTGGCGGGGGAAGATGGCCCCGGCGGCATCCACTTTGCCGACTACTCCATCGCCTATCTGGTGGGCAACCTGGCGCTCGCCATCATCCTGCTCGACGGCGGCATGCGCACCCGGGTCTCCTCATTCCGGGTGGCGCTCTGGCCAGCCCTGTCGCTGGCGACGGTCGGGGTAGCCATTACGACCGGCCTGACGGGACTCGCCGCCGCCTGGCTGTTTGACCTCAACCTGATGCAGGGGATGCTGATCGGCGCCATCGTCGGCTCCACCGATGCGGCGGCGGTCTTCTCCCTGCTCGGCGGGCGCAGCCTCAACGAGCGGGTGAGCGCGACGCTGGAGATCGAGTCGGGCAGCAACGACCCCATGGCGGTCTTTCTCACCGTCACCCTGATCGAGGTGCTGGCCAGCAGCCAGCAGGATCTCAACGCCGGTTTTCTGCTGCTGCAGCTCATCAAACAGTTCGGCCTTGGTGCCGGGATCGGCCTTGCCGGTGGCTGGCTGCTGTGGCGACTCATCAACACCGCCCGCCTGGCACCGGGGCTCTATCCGCTGCTCACCGTGAGCGGCGGCCTGCTCATCTTTGCCCTCACCACGGCGGTCGGTGGCAGCGGCATCCTCGCCATCTATCTCACAGGTCTCTTGCTCGGCAACCTCTCCCTGCGCAGTCGCAGCACCACCTTGTCGGTGCTGGACGGCCTGACCTGGCTCAGCCAGATCGGCATGTTTCTGGTGCTGGGGCTGCTCGCCTCGCCCCACAAGCTGCTGCCCATCGCCCTGCCGGCGCTGGCGCTGGCGATGTGGATGATCCTGTTTGCCCGCCCCATCTCGGTCTGGATCGGGCTGCTGCCGTTCAAGAACTTCGCTCCGCGCGAACGCTGGTTTATCTCCTGGGTTGGCCTGCGCGGCGCGGTGCCCATCATTCTGGCGGTGTTCCCCATGATGGCGGGACTGCCCAACGCCCAGCTCTACTTCAACGTCGCCTTCTTCGTGGTGCTGGTCTCGCTGATTTTGCAGGGCAGCTCGCTGCCGCTGGCCTCAAAACTGGCGCGGGTGGAAGTACCGGCACCGCCGTCCCCCATCAACCGCTCGGGGCTCGAGATCGATCTCGACAGCCAATGGGAGACCTTCGTCTACCAGCTGGGGGAAGAGAAGTGGTGCATCGGCTCGCCGCTGCGGGATCTGCGCATGCCTGCGGGCACCCGGGTCAGCGCCCTGTTTCGTGGCCGCGAGCTGCTCCACCCCTCGGGCAGTACCTGCCTGCAGGCGGACGATATCCTCTGCGTCATCGGCCATGAGCGCGATCTGCCCGCCCTTGGCCAGCTCTTTAGCCAGGCGCCGGAGCAGGATCTTGGCCCGCGCTTCTTCGGTGACTTCCAGCTGGATGCCGCGGCGCGACTGGTGGATCTCGCCCCTATCTACGGGCTGGATGTGAGCGAGGTGGCGGATCAGACACTGGGCGATTTTATTGCCAGCCAGCTTGGCGATAATCTGGTAGTCGGTGACAACATCGAGTGGCAGGGCATGATCTGGACCGTGGCCGAAATGGATGAGAGCATTCCCGTCAAGATCGGGGTTCGTTTTCAGGAAGAGGATCCGGTCTAGACGACCGGCCCGTATCAAGTCCCCCAGCAAGAAGGGAGAAGAGTTATGCCATATCAGAGTTTGCAGTCCGGTCTGCTGCCCCCCTCTGCCAATCTGGGGGTGATCGAGGGCTTTTTTGGCAAGGGATGGAGCTGGCAGGCCCGTGCCCGCTACGCCCAGTGGCTGCCACGCCACGGCTACGGCTTCTATATCTACGCCCCGAAAGAGGATGGCTATCTACGCAAGCACTGGGCCCTCCCCTGGCCCGAGCTGCAGCTGGCGGATCTCTCCGAACTGGCGCGCCAGTGCCGCGCCAACGGCCTAGCCTTCGGGGTGGGCTTGAGCCCCATGGGGGCGCATCACGACTATGAGCGCAAGCGCCCGGCGCTGCTCGAGAAGGTGCGCCTCATCGATGAAGTGCTGCAACCCGACATTCTGGCAGTGCTGTTTGACGACATGAAGGGGGATACCCCGGATCTGGCCCGACACCAGCTCACCATCGCCCACGACATTGCGGCCCACAGCAAGGCGAGCCGCCTCATCTTCTGCCCCAGCTACTACTCGACCGATCCGGTGCTGGAGAAGGTGTTCGGTGCAATGCCACCGCGCTATCTGGAGGAGATTGGCGAACAGCTAGACCGCCGCTTCGAGATCTTCTGGACCGGCCCCAAGGTCTGCTCGACCGAGTATCCTGCGGTACACCTCAAGCAGGTGACCGAGCTGCTCGGCCGCAAGCCCTTCCTGTGGGACAACTACCCGGTCAACGATGGCAGCAAGGCAAGCAGCTATCTCTATCTGCGTGCCTTCGAGAACCGCACCGCCGAGCTGGCGGAGCTGCTCTCCGGCCATGCGGTCAACCCGATGAAGCAGGCGGCACTCTCCGCCCTGCCACTCGCAACCTTGCCGATGAGCTACAAGCTCGGCAAGCAGTATGATCCCGACAAGGCGCTGCACGCCTCCCTCAACGCCACCTGCGGCCCGCAGATCTCGGCGATGATTGAGGCCGACCTGCCGCTGTTTCAGGATCTGGGGCTGGCCCGGCTCACTCCCGAGCAGATTGCCGCCCTCAAGACGCGCTACCTGCCGTTTCGCGATCAGGCTTGCGTCGATGAAATCGTGCGCTGGCTGGAGGGCGAGTATGTGTTCGACCCGGACTGCCTGACCGATTAAACCGCCCCGTGGGGCTGGAAGGAGGTTGTATGGATGCACACCTGCTTTACCAGAATCTGGCGGTGATCGCCGCCTTTTTACTGCTCTACAGCCTGATCGCGGGGCGTTTCGAGTCAAAACTGGTCAACGGCCCCCTGCTCTTTCTGCTGACCGGCTGGCTGCTGGGGCCGGGAGGGCTGGAGTTGCTCTCCCTCTCCATCGACAGCGCCGGCATCAAGCTGCTGGCAGAGCTGACTCTGGTTATCGTGTTGTTCAACGATGCCGCCAACACCAACTGGCAGGTGCTGCTGGCCAACCGCCAGCTCCCCATCCGGCTGCTGCTGATCGGCCTCCCCCTCACTCTGCTCTGTGGCGCTCTGTTTGGTCACTGGCTCTTCCCTGACCTGCCACTGCTGGAGATGGCGATCCTCTCCACCATTCTCGCCCCGACCGATGCGGCGCTCGGCAAGGCGGTGGTGAGCAACCCGGCGGTACCGGCACCGGTGCGCGAAGGGCTTAATCAGGAGAGTGGCCTCAATGACGGCATCTGCGTGCCCGTATTGCTCCTGCTGCTCGCTCTTATCGCCCCCACCGAGGAACACACCGGCACCGCAGCGCTGGCCATCACCCTGATGCTGGAGGAGATCGGTATCGGTCTTTTGGTCGCCTTCGTGCTGACCGCCCTCACCGTCCGGCTGCTGAAAGTCTCCTATCTCAACGGCTGGCAACTGCCGCTCTGGCGTCAGCTCACCATGCCCGGGCTGGCCCTGCTCTGCTTTGCGCTGGCCCAGACTCTCGGTGGCAGCGGTTTTATTGCGGCCTTCGTCGGTGGCCTGCTGATGGGACGGCGCCTTGGCGAGCACAAGCACGCCTATATGGATAGCTGCGAGGGGTATGGCGATCTGCTCTCGGTGGTGATCTGGATGGTGTTTGGCGCCACCCTGATGCCCATCCTGCCGGAGCTGCTGCACTGGCAGTTCTGGCTCTATGCCGCCGCCAGCCTCACCCTGCTGCGGATGGTGCCGGTCTGGCTGAGCCTCATCGGTACCGGCCTCAAGCCGGAGCTCAAGCTCTTTATCGGCTGGTTCGGGCCGCGGGGCCTTGCCAGCATCGTCTTTGCGGTGATGGTGCTGCAAAACGAGCCGGCCCTTATCGGCCAGCGCCCCATCATCGCCACCGTGCTCTGCACCATCATATTGAGCGTCATCCTGCACGGCCTCACCGCCAACCCCTGGGTCGAGCGTTTCAAGCCCCGCTGAGCTACTCGCCCATAAAAAATGCCACCTCGCGGTGGCATTTTTCTTTGGTGGCGTGTGCCGCTGACGGCCCTTACCCGATCGCCAGCCAGACCCCTACTCCCAGCATCAGGGTACCGGCGATGCGGTTCATCAGGGTGACGTTGCCGCTCTTGGCAAGGAAGTGGCGCAGAGTACGGCCGCCGCTGGCGTAAAGCAGCAGGCAGGAGAACTCGATGACCAAAATCAGCGCCACCAGCGCGGTGATCTGCGGCGCCATCGGTCGGCTGGCCGAGATAAAAGGAGGCAGCAGGGAGATCATGAAGGCCCACCCCTTGGGGTTGGCGATGGCGGTGACAAAGCCCTGCAGCGCCAGCCCCATGGGGCTGCTCTGCTGCCCGGCCGCGAGATCGGCCGGAATGGCCATCTTCCCCTTGGCCTGCCACATCTGGATGCCGAGCCAGATGAGATAGGCACCACCCACATATTTGAAGGCGGCGAAGATAGCCGGGTAGTTGAGCATGATGGCCGCCACCCCGATCACCGAGAGCACCGATACCAACCCGACGCCGATCAGCTCCCCCCACATCATGTGCAGGGTGCGGCGCACGCCAAGACTCATCCCCAGCGTCATCGCCAGGGTCATGCACATGCCCGGGGTGACGGAGACAAAAAAGAAGGTGGGGATAAAGAGCGCCAGAATGGCCGGATCAATCCAGCTGGACACGACAAACCTCCATGGCAAAACAGGGTAGCAAACGAGGATCTGGCAGCGGTAAACGGCGCCGGAATGTTATTTGAGCAAGCCTGTCATCTTGCCCATCCTGCGCTTTTCAGACAAGAAAAAACCTTTGCTTTCAACATATTTCAGCAAGAAAAGGCTGTGACACCCCCTGTCGCGGCTGTGTAAGATAGCGCCTCCTTCATTTTCGGGGTTACGTCTCATATGTCATTGAATAATCTATCAATAAGAATTCAGGTACTGATACCGCTGCTGCTGGCCAGTCTGCTGATGATGGTGATGATTGCCATCAGCAAACAGGGGCTGGACGAAGCCATTAGTGACATAGATGAGACGACCCAGAGCGTGGTGCGCAACAAGGACGACATTGCCAAGCTGATCCACGCCACCTACCGGCTGCGCACCAGCGCCATCTACGGTCTCTACGACGCGGCCCAGTTTGCCGCCCTGCCCGCCAACCTCAACAGTGCCGAGCAGGAGATCACCACCATCCTCGGCCGTCTGGTGATCCCGGGCGCTGAGCAGGATAACCGTCAGGTGGCGGCTGCCCTGCAGGCCTATCTTGGCCACACCCGCAACAACATGCTGCCGCTGCTGACCCAAAAGCATCAGGGGGGTGGCGATGCCGCGGCGTATGAGGCCGCCCGCCTCCAGTTCCGCGAACTGGGGGAACAGCTCATCAAAGAGATCGACACCATGTCGGCCCACATCAACCAGCTGACCCAGAGCGAGCTGGCGCAGGAGCAGGCCCACTACCATGCCACCCTGCTGCGCACCCTGCTGCTCACGGCCGTCGCCCTGCTGGCTGCACTGCTGTGTGGCTGGTGGCTCTCCGGCCGTATCGTCAGCCCCATCGGCCAGCTGCAGAGCGTGATGCACGCCGTCGCGCAGGGTCGCTTCAACGTCCGCGCCAGGGTCGAGGGTGACAACGAGCTGGCCCAACTGGCCAAGGATATCAACCTCACTCTGGGGCAGCTTGGCAGCACCATCGAAACCCTGACCGGCATCAGCAACAACGTCGCCTCCGCCGCCACCGAGCTGGCCGCGGTGATGACCCAGGCTGAAGCCAACGCTCAGCAGCAGCGCGGCGAGATTGAGCAGGTCGCCTCCGCGGTGACCGAGCTCTCCAGCACGGCCGACAACGTCAACCACAACGCCGCCGTGGCCGACGAGCTGGCCCGCGATGCCAACAGCCGGGTTGAGCAGGGGCTCGCCCTGTTTGGCGAGAGCATTGCTGCCAACAGCCGGATGGCAGGCAGTCTGGAAGATGCCGCCGCCATCGTCGCTCGCCTCAAGACCCAGTCCGAGCAGATCGGCAAGGTGATTGAAGTGATTCAGGGGATCTCCGAGCAGACCAACCTGCTGGCTCTCAACGCGGCCATCGAGGCGGCCCGTGCCGGCGAAACCGGGCGCGGTTTTGCCGTCGTCGCCGACGAGGTGCGGATGCTGGCAGCCCGAACCCAGGCCTCCACCAAGGAGATCCAGGCCATCATCGAGCAGTTGCAGAGCCAGTCCCAATCCGCCAATCAGGGGGTTCAGGAGACGCTGGAGATCCTCGAGAACAACCAGCGCCTCTCCGCGCAGGTACAGGATCTGCTGAGCGGTATCACGGGGGCGGTACGCCAGATCAACGATGCCAACGCCCAGGTGGCCACCGCCGCCGAGGAGCAGTCCTGCGTCACTGCCGACATCAACCGCAACATCACCAACATCCACGAGATCGTGAGCCAGAGCTCAGCTGGTATCAGCCAGAGCGCCAGCGCCAGCCACGAACTGTCGGAGCTGGCCGAGCAGCAGCGCAAGCAGCTCTCTCACTTCCAGCTCTGACACGCGGCCTGAAAGATAAAAAGAGGCCTGCGCAGGCCTCTGGATAGCAATAAAGCCCCTTATTTTATAAATAAGGGGCTTTATTTATTCGGCCACATATCCCTTCACACACTCCCCTTACGCCTCCATACAGTGTCAATCAACACGTTTTCCCCTCCTCCGGTAACCGTCCGAACAACGCATTGCGACAGGTTTAACCACGAAGCGTGGTGCAGGAGGCAGTTGTTTTAAACGCCATTTTTTGGCAGTTGGTGCCATAAGGGGCTGGGCTGTGGGGGCAAATGTGAGTATGGTAGAGGCACGTCACTCCCCCTCACGTGAGATCATCATGAGCCTGAGATTCAAGAAACCCGCTTTTATCGCCCTGGGGCTCATTGCCCTCGTTTCCGCCACCTGGCTCGACTACTACCTGCCGGAGCACACCATCGCCACCATTACCGGGGTGGAGGTGAAGCGCACCGACAAGGATGGCCCCATCAGCCAGAAGAACCCGGCTGACGGCCCGACTACCGATGTCTACTACATCTACACCGAGCGTCCCGGCGAGAAGATCCGGGTGTTCCGCAACGAGGATACCGAGTGGGGCTGGCCCTTCTACTTCAAGTTCAACGCCGCCGACGTACAGGCCAAGGCCAAGTCGATGGAGTTTGAAAAACGGCTCGCCATCATCACCTCCTACGGCTGGCGCATCAACATGTTCTCCATGTTCCCCAACGTCACCAAGATTGAGAGCACCGAGCCTGACGCCTCCACCTGGAGCTTCTTCCGCTGGTTCTGGTTCGGCCTCTGGGCACTGGTGATGGGCAAAGCCGCCATCGCAACCTGGCGCTACTTCGATCGTCTCGAGGACGAGCTATGAGCGAGCCGAGCAAGACCCGCACCAGCTTCTACCGTCGCCTCTACGTGGCCTGGCTTATCAGCCAGGGCACGGATACGGTGCCCGCCATCATGGAGGCGACCGGCATGCCGCGTCGCACCGCGCAAGATACCCTGACGGCGCTGGCCGAACTCGATATCAGTTGCGCCTTCGAGCAGACCGAGGGGGCTCGCCACCTGCAGGGGCACTACCGCATCAGCGACTGGGGACCCATCAATCCGGCATGGATCAAGGCCCAGCTGCCTCTTATCAAGGAGACGCTGAGCTACCCCTGATCCGGGCGCTGAGCAACAAGAAAAAAGAGGGGCCAGCCAGCAAGGCTGGCCCCTCTGTTTTCAGGCCGATGGCGTGACAGGTCGCCCTACTCGGGCATGGCCGAATCCTCAAGCTCCCCGTCAGACTCGCCGCGGGTGCAGTCGATGATGGAGCGCTTGGGGTTGTTGGGATCGCGCAAAAGCAGAGGGGCTGAGCCCTCGTTGTGCTTCTGCTCGTCGCTAAACTCGCTGCCGTAGGCGTTGTGGGTCAACCGGCGGGCGTTGGCGATGGGGGTATCGACAAAGAGGGCGTGCACTTCGAAGCTGGAGGCCGGCACGATAAAACCGACCACCGGCAAGCCGTGCAGCTCCTCGTGCACCTTGTACCAGGCAAAGCCGTCACTCACCTTGTAGGGGGTGTAGTTGTTGAGCTGCAGATTGGCTGGCCGCCCGGTCTCACCGTCGATGTAGAGATCGTTAAAATCACAGGTCGCCAGCCCCTGCCACATCCGCTCGAATGGCGTCGCGCAGCCCGTCAGTTGCAACCCGGCCAGCAGCGCCAACCCTGTCTTCCACATTCCCTGCCCCTTCTTGCAAAAAGTGAATCGGCGCTCAGCCAAAGGCCCGCAGCCGCTCGACCAGCAGATCGATAAAGCCTGCCCGATCCAGCCCCAGCAACACCAGCGCATTGGCTGGTTTGCCGG
Source organism: Aeromonas sp. SE22 (assembly GCF_038739755.1). NCBI lineage: Bacteria > Pseudomonadati > Pseudomonadota > Gammaproteobacteria > Aeromonadales > Aeromonadaceae > Aeromonas > Aeromonas sp. SE22. The sequence goes on from NZ_JBCGFD010000002.1 coordinate 83,047, forward strand.
AGAGACCGTAGCGGTCCACCACCGTCATCCCCACGGTATGCTCGCCCCGGGTCTCGATATCGACCCGGCACTCCACGCCATGGAACAGGGCGGGATTGAGCAACCAGGCAATGGTACAGGGGTCGTGCAGCGGCGCGCCAGCAAATCCCCACTTGGGATCCCGATGGTAGATCATGAAAAAATCGAGCAGACCGGCCACACACTGGGCCACCGGATTGGTGATGGCGCGTACCCGTTCGATATCCTCGTCCATCACCTGCGCCTCGTGGGTCACATCGAGGCCGCACATGGTGATGGGAATGCCCGACTTGAAGACCATATCGGCCGCTTCCGGGTCCACATAAATATTGAATTCCGCCGCCGGTGTCCAGTTGCCGGCCCCTGCGGCGCCCCCCATCAGCACGATGCGGGCAATCTTGCTCTTTAGCTCGGGGTGAGCCGCCAGCAGCAGGGCGATATTGGTGAGCGGGCCGGTCGGCACCAGAGTCACGGGCTCCGCGCTCTCGCGCAGAGATCTGGCCATCAGCTCGATCCCCGTCATCGCTTGCGGGGCAAAGGCGGGATCCGGCAGTTTGGGGCCATCGAGACCCGATTCGCCATGGACGTTGTCGGCGATGATAAGCTCGCGGGCCAGCGGTTTCGGCGCCCCGGCCGCCACCGGAATATCGTCCCGCCCCAGCAAGGTGAGGATGCGCAGGGCATTGTTGAGGGTCTTGTCCGGGGTCTGGTTGCCCGCGCTGGTGGTGACCGCCAGCACCTTCAGTTCAGGACTGGCCAGCGCCAGAATCAGGGCGATGGCGTCGTCGTGGCCGGGATCACAATCGAGAATAACGGGCAGTGCCATGGAGAGACTCCTTACAACATCAAAGGGAGCCCTACCTTAGCAAGCTCCCGGCGGCTGAACTCGGGAGGGGGTCACAAAACGGTTCCTGATTTTTTTCAATCAGTTACCTTCGTACTGTCACAGCCGGCCAGCAGCAGGCCGCAATGAGGGGATGGTGTGGCGAGCGTATCCGCTACGCCGATTCGCGCCTTACCTGCCACTTGGGTATGATGGCCCCCCGTTTTCTACCCGTGCCCCCTATGTCCGTTATCGTCGACACCTTTATCGCCCCACCCTGCAAGGGCGCCATCGAGATCCTGTTCGAGGATGAACACCTGCTGCTCATCAACAAGCCAAGCGGCCTGCTGAGCCTCTCGGGCAAAAATCCGCAGAACCTCGACTCGGTGCATTATCGACTGGTGCAGGATTACCCCGGCTGCACCCTGGTGCACCGCCTCGATTTTGGTACCTCAGGTCTCATGGTGGTGGCCAAAAACAAGACCATCAATGCCCTGCTCTGCCAGCAGTTCAGCCAGCGGGCGGTGAGCAAGGCCTACAGCGCCCTGCTGTGTGGCCATCTGATTGACGACGAAGGGGTTATCGACGCCCCCATCGCCAAGGATCCGGCCCTCTTTCCGCTGATGAAGATCTGCGCCGCCAGTGGCAAACCCGCCCGCTCCCGCTATCAGGTGGTTGAACGGCTGGCGCAGCAAATGCAGGGACAAACCGTGCCTTTGACCCGGGTACGACTGGTGCCGGAGACCGGCCGCACCCATCAGCTGCGCATCCACAGCCAGCTGCTGGGCCACCCCATCCTCGGTTGCGATCTCTATGGTGGCCTGCTGCCGCCCGGCTGCGAACAAGCGCCGCGGCTGATGCTCCATGCCAGCGAGCTGGATTTTGCTCATCCGGTGAGCGGCAAGCCGATGCAGATCCGCTGCGCGCCTGCGTTTTAGAGGCAATCGGTAGAGACACCCAGCGCGAGTGCGACGGGAGCAGTGGAAGGCGTGACGGGAGAGGAAAAGCGGTAAACGGCGGATAAAGATAGGGGCCGCGCTTTCGCAACGGCCCCCACCCCCCACTCTTTGTGGTGCTATCAGATCAGCTTGCGGGCAGCGCCCAGTACGATCTTGATGGCATCAGATTCGGTCTTCGCCATGGTCTCGGCGTTCGGGATCTCTTGCTGGGTACGGTTGACGATAACGCCAGCCACCATACCGGCACGCAGACCCTGGCTGGAGCACATGGTCAGCAGGGTTGCAGACTCCATCTCATAGTTCAGCACGCCCATGGCTTGCCACTCTTTCATGGAACCCTGGAAACGGCTCACGACGCGGCCGGATACGGTATCGTAACGCTCCTGACCCGGGTAGAAGGTGTCGGAGGAGGCAGTTACACCGATGTGCAGCTTGGAGCCCATCTCTTTGGCGGTGTTGACCAGCGCGGTGGTGCAGTCGAAGTCGGCAACAGCCGGGAACTCCATCGGTGCGAAGTGCAGGCTGGCACCGTCGAGGCGCACGGAGCCGGTGGTCACGATCACGTCACCCACGTTCAGGTGCGGCTGGATGGCGCCGGTGGTGCCGATGCGCAGGAAGGTGCGGATACCCAGCTGGGCCAGCTCTTCTACTGCGATGGAGGTGGACGGGCCACCGATACCGGTAGAGCAGATGATCACGGCCTTGCCGTCCATCTCGCCACGCCAGGTAGTGAATTCACGATGGCTGGCCAGGTGTACCGGGTTATCCAACAGCTCTGCGATACGCTTTACACGCTCGGGGTCACCGGGGACGATCGCCAGGGTGGCGCCTTGCAGATCCGCTTTCTTCAAACCCAAGTGAAATACATCAGACATATTGGACTCCTGGTTGCCCCCTGCCAGCATGGTCAGGACGCAAATTAAGATGATTCTTTATGATACTTTCAAGCCTTTACCCCCCTCTTCGGGGAGGCGCCAACTATGGTCGAAAGCGCTTTCCAATTCCTTGAAGCGCCTCACACTTCCACGCATTGACAACATCAAAGAGCAGGCAAAACGTTTTCTAACCTGATGAATTAATTGAAAAACGTTTTTCATGAAATCGGGATGTAACAGGGAAAGTCAAGCCCGGTTCAACGCTTAATTAATGTCCCGTGATCGCCCCCGTAAAGTTGCAAAACAGATGCTTTTGCATCCCCCGCAAGATGGTAACGTGGCAGCCAATTACCACTTAATGGCTAACTATAGGGAGTCCATCATGGCTACATTCAAGTTCTATATTCCTGCAATCAACCTGATGGGTGCCGGCTGCCTGCAAGAGGCTGCCGCCGATATCAAGGGTTACGGCTACCGCAAGGCGCTGATCGTCACCGACAAAATTCTCAACCAGATCGGCGTGGTCGCCAAGCTCACCACCCTGCTGGCTGAACATGGCATTGAAAGCGCAGTTTTCGATGAGACCAAACCCAACCCCACCACCAGCAACGTCGAAGCGGGTCTGGCAATGATCAAGGCCAACGGCTGCGACTGCGTCATCTCGCTGGGTGGCGGCTCGCCCCACGACTGTGCCAAGGGCATCGCGCTGGTGGCCGCCAACGGTGGCAACATCAAGGATTACGAAGGGGTGGATCGCTCCGCCAAGCCGCAACTGCCGCTTATCGCCATCAACACCACCGCCGGTACCGCCTCCGAGATGACCCGCTTCTGCATCATCACCGACGAAGCGCGCCACGTGAAAATGGCCATCATCGACAAGCACGTTACTCCGCTGATGTCGGTCAACGATCCCGAACTGATGTTGGCCAAGCCGGCCGGTCTGACCGCCGCCACCGGTATGGATGCCCTGACCCATGCCATCGAGGCCTATGTCTCCACCATCGCCACCCCGGTGACCGATGCCAGCGCCGTGATGGCCATCGAGCTGATCGCCAAGCACCTGCGCACCGCCGTCAACCACGGCGATGACCTGCATGCCCGCGAGCAGATGGCCTATGCCCAGTTCCTGGCCGGCATGGCCTTCAACAACGCAAGCCTGGGCTACGTGCACGCCATGGCCCACCAGCTGGGCGGCTTCTATGACCTGCCCCATGGCGTCTGCAACGCCGTGCTGCTGCCCCACGTTCAGGCGTTCAACGCCCAGGTGAGCGCAGCTCGTCTGAAGGATGTGGCCCGCTACATGGGTGTTGACGTGAGCGCCATGAGCGACGAGCAGGGCGCTGCCGCGGCCATTGCCGCCATCAAGCAGCTGGCGCTGGATGTGAAGATCCCCGCCGGTCTGGAGCAGCTCGGCGTCAAGGCCGATGACTTCGATACCCTGGCCAGCAACGCCCTGAAAGATGCCTGCGGCTTCACCAACCCGAAACAGGCGAGCCACGAAGAGATCGTCGCCATCTTCCGCGCCGCCATGTAACGGCTGCCGGATTGCCAGAAAGGGTCGCAGTGCGGCCCTTTTTATTGGCTGATGGATCAATGGCTTTTTACTTCCGTGGAGGGAGTCGGTATGATTTGCCGAGCCAAAAAAGACTGTATGGATGATCTGAACTCGTTATGCGGATGAAACACCTGATTGCCGCGGCCCTGACCGCCCTCACCCTCTCCGGTTGCAGCCTGGTCTATCGTATCGATATTCCCCAAGGCAACTATGTGGAACAAAAACAGGTCGACAAACTGCGCCAGGGGATGACCCGCGAGCAGGTCAGCTATGTACTGGGGACCCCCATGCTGCGTGACGGCTTTGACCCCAACACCTGGTACTACCTCTATGAATTCCAGCCGGGCCACGGCGACAAGGAGCGCAAAGAGCTCACCGTCACCTTCGCCAACGACAGGCTCACCACGGTAACGGGTGATTTCCCGCTGCCAGCGGCATTCCACACCCCGCTCTGATATCTCGCAAAACCGGCCTCGCGCCGGTTTTGTTTTATCCCCCGGCAAACAAGTGCAGATTGCAGAGAGCAGCCATTTGCCCGATGCTGACACTTCCTACCGGAGCGACACAGGAAGAGAATCATGAGCCGGATCCTGATTGCCGGAGCCAGCGGCCTGATTGGCCGCGAGCTGATCAAACAGTTGCCCGCCGAACACGAGCTGACCCTGCTCTGTCGCAAGCCGGGCAAGGAGGCGCACCACTGGCTGCCGGTCGATTTTGATGATCTGGCCAGCGTCACCCTGCCCCGACCGGTGGATATCGCCTTCTGCGCCCTCGGCACCACCCGCAAGGAGGCCGGTTCAGCCGAGGCGTTTCGCCGGGTCGATCTCGACTATGTGATCGCCTTTGCCGAACTGGCCCGCCGCCACGGCTGTCAGCGCCTTATCGTGGTCTCGAGCATGGGGGCCAGTGCCCGCTCACCGGCCCTCTATCCACGTACCAAGGGGGAGATGGAACAGGCCCTGCAGGCCCAATCCTGGCCGCGGCTCGCCATCGTGCGCCCCGCCATGCTACTGGGGGATAGGCAACCGCCGCGCCGCTCGGAGCAGATCTTTCAGACCATCTACCCGCTGTTTCGGCCGCTGCTGGTTGGCAAGCTCGCCCGCTGGCGCGCCATCGAGGCCAGTCAGGTGGCCCACGCCATGATTACCCTCTCCCGGCAACCCGCCGGAAGCGAGATTGTCGAGAACGAGCAGCTGCTGCACCTCTGAACGAGTCATCCCGACCACTCATCAACAAAAAGGGCAAGCCGATCGGCTTGCCCTTTTGATGCCGGCCTGTCTGATATCGACTCAAGGCCCGTCAGCTCTAGATCCCACAGCCGTTAACCGCGAATATGGTCGATAAAGGCGTCGATCTGCTCGCGGGTGCAGGCCGGATTCATAAAGACCGCCTTCTCCCCGGCGATGTAGGAGTATTTGCCGCGGGCGTCATAGTCGGAGTGGGCCACCGCCTCCACCCAGTTGGTGTAGAGCCCCACCTTGCCGCGCCCCTTGAACAGGCTGCGGTGATAGTCGGTATTGCGCTGCAGCCGCGCCTTGTAGGCAGGATCGCTGGAGCGGGCCAGCTCGAAGGCGAACTCGGCCTCCGGATCGCTCACCCACTCGGGGTTGTAGATCTTGAAGCCGACGCTCGGCCCCTGATTCTCCTGCGCCACCAGCTTGACGTTGCCAAGCTGACTCAGGCGATAGCGGAAGTAGTTGGCATTTTGCAGGCAGTGGGCCAGCACGATGCGATACCCCTCCACTCCCATGTAGTTGAGCGCCGCATAGGCACCGAACAGGCCGCTCGCGCCGCGGGAGCACTCGATGGTGGATTGCAGGTGGGTCTGACCCTGAATGTCCCGCTCGAAGTAGGAGAAGTTCTCCGGGTCGTTCTCCATCGCCTTGAGGTCATCCTGCTCCTTGATCATCACCAGACTGGAGGTGTAGGGCACATAGCCCCACTTCTGGAAGTCGACGGTAAAGGAGTCGGCATATTTGAGCTCGGCAAAGCGTGCCACGTTGCGTTCGATCCCGGCCAGGGTCGCGGCATTGATGCCAAGCGGGTTGGCGGCAAAGTCGTAATCGAGGAAGAAGATCATCGACCAGCCGATGGCGGCATCGACGTGGATATGTGGTTTGACCGCCACCTCGAACTGCTCGCAGAGGCGATTGCGCAGCTCGAACACGGGTTTCACCTGATCCACCCCGAAGGTGTCGGTGGTACCCATGGTGAGCATGATGGCGGGCACCACGTGTTTCAGGGCAAAACAGGCGGTCAGGGTGCGTTCGAGGTGGTCGAGATCGATGTCGTTGTTCTCGCCGACCTGAATGCGGATGGTCTTGTTCTCGATGTCGACCCCGAGCAGGGAGAGGTTGGTGATGTTGGAGTAGTGACCGCCCTGGGAGTTGATGATGCGGTAATCCTGATAGTGGCCAAGTCCCTTGTGCTTGGCTTCCGGCAAGCTTTTGCGAATGCCAAGCAGATAGCCGTAGAGGTTACAAAAGGTCCCCCCCTGGGTGAAGATGCCGGTGGCGCGAGCCGGGTCATAACCCGCCAGCAGCGCAATCTGGCGCACCACCTTCTTCTCCAGCTCCTCAGCCACTCCGGCATATTCGGAGTAAACCAGATTGGGGTTGGCCAGAATACCCATCTGGGCGCCATAGATAGCGGGATCCGCCGACATGGTGATGACATTCTCGACGCTGGAGGGGTTCTCCCAATCCTTCGACAGCGCGGCGGCAAACAGCAGCTCGGCCATCGGCTCGCCCGGAGTGCGCATGGTGGCGGGCACCGGCATGGTCTCGCAGAGATCGGCCAGGCGGGCGCGGCCATCTGGCCAGGCATTCAAACGGGCATCGGGAGCCAGGCCACGGGCCCGAAATTCATTGAGGGAGGCGAATCCGGGCTCGCGAAACACCGGCCAGAGATCGGGATTACGTGAGAAAAAATTGGCTTTAACGCTGGCAAACCGGTTGGCAAACAGGGGGGAGACGGCGTTGACGCCTTGGTCTTGAAGGTAAACTAAGTCACTCATTTTTATACCATTAGTACAGCAAATGTGCGGCCCTTATACTCCCGGGTCTGGTGCATCAACAGAGACAATAACTAATGGTCTGCCATACTTTTTGTTATGTTTTAGCCATGGCAAGGGGCAGAAAAAAGGCGCTTTTTATGCGCCTCTTTATATTTCGTGATCCCGATCACTTCAGCAGTTGTGCCTTCAGCGCAGCGCCGCCAGCAGCCAGTCGGCAAACTCGCTCAACGCCTCGCGACTGGCCGGGAACTCCCCCTGCCACCCTTGCAAACAGCTGGCGATCGCATCAGAGCGATAGGGACAACTCACCAGCAGTTGGGCCAGCCGATCGAAGGGTGCCGGATCCAGGGTGTCACTGAAAATCTGCGCCCGCACTATGCTCCCCTTCTCCACATCAAAATGCAGCTCCACCCCGCCCCAGCCAAAGCGCTCTTCCAGCAGATGAGTGAAGGCGGGCGCGTGGCCAAAGTTCCACTCCCAGCTGCGCTGGCGAGCGAAGGTCTCGGCAAAACCGGGCAGATCGGGCATCTGCTCCGGGGAGATGTGCTCGGGCTGCACCCGCTCGCCATAGTGTTCAAAAAAGGCGGCAGCCAGCGCGTCGCTCACCTGATGGTGGTCAATCCCCGGCAGCAGTTCGCACAGATTGGCCACCCGACCGCGTACCGAGCTGATCCCCTTGGCCGCCAGCTTCTTGGGGTCGGGGTTGAGGTAGTTGGCGAGTCGACCGAGATCAGCGTCCAGTAGCAGGGTGCCGTGGTGAAACCCGCGATCCTGGGTCTCCCTGTAAGCCGACCCCGATACCTTGCGCTCCCCGTCCGGGGTCGCCACCAGCAGGTCGTTGCGACCGGAGGCAAAGGCCTCAATCCCCAGTCGCTTGAGCCCGTCCAGCACGATAGCGGTGGAGACGCTCTTGTCATACTCCGGCTTGCCCGCCATGAAGGTGAAGCAACTGTTGCCAAGGTCGTGAAACACGGCGCCACCACCGCTGCTGCGGCGAGCCAGCGTCACCCCGTCCTCTTCCATGCGGCGGGTATTGCACTCCTTCCACGGGTTCTGGGCACGGCCAATCACCACGGTATTGGCGTTGCGCCAGAGGAACAGCACCCGTTGACGGGGATCCATCTGGCGGAAGATGCACTCCTCGACAGCGAGGTTGAAGAGGGGGTCGTGAGAATCGGAGACAAGCAGACGCAAGCGGGACATGAAACAGCCTTATCCGGAACAGGGGGGAACATCATAACACCAGAGCTCGCCAACCGGGCGACGAGGCTGATTTAACCATCAACAAACAACCGGAATACATATTTCCCTCATGTAGAAAACATCGCAGAAGTATCGCGTGATATGACGACACAGGCTGACGCTTTCCCGACAAAAAGCGGCAATTTAAACGAAGATTAGGAGGAAAAAACGGCATGATAATGGCTAAAATGCAGCCATTTTCGCAAGCCATATGACTCCGGGACGGGGCAGGCAAGTTGTGAAAACAGAGTTCGCAGGCAATTAGTGTGATGAAAAACACAAAAACAAATTCTTATACCGCTACTGCCCTGCTCCGCTAGCCTTTTTCCCCTATTGCAGGTTACAAAAAATTGTTTGACTCTAGCTCTGATACCGCCTCCCGAGAGACACCCTGTATGACGGAGCTCGAACCCTCCCCACGCTGTACGCTCTGGTTCCTGCCCATGCTGGCCAGCTGGATGTTCTCTGCGCTTGCAAGCGTGCCGCTGAAGGCCGAAGAGCAAGTCACACTCCAGCTCTCTTGGCAGCATCAGTTCCAGTTTGCCGGTTACTACGCCGCCATCGCCAAGGGCTACTACCGAGAAGCCGGGCTCAACGTCACCCTGCGCGAAGCCACGCCCCGCACCGATGTGGTCAACGCAGTGACCAGTGGTCAGGCGCAGTTTGGCATCAGCGGCAGTGACTTGCTGCTGGCCCGCGCCGCCGGCAAGCCGGTGGTGGTGCTGGCAGCCATGTTGCAGCACTCTCCCCTGCTGCTGCTGACGCTCGATCGCCCCGATATCCGCAATGCCGCCGATCTCGCCGGCAAGCGGCTGATGCTGGAACCCGGCTCCGGCGAGCTGCTCACCTATCTCAGCAAACATATTCCCGCCCGGACGTGGCAGGTCCTCCCCTACGACAACGGCGTCGAGGCGCTGCTCTCAGGCAAGGTGGATGCCATCAGTGCCTATAGCACCACGGAGCCCTTCTACCTGCAGCAAAAGGAGATCCCCTATCGGGTCTTCAGTCCCCGCAGCGCCAACAACGACTTTTACGCCGACAACCTCTTTACCTCCGAACGGGAGCTGGCGACCCGCCCCGGCCGGGTCTTTGCCTTTCGTCAGGCGAGCCTGCGCGGCTGGCGCTATGCCATGGATAATCCGGAGGAGATGATCGACTGGATCATGGAGCACTACCCTAGCGGGGCTGGACGGGAGCAACTCACCTTTGAAGCGCGCGAGACCCGCTCGCTGATGCAGCCCGACTTTGTCGAGCCGGGATACATGCAGCCGGAGCGCTGGCAGCAGATCGCCAATATCTATCGGGAGGCGGGCCTGCTCGCCTCCGACATCAGCCTCGATCGCTTTCTCTACAATCCGGCCCAGGAGCGGCTGCGCCAGCAGCGGCAGCTGCTCGACAAGAGCGTGGCCATCGCCATGCTGATCACCTTTACCCTGTTGATCCTGCTCGGCATCTTCCTCCACCTCTACCTGCGTCTGCGTCAGGAGTCGCGCGACCGCCAGCGCCTCACCCGCGAGCTGGCCCAGAGCGAGCAGCACTACCGCTTCGTGGCGGAGAACAGCGCCGACGTGATCTGGACCATGGATACCGCCAGCCTGCGCTTTCGCTACATCAGCCCAGCCATCCAGCCGCTGAGCGGTTACAACGCGAGCGAGCTGTTCGCCCTGCCGTTCAAGAAGCTGCTGCCCGATGCCGCACGCATAAAACTCAAGGAGGAGATCACCGCCACCCTCGCCGCCTGGTATCGCGGTGAACATGAGCAGACCCGCAGCGTCATTCGCACCGATCTGCGCCACAAGGATGGCCATCTGGTCGCCACCGAGACCATCACCACCCTGCATGGCAACGAGCAGGGGGAACCGGAGGCCATTCTGGGGGTAACCCGCGACATCACCGAGCGGGCGGCCCGCGAGGAGATGATGCGCCGCCTCGCCTTCTACGATCCCCTGACCGGTCTACCCAACCGCCGCCTGCTGCAGCAACGGCTGAAAGAGGCGCTGGAGCACAACGCCGACCAGCCATTGGCACTGATGTTCATCGATCTCGATCACTTCAAGCCGATCAACGACACTTTCGGCCACGAGACCGGCGATGTGCTGCTCAATATGGTGGCCAAACGGATGCGTTACTGCGTGCGGGAGCATGATCTGGTGGCACGCCTTGGCGGCGATGAATTTGTTATCCTGCTGCCCGACACCAGCGACGAGGCGCTGACCATCGCCGACCACCTCCATCACAGCCTGCGCCATCCCTTCAGGATGAACGACGAGCAGGAGCTGCGCATCTCCAGCAGTATCGGGATTGCTCTCTATCCGGAGCACGGCGAGGATGCCAAAACCCTGATGCACCACGCGGACCAGGCTATGTATCAGGCGAAAAACCGCGGCCGTGGCCGGGTCTGCCTCTATACCGCCGGGCTCGACCCCGCGCAGGGCTCGCTGGTGTGGCAAGGCAGCCACGAGTGCGGCCATCCCCGCATTGATGCCGAACATCGCCAGCTCTTTGTGCTCACCAACCGGCTGCTGGAGCGGATGAAGGATCACGAGGCTCATCCCGCCCTCTATCTGGAGAGTCTGGAGAACCTGTTCGAGATGGCGCACCACCACTTCACCTTCGAGGAGAGCCTGCTGGCCGAGCTCGATTACGCCGAGCTAGAAACCCACCGTCAGGACCATCAGCAACTGCTGCAAAAAGCGGCACAGCTGATGAACGCCGCCCGCGCAGGCACCCTCGGCAACGACGAACTGCTCAACTTCATCATTCAGGAGCTGGTCGTCGGCCATATGAGTCAGGCTGACCGGCGCTACTTTCCACTGCTGAAGGGACGCTGACTCAGCGCCCCGGCCACCTGAACGTGTGAAACGAGAAGGGCCACCCAGGTGGCCCTTCTGTCATTGTGCGCCCGGCTCGTCTGCCGTGCTCACTACTCCACGGCGCGACATCAGGCTATAGTAGAGCAGCGGGATCACCACCAGAGTGAGCAAGGTGGAGACCAGGATCCCGAAAATCAGGCTGATGGCCAGTCCGTTGAAGATGGGATCATCGAGGATAAACAGAGCCCCGATCATCGCCGCCAGCGCCGTCAGCATGATGGGTTTGGCCCGCACCTGCGCCGCTTCGATCACCGCCTGCTCGAACGCCATGCCACTCGCCCGCTGCTGCTCGATAAAGTCCACAAGCAGGATGCTGTTGCGCACGATGATCCCGGCCAGCGCAATCATCCCGATCATCGAGGTGGCGGTAAACTGGGCCCCCAGCAGGGCGTGGCCCGGCATCACCCCGATGAGGGTGAGCGGAATGGGGGCCATGATGATGAACGGCACCAGATAGGAGCGGAACTGGGCCACCACCAGCAGGTAGATGAGGATCATCCCCACCCCGTAGGCTAACCCCATGTCGCGGAAGGTCTCGTAGGTGATCTTCCACTCACCGTCCCACAACAGCGCCACCTCTCCCAACTTGTCGGGCTGCTGCACGTAATATTGGGGCTGGTCGATGTCGGCACCGGCGGCAAACATGCCGTAGAGCGGACTGTCGGTATGGCCGCCCATGTCGGCCACCACCATCACCATGGGCTGCATGTTCTTGTGCATGATATAGCCGGGGGCCACCTCATCACGGCGACTCACCAGCTCGGAGACCCGCACCAGCTGGCCGCTCTGGCTGCGCACCTTGAGGGCCAGCACACCCGCCAGATCCCGTTTGTCACCGGGAGCCAGCTCGATGCGGATCGGCACCGGATACTTGGCGCCGTGCCCCTGCAGCCAGCTGGCATCCTGATAACCCACCCCGCCATTGAGGGTGTTCACCAGATCCCCGAGATCGACCCCGAGCAGGGCCGCCTTGCTGCGATCCACCACCAGCCGCCACTTGGGCTGCGGGTCGGTCAGATAGATATCCACATCCACCAGATCCGCGGTGGCTACAAAGCGGGCCTGTACGGCGCGAGCGGCTGCCTCACGGGCGGCCTGAGTCGGGCCATAAATTTCGGCAACGATGGGTGACCAGACCGGCGGGCCGGGCGGCACCTCTACCACCTTGAGATTGCCCCCCACCGCGCTGGCGATGGCCTGCAGCGGTGCCCGCACCGATTGTGCGATCTGGTGACTGCTGCGATAGCGATCATGCTTGTCCACCAGATTGACCTGAATATCCCCCACGTTGGCACCGCTGCGGATAAAGTAGTGGCGCACCAGCCCGTTGAAGTTGATGGGGGCCGCGGTACCGGCGTAGATCTGGTAATCCTTCACCTCGGGCACCCTGGCGAGCTCCCGCCCGACCGCCAGCAGAGTGCGCTCGGTCTGCTCCAGAGTCGCCCCCTCCGGCATGTCGAGTACCAGCTGGAATTCCGACTTGTTGTCGAAGGGGAGCATCTTGAGCACGACCCACTGCACCATGGGCATGGCGGCGGCGCCCGCCACCAGCAGCAGGATGACCAGCCAGAGTTTGTGTCTCGCTCTCCTGGCGCCAGCGCCAATCAGGAAAGGGGTCATCAACCGCTGGAAGAGGCCGGCCTTGGCCTCGCCGTCGGTACCGTGCACCGAATCCTTGAGCAAATGGCTCGCCAGCCAGGGGGAGAAGATAAAGGCCACCAGCAGGGAGATGAGCATCCCCATGCTGGCATTGATGGGGATGGGGCTCATGTAGGGGCCCATCAGGCCGCTGACAAAGGCCATCGGCAGCAGGGCCGCGATCACGGTCAGGGTCGCCAGTATGGTCGGTCCCCCCACCTCGTCCACCGCCCCCGGAATAAGCTCCTTGAGCGACCCCTTACCCAAACCGCGATGGCGGTGGATGTTCTCCACCACCACGATGGCGTCATCCACCAGAATGCCGATGGAGAAGATCAGCGCAAACAGCGATACCCGGTTGAGGGTAAAGCCCCATGCCCAAGAGGCGAACAGGGTCAGTGCCAGGGTGATGACGATGGCAACGCCTACCACCAGCGCCTCGCGCCAGCCCATGCTCACCAGCACCAGCAGCACCACCGCCGTGGTGGCAAAAATCAGCTTGCCGATCAGGGTGTTGGATTTTGTCTCGGCGGTGACGCCGTAGTCACGGGTCACCGTCACCTCGACCCCGGCAGGGATAAGCCGATTCTTGAGACTCTCCACCCGCGCCTCCACCCGCTTGGCCACCTCGACCGCGTTCTGGCCCGGCTGCTTGCCAATGGCCAGGGTCACCGCCGGATAACTGACCAGCCCCTGCCCCATCCAGCTGCGCTTGGTCGGGGTCTCCTGACCCAGAGAGACCTTGGCCACATCCCCCAGATAGACCGGCTTGCCGTCGTGCAGCCCCACCACCAGCTCGCTGGCCTCCTGCTCGCTTTGCAGGAACTGCCCCACCTGCACCTTGATCTCCCGGTTATCTTGCTCGATGGCCTGTGTCGGGCCCACCTGATTGGCGGCCGCCAGCCGCTGGTTCAGCTCGCCCCAGCTGATGCCGTGGGCGCTGAGGGCCGCCGGATCCGGCATCACCCGCAACACGGCACTCTGGCTGCCCAGCGTGTAGATATTGCGGGTACCGGGAATGCGCTTGAGTTCGGTTTCCAGCTCATGGGCGACCCGGGTCAGCTCGGGAGCCCCCAGTTGCTTGCCCCCCTCTTTGCTCCATAAGGTCAAACTGACGATGGGGACATCGTCGATCCCCCGGGGTTTCACCAGCGGCTGGCCGACCCCGATCCCCTGTGGCAACCAGTCACGGTGGGAGTCGAGCTGGTTGTTGAGATCGACGATGGCCTGCTCGCGGCTTACCCCTACCTTGAACACCACCACCAGCAGGGCGCCATCGGGTTGGGAAAAAGAGTAGAGGGTATCAATTCCCTTTATCTGGGAGACCACCTGCTCGGCAGGGGTAGTGACGAGAGACTCCACCTCTGCCGGAGTGGCTCCCGGGAAAGGGATATAAACATCGGCGAAGGTGACATCAATCTGCGGCTCCTCCTCCTTGGGGGTCACCAGCACAGCAAACAGGCCGAGCAACAGCCCCACTAGCGCCAGCAGCGGGGTGATGGCCGAGCCCTGAAACAGCGCCGCCAGCCGACCGGCAGGCCCCATCCTCTCCTTGCTGCCGTTCAGCTCGCTACTCATGGGCCACCTCCTGCTGCTGCGCCCAGCCATCGGGGGCCAGCTTGTCACCGGCTTGCAGCCCGGCCAGGATCTCGCACTGCCCTTCAAAGCAATGGCCTACCCGCACCGGCGTCAGTGCCCAGCCAGCGGGCTGCTGCAGATAGACGCCGTTGAACTCCCCTTGCCGCAGCAGAGCGCGATCCGGTACTTGCAGCACCTGACGTTCACCCTGTTTGAGCTGCACCTTGAGCCACATGCCGGGCAATACCCCGGTGGTTTGCGGCGGCAAGTCGAGGCGCAACCTGAAGGTATGGCTCTGGCTGTCGGCATAGTTGAAGCGGGTTAATTTGATCGGGGTAACAGGCTTGCCATCGGGCAGCAGCACCTGCACATCCGCTGGCTGACTGGCGAGGGCGAGCGCAGATTGGGGCAGATCTACCTCCACCCGCAGCGCATCAAGGGAGAAGCCGGAGAGCAGCGGGGTGCCGGGGGCAACTGTCTCCCCCAGCTCCACCAACCGCTTGGTCACCACCCCGGCGTAGGGGGCCAGAATGCGGGTATAGCCGTAGGCCTCGCGGGCCTGAGTGAGGGCCGCATCGGCCGCATTGACCTCGGCGCGGGCGGCGCGATCAGTCGCCTGGGCACTGTCGAGCTGGGCGCGGGTGATCACCCCTTTGGTAATCAGCGCCTGAAAACGGGCAAGCTGGCGCTCTGCCTCCACCTGCTGGGCCTTGGCTCTGGCCAGTCGCGCCTCGGCCCCCGTGACGGCGGCAAACTGCTCCTTGCCGCTGATCTCGAGCAGCGGCTGTCCCGCCTGCACCTGATCGTTCACATCCACCAGCATGCGGGAGACCCGGCCGCTGGTCTGGGCCGCCACCGTCCCCTGATTGATGGCACTGACAGTGCCATCCAGCGTCAGCCAGTCGGTCACCTGACGGGGAACCAGAGTCACGGTGGCATCACCATTCGCCTCGGCAGACCATGTCATCGGAGAGACAAGAGCGGAGGTCACGGCCAGCATGGCGGCACCCAGCAAGCGGATCTGTTCCATGATATTTCTCCTTCCCCGACACCAGGGGCAATCCATTCAGGCAGAGCGGGGGTGGCAGCGCTTCTCCCGCACCTTTACCAAGACCCGATCAACAAGCAAAATCCCGGCCACCATGGCCGCTATAAACAACATTATCATGGGCTGCCCGCTGGAAATGAGACTCAGAGCAGGCCCCGGGCAGATGCCCACCAATCCCCAGCCGATGCCAAACAGCGCCGCCCCGCCGATCAGCCGGCGATCCAGCCTGGGGGCCGGTACGGCAGCGATGGGCTCCCCCAGCACACTCTGGCGACGGGGTTTCACCAGCAGAAAGTAACCCGGCATAAAGACCAGCAGGGCGCCCCCCATCACAAAGGCGAGGCTGGGATCCCAGGCCCCGGCCAGATCGAGAAAACCGGTGACCCGGGCGGGATCCATCATGCCGGAGATGGCCATCCCCAGTCCGAACAACACACCCGCAAACAAACTTGTCAGCAACTTCATGGCAATCAGCCCCTTACAGCAGATGATGAGTGACGAAGACGGTGATAAAGCCAGCCGCCATAAAGGTGAGGGTGGCGACGATGGAGCGCAGGGAGAGCCGCCCCATGCCACAGATGCCGTGGCCGCTGGTGCAGCCATTGCCAAGACGGGTACCGATGCCGACCAGCAGACCGGCCAGCAGCACTACAAGCCAGCCGGGCAAGGTGGTGAATGCGGGCATGGTGGCCCAACCCAGAGTCAGCGCCAACCAGGCGCCCGCCCCGAGCCCCAGCAGAAACAGCACCCGCCACGGTGCACGGTGTTGCAGCGCACCGGCCAGAATGCCGCTGATCCCGGCCACCCTGCCGTTGAACAACATCAGGATCAGGGCCGACAGCCCCGCCAGCATGCCACCGCCCAAAGAGAGCAGCCATTGGCTTTCCATCATCAAGATTCCTTATTTTCTGAGCGACAAAAATGGGTTTGCAACGCCCCCAGCACATCGGCGGCCGCCTCGCTCACCAGCGAGTAGTAGATCTGCTGGGAGACCTTGCGCGAACGGATCAAGCCGTAGCGCTTCAACACCGACAATTGCTGGGAGAAGGCCGACTGCCCCAGCTGGCTGTGGGCCAGCAACTCCCCGACTCCCTTCTCCCCCTCCACCAGCTGGCAGAGCACCATCAGGCGTTCAGGGTGAGCCAACGCCTTGAGCAGGGAGGCGGCGGCTGTCGCATGTCTGTTCATCTCGTCGAATTGGCTCATAGAAGTAAATTAGCAATTGCTGATATTTGTTCTATTGTATAAAACAACACTAAATTAGCAACATCTAAAATAGATAGGGAGAAAGGTTATGACAGTAGATAACGGAGTCAGAATCGTCGCGGGTTGCATGTTGCTGCTTTCGCTGATCCTTACCGCCTGGGTACATCCGGGCTTTGTCTGGTTGAGCGCCTTTGTCGGGGTCAACCTGATCCAGAGCGCCTTCACCGGTTTCTGCCCGGCAGCCATCATCCTGAGGCGACTTGGGTTTAAGTAAGCGGCTTGGGCGAAGTAGGGGTATTCCGCCCCTGCAAGCTCCAGCGCAAGATCTGGCCAGCAGCATAAAGGCGGCTCGACAACCGCAAACGGCCGTCA
Source organism: Aeromonas sp. SE22 (assembly GCF_038739755.1). Lineage (NCBI taxonomy): Bacteria > Pseudomonadati > Pseudomonadota > Gammaproteobacteria > Aeromonadales > Aeromonadaceae > Aeromonas > Aeromonas sp. SE22. Next base: position 100,250 of record NZ_JBCGFD010000002.1, read on the forward strand.
AGCGGTCGCGGCGAAGTGAGAGCTCAAATTTGTTTCAGGATGTTTCCGCCACTGGCTCGGGGTTTACCCTCTGCGTCAGCTCGGCTATCATTCGAGCCTCTTATCAATAGCGGAGACCATCAGTGGGCAACTCATCAAGTGACAGTTGTAGACCGGCCCTGTCAGCCGGTACCAAGGTCGCGAGCTAGCCGCAGGTCTTTCTCTGCCGCATGCTCGCAGCCCTGCGAGAAGCGGAAATCCACTCCCCTCTTCTCTTTTTACACTTGACGTCTGGCGACCATTGGCCAAAAGCCGTGGCCGTCATGCCTGCATAGTTTCTGCTTCCCACAAGGAGGCTGCTATGCGTTTTGTATCAACCAAGTCCGTTGCCAACCCGATGATGGCAACACAGGCTCATCCCCTGCTGAGCAAGCTGGGTCGTGGCTGGCTGCCACTCTGGCTGCGCGGCAAACAGCGCCAGCACCACTACCGGCTGCAGATCCGCTGCGAGGATCGCGCCGATATGGAGCAGGTGCTGGAGATGGTGAACCACACGCTGCAACCCGCCGGCCTGCAACCCATGCAGTCGATGCGGCCGGGACGCAGCGGGGGCCGGGAGCTGGTGCTCAATGTGCACTGCACACCGCCCCAGCGCCGCTATCTGGTGCAGTTTGTCCATCAGGTGGGCGTTGCACATCCGGTGCGCTGGGAGTTGCGGCCACGCAGTGATGGCAATCCCCAGCTCAACTGAGCCAACCCGTTAACCTCGGGGCTTGCCAGCCCCGTTCAATCCGAGTGAAAAAGTGCCTGCTTCTCCGTGCAAACGGGAGAGGCAGGCCCATTTGACGTGCGTGCTCATCCCCTTTGTGATGGCTTTCACCACGCGCGTCCACTCATCTGCCCGGGTTATGCCAGCACCATCTGACAGCCCGCTCATCCCGAAGGCCATCGGCAACCAAGAAGGAACAGGCCATGAAAATGTGGCAACAACTTGATCTGATCTCCCTGATCGATACCCTCGCCAGCCTGCTGCTGGCATTCGTACTGGGGGCGCTGGTCGGGCTGGAGCGTCAGTACCGCCAGCGTACCGCCGGCCTGCGTACCAACGTGCTGGTCGCCGTGGGCGCCGCGCTGTTTGTCAATCTGGCCCAGCGTATCTATGACCTCCATGGCGGCAGCTACAGCGTAGTGCACGTGGTGGCCTATATCGTCTCCGGCATCGGCTTTCTCGGCGCCGGTGTCATCATGCGCGAGTCGGGCAATATCCGCGGCATCAACACCGCCGCCACCCTCTGGGGGGTGGCCGCCGTCGGTGCCGCCTGTGGTGCCGGTCTCGCCATAGAAGCGATTCTGGGCGCCCTGTTCGTGCTCGCCGCCAATACCCTGCTGCGGCCGCTGGTCAATCAGATCAACCGGCGTCCGGTAGATAATCTCGACACCGAGGTGACCTACAAGGTGACGGCGCTCACTCCGCGCGAGCACCAGAAAGAGGTGCTGCACTGGCTCGAAGAGATGCTGGAGCAGGCCAACTACCCCCTGAGCGAGCTCGACATCGAGCCCTTTGGCGAACGGGATCTGGAGATCTCGGCGGTGCTGCTCGCCACCTCTATCGATGGCGACGAGCTCGACGCACTGATGGGCAAACTGGGTATTCATCCCCATATCAAGCAGGTGTTCTGGCGCGCCAGCACCACGGATTGAGTTGTCGATCAGAGTCATGGCTCCATCCACCAACGGCAAAAAGCCCCGCCAGCAATGGCGGGGCTTTCTCATATGGGATGGGCGAAGAGTGGCTAGCGGCGACTGCGCCAGCGCACCTTGGGGGTGATCACCTGGGCGGTCTGTGCGGGAGGACTGCCCGCTATCAGTTGCTGCATCAGCTCGAAAGCGGCGAGGGCCAGCGCCGGACAATCCTGCGCCACCGAGTCGATGCGCATGGGGATGCAGTCGAGCAGGTCGTGATCGTCGAAGGTGCACAGGCGCATGCCTGTTTCCATCAGCCCTGCCTCGTTGAGGTAGCGCAGTACCCCTTCCAGCAGGGTAAAGGAAGCGGTAAAGAGCCCCTTGGGGGGCGCTCCCAGCTCGGCCACCAACTCGGCCATCAGCTGATAACCGGAGCTCGGCTGGTAGTCACGATGGCGCACCCGGGCGGCATCGGCTTCAAAACCGGCGCGATGGAGCCCCAGCTCATAGCCCGCCAGCCGGTGACGGCTGGGGGAGAGGTCCAGCAGGCCGCCGAAGTAGTAGATATCCTCACCGCACTCGCTGGCCATATCCCGCACCAGCTCGGCGGTGGCCTTGCAGGCATCGGAGATCACCATGGGCAGGCGCGACTCGCCAATATGGCGGTCGAGCTGTACCACCGGCAGGCGGTCGTGGATGCGGGCATAGATGTCATCGCTGTGGCCGCTGGAGGCAACAATCAGCCCGTCCACCTGACGGCTGATGAGGTTGTCCACCACCCGCTGCTCAAGGGCGGGATCATCCTCGGAGCAGGCGATCAGCAGCTGGATGCCCGCCTCCCGGCAGTGCGCCTCGAGGGCGCGGGCGATGCGGGCAAAACCGAAATTGGTGAGATCGGGGATCACCAGCCCCCAGGTGTAACTGCGGGTCTCGCGCAGGGAGCGGGCATGAAAGCTCGGCAGGTAGTGACACTCCTCCGCCACCGCCTGAATGCGCTTGCGGGTATCGTCGGCAATGCGGTACTCCGCACTCTTCCCGTTGAGCACCAGACTGGCGGTCGCCTTGGACACCCCCGCCAGTTCGGCGATCTGGGCAATCGTGATCCGTTTCTTCTTCTCCACCTGGCCTCCCGGCTGACTAGAACCGGGCTATTGTACTAGGCACGCCGACAGCGGCCAGTGATTGAGGCAAATTTTGCAGCCATCATCGCCGTTACCTGATGAAAGTTGCGGCTTTTCCCCGGGGAAGTAGCGCGCCGACAGGCTGTGACGCCCCTCATCGATGAAACACTCCAGACTGGAGCGATCGCACAGCACGGTGATCCGCCCGCCAGCCCATGGGCTGCTGCGGGTCTCCCACGCTCCGCTCTGCCAGTTCTGGCGCCGCAAGATGAGGCGCCCCGGCTGCCACACCAGCTCAGCCACGGCACCGAACCAGAGGCTCCCCTCACCGCACAGATCCAGATCGAGCCAGGCCGAGTCGATGGCCAGCCCCGGAAACTCGCCAAGTGTCCCCTCGAAGCTGGTCAGTTCTCCCTTGAGCGCCGCAAGCTCCGCCACCGGCCGCTGGCAGAGCCACTCATCCTGCCAGAACAACTCCCGCGGGCAGCTCATCTGGTGGATCCAACCGTGAGCGACCGTAGGTTGGCTCATCTCGTTCTCCTCCGGCAGCCCCAGCCAACCGAACAAGAGGCGGCGCCCCTGACTGTCTCGGGTGGTTTGCGGCGCATAGAACTCGAAGCCCCGATCCAGCTCGTGGAAAGCCCCGTGCTCGAAGCGCTCGCCGTCGAAGTCACCCGCCAGCCAGCCACACTGGTAGAGGTTGCGATAATCCTCACCCACCGGGGCAATCCCCTGCGGGCAGCTGATCAGCACATGGCGCTCCCCCAGCGGGAAGAGATCCGGGCACTCCCACATATAGCCAAACTCACCCAGCCCCCCTCGCCCGCTACCGGCGATGGGGCCCACCAGCTGCCAGCTTTGCAGGGTGTCGCCACGATAGAGCAGCACTTCCCCCTTGTCATCCAGGGTGCGCGCTCCCAGCACCATCAGCCACTGTTTGCCGTCGTGCCACACCTTGGGGTCGCGCACATGGCCGCTGTAGCCTTCGGGCAGATCCAGCACAGGCCCCAGCTTGGCAAAACCACCCTCACCGTCGGCGCGGGCCAGACACTGATAGGCGGTGCGGCTGCCATCCGGGTATTTGACATTGCCGGTGTAGATAAGGGTCAGACGCCCCTGCTCGTCGCTCACCGCCGAGCCCGAATAGCAGCCGTGGCTCTCATAGGTTTCGGTGGGCAACAGCGCCACCGGCTCGTGCTGCCAATGCAGCAGGTCGGTGGAGATAACGTGCCCCCAGCTCTTGTTGCGGTGCTCGCAGCCAAGCGGGTTCCACTGGTAGAAAAGGTGGTAGCGCCCGTCGTGCTCGATAAAGCCGTTGGGATCGTTAAGCAGCCCCACCGGGGCTGCCAGATGCCAGCGGGGCCGATGGGGATCGGCCGCCGCCTTGAGCTGTCCGGCCAGCAACGACCGGACAATCTGGTTGAGAAGATCGCTTTCCTTCATCACTCCACCTTGTACTTGAGCAGGTAGGAAGCGGCGAAGGCGGCACCAAAGGCGATCACCAGCCCGATGATGTAGTGAATAAGGCTCATGGGCTGGACGATGGCCATGCCGGGAATACCGGTCAGCCCTACCGCCGTCATCCCCACCTTGGCCGCCACCACGTAGGCGCCGCCGCAGGCCCCGCCAAACAGACCGGCGAGGAAGGGTTTGATGTAGCGCAGGTTGACGCCAAAGATGGCCGCTTCCGTGATACCCAGCAGGCAGGACATGGCAGCCGGCACGGTAATGGCCTTGATCTTCACATCACGAGTCTTGAAGTAGACCGCGAGGCAAGCCCCACCCTGTGCCACGTTGGCCATGGCCCAGATGGGCAGCAGGAAGTTGACGCCAATTTGCGGATTGGCCAGCAGCCCCGCCTCGATGGCGTGGAAGCTGTGATGGATGCCGGTGATGACGATAAGCGAGTAAGTGCCGCCAAACACCAGCCCCGCCAACCAGCCCGCCTGCTCATAGAGGGCACTCAGACCGAACGAGATGCCATCCCCCAACACCCGACCCGCCGGGCCGATAAAGAGCAGCGCCACGAAGCCGGTGATGATGACGGTGAGAAACGGCGTGAGGATCAGATCCAGCGCGTCCGGAATGCGCTTGCGCAGCTGTTTCTCCAGATGGGACATAAACCAGACCGCCAACAGTACCGGGAAGACGGTGCCCTGATAGCCGATCATCGCCACATCCAGCCCGAAGAAGTCCATGGTCTTGAAGCCACCGGCCACGCCCCAGGCGTTGGTCAACGCTGGGTGGGTTAGGATGCCGCCAAGGGTCGCCCCGAGGTACGGATTGCCGCCAAACTCACGCGCCGCCGTAAAGCCGATGAGGATCGGCAGTATGATAAAGGCAGCCGAGCTGAACATGTCGAGCATCACAAACAGGGCGCTGTCGGCATTGACCCAACCGTAGGTGCGCACCATGCCGAGCAGCCCCATCAGCAGACCCGAGGCGACGATGGCCGGAATGATCGGCACGAAGATGTTGGAGAGGGTTCGCGCCAACCGCTGGGCCACGTTGAGCTTGGCCACCGCCATGTCGGTCAGCTCCGCCTTGCTGGCGGTGCCGGTACCGGTCAGCGCCACAAACTCCGCATAGACCTTGTTGACCAGACCGGTGCCGAAGATAACCTGAATTTGGCCCGCGTTGCTAAAGCACCCTTTAACCCCCTCTAGCTTGTCGATGGCGGCCTTGTTTACCTTGCTGTCATCGGCCAGCACCAACCGCAGCCGGGTGGCGCAGTGGGCAGCGCTGACGATATTCTCCTTGCCCCCGAGCAGGGGCACCAGATCCTTGGCTATCGCACTGATATTCATATTCTTCCTCTTATGACCCGCCACGCTGGCGGGCCCTTGTCACATGAGAGTAGGGGCTGTCGAGCCGGGCTTCTAGCCTCAGCTCAACGGCCGCTTGTGTCTGATCGCAAAAAGGCATCCAGTTCGGAGCGGGTCGGCAGCGCCGTCATCGCCCCCTTGGCGGTGGTGGCGAGCGCCCCGCAGCCGTGAGCCTGCGCCAGAATGGTGGGCAACTCGGCCAGCGTCGGCAGCGACGAACGCCCGGCCAGCGCCGCCAGCAGCCCGGCGACGAAGGCATCCCCCGCCCCCGTGGTGTCGAGCGGGGTCACTTTCTGCCCCACCCACTCCAGCAACTCGCTATCAAGGCGAGCCACCACCCCGGCCGCCCCTCTGGTCACCAGCACCAGCGCCGGGCCAGAGAGAGTCGCAAGCCCGGAGACCAGCTCATCCTCGCCGCTCAGCAGTTGCAGCTCCTCGATGGAGAGCTTGACCACATTCGCTTGCGCAATGGCCTGACGCACCAGCGGCAGCATCTCGGCGGGGTTACCCCACACCTCGGGGCGCAGGTTGGGGTCGAAACAGACCCGCCCGCCTGCCGCCTTGATGGCCGCCATGGCCTGCAGGCAGCTGGTGCGCACCGGTTCGTTGGCGAGCGCGATGGAGCAGGTGAGCAGCCACTGACCGGCATCGAAGCGGGGCAACTCATCCGGGGTGAGGAACTGGTCGGCACTGGGGCGCACCATAAAGGTGAAGCTGCGCTCCCCCTCGTCATCCAGTGCCACCAACACGGTAGAGGTGCGATGGTCTGGATCGAGCCGCAGCGCACCGATATCCACCCCCTCCCCGCTCAGGGTCTCGGCCATAAAGCGGCCGAACGGATCGGCACCGACCCGGCCGATAAAGGCCGCATCGCCACCCAGCCGTGCCACGCCAACCGCCACATTGGCGGGCGCGCCACCCGGACACCTGAGGTAGTGCAACGCCCCTTCCGGGATCAAGTCCACCACCGCATCCCCCATTACCCACACACGATTCGTCACCTTGCTACTCCACTGCTGCATCGGATCCACGGTCAAACCCGAACTCTGTTCTGTTGGCTGGCATTATCAGCTAAACCGTTTTAGCCAACCAACAGATCTCGGCACCGGTTGCCATTTTTGTGATCGGGATAACGAACTAGAACCAGGTTTCCATCTGCACACCAAAGTTCCACTCGCCACCGGCGGTGAAGTTGCTCTGGCCCATGGCATCGTCGCTGGCGTAATTGTCGAGCTCGGAGGACCAGTCCATCCAGCTGGCGAACACCCGTAGTTCGGGCCGCTCGAAGAATCCGGCTGTCTGCGCCTTGAAGGTGGGGGCGAAGGTGAGCTTGGTGAAGTTGCCGTTCACCGCCTGGCGTCCCTTGTAACCCTTGGGATCGAGATCCATGTACTGCCAGGCCGCCTCGTAGACCAGCTCGACGTTCTGACTCAGCACCTGCGCCACCCGGGTATTGAAGGTGAGCCAGCGGTACTCGTCCCCTTTCACGTAGCGATCCTGACTCTGCTCGGCCAGCAGGGCCGGGGCAAAACGCCAGCGCGAGTTGAGATCGGTAGCGCCAAACACGGCGACCCGCACCGCATCGGCGTCCGGCAGCAGCTCGCTGTCAGAGCCCAGCCCCTTGACCTCGGCCCCCAGCCCATGGCCGTACAGCACCGCCGCCTTGGCAAAACCGGGGTTGATGCCAAAGAAGCTCTCGCCGTGGTAGGCCAGCAGGGTGTGTGCCCCCTTGTCCGCCGCCTCGCTGCCCACCCCCTTGTCATTGATGCGGGCGTCATTGTCCTTGGCCGAGAGACCGTTCACCATCCACTGCCAGTTGCCGACGCGGTTGTTCATGGTAAGGATGTAGCTCTCGATATCGGAGAGACCACTGGCGCTGATGTCGCCGTAATCGCGGCCATAGAGAGAGAAGTTGGCCTTCCAGCTGTCGGCCAGCTGCACGTCGTAGACACCGCCGCCGGTACCGGCCAGGAACACCACGTCGGAATCGAGCCAGTGGATGTCAAAGTTGTCCCGATCAAAGCGCTTGCCCGCCCACAATACTGCATTCTTGAAGGGGCCGTCGAAGCTCGCCAGATTGCCGATCTCGGCAAACACCTGACGGGTATTGAGGCTCGAATCGCTGGCGGTCCAGTCGTTGCTGGTCTCCACCCCGTCCGCCAGCATCAGCTTGTAGCGGGCCCAGCTGCCATCCTCGAAGGTCTGGGTTTTCAGCAGGTTGGCCTCCATGTAGGTGTCATCCTCGTTGCCAAGGCGACCGACAGCCCCACCCACGGATCCTGCCGGGGTGATGTAGGGGCCGCCGCGCCCACCGTTGCCATTGCTGTTTACCAACAGGCCCGAGCGAGCGTAACCGTGAAACTCGAAGCCCTGGGCACCAGCGGTCTTCTCATCCACCTTCTGGCTGCGGTTGTCGGCCACCTGCGCCTGCTCGCTGGCCGCGCTCGCCTTCACTTCCGCCTGACTGGCACGGCTCTCTGCTGCCTCGGCTCTCGCTTCAGCCGCCTGTACCCGTGCCTCCAGCGCCGCCAGTCTGGCCTCGACACTCTCACCTGCGATACTCGCCTGCGCCGCCCACAGCGGGCTGCTCATCCCCAATCCCAGCGCTACCGCCAGCGCCAACTTGCTCTTGAACATCATCATCTTCCTCACCTGTCATCTGTGGCCCGGACGGGCGCTGTTGTTATCGACAGACGGAGCATAGCTAAACCGCTTTAGCCAACTCAATATGACAACTAAACCGTTTCAGCAACAGTGTGAGCGGGATAACATTTGTACAGCAGGAATTGGCGGGAGTTGTGAGGAGGATCCCTCATCAGGATCCACTCAATAGGGTGGATCCTGGCTAAACGGCGGGCAAAAAAAGAGCCGGCACAAGGCCGGCTCTGTTTATTCGGGTGGCTGAAATCAGCTGGTCAGATCGTCGAAGAAGCGTTTCACCCCTTCGAAGAAGCCTTCCGATTTCGGCTTGTGGGTCTTGGCAGCGGCGCCGCTGAACGACTCGTCCAGCTGGCGCAGCAGCTCTTTCTGCTGCTCGGTGAGGTTGACCGGAGTCTCGATCACCACCTTGCACATCAGATCTCCCACCTGGCCGGAGCGCACGGACTTGACGCCCTTGCCCCGCATGCGGAACATCTTGCCGGTCTGGGTTTCCGGAGTGACCTTGAGCTTGACCCGGCCATCCAGGGTCGGCACTTCGATCTCGCCGCCCAAAGCCGCAGCGGTGAAGCTGATTGGCACTTCGCAGTAGAGGTTGTTGCCGTCACGCACGAAGATCTCGTGCTCCTTGACGTGCACCTGTACGTAGAGATCCCCTGCCGGTGCCCCTGCTTCCCCCGCTTCCCCTTCACCGGAGAGACGGATGCGATCGCCGGTATCGACGCCCGCCGGAATTTTCACCGACAGGGTCTTGGTACGCTGGTAGCGACCTTCACCGTGGCACTTGCGGCACGGATCCTTGATGATCTTGCCGCGACCGTGACAGTGCGGGCACGCCTGCTGCACCGCGAAGAAGCCCTGACGCATCTGCACCTGACCGGAGCCGTGGCAGGTCGGGCAGGTCTGGGCGCTGCTGCCGGTATGGGCACCGGAGCCGTTACAGACTTCACAGTGAACCAGGGTCGGCACCTTGATCTCCTTGGAGACCCCGCGTACCGCCTCTTCCAGCGTCAGCTCCATGGTGTAGCGCAGGTCGGAACCACGGGCCGGGCCACGACGGCCACCGCCACGGCTGCCACCGAAGATGTCACCGAACACATCGCCAAAGATGTCGCCAAAGTCGGCACCACCGCCAAAGCCACCGTGGCCACCGCCACCCTGGCTCGGGTCGACACCGGCATGACCGTACTGGTCATAACGGGCGCGCAGGTTGGCATCGGTCAGGATCTCGTAGGCTTCCTTGACCTCTTTGAACTTCTCTTCGGCACCGGCATCGCCCTGGTTGCGGTCAGGGTGATACTTCATGGCCAGACGCTTGTACGCCTTCTTGATCTCGCGCTCGTCGGCATCTTTCGATACCCCCAGCACCTCGTAGAAATCGCGCTTCGACATACTCATCCTGTGGTTACGCAGACGGGCGTTGGTCACCCAACGCCCGTGAATTCATAAACTAAACCGATGGGCGAAGCCTGCTTCGCCCATCTGGGTCGGGCTTACTTCTTGTCGTCTTTCACTTCTTCGAACTCGGCGTCGACTACGTCGTCGTCAGCCTTGGCAGAAGAGGAGGACTGACCGGCGTCAGCACCGGCGGCACCTTGTGCCTGAGCCTGCTGCTGGGCAATCTCCATCAGCTTCTGGGACGCTTCCAGCAGAGCCTGCTGTTTGGCTTCGATGGCAGCCTTGTCGTCACCCTTGATGGCGGTTTCCAGCTCGCTCAGAGCGGCTTCGATCTTGGTCTTGTCGTCGGCAGGCAGGGCTTCACCGGCTTCGGTGATCTGCTTGCGTACGGAGTGGACCAGACCATCAGCCTGGTTGCGGGCATGCACCAGCTCTTCAAACTTCTTGTCCTCGGCCGCGTTGGCTTCGGCTTCGCGTACCATGCGCTCGATCTCGTCATCAGACAGACCAGAGGAGGCCTGGATGGTGATCTTCTGCTCTTTGTTGGTCTCTTTGTCTTTCGCGGAGACGTGCAGGATACCGTTGGCATCGATGTCGAAGGTCACTTCGATCTGCGGCAGACCACGCGGAGCCGGACGGATGCCTTCCAGGTTGAACTGGCCCAGAGACTTGTTGTCGCTGGCGCGCTTGCGCTCACCCTGCAGCACGTGAATGGTCACGGCAGACTGGTTGTCTTCGGCAGTGGAGAACACCTGGGACTTCTTGGTCGGGATGGTGGTGTTCTTCTCGATCAGCGCAGTCATCACGCTGCCCATGGTTTCGATACCCAGAGAGAGCGGAGTAACGTCCAGCAGCAGAACGTCGGTCTTGTCACCGGACAGTACGGCACCCTGGATGGCAGCACCCATGGCCACGGCTTCGTCCGGGTTGACGTCTTTACGCGGCTCTTTGCCAAAGAACTCGGCAACGGTCTTCTGAACCAGCGGCATACGGGTCTGACCACCAACCAGAATCACGTCGTCGATCTCGCCAACTGCCAGACCGGAGTCTTTCAGGGCAACGCGAACCGGCTCCAGAGAGTCTTTCACCATGTCTTCCACCAAGGATTCCAGCTTGGCGCGGGTCACCTTGATATTCATGTGCTTCGGACCAGTGGCATCTGCAGTGATGTACGGCAGGTTGACGTCGGTCTGCTGGGCAGAAGAGAGCTCGATCTTGGCTTTCTCGGCGGCATCTTTCAGACGCTGCAGAGCCAGCTGGTCGTTGCGCAGGTCGATGCCCTGCTCACGCTTGAACTCATCTACCAGATAGTTGATGACGCGGTTGTCGAAGTCTTCACCACCCAGGTGGGTGTTACCGTTGGTCGCCAGTACTTCGAAGGTGGTTTCGCCTTCAACTTCGTCGATCTCGATGATGGAGATATCGAAAGTACCGCCACCCAGGTCATATACGGCAACCTTGCGCTCGCCCTTGACCTTGTTCACGCCGTAAGCGAAAGCTGCTGCAGTCGGTTCGTTGATGATGCGCTTAACATCCAGACCGGCGATACGACCGGCATCCTTGGTAGCCTGACGCTGGGCGTCGTTGAAGTAGGCCGGAACAGTGATAACTGCTTCGGTTACCGGCTCGCCCAAGTAGTCTTCGGCGGTCTTCTTCATCTTTTTCAGCACTTCGGCAGAGATCTGCGGCGGTGCCATTTTCTTGCCCTTCACCTCAACCCAGGCGTCACCGTTGTCGGCCTTGGCGATGGCGTACGGCATGATTTTCAGGTCACGCTGTACTTCGTCATCTTCAAAACGACGGCCGATCAGACGCTTGATGGCGAACAGGGTGTTTTTCGGGTTGGTGATGGCCTGACGCTTGGCCGGCTGACCAACCAGGATCTCGCCATCATCGGCATAGGCAATGATGGACGGAGTAGTACGATCGCCTTCTGCGTTCTCGATCACGCGAGCAGTGTCGCCGTCCAGAATGGCAACGCAGGAGTTGGTAGTACCCAGGTCAATACCGATGATTTTACCCATTTGAGAAATCTCCAAATACTTTGAATAAACTGGCGAGGAACTCGCCTTAATGCGTTAACGGCTAGGTGGGGCCTGCCAATCTGGCTTTCAAGCTCCCGGCATCAAAATTTTTGTGCCGCCGTGGCCTTGTATCCTATATGGGGTCGCAAGCGGCCACTTCAAGCCCTGCCCCGCAAAAACCCGACCTTTTGTCGTGATCAGTCCATGACAGACCAGACAGATAAACAAAAAGCCCGCCAAGCGGCGGGCCTGGGCATCAAGTGCCGACTCAGTCAGCGGCCTTGGATACCATGACCATGGCCGGACGGATCACGCGACCGTTCAGCTCATAGCCTTTCTGCATCACGGCAATCACGGTGTTCGGCGCCACATCGGCACTCGGTACCATGCTCATCGCCTGATGGGCATTGGGGTCAAACGGCTGGTTGGTCGGATCCAGCGCAACCAGACCGAACTTGGCCACACCGCTCTGCATGGATTTGAGGGTCAGCTCGACACCTTCCACCATCGGCTTGAGGGCATCGTTCTCCTTGTCGGCGAGCTCGATGGCGCGCTCCAGGTTGTCCAGCACCGGCAGCAGTTCGGCAGCGAACTTCTCCAGGGCGAACTTGTGCGCCTTCTCCACGTCCAGCTCGGTACGACGACGCAGGTTCTCCATCTCGGCAGCGGTACGCAGGGCGCGTTCGCGCTCTTCCGCCGCCTTCTGGATGGCAGTCTCCAGCTGCTCTTCCAGTTCGGCGATACGGGCCTGCTCGGCTGTCACTTCACTGTCTACATCGGTCGGCTCGACTGGCTGGGCTTCCACTTGCTCCATCGCTTCAACCTTTTGCTCTTCGTGGTTCATGACATCTCCAGATTCCGGGGTTACTTACGAGGGCCTTGACGTCTGGCTGAGCGACCAGTGACATCAGACCGACTATGTTGGCGCTATTATGGGGATGGATCCCTGTCTTTCAAGGGGAAAAAGGCCAATCCGGGTCACGCAAACAGGACTATTGGCACTTTCCTTGCTGCATCTCTGGCAATCCAGCTCAGCTTTTAACCTGCAGCGTCAAGGAGATAGCCCTCCCCCCTCAGCGAGGGAAGCGCACGGGAGGACGTCACAAGCGTGACAAACCGCTGTATACTGCCCCAATACTCACCCAGACCCGACAGACTATGGATTCTCCGTTCAAAACCATCGCCCTGATTGGCAAGCCTCACCATGAAGGGGCCAACCAGACGCTGACCGGCCTGCATCAATACCTGACCTCACGCGGTTTCAGGGTACTGGTGGAGAGCCGGGTTGCCCAGACCCTGAGCATCCTCGATGAAAACGTCATGGATCTGGTTCAGCTCGGCCAGCAGGCCGATCTGGCCATCGTGGTCGGCGGTGACGGCAACATGCTGGGGGCGGCGCGGGTACTGTCGCGTTTCGATGTGGCGGTGATCGGGGTCAACCGGGGCAACCTTGGCTTTCTGACCGATCTCTCGCCGCAAGATTACCTGCTGCCGCTGGAGCAGGTGCTCTCCGGTCACTACAAGAGCGAACACCGCTTCCTGCTGGAAGCCTCGGTCTATCGCCACGGCGAGCGCAAGTCGAGCAATCTGGCGGTCAACGAGGCGGTACTGCACCCGGGCAAGATCGCTCACATGATCGAGTTCGAGGTCTATATCGATGGCAGCTTTATGTATAGCCAGCGCTCGGACGGCATCATAGTCGCCACTCCGACCGGCTCAACTGCCTACTCCCTGTCGGCAGGTGGCGCCATCCTCACCCCCAAGCTCAACGCCATCACGCTGGTGCCCATGTTCCCGCATACCCTGAGCAGTCGCCCCATCGTACTCGATGCCGACAGCGAAGTGCGGCTGCTGGTCTCGCCGGACAATCAGGACGATGCCATGCAGGTGAGTTGTGACGGTCAGGTGACCCTGGCGGTCCACCCGGGGGACGAGATCCTCATCAAGAAGAGCCACCACCAGCTTCATCTGGTGCATCCGCTCGACTACAGCTACTTCCACGTGCTGCGCAACAAGCTCGGCTGGGGCAGCAAGCTGTTTTAATCGGCGCTGACCGACAACGGCATTGCCACAGAGGGCGCCTGAATTGGCGCCCTTCTCTTTTCTTTTGTGGCAACGTCCCCTGCACTCTCCTATCAGTACCGCGCGCCAATAGTCAGCACAGCATTCTCATAGCTATACCGCACTGGCGCGGCTTTCCTTTGTTAAAAATGGTGGCGCCCTCTTTACTGTATATAAGACCAGTATATACTGGATGCATACACAGTAATGTTGACCTATACAGGATGAGACCATGCTGACCCAGCTGACCGTCAACAACTTCGCCATCGTCAAGTTTCTCGAACTCGATCTGCAACCGGGCATGACCTGCATCACGGGGGAAACCGGTGCCGGTAAATCCATCGCCATCGACGCCCTCGGCCTCTGTCTGGGTGAGCGGGCCGAAGCCAGCATGGTGCGACCCGATAGCGACAAAAGCGAGGTCAGCGCCCGCTTCCTGCTCGACAACAACCCGGCCGCCCGTGCCTGGCTCGCGACCAACGAGCTGGAGAACGAAGGTGAGTGCATCGTGCGACGAGTCATATCTGCCGAAGGGCGTTCGCGCAGCTATATCAATGGCGTGCCCGTCCCTCTTACCCAGCTCAAGAATCTGGGCCAGCTGCTGGTCAACGTACACGGTCAGCATGCCCACCAGATGCTGCTCAAACCCGACTACCAGCTCGCCCTGCTCGACGGCTATGCCGGCCACCATCTGCTGCTGGACGAAGTACGCCAGCACTATCAGCTGTGGCGCCAGCTGCAAAACGAGCTCAACCGGCTCAAGGCCGAGCAGCAGCAGCGCGAGGCCCGTCGCCAGCTCATCGAGTATCAGGTGCAGGAGCTGGACGAATTTGCCCTGCAGCCGGGCGAGTTTGAGGAGATCGAGGAGGAGCACCAACGGCTGGCCAACGGCACCGAACTGATGCAGGAGTGCGGCTTCTGCCTCGATCTGCTCTACGACAACGAAGAGACCACCATTGCCGGTCTGCTGCAGACCGCCGTCGACCGGGCCGAGGGGCTGGTCAGCATGGACAGCCGCCTCACGCCGGTGCTCGAGATGCTGAACGAAGCCCTGATCGGGGTGCAGGAGAGCCACAGCGAACTGCGCAGCTACCTCGATCGGCTGGAACTGGATCCCGAGCGTTTCAACGAGCTGGAGGCCCGCCTCTCCAAGGCGATCAATCTGGCCCGAAAGCATCATGTCAAACCGGCAGATCTGGCCCCGTATCATCAGGAGCTGGCCTCCGATCTTGCCCGCCTCAACTCTGATGAAGAGCGGTTAGAGGGGATGGAAGATGAGCTGGCCGAGGCCCGTCAGGCGTTTGTTCAGGCCGCTGAGGCCCTGAGCCAGAGCCGCCAGCGTTACGCCCAGGAGTTGGGTGCCAAGGTGACCAGCAGCATGCACGAACTGGCGATGCCCGATGGTCGCTTTGCCATCGAGGTGCGCCCCGATGCCCAGAGCAGCCTCTCTCCGCTGGGTATAGATCGGGTCGAATTTATGGTCACCACCAACCCGGGTCAGCCCATCCAGCCGCTTGGCAAGGTAGCTTCGGGCGGTGAACTGTCGCGTATCAGCCTTGCCATCGTGGTGATCAGCGCTCGCAAGGTCTCCACTCCGACCCTGATTTTCGATGAAGTGGATGTAGGGATCAGCGGCCCGACCGCCGCCGTGGTGGGTCGCCTGCTACGTCAGCTTGGCGAGTCGACTCAGGTGATGGTGGTCACTCACTTGCCGCAGGTAGCGGGCAATGGCCACCAGCACATGGTGGTGAGCAAGCACACCGACGGCAAGACCACCGAAACCCGGATGGATGCGCTCGATCAGAGCGCCCGGCTCAACGAACTGGCTCGCCTGCTGGGAGGGGATCAGATCACCGACATTACCCTGGCCAACGCACGCGAGCTGCTGCACCATTAATGCCCTGGCCAGCCTGATGGCAACATAACCACCGGCTGGCTCTGGCTCTGGCTCTGGCTCTGGCTCTGGCTCTGGCTCTGGCTCTGGCTCTGAAAAAGCATCCTGATTCAGCAGGGCAAATACATCCCGGCCATTTGTCAGAGCGATGAGATCACCGACCCAGATCAATAAAATGGTTGATTTGGCCAAGCAGGCAGCAACATCTGCCGGGATCGGGTTGCCTTGACGAGGGGGATTTCGCATAGTGTTGCCCCCTTTATGGGTATCCAATTGTGAGGCTTTGTCTATGATCCACGTTTTTGGCCACAAGAATCCCGACAGTGACAGTATCTGCAGCGCTCTGGTGATCGCTGACTGGCTCAATGCACAAGGCCGTCAGGCCACCCCATGGCGCCTCGGCGATCTGCGTACCGAAACCCGCTTCATTCTGGAGCAGGCTGGTGTCGCCGAGCCCGAGCTGCTGACTCAGGATCTGACCGATAAAGATGTCTGGCTGGTCGACTTCAGTGATCTGGAGCAGGGCCCAGCCACCCTCTCCCAGGCCAATGTGCAGGGTCTGGTGGATCACCACCGCCTCGGCTCCCTGATCACCCAGTCTCCGCTGGATGCCTGGATCCGTGCCGTTGGCTGCACCTGCACCATCGCTTTTGATCTGCTGAGCCAACAAGGTACCGTGACCCGTAGCCAGGCTCGTCTGATGCTGGGTGCCATCATGAGCGACACCCTCTGTCTCACCTCGCCAACCACCACCGAGCAGGACAAGATCGCCTGCGAGCGTCTTGCGCCGCTGGCCGAGGTGTCGCTGGCCGAGTTTGGTCAACAGCTGCTGATGGCGAAAACCGATCTGAGCGGCCTCACTCCTGCGCAGTTGCTGCAGCAGGATGAGAAAGCATTCCAGGCCGAAGGTCTGAACTTCATCATGAGCCAGATTGAAGTGGGCAGCGAACAGCAGCTTGCCGACCAGATCGACACTCTGCAGCAAGAGATGGCACACCGTGTTGAAGCCGAAGGGCTCGACTTCTTCGTCCTGATGGTGACCGACCTGACCGCCGCCGCCAGCCGCATCTACTTTACCCGCCACGCCAAAGTACCGGCAGAGTCCAGCTACCACCCGGGCTTTGTGAGCCGCAAGAAGCAGGGTCTGCCTTGGGTGATGGAGTTGCTGGCCAAGGCTTAAGCACGCCTATCACCAAGCCTCAGCAAAAGCCCCGCCCCTGTGCGGGGCTTTTTTATTTCACCACCGCTCGAGTCGCGACTTGCCCCCAATTGACAGGTAACACCATAACTTTGCTTACATATTTTCGGCTGTTATTTGCCATGGCTTTGCTGCACGATTGTCGCCCTATAACCCTTTCGTGTTCTGATTTCATTCAGGTGTTCAATGAAAATAAGCTCCAAGCTGAGAACCCGAGCGATCTTCACTCTGCTCGGGCTGGCACTGATCGGCTGGCTGGTATGGCCAAGCGATCCTCCCAAAGCGATCCTCAAAGCGCCGGTTACCCGGGAAGATATTGCCCAAACCGTGCTGGCCAGCGGCGTGCTGCAAGCCGTTGAACAGGTTGATGTCGGCGCTCAGGTTTCCGGCCAGGTCACCAAGCTGGCGGTCGAAGCAGGCGATCGGGTCAAGAAGGGGGATTTGCTGGCGGAGATTGATCCGCTCATCGCTCAGAACAACCTGAAAACCGCCGAGGCCGAGCTGGCAAGCAACCGCGCCCAGCTCAAGATCAAGCAGGCTCAGCTCAAGCAGTATCAGCTGGCATGGCAGCGCCAGTCACAGATGTTCAGGCAGGAGGCGAGTTCGCGCGCCGATCTGGAGAGCGCCGAAGCGCAGCTGGCCGTCACCCGGGCTGATCTGCAAAGCAGTCAGGCCAACATCGACAACGCCATCATCAAGGTGGAGCGGGCCAAAACCGAGCTCGGCTACACCAAGATCCTGGCGCCGATGGATGGCACCGTGATTACCATTGTTACCCGCCAGGGCCAGACACTGGCAGCGAGCCAGACGGTACCAACCGTGCTCAAGCTGGCCGACCTCGATACCATGACGGTCAAGGCACAGATCTCCGAAGCGGATGTCACCAAGGTGAAGGCGGGCATGCCGGTCTACTTCACCCTGATTGGCGATCCGGACACCCGCTATCAGGGGAAATTGCGCGCCGTGGAGTTAGCGCCCACCAACATCAACGATCAGGCTGCAACCGGTACCACCACCAGCAATGCGGCCGTCTACTACTACGCCCTGTTCGATGTGCCCAACCCCGACCACACCCTGCGGGTGGCAATGACCACCCAGGTGACCATAGTGCTCGGTGAGCGCAAGCAGGTGCTCACTGTGCCGCAAACCGCCCTCGGCAAGTCGCTGGGAGAGAACGAGTATGAAGTCACCGTGATCAAGGACGATGAGACGACCGAAACCCGCCATATCAAGACCGGCATGAAAGATGAAATCCGGATCGAAGTCGTGAGCGGTCTGGACGAAAAAGAGCAGGTGCAGCTCAATCACGGCGCACCTGCCGCTCAGGATGATGTGGCGGTCATGCTATGAGTGAGCCCCTGATCCAGCTAAAAGGGATCGAGCGGCGCTACCAGAGCGGCGAGCAGGAGGTGACCGTCCTCCA
The DNA here is from genome assembly GCF_038739755.1 of Aeromonas sp. SE22. Taxonomy (NCBI): domain Bacteria; kingdom Pseudomonadati; phylum Pseudomonadota; class Gammaproteobacteria; order Aeromonadales; family Aeromonadaceae; genus Aeromonas; species Aeromonas sp. SE22. The sequence continues at coordinate 118,514 of NZ_JBCGFD010000002.1, forward strand.
TCCCCTTGATCTGGTTATCGAAGCCGGAGAGATGATCGCCATCGTTGGCGCCTCCGGCTCCGGCAAATCGACCCTGATGAACCTGCTGGGCTGTCTCGATCGTCCGAGTGGTGGCCAGTATCTGTTCCGGGGAGAGGATACCGCGACGCTCGATGCGCTGGCGCTCGCCCGCCTGCGCTGCCACCACTTCGGCTTTATCTTCCAGCGCTATCACCTGCTGCCCCATCTCGATGCGGCCGCCAACGTCGAGATCCCGGCCATCTATGCCGGAACCAGCCGCCATGACCGACAAGCACGGGCACGTCAGCTGCTCGGTCGTCTCGGGCTCGCCGAGCGCAGTCACCATACACCGGGACAACTCTCCGGCGGCCAGCAGCAACGGGTCAGTATTGCCCGGGCGCTGGCCAATGGTGGCGAGGTGATCCTGGCGGACGAACCGACCGGCGCGCTGGACAGCCAGAGCGGCAAGGAGGTGATGGCGATCCTCAAAGAGCTCCATCAGCAGGGGCACACCATCATTCTGGTGACCCACGACATGGAGGTGGCCAGCCACGCCGACCGGATCATCACCCTCAAGGATGGTCGGGTGCAGGAGGATAGCGGACGCAAGGTTGCCGGCAATCAACCGGTGCTCAACGTACCACCAGCCGCTGGCGAAGGGGCCAGTTATGACTGGGATCGCTATCGGGAAGCGGGGCGTATGGCGGTTCACGCCATGCTGGCCCACCGGATGCGCACCTTCCTCACCATGCTCGGCATCATCATCGGCATCGCCGCAGTGGTGAGCGTGGTCGCGCTGGGACAAGGGGCGAGAACCAAGGTGATCGACCAGATCAATGCGATGGGCACCAACACCATCGAGATATTCCCGGGCAAGGGGTGGGGTGATGAGAAGATGGCGAGCATCCAGACCCTCAACAAGGGGGATCTCGATGCTCTGCTCGGGCAGCCCTATCTGGCCGGCGCCAGTCCCGAGATTGCCAGCCCGGGCCAGCTGCGTTACCGCAACAAGACCAGCAGTGGCAGCGTGACCGGAGTGAGCAACGACTACTTCAAGGTGAAAGGAATGACGCTGGTGAGCGGACGCCTGCTCGAGTGGCAAGACATCCAGCAGCGTGCTGCCGTCGCCGTGGTGGACAAGAAGAGTATTGGCAGCCTGCTTGGCAAGGATGATCCCGTTGGCAAGGTGGTGATGGTCGGCACGCTGCCGGTGCGCATCATCGGGGTTGTCTCGCAGGAGACAGGTTTTGGCCCCTCCAGCCAGTCGGTCAATGTCTGGCTCCCCTACAGTGCGGTGATGAGCCGCCTGATTTCGCAGCATCACTTCAGCCAGCTCACCATCCGGGTTAAGGATGGCATACAGCCGGCACTGGCGGAGCAGGCGGTGATCGAGCTGTTGACCAAACGCCACGGCGTGAAGGACTTCTTCACCTTCAGCAGCGACAGCATCATCAAGTCTGTGGAGAAAACGACCGCCACCATGACCCTGATGGTCTCGGCCATCGCGCTGATCTCGCTGATCGTCGGCGGCGTCGGGGTAATGAACATCATGCTGGTGTCAGTGGTGGAGCGAACCCGCGAGATCGGCATCCGCATGGCAGTCGGTGCCCGTCAGTCCGACATATTGCAGCAATTCCTGATTGAAGCGGTGATGGTGAGTCTGCTCGGCGGGATTTGCGGGGTTGGCCTCTCCCTCGGGATCGGCATGCTCTTCTCCCTGCTGGTCGACAGCATCAAGATGCAGTTCTCGCTCTTCTCTATCCTGATGGCGTTTGGCTGCTCGTCACTCATCGGGATCCTGTTTGGTTATCTGCCAGCGCGCAACGCGGCAAGGCTCGACCCCGTGGTCGCGCTGGCGAGGGAATAACATGTACAAATTATCCTGGCTGGCCCTCTGTATCGCCCTTGGTGGCTGCAGCCAGCAGAGTACCTATCACCGGCAAGATCTCGCCATCGCTCCTGTCTGGCAGCAGGCGAACAGCGAACAGCTTGCCACCCAGGCAGGCCCCTGGTGGCAAGCCTTTCACGACCCGCAGCTCAACCAGCTGGTCGAGGCGGTGCTGGCCGCCAACCCGGACATGCGCATTGCCGCCCTCAAGCTCAAGAGCGCCCGGCTGGGTGCTGATCAGGCCGATACCAATCTCACCCCCTCGGTCAATGGCAGCCTGGGCGCGAGTAGCAACAAGGATCTGAAGAGCGGTAAATCAACCAGCAGTATGGGGCCATCACTTGGCCTGAGCTATGAAGTGGATCTGTGGGGCAAGCTGGCATCGGCGCGGGATCAGGCAAGCTGGGAAGCGGCCGCCAGCGAGCAGGATCTGGCCAGCACACGTCTGATGCTTATCGGCAATAGCCTTGAGCAATATTGGCAGCTTGGCTATCTCGCCTCGGCCATTACCTTGAGCGAGCAACAGCTGGCCAACTTGGCCCGCACCGAGCAGCTGACCCAGGCCAAATACAAGGCCGGAGCCATCACTCGACTCGATCTGGCACAGGCCCGCCAGCAGCAAGCGGGCAAACAGGCTGAGCTCGCCTCTCTCAAGGCACAGCAGGAGCAGGCCCGTAATGCCTTGCGCCTGCTGCTTGGCCGCAGCCACGGACAGCTGGAGTATGCACCGACTTCGCTGACAACCCGGCCCATTCCTGAATTGGCTGTCGGCATTCCCGCCGATCTGCTGGCCCGTCGCCCCGATGTGAAAGCGGCGGAGCTGCGGCTGCGCAAAACCCTGGCCAGAGGGGATGAGATCCGCACCGGTTTTTATCCGAGCCTCACCCTGACCGGCAGTGCCAGCACGGCATCGGATAAATTGGCGCAAGTGCTGCAAAATCCGGTCGGCTCTCTGGGTGCAACCCTTGCCCTCCCCTTCCTTGAGTACAACCACACCCGTCTTGCTATTGCGAGTTCACAAGTTGATTACCAGATTGCCGAAACCGAGTTTCGCAAGCAGCTCTATACCGCGCTGGTCGAGGTGGAAGACAATCTGGCAGCACGAAGCTACGGCCAACAGCGGCTCAGCTACCTGCAGGAACAACTCGGGTATGCCAAAGAGTCTGAGCGATTGGCCAAGACGCGCTTTGAAGCTGGGGCTACCGGAGTTCAGGCCTGGCTCGACGAGCAGAACCGCCTGTGGGATGCCGAGCAGAGCCTGCTGGCTCAGCAGAAGGAACAGCTCAACACTACAGCGAAAATCTATCGTGCTATCGGCGGCAGCGATAAGCTGACCCAATAATCAACATGCCCCACCTCGTGAAAGCGGGTGGGGCCTTGTAGATTTCTCCCATTTTCTTCTTTCTTTTTACTCCCCCACTCCAAGGCTCTCCCTTGTCTAGAAATATGCAGGATGAGAGATAACGCTTGATGCACTTGTGTTTCTGTTGTCATATCCCCCTTCCCATCATTTTGAAGCAAATACATACAAGGTAAACAACCCTTGTCGGGATCGAGCCGCGCACTACCTGCATTTATCGCGGCTCATAAAATGCTAGAGATAAGGTTTACGGAGAACCAGTTTACAAAGAGGGACGAAAAATAGTGGTGAGCGGATTGAATAATCCAGTGAGAATATGCAGCAGGCAAAAATAATGCCGCACAGAGGCGGCATTATCGGATATCCAAACTGACAAAATCAGATCAGGAAATCGTTCAGGTCTTTGCCCAACGCTACCTGAGCAGCAATGGCTTTCGGCATACGGCCTTGACCGGTCCAGGTTTTTTCCTGACCATCTTCTTCGTACTTGTATTTAGCCGGACGCGGAGCACGCTTGCTCTTGGCAGCACCAGTCGCAGCAGCCGGAGCAGCGGCACTAGCCAGCAGCTCACGAGGATCAATACCAGCCTGCTGCAGCATTTCGGTGAATTCGCTCAGCTTGCGCTGACGCTCTTCCTGTTCAGCACGTTCCTGCTCAACAGAATCAGCGCGCTCTTGATAAACCAGATCAAACTTCTCTTTCGCTTCCAGCAATTGTTCAAACGGCAGCTCACGAATAGCCGCACGCAGACTACGAATGTTCAGCAGAACCTTCAGAAACTCGTTCATTATTTCCTCACAAAAAATCGGTCACAGAGATAACAGTTTTAGAATAGCATGGACAATTCACGACAACATACAGTTTTTATTTACTTCAAGCTTTTTATTCGCAGTTAAGTCAGTGGTGGTTGTCTGTGTTCGCAAAAGAGAACACAGATATAGATGAAACATGCTATGCCAAGCTGCCATTCTGAAAAAGGCTAAATAAACGACAAAGATAGACTCATAATTACCACATGGCGCCAATGAACCCACTCTGCACCACCAAGTCTATGCTAGATTGTTATGAGAAATATCTCAGTAAAAAACACAGCGCAACACAATCCACTATATCAAATCAGGAGGGTAGGTCTGCAAACTCAGTGGTTAATGATATACCCCTTCCCCAATTAAGCCCTCGAAGAAATTGCTATCAAACAATTATCTTATCCATATAAATCATAATGTTATGAGTTCCCGATAGCTGGTTCTGGATTTCTACAGCTGCAAAGGTAGTAACCAATAGGAAAAGCAGCACTATAAGAACTGGCTTTCCCGTGAGATTACTGCCCCTTGGCTTCCTTTGCTGCAGTATTGGCTCGCTGATCAACGCTATTGATCACTGAGGTGGCTACAGAGCCTGTCAATAAAGGCTCGGTTGGGTATAGCACCAATGCCTCACGGCGCAGTGCATTGGCCTCCTCAATCCGCCCCAGTGCATTAAGAGCTATGACCATATTGGCGTATATATTGGCTCTTGGCGTATGGCGAACAAACTCTTTGCCCCAATCAAGATAAGCTTCAAGTTCACCTTTGTTATGGGTCTGCAAACCCACCATAAGACGAACCGAGTTCACATCGAACTCAACTCTGGTCAACCATGCCATTGGATTGACTATATCCAGTAGCAAGGTCGGCTCCTTATAGCCACCTCGCTCATATTTGGTAACTACCAAGGCGGTATGGATCGCTGTCAGCATAAAAGGAACCACGACCAGAGGAATCGCAATTGCCATAAAACGCAATAACAACCAGGGGCGACACTCAAATTCCCACCATGTGGTACGCCCATCATAGGCAAGGTTGCCCTCTTCAATCTCTGCATCAATAATGTAAATAAACGTCAGAAGCAGCCACCACAATGCGATAGCATGATAGAAAGGATATTCAGTCTGGGTGTGCAACAAGACAGGTGTAACCAGCGCCAACAACGCCATCCCATGTCTCAATCTTGTCCTGCTTAGCCGCCACAATAGTGCACCTCCCATGATCACCATTCCGAGCATAGGGGCAATGCCACCTTCAACAGCCCAGTAGAGAAATTCATTATGTGGATGATCCAGGTTGTATTCGATCTGAACCATGCCAGGATTCAGTGCTTTATCCGCCATATAGTGATGCAGGAATACAGACTCAAAACTGCCATATCCCCATCCAGTCCAGGGTGCCTGCAATATCAGCTTTATTGCGTAGGGCCAATAAATGGATCGCATACCTCCAGATTGATAAATCTCTAGGCCACGCTTTGCTCCTGCCATCCAGTATTGTGATAGCAAGCCAATCACTACCGCTAACATAACCAGAGCCAATACACGCCAGAGCAATTGGTGACGATGGAGTTGCGGTAGCAATAAAAACAGGGCTAACAGGCCACCCATTTGCCCCACCCGGGATTGCAAAACAACCAGCAACAGTGCCGCAGATAGAATGACGCCATAACGCAGAGCCATCAGCAAGCGACCACCCTCTTTACGCAATTCCAGCCAGATGGCAAGGGCAATACCGGTCGCCATAAACGTTGCCATCACGTTTGGCTGTTGAAAGATCCCGTAAGGACGATTGGCCTTGGTGTCATAACCAATCCAGTTCCCCGGCGTCAACAGATAGAACTGCACCAGGCCGAGCACAGCCTCCATCGCGATCGCCATCAGAATGAGATAGAGCAAGCGCTCACGCTTCGGCCGATTAAAGCCCCATTGATATAGACTAAACAAAAACAGCAGACCAGCAAAAAGCCCCAGTAATCTGGGGATGGCATAATCCTTGAGTGAAAATCCTGGATAAAGCATAGGGAGCAGCAGTAAGAAAGCCCCTACCCATAACCCAGCCTGTAATGAAGAAAATACCAGACGCTGGCGTAACGTCACCTGCCACAATCCCAGCCCAATAGCCAACGAGGCAAACACCCATCCCCATGCGTTAAAGGGAAGATAAAGCCCTGCACCACCAGGGTTGTGCATAAAAAAGTGCATGCCCAATAGCCAATAAAGCACGCTTAAAGTCATCATGGTTCGCTTTAACGTCACAACCCAACTCCTTAAGCCAACCTAACATTGAAATGGCAACGAAGATATAGATAAAAGAAAGAGGGCTAACAGCCCCCTCTGCTAAACCACAAATATTATGAATCTTCTGGCCGACTAAAGGCGTGACGAACAAGAACAATCACTATACCCAACATACAGCCAAGTAAGGTGCCCAAAACAACAATCAGTGGCCGTTTCGGCTTGTCTCTGGTAAAGGGCTCCTCTGGTGAGTCGATGACATGAAATGATGTGAACTTCGAATGCGCCAAATTTAATGCTTTCAAGCTATTTAGCTGCTGACGAACGTTAGCCAGCTCAGGATTTAATATCTCAGGAACTTTTATTCCATTTAGAATTCGCAGTTTTTCTGCCAGGCCCTTACTGCCTAAATCAATGTTAAATATTGATTCTAAGCCAATACGTTCCAAAGGCCTATCCACTCCTGCCGCCTGACTAATTTGTAGACTGTATTTGGTCTTTAGAATTTCATCTTGGAGAGTTTTAAGAGCATCAGATTTTATATTTTCATACTGAACTGACAGCGCTTTTATACGACCATTCAAAATACTATTAAGCTCTTCATTTTTTTCTGCAATCTGCTGCTCCTGAATAAAATCCATATACCTTAATAAGCGCTGATTCGCCAATTCAGCACTTTCAGCAGAAAATCTCAAGGTAAAATCAGGGCTAGTTTTATCGAAAGGTATCGCTACTATATCTTTGCTGAGCTCATTCATTAATGCACGCTCACTGCGACTATCCTTGATCTCAGCTCGTTTAACTTCTTCAGCAAAAACACCTTCATTTATAAGGAATGCTTTTTTATTGCTCATGCTATTAAATGCTGCAATAAAGCTTTTATATATTTCAGGACGTTCCAAGGTCGAAAAATCGATCTGTTCAGCAGCCTTGAGAGGCATACTACCTTTGATCTGTGCAACCCCCAGCGCCAAAGCCTCCACCTGTTTAATTGATGGTTCGCTGATCAAGGCTTGACTTGTCCACACTTGACGAGCAAGAAAGGCATAAATAGAAGAAACACTTAAAAATATAAAAGAAAGTAACAGTATCAATAATTTATCGCGCCATAAAATAGAAATAATATCGCGAAGATCTATTTCATCTTCTGCTGAAGAAAAAGCGTTTGGCAAGACATTTTTTGATATCATTCAATCACCGATTATAAAATAACTTTCCAAAAAAAACCTCATTATACTATAAAACACCTCATTCCAATGAGGTCAGACTATAAAGTGCGGTCTTGCGTGACAACATCTGTCCACCATCACGAGTGAGCGGAACCCAACCGATAGAACCTTTAGTTGTTGTCGGGTGAATCAGCATCAGATCGAAGGGAATTGTGACATAAATGCCTTTGGTGAAACTACCTTCACCATACTCTTCAGAAGATACGTCTGTCAGTGTGGCATAAGCACCAAGCATAACCCCTGAGTCAAACCGTTTTGAAAAATCAAACGTCACCCCCTTATCACCAGCCAGATATCTCCCTACAGCAATTTTGGCCGTGATGTTGTCAAAATAGGGCAATTGTAAGTAACCAGTCAGGTGCCCAGTAACCACATCGTAATCTGCCATCTTGAGGGTGTTATACCAGTCCCTCTGTTTTACCCAGTTGGTATCAATACCAACCGCCCATGACTTTCCATAAGGACGATATAATGCTTCTCCTCCCACACCTGCATACATCATCTCAAGATAACCACCATACACTTGGCCATACCAGTCTGTAGATAACTGTTGTATATTAGTCAACTGCAAGTTGTTTAATAAAACATTTGATGAATCTACATACTCACGGATCCATGTTCTGACTCGTGGTAATGCCTCACCATCAGCAGGCGGAGTTTTATAATTAAACTTATCGTAATTATTAACAACATTAAGGAAAATAGTGCTATCCAATGATATCTGTTCAGACAAGTGCCAACTGGCATTACCATTTATTCCGAACTGATACATATAAAAAGACTCAGGCCCCCCAAAGGATTGATTCAAGTCAGGGTCAATTGAGTAGGATATTCTATCCTTTTCCTCTTGAAATACTTTCTTGCTACTCTCATAGTCTTTACTGATAGCGCTAGTATAGAACTGCGCTTCATGCTCCTGCCCTAAAGTCTGGGTCACATTAGCGGCTCGCACCGATGGCAGGTCGATCGTTGTTTCTTGTAGCTTGAAATCATCCTTGCTATCGAGAACATGGACCTTAAGTACCGATTCGGGTAAATAATTTGCCGCCAGCAAACCGGTTCGGAGTGTAGATTCGGCTCTATTTCTGTATTTAACCTGCTCGGCAATAATCGTTACCGCAGCATCATCTTGATATATAACAGTATCTTGCCAACCTGCATTGCTATTCAGGTCACTGGAAAATTGCTTCCAGTCTACATGTGCCACCGTATCAGGCACATTTACAGCCTGATACTTTTGGCGAGAGTCATCAATATGTGCGGGTTTAAGTTCATTGAAATTGGTTCGCATAGTAATCCCCCACATCAAGGTATTCCCTCGCTGCCAACTCAGATGCGTATCTATATTGTCAAATACACGATAAACAGCACCAACATTCCATGGCGATGTTTGCTTTAATGGACCATAACTCGCAGCAAACTCTCGGCTATAATCGTTACCATCATACTCCAGTTTCAATCGCAAAGGATGCCATGGTGTTTGATATTCAACGCCACCAAATAGAGCTGTTGTCCCATGGAAGAGGCTATTCCATTCAAATTTTCCGCCACTGCCTGAAACACCTTGGTTCCGCTGACACCAGCTATTTTTAATCTCACAGAATGGGTTATTGATATTGCCACTTTCGGCCATATTACCCCACCCCATGCCAAGAGTGAAATCGAAAGGCCCATAACGCTTACTCGCAACGACAAATTCACTATCAAACAACCCGGTACCCATCAAATCTCTGAAGCCTAAAGCAACGTTGGGGGTCCATTTAGACTCCTTCATCAGTCTGAATTTGAAGTCCATCCCTTTATCTTTATATGTTTGATCACCACTAAAATCTTCGCTTTGACTATAGAGTTGTGTTCTCACATCCGTATAACGCAGGGTAGCTTCAAACCAATCAAAGGGTTGGGCAGAAATAGACCAACGACGATATTGATCGTCATCAAAATAATTGGCGCTAAACTCCCCCTCTTTTGCCATTCTGGCAGTCGGCATCTGCATCAGTCCCACACCACCAAAGTCACTCTGCGATGGGCCATATGGGTCATTCGTGGGGCTTGTTGCATGCACAACACCACTTACGAAAAGCGCAATAAACGTTACTCTTGGCATCATCATTCAGGTATCCGGTTGGCAAGCAAATTAGCAATACGCAGATTTAGATTCTTATACTTGGCAGGTAACAAGTCTGTATCAAAACCGACAAATAATGTTGCACCTGCCATCGGCTCACGATGCAATTGATTCCAGACAGCTACAGGTACCAGCGAAACCTCGCCTGTTGGTTGAATCAGATAGGCTTGAGCCAGATCGGCCCCCGCTAACAGCGAATATGCCTGCCAGTAATCTGCCAAACCAGCACCTTCGCGTAAAAGTTGTCTGGAGGCTCCATTAATTAGGCCAGTAAAATAGATGAACTGGCTACGAGGAGATATGAACAGTGTGTAATCACCTGATAACAGAGGATTTTTATCTTCATGAGCACGATTGATAACAGGATCGATTACTATAGGTAATCGCCCTGTAACATTAAGGCGGTCAATCTCAATAAGAAGTTGCTGTGAAGATTGTACCCATGCGCCCATATTACCATCACGCATCCACTGTACTTGCAACGCCTTCAGGTCACTCAACAGATTCATTTTATCTGCTATTATTTTAGCGTGAGACTGAGGATGACTTATCTGGGCACTGCGCCAGTACGTGTCAGAGGGTAACTGTGAGGATAGTAAAAGATCAGCAAGCCTGGCCCCTGATAATAACTTCAACGTGGCAACAGAATGATTGGAGTAGACCACATTTACCTGACTAGCCTGTTCCGCACTATACACAGTGATGGCGGGCAATAAAAAAGCTAAAATAATTTTAAATTTCATGATAAGTATGGTTTCAAAATAGTCATTTTAATAACTGGCATATCAGGTCCCAGTTGCTGTTCTGTTCTGAGCAATTCACCATTATGTTGATCAACCCAATATTTGTTTGACCACTGTTGATTGAGTGATGGAATATCAATCAATTCTTCAAAGAGTAGGGTTTGATAAGATTTCCCGAGGATCACAAGCGTGTCTGCTTGAGGATGAGTCACATTTGCACGTACCTGATAGCCGCTTACGTAGTCTTTAGTCCATTCACCTCGATACGACCAAGGCTGGTAGACTTGCTGGCTTTTCTCATTAGTTAAAAATACCTTAATCAGACGCAAAGGATCAGAACTTGCTCCAATCTCACGAATACTATAGAGATCATTATCCAGACCAGCCGTCTTGATAATACGTCCATACTTGGTCACAAAAATATTTTTGTCTGCTCCAATCCAGGTAAGTGAGTTATCTGGATCAGCAAATGCTAATACTACAAATGCTTGTGGGTTATCACCTACTTGCAGATAGGCGCTAGCGTAGGGGATCTTGTTCACTTGTTCGGCAGTCAGCTCAACATCTGGATTACCCCAAGCGGCATATCGTAGTGTCGCAAATGTATCTGACCCAGTGGTCGAGCATCCACTTAATAAAAAGAATCCTAAAAATATCAATTGACGATTGAAAACCATATCAACAGAGCTCGGTTTGAAAAGAAGAACGCTAAAAAATAAGGCTACCAAAGGTAGCCTTATTTATTAAAAATAAATATACACAATTACTTGGTAGCAGTATTGGTATTGGTATTGGTACCAGTACCTGCATTGTCTTTGCTGGCTTCAGAAACAACCAGTGCAGTCAACGCAGCAACACCGACACCAATGGCAACTGCAGTGGTTGTGCCAATTGCAGCGCCAGTAGCAGCAACACCACCAGCAGTACCACCGGTGGTAGTAGTAGCAGCTGCAACTTCTTCGGCAGCAAACGCATTAGTTGACAGAGCCAGCAAAGCGGCCAAAGTCATAGCTGACTTTTTCATGCAAACATTCCTTATCATGAGTGAGTTAAGAACATATAGGATAATCCCAAATTGAGAATTTGACCAGCTATCACGTGGTACGTTTGAGTCAAACTCTCGCTTTGTATAGCTACCATACAAGCCGCAATTATACCACCTTACGACGCATAGCGTGACGCCCCAGCAGCAGCCCAACACCGAACAAACTGCCTAGTAAAGTACCAAGTACCACGATCAGCGCACGCTTGGGCTTTAATTTCTCTTCAGCCACAACCGCAGGGTCCAAGGTTTTGAACACATACTCCTGGTTGACTTCAGCCAGCATCAGCGTTTTGGTCTGATCTTCAATCAATTGATAAAAGACCTTCTGCATATCAGCTACTGACGTCTTCTCAAGCTGGGACTTAAGGTAGGTAATGTTACGGATAGCATCATTCTGATCGCGCGTTTTCATGGTGGAGTTGAGGTCTGACACTAACCAGTCAACCCACTGCTTAGCAAGTTGTGGGGAGTAGAAATCAACCGCAACAGTTACCAACCCGGACTTGTTATCCTGGCTGACACTAGCCAGCTTGCGAAATGCCTCGACCAGCTCCCAATCCGTAGGCTCCACAGACTTTCCATTCGGCACTTCGCGGACCCACTTTTTGCGGGTTAAGTCATAAATGTCTTCATCAATAATAAGCTCACCAGTTACTTTGTCTGCCCTTGAGGCTGCAATCAATGGCACCTCCAGTTGATGATCTCGGATAAAGTGGCTTAAAAACTGACGTGATTTACCTATTTCAACAGTAATCGCCGTTTTATCGGCCTTATCACTCTTCAAATTGATACCCGCTAAATTAGCCAGCCCGCCAAACTGGGCAGCCATAGCCGCAAGCCCACCACCTTGTTGTTCAGATGACGGAGCAAGTAATGCTTCTGCTCGATAAACATTAGGAAGTGATATGGCAATAACAATAGATATTACAGCGCCGAGCAAGGTTGTCAAAAATAGCCACAACTTTCCTTTCCACAGTGCCGTGAACCATTCACGCAAATCTATCTCATCATCTGCCACAGAGGGCATAGCCAGTGAAAATGAAGGCTGTTTTTTTATGTTTGTCATATAAAACCGGATGTTAAAGAGGCCAGGCATTGTGGTTCGTCACCTGGCCAAGTAGTTATCAAAAAGGAGTTAATATTACTTGACTGCACTCCAGGCAACACCCAGTTGATAGAGGACCTGGGTTGCAGAGGTCATGATACTCAGATTATCCAGATAGTCAGAATCCACAGGCACGATAATAGTGTCACCAGGTTCCAACCCTTTCCGACTACCAAACCAGCTATCACCAGGCAACATGACACTGCCATTTGCTTTTATAACATAGATACGATCAGTATCCGCTTGTTTCTTGGTCCCACCTGCACGGCTTAGATAATCCTTAATACTCAACTCACCGTCATAAATGTGAGTAGAGGGAAACTGCACCATCCCTTGAATTGATACCACATTCTGCAAGGCCGGTACGTAAACCTTATCGCCATCTTGTAGCATGACATCGGCATTCTTTTCACCGCTTAAAATAGCAGGCATATCAATCGTCATACGACCAATTGCCTTGGTATTTTCCAGCTGATTCACAACTGTCATAGCCTCAGCAGGAGAGCTATTGTAGTTTGCTATGCTGGATTGCCGACGCAACGTCATTGTTGCAATTTCTTGTTTCAATTCATCGCGCAACAACTCAAGACGTTCAGCTTCCTGCTTGCGCAGCGCTTCACGGGCAAATACTGTCCCATTTGGATTGGCATAGGGCGTAATACCACCGACCCGCTGAATCAAATCACGCAAACTTTCGCCACGACGAACCGTATAAGTCCCAGGGAATTTGACTTCGCCAAAGACTTGAACAGTTGCCTCCTCACGCCATTGAGGATGCGGTAATACATTCAGGCTATCTTTGGATTGAACCAATGGCGAACCGGTCACCCGATTTGCCGTAGCCAAATCCAGCCGTTGATTTTCAATCGAGATGTCATTGCCACGCTCGTTGACACGGGATAACTCAATTATGTTTGCCTTTTCATTAAAACCACCAGCAGCCAAGATCAAATCATGAGTGCGGCTATATCGCGTTAAAGGATAAATCCCCGGATATTTTACCTCGCCACGCACCTCGGCAATCTGGACCGGCTTACCTTGGGCAGCTTGTGCTTTCAAACGCTCCAGAACTGGGGATAGCAAAGCTTGACGAGAAGCACCGACCATTGCTTCGGTCTCTGTTGAACCGGACACCTTCGACAAAGTCATTTTGTCCTGTTTACTAATTTCACTAACTTTAACATCGGCACCAGTACTATTATCTACAGCGTCAGCTTGCTGCTGAATTCGTTGCTTGGTCAGCTGGTCAAGCCCCTCGGAAGAAGGGTGACTATTAGCCACTTGCTTCAATCTATCTGTTGCATCATTACTAAAAATCAACACCTGATCGCGCGGCTGTAAGCGGAGATCATCCTCCCCACCAGGCATTTGCAATGCACGCCCCAAATTGAATTGCAGCACCTCAATATTTCGTTGAGCATCCATTTCACGCACAACCAAGGCATAGTTGAGATCTGTCACCGAAGTCAGGTCGCGTTCAGCGCTCTGCAGCACACGACTAATCCGCATACCAGGCTCAAAACTAAAGACACCATCTCGGACTACTGCGCCTTTCACTACAACAGCCTGACTGTATTCTGTGGTGCTTGGCTTGACATTAATTTTATCGCCATCGCGAACGACAAACTGGCGGTCATGCTGATTTGACAAGTTCAGGTTGAAAACCCGCATACCACTCTCACCATAACGAGTGACTGACACCTCATTCAATGCCGAGGCTTTCATCCCTCCAGCCAATCCCAACACATTACTCAGAGCAGCTGGGCCACTCAGCTCGTAAATAGCAGGGCGTTTGACAAGACCATCAATACTCACCTCATTGCCCTTGGCTGGGACAAAGACCGTATCACCAGAGCGCAACCGAATATCCTGACTGGTGTCCCCCCAAACCAACATCTTGTAAAGATCAACATCAATGACTTTATTACCAGCACGCTTGACCTGGATCTTGCGCAATGAGCCAACGGTATCAATACCACCTGCAGCCTGCAGAGCCTGAGTCACAGTCGCCATACCATTAACATTATAAGCCCCGGGGCGATAAGCATCACCCATGACAAATACTTGCATGGTACGTAGAGCTCCGAAGCTGATAAAGGCTTCAACCCCAATCTTCTGCTCTTTAATTCGGCTCTCAAGCTCACTACGCAATTGCTGGAACGATTGCCCGGAAGCAGCTATTGGCCCCAGCGAGGGGAAATCGATAAACCCTTCCCGCCCTATTGCGAGGGTATAAGTCGCATTTTCCTTGCCATAAAGCTGAACCCGAATTTCATCACCTGGCCCCATAACATAATCATCTGCCACCGGCATATCGACCACAGGAGCATCGGTTAGAGGTTCACCGGCAAAAACATTGTAACCAAAAGGCTGTAACGTTCCCTCTTGCGCAACACCGGCCACCAAAGGCCGCTGGGAAGTTTGGCTATAATCAACCTCCCGAGGAGCGGCTACCGGCGCAGTCTTAACCGGAGTAACGCTACTTTTTTGTCCTGCCCCACCCAGCTGAGAGGTATCGACACCATACTGTGCAGCCAATGCCTGCTGCTGGGCAGGAGATAACTGCTTAAATTTCGCCATCATCTCTGGTGTTATTTGTGGTGCAGCGACTACCGTTCCAATCAAAGCTGCGGATGATAAACACAGTCCTTTCATTTTATTCATTATGTTTAATGCCTGCCGATATTAAAATTCAATCAAAGTCCGCGTATGGATTGCCGATAACAATCCAAGTGGATAGTTATTCGATGATAAAAAAGTATCATTAAAACAATTTTAACGGTGAAAATTCAACATGAAGTTGCCCAAGCTAAAACTCCACGTGAAAACGCACAACAACATTATTTATCACCGATTAGATCATAATATTCATTGCATAGGTAGTGATGAATCTGAATAAAGAAAATCTATATTAGTTGATGTCGGTTTATTTAACTGTCCATGACTTGTTATTCTCGCATGCCACACAAGATCACAAATACCGTCTGTTGGTGAAAAACCTGCTGGAATACCAAGTAAGAGTTCGCGAATTTTTTCGTGATCAAACTGATGACAAGCGATGTCGAGATCCACCAAAAATGCCCGAAGTTCAGACCAAGTGAGCATCTGCTCAGATGCTTTCATTATACGCGGATGTGCAGTCCCTTCGACTTGCTCACCAATTAACAACTCTTCATAAAGCTTCTCGCCAGGTCGTAACCCCGTAATCTTGATTTCGATATCACCGTCTGGAAATTGTTCATTTCTAACGCGCAAACCACTGAGGCGTATCATGCGATATGCTAAATCTATAATCTTGACTGATTTCCCCATGTCCAACACAAATACATCGCCCCCCTCTCCCATGGCTCCAGCCTGAATCACCAGCTGAGAAGCTTCAGGAATTGTCATAAAATATCGAGTGATATCAGGATGAGTGACTGTAAGCGGCCCACCAGAGCGGATTTGCTGTCGGAATAAAGGCACAACGGATCCGGAAGAACCTAGCACATTGCCAAAACGCACCATGCAAAAGCGAGTGTGAGACTGCGCAGCTGCAAGGGCTTGAAGCACCAACTCAGCCAACCGCTTGGTCGTTCCCATGGTGTTAGTTGGTCGTACTGCTTTATCAGTAGAAATTAAGACAAATGTCTCCACTCCTGCCGAGATAGCCGCTTGAGCACTGTACAAGGTACCAAAAACATTATTACGAACCCCCTCAACAACATTATATTCAACCAAAGGAACATGCTTATATGCCGCGGCATGATAAACTGTTTGAACTTGAAAATAACGCATCACGGCTTGTAAGCGATGCATTCTTTGTACAGAGCCCAACAAGGGGATGATTTCAACATCAAGGCTCTGAGCTATACATAACTCCCTTAGCTCTTTATCAATAGCGTACAATCCATACTCTGACAATTCAAAAAGGACCAATTTTTCAGGTCGGCAGCGAATGATTTGTCGACATAATTCCGAACCAATAGAGCCCCCCGCTCCGGTAACCATGACTTTCTTGCCAGATATGTTGGCGTTCATCAAATTAGGGATCGGATCAACAGGATCCCGACCTAGCAGATCTTCGATAGAGACTTCTTTCAATTCATCAATGTGAGCCTTTCCTTCGACCAAGTCCACCATGCCAGGGATAGAGAGTACCTCGCATGGAAAGTGCTCTAAATGATTGATAACCTCTTGACGGCGAGCTCGAGATGCACTGGGCATTGCTAACAATATTTTCTTAATTTCAAACTGGGAAATCAAATTAGCTATACTTTCAGAGCTATAGACGCTGACGCCTTGAATAACAGCTTTAACCAAGGAGTTATCGTCATCGACAAATGCAACAGGATAAAATTCTTGCCCTTGATTCAAGGCAATCTGTAATTGACGTCCAGATGCCCCGGCACCATATATTAGAACCGGAATACGGGTATGTTTTCCACGGTGAATGGCCATTCTGAAGAAAAGCCTAACCCCACCAACCAATAGCACTGCAAATGAAAAATAAATAAGAGAGACTGTTCTTGGCAAAGGTACGGCAAGAAAGAAAGCCAACATGACTAACATGACGGCAGACAAAGCTACCCCCAATGACACAGTCCATAGTACTTTAAATCCCACATACCGTAATACGGCACGATAAAGACCCAATTTCATAAATATGAAAATAGTCACAGGGAGAAGCAATGCCAGGACATGCCAATAGTTGACATCATCAAATGGCGCCTCTGCGTCAAGACGAACTCCAAACGCACCCCAGTATGCGATTGACAGTAATATCGAGTCAGCAAATACACTGATTAGTCGCTTATAGAAACGAGAGATACCTAAAAAAAGATCCAACATGATTTATCCCAGTATAAATACATATTTATTTATTTTTAATTGCATCACCACTGCCACGGCCTGTTGCGGTCATCAGTATGTAGCGAAAGTACTTTTCAATATTTAATGAATCAATCATTTCACGATCAGTTTTGGCTAACAAGGCTGGTGTAGACATATCAATATTCTGAATCTGAGCTAAACCTGTAATACCAGGCAATACATCATAAATACCCAAAGCATCACGCTCTTTGATTAGTTCTTCCTGATTAAATAGATTAGGTCGAGGCCCAACCAAGCTCATCTCACCTTTAAGTACATTAATGAGTTGTGGAAGTTCATCAATTTTAGTCTTGCGTAAAAAGGCCCCTAGCTTGGTGATCGAACTTGTGTTAGCCAAGTGGCTCGCCACCGACTGGGTATCGACCGA
This sequence comes from Aeromonas sp. SE22, assembly GCF_038739755.1. NCBI lineage: Bacteria > Pseudomonadati > Pseudomonadota > Gammaproteobacteria > Aeromonadales > Aeromonadaceae > Aeromonas > Aeromonas sp. SE22. The sequence continues at coordinate 136,295 of NZ_JBCGFD010000002.1, forward strand.
CATGGTACGAAATTTAATCAGCCTGAATGGTTTTTTGTAACGCCCGACCCGTTCTTGTACAAAAATGGGCGAACCGGTATCAAACAGGCCGATCAAGGTGACGACCAACAAAATAGGCCAAAGCAATAACAAGCCAAAAAATGCTGCACAAAAATCAAGCGCTCGAATCAACATCCTTCTTTATCCTCAATAAAACAGCGTTTAATCCCTTCCTCCAGCGATATCGGTGGCTGCCAACCCAATGTTGTTTTGGTATGGTTGATATCGACCTGTAGATTACCACACAACCGCTCAATCACCGCCTGCTTACCCGTTAGCTTGCCTGCCAATCGTAACCAGCTCATTGGCACCGGCAATAAACGCGGAGATTTACCCGCAGCACGGCTCATCTTCTCAAGTAACTGAGTGGTTGATACATCCTGATCATCACTAACCAAAAAGGTCTGATTGGTAGCATGAGGGTGGGTAACACAGGTAATGATCAGATCGACCAGGTTATCAAGTGCGACAAAACTTCGCTGATTATGAATTGCGCCAAGCGGTAACCAACGACCATGCCTCACTGCATGAGTTAACTTACCAAAGTTACCTGGAGCCTTAGCCCCATAAATTAAAGGTGGACGGATAATAACTACTTCAAGCCCAGTCTGAGAGGCAAGTTCGCGCAATGCAAACTCTGCCAAACATTTAGACTCTGTATAATCATCCCAAGGTTGAGGTGTGTCATCAAAGCGAAATGGTTTTTGTTGATTGTGGCCCCCATTCACTCCGATGGAACTAATAAATATAAACCGTTTAACACCCTGCTCTACGGCCTGCTTGGCTAACTTTATAGTCGCAGCACAATTGACTCGATTAAACTCGGCTTTTTTATCTGTAGTATTTTTATAAACATGGGCCATCGCAGCACAATGGATTACAACATCCGAGCCGAGTAATGCATCGGTATAGTCCACATCTGCGCCAAGATTTCCATATACATGCTGAGTTAAATCAAGCTCAGAAAATGGTAATGCACGACCAAAAGTCCGAACAGAAAACATCGTACTTTTAATTAAATTCTTTAGAACAGACCTTCCAACAAATCCCGTTGCCCCAGTCAACAAGATCATAAATCCCCCTACAATAAGAAGCTATTATCTTATTTTAATGATAGCAAATTAATCAACCATGATGAAATGTCATATTTCTTACGAATTTCGCTGTTAATCGGCTGATATTCAGAATGTAAAAAAGAATTTTCTATATAGGGCTTTTCTCTATCAATCACGAGTATATTGTTAGGATTATAGAAATCATACTCCATTACACTCTTGTTAGTTGTAATTAATTTTTTTTGCATCCCTATCATTTCAATGGTTCGCATCGTTAATCCATTTTGACTAGGGTGCTCTATATCAATCACAACTTTTGTATTAGCCAATACAGAGATAATCTCTTTTGATGTCATGGAGTTAAAAGATATGTCTTTAAGAGACATTCCCTTTAGCTCACTAGTAAATAACTTCTTTAAAAGAAACACTAACCTACTGGGAGAATAATAAAATAAATAGCTACTTTTTTTATCAGCCCCTAGGCTATCAGCAATAGTAGTTACTAGATTGTAGCGACCACTATGAGCAGTTCCGATAAATGCAATTTGATAATGGTAATTATTTGACCTACTCAAATCTTTGGCATACCCATCGATATAAAATAATGGTAAAAACTCTATCCTAGAATCAATTAATGAGTCTTTTTTATCGAAGGTAACCACTTTATCAAAATACTCTATCAAATTGGAGGCATTTTTTTTATTTTTTATTGAATCCCAAAGATATAGAACTGTCTTTATTTTTGTATTGTTTAACTTTAGATTTTTTATAAAATCAGCAGTAATAGTTTCTGGAGCTACCACCAGGAGATAGTCATAATCCGTGACTACAGCATTTCTCAGGATATCAGAATAATAATCATTGATGCTTTTCTTAATTACAGCTTTAAAGTTAAGTCTATTCAATATTTTAGCAAAGGATGAATTAAATGGCCTTTCATCATAATAGTCAACCTGAGCACCCAATTTTGCCAAGCCACTCTTAATTTCATGCTCATATCCAAAAAAACGCGGACATATAAAAAGGACTTTTTTGCCAGCCAAATCGTTCATGTTATCTACCAATACCAAGAGAAGTGCCTTGATACTTAAGGTATCCAAGGCACAACATGAGAATAGTATTATTTATACAAGCCTTTCTTTTTCATTTCATCTATGGATTGCTCATAACGGTCACTTTGCACATCCTGCAAGTTAACCCAACTGGTAAACATCTTCATTCCCAGCTCAAAGTTGATGCGTGGCGCAAACCCAAGGTCTCTTTGAACCCTAGTCAAATCAGCATAGTTGTGACGAATATCGCCGACACGGTAATTACCGCTTACGTTAATCTTGGAATCACTCTGATAGATATCTTTAAGGGTTGTAGCGACTGTGAGTACATCCGTGCATATACCAGAGCCTACGTTGTAGGCCTTACCTGCAGCCTTATCACTTTGTATCGCTAAAATAATGGAGTTGACTACATCATCAATGTAGACGAAGTCTCGGCTCTCTTTACCATCTTCGAAAATATTAATATCATTTCCATTCTTTATTCGTGTAGAAAATATTGACAAAATACCAGTATACGGGTTAGACAGTGACTGTCCTGCCCCATATACATTCTGAAAGCGCAGTGCAACTGTATCAATACCCAAGCTCTTACCGGTGATTAAAAACATCTGTTCTTGAACTTGCTTGGTGACACCATAAATAGACGAGGGATGAATTTTACTTTCTTCATCTGTCGCCAACAATTCTACATCCGTATTGCATAAAGGACACTTGACATTGAAGTCCCCTTGCAGCATTGCTGCATCATCACGCGCAGTCGGATATACAATGCCATGTTCTTTACACTGGTACTTACCTTCTCCATAGATAGAGCGTGAAGAAGCAATTACCATCCTTTTAATACCGTGCTTTTGATTAGCTAATAAGTCGAGAAATATCGCGCTGCCACCAATATTTACATCACTATAGCGTTTTATTTGGTACATCGATTGCCCAGTGCCCGTCTCGGCAGCCAAGTGTACAACTGTATCTACCCCTTCTAACGCCCTTAACCAATCCTCTCTTGACTCAACAGAGCCTTTGATAAAGGTAACTTTATCTTTAATAGCAGAATAGAGTGGAGAAAGCTCTGGGTTATCACCATGAATCTGTGGTGACAAGTTATCCAGCACAGATACAGAATACCCAGCATCGATAAGCCGCAATGCCAAATTAGAACCAATAAAACCTGCGCCGCCAGTAATCAAAACATTTTTTTTCATAAAATAATCCAAGTTGGTTTTACTCTAAATCAGTTAAAAAGTTACCGTTACTGTCTGTTCTCTTCCAGCACTGCTCTACTATATCATAGCGTTTTATTATTTTCGCAGGCACACCAACGATAACGCAGAAGTCTGGAAAATTCCCCCTTACAACGGCATTAGCACCAACAATACATTGCTTTCCTAACACAGTACCAGCTTGTATCACAGCACCAAACCCAATAAAGCAGTTCTCTCCGATATCAGTATGACTAACTATATGAGGCTGTTCTAATATATGTTGACCAATCTTGGCATACTCATGATCAATGTTTGTTATCATAACATTCTGAAGAATTGTTGAATTATTTCCAATATTCAAATTTCCTGCTGAAGTAATGTGTACATTTTGAGCAATCGCCACATTATTTCCAATTGAAATCCGACCATTTTCACCAATAGCTTCCATTCTTGCATTAGGGAATATACGTACATTCTTGCCGATATATATATTTCTGAAACCACCAATGTATGTCGGTTTACCTATATATGATGGTAATAAAAATCTGCCAAAAAAAAATTTGTAAAATAGTCCCCTAAAGATCCAAAAAACCTTAAAAACCATGATGTGTCCTTATGAACCTGCCTAGAGCCATGTACACAAGCTGCACTCTGGATGCGATTTTTATATACATAGTTCTTTGTGAGCCATTAGGGTTGACAGTACTAGATACTGCATTTTGATGACGACGATATAAAAACGTAGGTTTGGGATCAAAGAAAACGTTGAATTTTATGTCCGCAATAAAGCCAATCCACCAATCATGATACATCATTAAATTTAATGGTATAGGCATAAAGCAATCATAAACCGCGCGATTAAAAGCAAGACTACATCCCAAATAACTACTACTAACAATGTTCTTTAAAAATCCTTTTTTTGAGTTTGTTTTATTGAAATATGAACCTATTATTACTTCTTTATTATGGTCGATGACACTACAATTCGAAACAACTAGATCATACTCATCTAAAAATGCCAACGTGCGTGATACTCTCCCCTCCAACCATATGTCATCTTGATCAGAGAGAAATATATAGTCACCTTTGGCATATGAAAGCGCATTATTAAAATTTGCAACAACTCCATGGCTAGTATTGTTGCTGACAAGAATCACTCTGGAATCATTTATAGCTTTGATAATGGATATTGTATTATCAGCGGAACCATCGTCAGAAATGATAACTTCGTCATTAGGTGAAAGCTGAATTAGAATGGATTCCAGCTGTTCTTTAATATAATTAGCTCCATTATAGGTCGCCATGCACACAGAGACAGTCATAAAATCCCATCACTAAAATAATACTTAGCCAATGTAGCTATGGGATTTAGAGTACGATATTTTACCATAAGCCTCACCATTCGTCTAATAACAGTGTAAAGGGTGTTTCTTTGTAAACTTGTTGCTAACTCTCTAGCGCCAACACAATAAAACTTAAAGCGATGCAGCTCTCTTTCTTTGTCATATCCCTCATCGCCAGATAGACTATGTATTATATTTATAGGCAGTAGTATTATATGGTCATTTATTTTTTTGTATCTTTCAACAAAATATACATCACTAAAGTCAAGCTTGATTTTTTCATTATATCCACCAACAGACTTGAATAATGGCAATGGGATCATTAATCCACTATTTATTACCGAATGCCGACTTAGACAGTACACTTGGTGAGTCCTAATGTCGTTATACGGTTGTGCTTTACCAACAAACCATCTTAGGCCAGAAGGTGAATACACTTTATTTTTGGCATCATTGCATACCATTGGTGCATAGATATACTTATCGCCATATTCTGTATAACTATTAAAATACATAGGCAAAAATGAGGTTTTGAAGGTTGTATCTTGATCCAATAGTAATACAACCTTTTTATTATTTCTTTCAGCATACTTAAAAGCACAATTATATGCAGCACTCACTCCTGAGTTTTGGCTATCATGGATATATTTTAAGTATGGAAAATCCTTTTCATTGATTAACTGAGGTAATGGGGAGTTATCATAAACCAACACATCTAACTTATGTACAGATGAATTTATTTCATTAAATAGCTGAATATCTTTAATTCTTCTTTTATAAGTCACAATGACTATTAATAAATCATCATACATTGTCTTTTCCATTTTTTAATAAAAAACCGCGGTTTAACCGAAAAAAGAATATGAGTAATATATATTAGATAAAAATGTCACTAACCATATTGCATATACATATGGTTTTGCAAAGTAACGCCTCAACCTAGCAATCAAAAGTATAAAAAACGGACCGGCGATTTCAACCACTCTCAAAGCTAATGAAGGTAAACTCACCGAAAACAGCATAATAATGATAAAGCAAGTGCACACAATTAAAATTATTTTATCTGTATATATCAATCTATCTATAGAATGCCATAACAAGACGATGACAAAGTAAAATATTAACAACCTGACGGATAATATATTTATATATTCATTCAAATAGCTTTGCATTTCGACATATAGATTGATTTTATATTGAAATGCACCTGGTAGTAAGCTAAAAAAATTTAAAGCATTAAAATTATCATTCAACGCTGCCACAAACGAAATTATTACAAGCATTGGCAAAATAAATAAAACCCGCTTGTTAGATACAAAAACAGAGAAGTAGAATATTATTGGAAATATTATTGCGGACACATGAAATAGTGCAGCAGAAAGTATTACTGCTGCACCACTTAGTGTCCTACCATGAAAATGAAGGTAACAGCCTAAAAATAGCATTGATATCGCAATACCAATGCGAATCTGGATGAACTCGTGTAATAACATATATGACGTTATATACAAAAGTGCAAACACATATCTTTCGCTATCTTTTCTTATTACATACGCCTTAATTGACAATGAAAAGAAAAAATATATAAATATGACAAATGGAAAACCACCCCCCGAAAGATAGGATATTTTTGACACTAAAACGTATGATGGTTCAACTATTATATCTGCACCACTAACAATGCCATAAAAATATTCTTTATATATTGACATGTCAGGCAATAAGTCAATCGGTTTAAATGCTGATATCGCCCCCAATAAAATTGAAAAAAACAATGACATGAGGAAAAATTTTGAGATAAAAAAACGTGTCATTGTGTTGTAACCCTATGATTATTTTATGCTTTGCAGGACGCTATTCATTTTTACACCTACCATATTCCATGCAAAAGTGCTCATAATAGCTTGATTTGATGATACTTCGTGCGCGATCTCATCAGGAGTCAGATTAAAAATTTTCATTAAGGCGTTATTTATCTCTATTTCAGAAAAAGTGGTCAATTTTAACGTACTAGATGTATCACATAATGGGGCATAGTTAGATATAACTAAACAACCTGCAGTCATTGCTTCTGCACATGGATAATGAAATGCACCATCCTCAACAAGACCAGTTGCAATAAATATATCATTAATCTTATAAAAGTTAGATAACTCAACATCATTACTTATTTTATAATGTCTAAGGCTATTAATTTTATGTTCTACTTCTGGCATATAGACAGCTACATTAACATTTATTCTCTCGTCTAGTTTATTATCAAGGATATATTTTGAAAGGATACCAAGAATTTCTTTTGTGCCTTTATAGTGTTCTTGTCTACCAATAATACCTAAATTTATTTTTCCAGAAATCGAAGGCATCTCTTCATCATAAAAAAGCTTATAATCAATCCCAGCAGGTATAACCGTCAAAAAACCATTATACTTATTTATCATTTTGGGCAATAAAGCTTCACTATTCACAATTATATTTAACGGGAGTAAATATGATATATATGCAATCATCTTCCTAAAAAGATTACTTGAGAAATTAACCTCATATGCTTGCACATAATAAAATCGCTGCTTTCTAGTTAACAACATTGATGCAATATATGCGGTCAGATGATAATTTGCAATTACAGCATCAGCATTGATATCTTTACACGCACGCCACAAATAGATAATATCCAAAAAAAACCTAATAACTTTTGACCTGCTGTCTGACTTTTTACTATATATGACTTTAGCAGTTGTTGAATAATAGGGTCCAGTGTTTGACATTGGAGTAACAAAAAACACCTCATTACCCAACCGAACAAGTTCAGATGCTAATTTTGATAAAACTCGCTCGCCACCAGCACGTCCCATACCTAAAACAGGAATTATTATTCTCACTTACATGTCCTTATAGACATTAATTTGTATGATTGTGTTATTTTGAAAATTTTTTCACATTTATATATACAACTAAAAAGTACAATATATAGTTGCTAAGATAAGATATGACGGTGCCTTCTATTCCCAGAATAGAAATAAACATATAACTGAACACTACAAATAATATTGAGAATGATATCTCAGTAGAAACAAACCATTTTGTTGCCCCACGAGACAACATAGGATATGCATAAAGCCATGCAGCTATTTTAATTACATCGCCAATTAATTGAATGGCAAACAATTCCCGGGCACCATGAAATTCATCGGTAAAGAGTAGTGATATAGCAATATCACGTAATAAATAAATTCCAAGAGCCATTGTCGCGACAATCGGGATGATCACACGAGCGGTTCTATTTATCTCATGCACTATATCATCAACTTTTTTTAATGAGGATAACTTAGGTAAATAATAGGTACTTAGCGCCATGGTAATTACCCCTAAATACACCTCTGATATTTTCCACACTGCTTGCCATTGACCAGCCGCATCCCAACCTAACTGATTAATTATTATATTACGAACAAGAATGAGAGATGTTGGTACAGTTAAGGCCGTCGTAATAGCCATAAGCATATAGCTACGAATATCTTTGCGAAATTTAGTATCACAATGTCCCCACCAACAGCATAACTTGGACCATGGCTGGCGGATATTCAGGCATAGCATAACAACGCCTATCAATGCAGATTGAGTTGCCGCAGCTAGTAGTGCTCCTTGAATATTATATACTGCGATCATCGCTAGCATAAGACTGCCTGATACCAAGGCAGAGATCATGCCAAGCCCGACATAACGGCGATACTGTTGCTGACCATTAATGATCGAGTTAAAAAAAGTGCCGATTGCCGATAATGGCAAAACAATTATGGTTGCCATCACAACCCATGATAATGACGTGTCTTGGAATAATAAAAAAGATATTTTTTTACTTAGAAGTAAACCTAATGGAATTATGATCGCAGAAAGAATCAACACCCATTGCCATGCAGCTCGCCACCATGGGGAGCAGGCTTCCATACCTTGCGCCTGATGTTCTGCGGTATAGCGAACAACGCCATTTCCCACTGGGGCATTAATAATCCCATTAAGGCTTGCCACCATACTCTGAACTTGGCCAAGCATGGCCAGGCCAGTGGGGCCAGTATAAATGGCCACCACCTTGGCAATCACAAACCCCATCGCCATTCTGAGCAAGGTCAATAACCCTGTCATAGCGGTGACTTTGAGCAAACGCTTCATGCATTAAATCCATTAACAGCCGCAATGACTTGTGCAACCGCCGCGTCACTCATCGTAGGGTCAAGCGGAAGAGAAAGAACTTGCTGATGGATCTCTTCCGTCAATGGCAGGGTTATAGTGTTCCACTGGCTATATGCCTGCTGTTTATGTGGCGCAACCGGATAGTGGATCAGGGTCTGAATACCTTGCTCGGCTAGACAAGCTTGCAATGCTTCACGCTTTTCACAGCGCACAACAAACAGGTGCCAAACATGTGCCAGCTCATCGATAACATTAGGCAATGTTACCAGTGGATTCGTGATCCCCGAACGATAAGTTTGAGCAATTTGCTGGCGACGAATGGTCTCTGCTTCCAGATACTGCAACTTTACACGCAACATGGCAGCCTGAATCTCATCAAGGCGACTATTCACCCCCTGATACAGGTTTTCATACTTCTTATGAGAACCATAATTGCGCAAGGCCTTCAGGGTCTGCGCAAGTTGATCGTCATTGGTCGTGATCGCACCTGCATCACCAAGGGCACCGAGATTTTTACCCGGGTAAAAGCTAAATCCAGCAGCATCGCCCCAGTTACCCGCTCGTTGGCCATTAATCTCGGCGCCATGCGCTTGGGCACAATCTTCCAGCACCAATAAATTATGCTGTTTAGCTATAGCCATAATTTCCGGCATTGGTGACAGCTGACCATATAAATGGACAGGCAAGATTGCTTTTGTTTTAGAAGTGATCGCAGCTGCAACAGTAGCAGGATCTAGGTTATAGGTAGCAGGATTCGGCTCAACCAAAACAGGAACCAAGTTATTCTCAGTGATTGCCAATACAGAAGCGATATAGGTATTAGCTTGGACAATCACCTCGTCACCGGCTTGCAGTTTGCCCATTTCTTTCCAAGCACGTAGGGTCAGAATTAACGCATCCAGTCCATTGGCCACACCAATGGCGTGCTTGGTACCGCAATAAATAGCAAACTCCGTTTCAAATTGGGTTAACTCATTGCCCATAATATACCAGCCTGAGTCAATCACCCGAGCACAAGCATCTTTCAGTTCTTGTTGGTATTGGTTGTTGATGGCTTTTAAATCGAGGAAGTTAATCATTTGCTTTAATCTCGTAAAAATCATGCACTACAGCTCTAGCACCAAAACCTTCCTTCTGGGAAATCAACCCCTCATTCAGGAAGCGACCTTGCTGTTCATTAGAAATACCAAAGTCAAAATATTCCTTATCAACGAATTCTTTTTTAACCAAATAATCAACTAATCCGTCTAACGCCCCAACGTCTCTGCCTGCAACGGTATTATAAAGATATTGCGTGTGCGCAACTGTATCAGTGATAAACATTACGGCTCCAGCTACTTGCTCGCCATCAAGTAATGCAGAGAAGACTTTTATATTTTCAGGAAATATTTTTTTAAGTGCCACTATTTCATCATAAGAGTGAACAGGTTTAGCCCCATGACCAGCCATCAACACGTCAGTTAAATTAGACCAAAACGCAGAAATATCATCAGACTCTTTATATATAATCCCGCAAGAGTTTGATTTTTTCACAATCCACTTCCGACCTTTTGAATATTTGATCTGATTATTCATCTTTATTGCTGATGACACATCTCGTCGAACAACATTAGAATTTAGTCTGAACAATGAGTACAAGTCTTCATCACAAGGAAAAGAGTGATAGATATAAGGGATCTTTTTATATATTAGACTAGAAAAACCATTATTTTTAAGATACTCAGGGATCGCATCAAAGATTCCATTTACTTCTTTTTGCTTTACTGATGACTTAGTGATAAGTCCGCCAAATGTCAACCCCTGATGAGAGTGTAACTTATCATCAGCATGATTTGCTGGCAAAATAGCAAGTAACTTTTGACTGTCATCAAAGAACATTAGTGAGTGATCATTGAATCTATCAGAATGATACTCCATAAAATCTCTAAAAAATAGAAAGTGCTTGTTTTTTGCAAGAAAGACAAACTCATCCCATATTTTTTTGTCAGCATTGCTGTATTTTTTAACTAGCATAACTGCTCACTTCCATCGACATGTAATTTTGCTCATCTGTGCATTTATCAGGCTCAATCACAAAACCATTTTTAATGTAAGATTTATTTGCCATATGGTTATCTACAGCCACACGTAAATAAACATAACTCACACTTAATTTTTTGCACTCACATATAACCAGAGCTAAAATTTTTGAGAATAGTCCCTTTCCCCATAAATTTTTTTCACCTATATAACCAAAATATTCTGCACTTACATTATCAATATTTTTCAAGCCTATTACACCGATAGGCTTGTTTTGATACATCAGCCCCCATACAAGGTAATTAGACCTTGGCAGGCTTACAAAAAATTCTTCTTGCTGCTGCCTTGTAAAGGTGGGTGTACCAGTCAGCTTTTTAATTTCAGGGTCATTTAACCAATACCAAGATAAATCTAAAAACTCGCGAGAATATGTAACTAGTTCTAACTGTTCACTAAACATTTGAACTCCTCATAATCACGGATATAGTCTGACTCATCATAAATCTGATCAGCCAACACCATTAGCACGCAATCATCAGAAAAATCGTACATTTCATGCCATTGCATTGCATCGATCAACAACCCTTTATCTGGTGTTGACAATATAACCTCTTCCTTATTGTCTCCATCATCCATGACAAAACGGCATGAGCCTTTAATGCAAACTGCGAGTTGTTTTAATTTTTTATGGGCATGGAAACCGCGAGCAACACCTGGCTTGGTACTGTATAAATAATACACTCTGTGGATATCGAAAGGTATTTGATTATTGGATTCCAGAGCAATCAACGATCCTCTTTCATCTCCAAGCACCCTGAAATCAACTAATTTAATCAACATCTATCAACCCTTTTTATATGCTGAAAAGCTCTGGGCAGTTTTATCCTTGTCCGAAAGCAACACCCCTTCTACAGGCCATTCAATGCTAATATCAGGGTCATTCCAGCTGATAGCACCTTCACTCTCACGATGATAATAGTCAGTTGTTTTATATAAAAATTCAGCACTCTCACTCAGTGTTACGAAACCATGTGCGAATCCTTCGGGGATCCACAATTGACGTTTATTTTCTGCTGAAAGATGAACACCCACCCATTGGCCGAAGGTCGGTGAGCTTTTACGGATATCTACCGCCACATCAAATACTTCACCAGCTACACAACGCACCAGCTTGCCTTGGGCATGAGGCGGCAACTGATAGTGCAAGCCGCGCAATACCCCTTTTGACGATTTGGAGTGATTATCCTGCACAAATGTCACCGGATATCCTACCGCCTCTTCAAACAACTTGTGGTTGAAACTCTCAAAGAAAAAACCACGCTCATCACCAAATACTTTTGGCTCAAAAATAAGTACATCAGGGATTGCTGTCTTGATTACATTCATCTGTCTATCCACATTAGATTCAATCTTTATGGGGGGCATCTTCCCGCCCCCCATATCACATCAGGCTTTGGCAACCATTTTTAGCAAATATTGTCCATACGCATTCTTTGCCAGTGGCGCGGCAAGTTCACGGACCTGATCGGCATTGATAAACTTCTGGCGATAGGCGATCTCTTCCGGGCAAGCGACTTTCAGCCCCTGACGAGTCTCGATGGTCTGAATAAAGTTGCTCGCTTCAATCAGGCTTTCATGGGTACCGGTATCCAGCCAGGCATATCCTCGGCCCATCATCGCCACCGACAGATTGCTTTGCTCCAGATAAATGCGGTTCACATCGGTAATTTCCAGCTCACCACGGGGCGATGGCTTCAGGCTCTTGGCGATCTCCACCACACTGTTGTCATAGAAATAGAGTCCGGTGACCGCATAGTTGCTCTTGGGCTCCAGTGGCTTCTCTTCCAGAGAGATAGCGGTACCCTCTTTATCAAATTCCACGACCCCATAACGCTCAGGGTCATGCACGTGGTAGGCAAAGACGGTAGCGCCACTCTCTTTGGCAGCAGCCGCTTCAAGCTGTTTCTGCAGGTCATGGCCGTAGAAGATGTTATCGCCCAGTACCAGTGCACAGGGGTCTGATCCGATAAAATCTTCACCCAGAATAAAGGCTTGGGCCAGACCGTCCGGGCTTGGTTGAACCTTGTATTGCAAGTTCAGGCCCCACTGGCTGCCATCACCCAACAATTGCTCAAAACGGGGGGTATCTTGCGGTGTGCTGATGATCAAGATATCGCGAATACCGGCCAGCATCAGGGTGCTGAGCGGATAGTAGATCATCGGCTTGTCATAGATGGGCAGCAGCTGCTTGCTCACCGCCATGGTCACAGGATAGAGACGGGTGCCTGAGCCACCGGCCAGAATAATGCCTTTACGTTTGGTCATGATGCTTGTTTCTTATTTTTAATTTGCAAAAGAAAAGGGTGGCTTACGGCCACACCTTTTAGGTTTTATCCCTGCCAGTCAGGGATGCAGTCACTACACCCCTGACCAGTGATTTATTTGCCCAGGATCTCGGTCAACATCCGCTCCACACCTACCGTCCAGTCTGGCAGCACCAGATCGAAGGTGCGCTGGAATTTGCCGGTATCAAGGCGGGAGTTACAGGGGCGTTTGGCCGGGGTCGGGAAGGCGCTGGTCGGCACAGCATTGAGTTGCGTCACCGCCAGTTCAACCCCGGCCTCTCTGGCTTTGGCAAACACCAGCTGGGCGTAGTCAAACCAGGTTGTGGTACCAGAGGCAATCAGATGATACAGCCCGGCGACCTCGGATTTGCGCTGCGCCACACGGATCGCATGGGCGGTGCAATCAGCCAGCAACTCGGCGCCAGTCGGGGCGCCGAACTGGTCATTGATAACCGACATCTCGCTACGCTCTTTGCCAAAACGCAACATGGTCTTGGCAAAGTTGGCGCCGCGGGCGGCGTAGACCCAGCTGGTACGGAAGATCAGATGACGAGCGCAGAGAGTGGCGCCTTGTTCACCCGCCAGCTTGGTTTCGCCATAGACGTTAAGCGGTGCCGTTGCATCGGTTTCTACCCAGGGGCGCTCACCGCTGCCATCGAACACATAGTCGGTGGAGTAATGTACCAACCAGGCACCCAATGCTTCCGCTTCTTTAGCGATAGCAGCCACACTGGTGGCATTGAGCAGTTCGGCAAACTCCCGCTCGCTCTCCGCCTTGTCGACTGCGGTATGGGCCGCGGCGTTGACAATCACGTCCGGTTTGACCAGACGTACCGTTTCGGCCACCCCTGCCGGGTTGCTGAAATCGCCACAATAGTCGGTGGAGTCAAAATCAACGGCAGTGATGTGCCCCAACGGCGCCAGTGCGCGCTGCAGCTCCCAGCCTACCTGGCCGTTTTTACCAAACAGCAGGATATGCATCAGGCACGCTCCCCATCGTTCTGTTCAATCGCGGAATAGTGCTGCTCAATCCAGGATTGGTAGGCGCCGCTCTTGACGTTGCTGACCCACTGCTGGTTATCCAGATACCACTGCACGGTTTTGCGAATGCCAGACTCGAACGTTTCTTGCGGTTGCCAAGCAAGCTCACAGCTCATCTTGGTCGCATCGATCGCATAGCGGCGATCGTGACCGGGACGATCCGCTACATAGGTGATTTGCTCACGGTAAGAGCCCGCCTTCGGTACCATCTCGTCCAGCAGATCGCAGATGGTGTGGACCACCTCCAGATTCTGCTTCTCGTTATGGCCGCCGATGTTGTAGGTCTCCCCGACCAAGCCTGTGGTCACCACCTTGTAGAGCGCGCGCGCATGATCTTCTACATAGAGCCAGTCACGGATCTGGTCGCCCTTGCCATAGACCGGCAGCGGCTTGCCATCCAGTGCATTGAGGATCACCAGCGGGATCAGCTTCTCGGGGAAGTGATAAGGGCCGTAGTTGTTGGAGCAGTTGGTGACAATGGTCGGCAGGCCGTAAGTACGGCGCCAGGCGCGTACCAGATGGTCGCTGGAAGCCTTGGAGGCAGAATAGGGGCTGCTGGGGGCGTAGGGAGTGGTTTCGGTAAAGAGCGGCAATGGCTCACCGGCGGCTACTTCATCCGGATGGGGCAGGTCGCCATACACCTCGTCGGTGGAGATATGGTGGAAGCGGAAAGCCGCCTTGCGTACTTCATCCAGACCGTTCCAGTAGGCGCGAGCCGCTTCCAGCAACATATAGGTACCGACAATATTGGTCTCGATAAAGTCGGCAGGCCCAGTGATGGAGCGGTCAACATGGCTCTCGGCAGCCAGGTGCATCACCGCATCCGGTTGGTGCTGGGCAAACACCCGATCCAGCTCGGCGCGATTACAGATATCCACCTGCTCAAACGCATAACGATCGCTTGTCGATACATCGGCCAGGGATTCCAGATTGCCGGCATAGGTGAGTTTATCGAGGTTGATAACGGCATCCTGAGTATCACGGATGATATGGCGCACCACGGCAGAGCCGATAAAGCCTGCGCCACCGGTAACGAGAATTTTCATAGATATGTGTTCTCTTGCGAAGAGTTGGTTTGGGAGAGGGTGCGGGCTAATGCAAAAACAAATGACAGCTCAGGGCTGTGGTCTTAAACATCAACATCACTACAAGGCATAGTGATAGGCGATGGGTAAAACCCAAACAAATCAGCAGTAAATTCATTGGCTACCGCCCCTGGGTTACAGCCCCCAGTTTGCTGCTTTTAACCTGATTGTGCTTGCTGTTGGTCATCGTGTCCTCCAGCATTATTTTGTCTTGATGGTGCTTTACCATGCGGCTACTTCGCATATTTCAGCAAGATAGCGCTCGTACATGGCAAGAACGACACACCGTACCAGCCCGATAGAGCGGAAGATTCTATCTCGATTACGACAAGAGTGCACACCAAAAAGTGTCTTAATCTCTCGTTTTTAATCAAGAGTCGATGGAGAACCAAAAGAGCTGTATGACCCCTCCATATAAAGTGGTGAAAGAGCAGCCAAGCATGAGCAATATGGAGAAAAATGGGGCAACCATTTTGGTTGCCCCATTAACAGGAATGGGACTCTAGCAAAACCAATTCTGGCACCTGCAGGTTAGTTCAGAGAACAATCGCCAGCCAGCCATTAGTCATGTTTTGACTCATGGGTATGGGTCAGGCGCTCTTCTTTGCTGCTGTGTTTGGTGAAGTAACGCATCACCAGCACGAAGAAAAGCGGCACGAAGAAGATGGCCAGCACGGTGGCGCTGATCATCCCCCCCATCACGCCGGTACCGATGGCATTACGGCTGCTGGCGCCGGCGCCGGAGCTGATCACCAGCGGCAGCACCCCGAGGATAAAGGCAAGCGAGGTCATCAGGATCGGACGCAGACGCAGACGCGCCGCCTCCACCACCGCCTCACCCAGCCCCATCCCTTTGTCATAGAGCTCTTTGGCAAATTCCACGATCAAAATCGCGTTCTTCGCCGACAAGCCTATGGTGGTGAGCAGGCCCACCTGGAAGTAGACGTCGTTCTCCAGCCCACGCAGGGTGGCAGCCAAAATGGCCCCCAGAACCCCGAGCGGCACCACCAGCATCACCGAGAAGGGGATGCTCCAGCTCTCGTAGAGGGCCGCCAGGCAGAGGAACACCACCAGCAGCGAGATCGCGTAGAGCGCGGGTGCCTGTGAACCGGCCTGCCGCTCCTGGAAGGAGAGCCCGGTCCACTCGATGCCCACCCCTTCCGGCAGCTTCTTCACCATCTGCTCGATGGCAGCCATGGCATCACCGGTACTCTTGCCGGGCGCAGCTTCCCCGACGATCTCCATCGCCGGCACGCCGTTGTAACGCTCCAGACGCGGCGAGCCGAAGCTCCACTCGGTGCTGGCAAACGCGGAGAAGGGCACCATCTGGCCAGCGCTGTTGCGCACATACCAGAGCTTCAGGTCTTCCGGGTTCATCCGGAAGGGAGCATCAGCCTGCATATAGACCTTCTTGATCCGGCCGCGGTCGATGAAGTCATTGACGTAGGCAGAACCCCAGGCGCTTGCCAGCGTGTTGTTGATCTCCGCAATGGAGAGCCCCTGCGCCAGCGCCTTCTCGTAGTCGATCTTGATATCGAGCTGCGGCGTATCTTCCATCCCGTTCGGGCGCACCCGCACCAGAGTGGGATCCTGCGCCGCCATACCGAGCAGCTGATTGCGCGCCGCCATCAGCTTCTCGTGACCGATACCGCCGCGATCCTGCAGGAAGAAGTCAAAACCGGTCGCCGTACCCAGCTCGGGGATGGGAGGCAGGTTAAAGGCGAAGACCTGCGCCTCCTTGATACTGAACAGATAACCCATGGCGCGACCGATGATGGCATTGGCACTGCGATCCGGGCTCTTGCGCTCACTCCAGTCCTTGAGCTTGATAAAGGCCATACCGCTGTTCTGACCGCTACCGGCGAAGCTGAAGCCCGCCACCGTCAGAACAGAATCGACGTTATCCTTCTCGTTTTTCAGGAAGTAGTCGCGCATGTCCGCCAGCACCACCTCAGTGCGCTGCTTGGTCGCACCCACCGGCAACTGAACCATGGACATGATGACCCCCTGATCCTCCTCCGGCAGGAAAGAGGTGGGCATCCGCATAAAGAGCACCGCCAGCACCGCCAGCATGGCACCGTAGATGAGGCTGTAGCGCACGCCCTGCTTGATCACCTTGCCTACCCCGCGCTGGTAGCGCTGGGTACCGGCATCAAAGGCGCGGTTGAACCAGCCAAAGAAGCCGCGCTGGGCACCGAACTCGCCATGTTTCATTGGCTTGAGCAGGGTTGCACAGAGGGCCGGCGTCAGGATCAATGCCACCAGCACCGACAAGGTCATGGCCGAAACGATGGTCAGCGAGAACTGGCGATAGATGGCGCCGGTCGAGCCGCCGAAGAAGGCCATCGGCACGAATACGGCGGAGAGCACCAAGGCAATCCCCACCAGCGCGCCGGTGATCTGGGTCATCGACTTGCGGGTCGCTTCCAGCGGGGAGAGATCCTCCTCGCTCATCAGCCGCTCCACGTTCTCCACCACCACGATGGCGTCATCCACCAGAAGGCCGATAGCCAGCACCATGCCGAACATGGTGAGGGTGTTGATGGAGAAGCCAAATGCGGCCATCACCCCGAAAGTCCCGAGCAGCACCACGGGCACCGCGATAGTCGGGATCAGGGTGGCGCGGAAGTTCTGCAGGAACAGATACATGACGCAGAACACCAGGAAGATCGCCTCGATCAGGGTCTGCACCACCTCCTCGATGGAGATCTTCACGAACGGCGTGGTGTCGTAGGGGTAGACGATCTTCATGTTGGCCGGGAAGTACTCTGACAGCTCGTTGAGCTTGGCACGCACCTTCTCGGAGGTATCCAGCGCGTTGGCACCGGTCGCCAACTTGATGGCTACCGCCGCGGTGGGTTGACCGTTGTAGAGCGCCTCGGCGTCGTAGCTCTCGCCAGCCAGCTCGACCCGGGCCACATCTTTCAGCCGCACCTTGGCGCCATCCTGAGTCACCCGCAGCAGGATATCGTTGAACTGCTCGACGGTGGAGAGACGGGTCTGGCCCATGATGGTAGCGGTGAACTGCTGATCGGCCACCGAGGGGGTTCCCCCCAGTTTGCCAAACGCCACCTGGGCGTTTTGCGCCTTGATCGCCAACTGCACATCACTCGGGGTCATCTGCACCCGGTTGAGCTTGTTGGGGTCGAGCCAGATCCGCATGGAGTACTGGCTGCCGAATAGAGTGATATCCCCTACCCCGTCCAGACGGCTCAGCGGCTCCTTGATGTTGGAGACCACATAGTCCGCCAGATCGTCGTTCTTCATGCTGCCATCGCTGGAGATGAAGGCGGCCACCATCAGGAAGCTGCTGGAGGTCTTCTGCACCCGAATGCCCTGCTGCTGCACCTCTTGCGGCAACAGCGACATCGCCTGCTGCAGCTTGTTCTGCACCTGCACCTGGGCGATATCGGGATCAGTCCCCGGCTGGAAGGTCAGGGTCACTGACACCCGGCCGGCAGAGTCGGACTGGGAGGACATGTAGAGCAGGTGATCCAGCCCCGTCATGTTCTGTTCGATGATCTGGGTCACCGAGTCCTCTACCGTCTTGGCAGATGCGCCCGGGTAGCTGGCGGAGATGCTCACCGCCGGCGGCGCAATGCTCGGATACTGGGCCACCGGCAGCTTGATGATGGCAAGGCTGCCCGCCAGCATGATCACCAACGCGATCACCCAGGCAAAAATGGGTCTGTCTATGAAAAATCGAGCCATGAAGCGACTACTCCATCCTACTTGTTGGCCGGGGTGGCAGCAGTTGCCGGCGCCGCAGCCTGTTCAGCCGGATTGACCACGGCCCCCGGACGCACTTTCTGCAAACCGGCCACGATCACCCGCTCGCCGGCATTGAGGCCGGACTCCACCACCCAGCTGGTATCGACAATGCGGCCCAGCTGGACGTTGCGCAGGTCCACCTTGTTGTCCGCCGTCACTACCAGCACGGTGGCGCCGCCGTTGGGGGTACGGGTCACCGCGGTTTGCGGCACCAGCAGCCCTTTGGCCCGCTCGCCCTCTTGCAGGGTGGCGCGCATGAACATGCCGGGCAGCAGCAGATGGGCTGGGTTGGGGACGATCACCCGCAGGGCCACCATGCCGGTGGTCTCATCCACGGTAACGTCAGAGAACTGCAGCGAGCCCTCTTCGCCATAAGTGGTGCCATCTTCCAGCTGGAAGCTCACCTTGGCGCCCTTGTGTTCGTCCTGCACCACCTTGCCCTCGGCCACCAGCCGCTTGAGACGCAGCAGATCGGCGGTGGACTGACGCACATCGACATACATGGGGTCGAGCTGCTGGATGACGGCGAGGCTGTCAGCCTGCTGGGCGGTTACCAGCGCCCCTTCGGTCACCGCGGAGGTGCCAATGCGGCCGCTGATGGGGGCCGTGATGCGGGTGTAACCCAGATTGATCTCGGCGGTGCGCAGGGCTGCCTTGCTCGCCATGATCTCCGCCTGCGCCTGCTTCCAGCTGGCGTCGGCATCATCATAGTCCTGACGGCTGATGGAGTTGACCTTGAGCAGCTCCTGATAGCGCTTGGCCTTGAGGCGGGCGCTCTGCTCGTTGGCCTGCGCCTTGGCCAGATTGGCCTTGGCGCTGGCGACGGCAGCCTGATAGACAGCCGGATCGATCTGATAGAGCAGATCGCCAGCCTTCACATCGCTCCCCTCGGTAAAGAGGCGCTTGAGGATGATGCCCCCCACCTGCGGGCGCACTTCGGCCACCCGCAGCGGGGCGCTGCGGCCGGTCAGCTCACTGGTCAACTTGAGCGGAGCACTCTGCAGGGTCACCACGTCAACCGCGACGGGAGGCATGCCCCCCTGTCCCTGCGGCGCGCCCTTGTCGCCACAACCTGCCAGCAAGCCTGTTGCCAGCAGGGCAAGACCTACCGAACGAGCAAGAATATGTTTATGCATGAAACACCTGAGCCTTTGCCAGTCAATGAACAATCAGGGCCACGTGGGCCCTGTTGGTAAAAATCGGAAAGATGAGGCAATATACATACATTCATAAATGTATGTAAGTGACTTTTTTTGCTGATTAAGGGGCGCAGAAGCAGATGGCCAGACGGACCAAAGAGGAGGCACAGCAAACCCGCTGCACCATCATGAAGACGGCGCTGGATCTCTTCTGCAGCCAGGGGCTGGCCAAGACCAGCCTGACCGACATCGCCAGAGCCGCTGACCTGACGCGCGGGGCCATCTACTGGCACTTCAAAAACAAGGAGGAGCTCTTCTTCTCCCTCTGGGAAGAGCTCTGCCAACCCCTCGCCCATCAGCTCGACGCCTGCGTCAATGAAGAGGAACCCGACCCCCTCGGCAAGCTGCGCGACTTCCTCAAAGAGGTGCTGACCCGCATCACCCGGGATCAGGCCCACCAGCAGATGTTCACCATCCTCTTCAATCTCGAATCGCTGGAGGGGGAAGCCATCTCCCTGCGCGAACATATCCGCAGCCAGTCCAGCAACTTCTTTCGGGACCTGGAGACCACCCTCACCAATGCCATCCGGCGCGGACAGCTGCCTGCCAATCTGGATCTGCGGCGAGCCTCCACCCTGCTTCACTGTACTCTTGATGGCTACATCATCAACTGGCTCCACTTTCCGGAGCGGATCGATCTGGCGGCCGAGTCGGAGTACCTGCTCGACTGCATGTTCACCATGCTGACCCAGCCTCGCAATCCGGCGGTTCGTTCCTAGTGTTCACCCTCTGCGCCAACTTGCGGCGGGACGCTTTGCCAGCGCAGCCCCCGATTTGCTAAGGTAGCGCCCCCTGTAGCCGCCTCGGCCCGAGACCATCGCTGTGACATCCACTGACGCCATCACCCCAGATAACGCCCATTCCGCCAGCCCGACTCCGGCGCACATCGCCTTTACGGCCCGGCTGGCCGCAGGCGCCCACCTGCTCAACCTCGACTGCGGCGACGGGGTGGATCTCTGCTGGCTGCGGGATGGCGGTTTTCGGGTCACCGCCTGCGAGCCCGAGCTGGCGCTGGCCCGCCGCGCATCGCGCCGCTCGGGTCAGGCGGTGCGGGTTTGCCCCATCGCGGGGATGCGCAGCGTGCTCCCCTATGACGGCATCTGGCTCAGTCGCTCCACCGACCTTGCAGGGCAGAGAACAACTGACACCCTGCGCCATCTTGCCACCCTGCTCAAACCGGGTGCGCCGCTGGCGTTGCCGGTTGCAACCGATCTCGCGGCAGCCATGACTCAGCTGGCCGAGCAGCTCGAACAGGATGAGATCCCGCTGGCGATCTGCGCGGAGCAGCCTGCCCAATCCGCGGCGGCGTCGAGTTATCTGCTGCTCACCCGCACGACAGCTTGATTGGCGGCACCGGTTAACCCCTTAACGGCGCTCGCTTTTATCCCTAGCAGGCTCTAACCCCGAGACCCTGCACGCCCTCTGTCAGCCCCCCCATGTGCAGTCCACCATGACGAACCTTGCGCGTTTAAATATGGGCGTTTTCCGGTCGGAAAAAACAGTCATTAACAATATTTAACTCGGCTTTAACCCATTCAAGACAGACATAATGCGGATTCTGTGTTAGAAAGTGTGATTAATATCAAAATTTAATAACAAATCAGACAATACAACCAACACCGGATTTCCTTATGAAACTTGTCCTCAAACTCATTGCTGGCATCCTGGCCGGTCTCTTGCTCGGTCTCTACGCCCCTGAGTGGGTGGCGCGCGTGCTGTTTACGGCCAAGACAGTCATAGGTCAGCTCATTACCTTCACCATTCCGCTCATCATCCTCTTCTTCATCATGAGCGGTATCGCCAGCCTGCCGAAAAACTCCGGCAAGCTGCTGGGCAAAACCGTGGCCCTCTCCTACTGCTCCACCATTCTGGCGGGCCTGTTCGCCTTTACCGTGGCGAGCCACCTGATCCCGCAGCTGACCACCGCCGCCGAGCCCACTACCGCCGAGGCGGTCAAGCTCGCCTCCTACGTCAATCTGGAGATCCCGCCGCTGTTTGGCGTGATGTCCGCGCTGGCCGCCGCCTTCGTGTTCGGTATCGGCATCAGCGCCACCCAGGCCACCGATCTGCGCCGAGTCGCCGATCAGGGCCGTGACATCATCGACCGCCTGCTGGCCAAGGTGATCATTCCGCTGCTGCCGTTCTACATCGCCGGCGTCTTTGTCGAGATGACGGTGGAAGGCACCGTGTTCGCCACCCTGAAAACCTTCGGCGTGGTGCTGGTGATGGCCATCCTGATGCACTGGGTATGGCTCTCCGTGCTGTTCGTCGGTACCGGTCTGGCCCTTGGCCGCTCACCGGCCCAGCTCATCAAGAACATGCTGCCGGCCTACTTCACCGCGCTGGGTACCATGTCGAGCGCCGCCACCATTCCGGTTGCCCTGCAGTCGAGCAAGAACAACGGGGTGAGCGACGGCATCGCCAACTTCACCGTGCCGCTGTGCGCCACCATTCACCTCTGCGGCTCCACCATTACCCTGGTGACCTGCGCCACCGCGGTGATGTTCCTCTCCGAACATCTGGCCATTCCGGGCATCGACACCATGCTGCCCTTCATCATGATGCTGGGTGTGATCATGATCGCCGCCCCGGGGGCTCCGGGCGGTGGCGTGATGTCGGCACTGGGTCTGCTCACCTCCATGCTCGGTTTCGGTGAAGCCTCCATCGCCCTGATGATCGCCCTCTATCTGGCGCAGGACAGCTTCGGCACCGCCTGCAACGTCACCGGTGACGGCGTGATTGCCCTCTGGGCCGATCGCTTCGCCAATGGCAGCGAGAGCGCTGCTCCCGTGCCCGAGGTCGAACAGGCGTAAGCTCACCGGGAAAGCACTCTGCAAAAACCACAGGCCCGAACCTCTGTTCGGGCCTGTGTCGTTTCTGCCTTAAGCCATCTGACCAGAGCCAGTCAGGCACCATCAGCGCAAGTCGGCACCCCACACCATCGAATCGGCATCATGGGGCCACCCGCTGCACTCGTCAGATTGTTACTCTAGCGAAACAGTAAACCGAAACACTGTTACACCGACGATAACAATCAAGCGCATCAACCGCCGCAGAGCCATACTTGCTGCCAGCATCACAGCCGCCCGCTCACCACGCTGGCGGCAGCCATCACCGCAGGAGAAGAGATCATGTCCATCTGGTTATTGAGTCTGCTCGCCTCGTTTGTGCTGATCCTCGCCATGACCACCCTCATCTGGTGGCGCCAGTATCGGCTGGCCCAGCAGCGACCGGACAAGCAGATCCGCCCCTGCGGCTGTTCGAGTGCCCGCGCTGACCACCTCGGCCAGTCAAACGAGCCGCCGCGCAAACCATAACGGGCTGCGGGCGATGAGCCAAAACACAGCGACCATTCAATCTGACAAATGCAAAGGGGACGCTCGCTGGCGTCCCCTTCTCTTGCTCTGCATCGTTGCCCCTCTTGCTTGCCCCTTGCCCCCCTTGCGCTGGCTTTGCCTCCCCCATCTCACTCTGCCGGTTTCGCCTCGTCCGTTTCAGGCGTAGTGGCCGGATCCTGATACTGCTGATAGATGGCATAAAACTCGGCCTTGTTGCGCAGGGCCGCGGCGACACAGGCGGGATCAAACTGGCTGCCGGCATGCTCCTCCAGATAGGCAAAGGCCGTCTCGAACGGCCAGGGCTGCTTGTAGGGGCGCTCGCTGGTCAGGGCATCAAACACATCGGCCACCGCCACGATGCGCGCCGCCAGCGGGATCTCCTCCCCCGCCAGCCCCAGCGGATAGCCGGTGCCGTCAAAGCGCTCGTGATGGCTGGCGATGATATTGGTCAGCATGTCGGTGTGGTGAATGCCGTCGAGGCCAAACTCGCTGATCATCAGGTTGATCATCTCCTGCCCCTTGCCGGGGTGACACTTCATGATCTCGAACTCTTCCGGGGTCAGCTTGCCCGGCTTGAGCAGGATACCGTCCGGCACCGCAATCTTGCCGATATCGTGCAGCCCGGAGAAGAGATAGACAAACTCCACCTCCTCATCGCTGAGGCCAGTGACAGGGGCCAGGGTTCTGGCGATCAGCCGGGAGTAGGCCGACATCCGGTGCAGATGGTTGGCGGTCTCCTCATCCCGATAGCGGCTGAACTCCCGCGCCGTGGTCAGCGCCCCGCCAAGGGTCTGAATGGAGAAAAACTCCACCGCAATGATGGCCGAGAGCATCTGGGCGTAGGCCGACAATTCGCTTCGGATCGGCTCGTTGAAATAGTCCGGCTCCATGGCATCGCAAAACAGAAAGCCAAACAGCTTGCTGTTGAACAGCAGCGGCTCGGTATAGCTGGAGGCATAGCCCGCCTCCAGCAGCTTGCGGCTGTGCTCCGACGCAGAGTCACGCAGGGCATCGAGATTGCCGAGCACGCGGGCGTGGTGGTGCTCCGCCAGATAGCGCAGGGAGGGCACATCGCTCAGCTTCACCTCGTACTGCACCAGCGGAGAGTGGCCTTCGGTGCTGTGGGCAAAGGTCTTGAGCTGATCGGTATGAGGGTCGTAGATTGCGATGGCCACCCGGCTCAGCTTGTCAAAACGCTCCCTGAGGGTGGCGTGTACGCTCTGCATCCTTTCGCCAAATGAACTCTCCATGACCTTCTCCACCGGATATCCGTGATGGGATTATAGTGACTCCCTCTGTCCCCCTCACCTCTGTTGACAGGAAAATCAACAAAGCGGGATCCCGATAACAACCCCGCTCTGCGGGGTCAATAGCCCCATTAATGGCAGGCCATTGGCGGCGATTCGCACCGCCCAATCCTGCCCACTCGGAGATATTGTTCGGTTCTCCCGGCTCCGCTGTATAGTTTTTGGTTAGCCATTTAGGTAAAATCCGCGCCCTTAAAGAGAAGCCACCTAAGAGTGATTGAGCGATGTCCAACACAAAACAGGCCCCCAAAGTAGGATTCGTCTCCCTGGGTTGCCCGAAAAACCTGGTCGATTCCGAGCGCATCCTGACCCAGCTGCGTACCGAAGGGTACGACGTGGTGCCCAGCTATGACGATGCCGAGCTGGTTGTCGTCAACACCTGTGGCTTTATCGACAGTGCCGTGCAGGAGTCGCTCGAAGCGATCGGTGAAGCGCTGGCCGAGAACGGCAAGGTGATCGTCACCGGCTGCCTTGGCGCCAAAGAGAATCAGATCCGCGAGATCCACCCCAAGGTGCTCGAGATCACCGGCCCCCACGCCTATGAAGAGGTGCTGGGTCACGTCCACAAATATGTGGAGAAGCCGCAGCACAACCCCTTCACCAGTCTGGTTCCGGCCCACGGCGTCAAGCTGACCCCGCGCCACTACGCCTATCTGAAGATTTCCGAAGGGTGCAACCACCGCTGCACCTTCTGCATCATCCCCTCCATGCGCGGGGATCTGGTGAGCCGCCCCATCGGCGACGTGCTGGCCGAAGCCAAGCGCCTGAAAGAGGCCGGCGTGAAGGAGCTGCTGGTGATCTCCCAGGACACCTCCGCCTACGGCGTCGATGTGAAGCACCGTACCGGTTTCTACGACGGCATGCCGGTCAAGACCAGCATGGTCGCCCTGTGCGAAGAGCTGGCCAAGCTCGATATCTGGGTACGTCTGCACTACGTCTACCCCTACCCGCACGTGGATGACGTCATCCCGCTGATGCGCGATGGCAAGATCCTGCCCTACCTCGACATCCCGCTGCAGCACGCCAGCCCGCGCATCCTCAAACTGATGAAGCGCCCGGGTTCGGTCGAGCGTACGCTGGAACGGATCCAGAAGTGGCGCGAGATCTGCCCGCAGATCACCCTGCGCTCCACCTTTATCGTCGGCTTCCCGGGCGAGACCGAGGAAGATTTCCAGATGCTGCTCGACTTCATCGACAAAGCGGAGCTGGATCGGGTCGGCTGCTTCAAATACAGCCCGGTCGAAGGGGCATTGGCCAACGAGTTGCCGGACCCGGTGCCGGAAGCCGTGCAGGAAGAGCGCTTCCAGCGCTTTATGGAGCTGCAACAGCAGGTCTCCATCCGCAAGCTGGCCCGTAAAGTGGGTCAGGAGATGACCGTCATCATCGACGAGGTGGATGAAGAGGGTGCCACTGGCCGCTCTTTTGCCGATGCACCGGAGATCGATGGTCTGGTCTACCTCAACGGCGAAACCGGCCTCAAGCCGGGCGACATGGTCAAGGTGCGGATCGACGAATCCGACGAATATGACCTGTGGGCCAGCCTGATTGGCTAATTCAGGCTTTACCAGCCAAATGAAAAAAGCGCCTGCGGGCGCTTTTTATTGGTTGAATATCACGCGCAAACAGGCTGGCCTAGGGGCTGTCGTCATAAGATTGAGGCCCACAGGTATGTGCAGCGGATCTGCGCTGCGGCCACAAACGAGCCCGTGTTTTTTGGCGGATCTTGTGGCAATGCCTCGCCATTGTTTCAGATGAATGAAGGCGTTTTCTACCAAATGCCTTGCCCGATAAAGCTTCCTGTCGTGCTCTCGTGGTTCCTTACGATTCCGTTTGGAAGGGATACATTTTATTGGCATTCCATGTCCGTCGACTGCCAAATGGATCTTGCTATTTAGCCCCCCTTAGTGATCCCCATTAACTCCTATTCCGACCGCTCATGAACCCTTTCTGGGGTAGACGGCATGATTGAACGCTTCTGACACACATTCATACTTACGAGACCAATCCAGCATCTGCCTGATGAGGTTATCTTTGACCAACCCTGGCGCCTTTCTGGTCTGTTGGTAAGTGGGTAATTTCTGATTCTCCGCATTAATTTCAGCTGTCAAATGCTCACTGAAAAGCCACACCTCCTCCGATATTGCCTCTGCAGCCGCTTGCTTCGTGGCATATTCCCCGACAGTTTTACTTTTCAACTGCCTGACTATCTCTTGCTTCACGCTGTCATAGCGTTCATTTTGTGCTTGTCCTCCCTTTTCCCTCGCCGTCATCTTCTTTTTTTCCTGTTTCTCCTGAATATGGGCAATCTCGAGCGCCTCCAACACCCCAATCAATTTCATCAATACACATATCGCCCCCCAGAGAGAATGCTGCGCTTCATCGGGTTGCGTGGTTTTATTTAGCTCACTCCACAGATAATAAAGCGCAGTGAGATGACTATATTCCGATATCCGTGAGGGAAAATCGTCCTTGACACGGCCACATACTCTGACGAATTCAAGAAGCTTAATTGTTTTCACGTCACTGACACCAAGCTGATAAATGTACGGACGCAATTTCTTCGCCAACACCTCATTAGTGTGATGCGTCAACAACAGATCCGTTGGGGCCAACCACGCCCTGTTCCGTGGCCACTGCGCGCCAGCACAAAGTTCCCTTAGGACGTCTACGCGTTCATTGTACTCAACGCTCAGCGCCTCAAATGAAAATTTACTCATAAATCAATCACTTATGGTTTGTTGTTTTTGTTGGTTAGCGCACGTATTTTCGATGCCATATGAAAACGCTAATCTTGGCCCCATCGAAAGTCAACCAAACAAGAGGAACCCAAGCCATGGTCACACAACCCAGTATTAAGGTGCTACGGATGCCTGCCGTCGAGCAAAAAATAGGGATGTCTCGCTCAACCTTCTATGACTGGCTTAACCCAAAATCCCCCCGATATGACCCAACCTTTCCCCGGCCCAAGCATTTGGGAAAACACTCCGTCGGGTGGAGTGAATCTGAACTTGATGAATGGTTACTGAGGCGTTAATAAATGCACTCTGAGCATTGAAATCACGTCAACCATTTCATGAAAAATGAAATTGTAAAATAAAAAGGATGATATATGCCTAAACGTATCACGTTCTAACAGATGGAATTAGACTATTTGCGAGATAGATAATTATTGTCGAGTTAACAATGCCTCTTACCCCAGGGGGCTTCAAACTTGTTAAGTGTATTGTCGAAATAACAAGCTAATTACGGAGTGATATATAACCATCAACCTTTGGTTATATATGGCACTTAGGTCACCCAGCATGTTGGATAGTTATTATATATAAATCTATTGTTTCTTATCTTTATAAAGGACAATCAACACGTCCATGTAGGCAGAGAGTCATATCACATGGGTACGATGGGCATGTTGCTTTATAAGCAAGATGCGTTATCAACCTATAGCGTTTAGCCCCTGTAAGGGGGCATCACTGACATATATAACAACGCCGATAATACAACCTGCACATTGTTCCCCCACTTAGGGGAACGAATACGCTCGTATAAAAAATGACAGCCATATAGGAATTAATACATGACATTTTATCAAACCATCTATGGTGACCATATCCTAAGTTACTACGAGAGGATTATCTTTACCCTCCGTGCTGCATCAAATAATTATACGAGAACATTAGTGCTACGTGTCGATTTACATGACCCTGCGATTATTGAGCATGGCGATACGGTAACCTGCTTCCATAATTACCACCCTGGTGTCATGAATCGTTTTATCAACTCCCTTAGTGCGAAGCTAATAGCGCACCGGCAGCGGACAGCACAATCCGGCAAACGGGTTTATCCCAATACACTCCGGTATGCGTGGGTACGTGAATTTAGCCAAACAGGAAAGCGCCATTTTCATGTGCTCTTGCTGTTTAACAAAGATGCATTCTTTCATCTCGGCGATTACGACATTGAAAACAGTACGCTTAGAACCATGATCACAACTGCATGGTGTACCGCATTAGGAGAGCCCCCAGAATTAGGACAACATTGGGTGCACTACCCTGACAACGGCAAATATACCCTGCATAAGCAGGACGTAGACCGAGGCATTTATCCTGAGGGTTTGATAGATAGGATCCACTACATGACCAAAGTAAAAAGCAAATCCTCCCATGATAGGCATCGTAATTTCGGATGTAGCCGCATCTAATCACCATATCGATTAAACGCGGTCACTCATATAACTCGCTGGGCGGCTATAGCTACCACCTTCAACGTTAAAATGTCGCCCCCATTTACATTTTTTCGTCAAGGAGAAGACCACGTAACGGCTCCAATAAGAGCCATTCAATGCGATTTATACAGACCAGCAATAGCTGATTGTCCTGGTTGATAC
The DNA here is from genome assembly GCF_038739755.1 of Aeromonas sp. SE22. Classification (NCBI taxonomy): domain Bacteria; kingdom Pseudomonadati; phylum Pseudomonadota; class Gammaproteobacteria; order Aeromonadales; family Aeromonadaceae; genus Aeromonas; species Aeromonas sp. SE22. The sequence continues at coordinate 165,666 of NZ_JBCGFD010000002.1, forward strand.
TCCCACACACATACCGATGAGGTCAATTATCAACCAAACAATAAACACAACAAAATCAATAGACTATGGGATTTATTGTTCATTTGTGAGGTTTTGCATAAGTGTAAAATATCGCTATTACCTATGCTGACACGTTGGGCTACTGTCGCAGACAGTACCCCACGACCATCCACTCATTGAGGTCTCTGGATTGTCGTTCTCTCTGATGAGCCACGTAACGATGTGGGTACTAAGTAGTCAGCAGATGAAGTCAGGGCTGGGAAGAAAACTGAGGCGCACGATAGTGAACGGCATCTGCTCTCAAATGTGAGAAAGTGCTGCATCACCAACGTTTAATATCAAGAAAAGACATATCTGACGATGTTATCCCGTGGGAGGGGCTCATGACTGACATTAACATAGCGAAGATAATGTCAATTCGTTTCATCCACGTAGATGTAATTAGACTGCCGTCCAGCGGGACTCTTAAACCCAATGAATTAAATCCGTATATAGCTGCATTTTGGAGTAAATGTTGGTATGCCTAAGCAAACAACTGAGTATAATCGAATAAATGTAAACATCAGCACACCAGAGACATTGGATGCACTGGATAATTACAAAGAAACAAGAGGGATTTCCCGCTCAAAGGCGGTAAGTCAAATACTGGATGCTTGCGTGCACATCCTTAAAGATATAACCTACCATCATGTTTCTGCCAATGAATTAGAAAATCGTCTACTAAATAAGGTGTATAGGAGAGACACGCTACAAAAAAGAAGTGGCGTTGCGGCAGAGAAGCACTGCCTTCATATCTGGCATGATAAGCTCCAGTCAGCCAAATTATTTGATTTTGACAACTGCAAGAGCTTTAATGATGTTAAACAATTTAAACGCCACACGCGTAGAGATAATGGCTTCGGGAAAGTTGAGCATCGACACATAGAAAATATGTGTCAAAATATGATGGCGCGCAGTGGTGCAAATTACGCCATCTTCATCTGCTTTGAACGGGGCATCCGTAAATATAAAAACATAAAAGTGGCTACTGGAAATGGTATTGCATTATTGGCAAATGATTACTTTTATGATGAGTATAAATTTGATTTTGAAGGGGCGATGCTAATCAATGTGTATGACCTTATCCCTTCTGGCATCACAGGCATTGAAGAGGCCAACAAAAAATTAGGTGTGTTTTGCTGGGTCCCCATTATAACCTATAATAATAAAGTCGTTATTGTTCCCGTATACAAAGTCGCCCCAGGCACAATACCAACACAAAAGAAGCCACAAAGCATTACAATAGTTCACAGCGATGTAAACAGTCAAATTAGATGATAAAAATGGGTTCGCCGCCATGAAATATTGCACAATACAGATTGGACAACAAACGCTCACTCATCAGGACGTTCTGTCTGCATATTCTCTAGATAGGATTTCCTCTACATGCTTATCACGCCATTTGAAGGTGGACTCATTCCTCTTAACAGGTCTCATTACAATAATGTATGAGTATATATTATCTCCATGAACCCAACCAAGGGACTGCACCAAGCAGTCCCTTTTACTATTTATCTCACCGCTATGTCTCCCATGAAAACAGGTTTCGTTCTCAGGGATATAGGTGATTTAACCTTTGGCTAAGCGACAAACCAACCGCTCTACCGTGTCCAGTAACAAGGTCCGGTCGGCGTCATTGAGCCGGGCTAATTGCTGGCTCAGTACAATCCCTTGCTCAGTAGGCCGGTTACTGGTCTCACGCAGGAAGTCTGCCAGCTCACAGCCAAACAGCTGAGCAAGCTCCGCCAGCCGCACTACGGTCGGTACCACAATCCCCCGCTCCATTCGAGAGACAGCCTCCATCCCGATACTGAGGTGTTCAGCAACCTGCTCTTGGGTAAACCCAGCATGGTTACGCTGACGCCCAATGGCCTTACCCACGTTCTTGGCTAACTGCTCAAAATTGATATCTGTCATAAGTCCTCCTGTCAACCCTTATGGTTGAGGGCAGACCCGTTGACATGAAGGACCTCAAAAGGCGAATATCAACCCAGTGGGTTGTCGCTGGACATTTTTTGCCTATCTAACCGGTATAGAGTTACCCAATTCCCTACGACTTACTACCAACAGGAGTTCTCATGAAACAGCTCGTTCCATTGCTCACGCTGGCACTCACTGCACCGAGCGCCATGGCCAGTAGTCCCAATGACATCTGGTCCTATCAAGACAGTACAGGCACCAGCTTGGCTCAAGCGTGCAATAACAAAAGTACCTGTGAGCTGCTCTACAAAAACAGCCACTACACTGCCTTGGTAAACAACCGCTCCCAAACAGGCTGTGCCATTGGTGACCTGCTGGTTGCCGAACACGCCAGTCGCAGCTTTAAGAAACTGGATACCGGTACCTGCAGCGCTTCGGCCAGTATCAATGTCAATACCTACAATCGTCTGAACAACGTCGATATCATGCTTGGTGACCGACTCATCAAACGTTATCCGCTGGATGCCTGGAAATGGGAAGAAACAAGAAAGGAAGGTAAAAAACCATCTTGGAATAAAGCTGAAGAAAATACTGGCACACGAAAATCATATTGGCATTATGTTATAGACTATCTTAGTTCAGATGATGGTTTTGTTTATAATTATGATCTATTGGGAAACGATAACACCTTATCCATAAAGTGCGCCCAAAAAAACAACGGGAACCTAACTCACGGAAGAATATCGCTTTATCATGGTGCGCTTGAGATGAAAAGAGTCTCCACTTTAAATGTTGATGGCAAGGATATATCTATTAAAGCCAACAACAAAGCAGAATGGGATACGGCTATTAATGCATTATTTCAAGCATCTCAGATAATTTTTGAAGATGACTCGGAGAAAGTCACGATATATACAGACAAATCAACACGTCCTAAAAAATTCACGTGCAATTATTAATGCACAACAGCCATGATACATCCAAAGGATGTTAAAAATACGTCTATGAATCCAATCTGAATTAAGCATACACCAGTGGGAGGTCAGCACCTTAAATGAGAATAACCATGTATCACATGAGTAAATATTATTTATTACCACTGTTTGCTGGATTACTATGGGCTTCGACCTGTATCGCCCAAGAACAACGCTACCTCGTTATCCAGCACACCGACACCGTATACGCCAACCAAGGCGTCTGCGCATACCACTTCTCCTTAGATAGCGGTGGAGCCGGTGAATTTGGTCGGCTGTACATCACACTGCAATTCAATGACAAGAAAGGTAAACCCCTGACTGAATCGACGCTGGAGGTTGGCCCCTTCGGCGGGAGCTCCGCCACACGCTATGGCGGTGGTTTTACGGAAGTTGATTGTGGACAGGTTGAGCAAGCCAAGTCTATCACCATTATTCAGGCGACCGAGGTCTTTGCACATAACCAAGTTACCCAGCTCCCCATCTCCACCTTTACCCCCAAGTTTTACCAACCACTGAAGATCACCGTGAGCGGCAAGTAGCCCGCTCAGGAAAAACAAAGCCAAAGGGCGTCACCGTAATGGTGACGCCCTTCTTCATTTCCAATCCTTGATGAGGATCATCACTCTATGACACGACATTTCATTATCGGCGATCACTTGGTAACACCGCAGCCTGAAGGCCACCATCACGGGATCTTTGTTGGCGATGACAAGGTTATTCACTGCCTGCCATCGCCTGCTGGAGGTCACTCAGGCCAACTGGCGCTGACCTCGTTAGCTGAATTCAGTCAGCACTGCATCATTGAGGTCAAACCCCATGCCCAGCGCCTGTTCAGTCGAGAGGAGAGCCTGATACGGGCTTACGCACGGCTCAACGAAGGTGAACAAGGCCAGCCATTTGCTAGTGGCGAGCAATTTGTTAGCTGGTGCATCGAAGGACTTGCCCGTCCCCCCAAGTTGCTGCAGACCGCAGTTGCAACGGTAGTGGCTACCGAAGTAGCTCGCCATACGCTTGGCAAAGCGGCTACCAGTGCAACTGCAGGGCTTGCTGCCAGCACGCTGGCCACGACTGCTGGCGGTAGTGGCGCAGCAGCGACCGTGGTGTCCGTTACCGGTATTGCCGCTGCCCCTCTGTTAGCCCCCCTTGCTGTGGGTGCCGTCGCGGCCTATGGCATCAGCAAACTGTGGGATTGGCTCAGCGACTGAGTTATCCCCCGATCTGGATGAGAGGTGTTTCGCCTCTCTCTTTGAACTCCATGAGGAAAAGTTATGACTATTCCCTTTTTCCGGGACGGCTTTGCCCTGCCCGTTGACCAAGCATTGCTGATTCTGCTCAACCAGAAAGTCGCTAAAACCGAGCTCAATATCGAGCGCCTGACTCAACTCACCTTCAACTTTCGCAGTCCCACCTACAGCCCCGAGCAAGGAGGGGCTCACCCCGTTGAGATCCTTCTGATACGTGGTCTTGATGGCTGGCTGTTCGATTACGTCACCGACTTCAGCTATCAGGGAGTGGGTCAGGATGCCGAGCTCTGTAAGGAGCTCGATTTCAATTTCTTGGATGACGAGCACTATTTGCAAGGATGGGGTCCGATGCAACGCGCCGAGGCCCACGCGTTATTCACCCTGTGGCAGACCAACTTTGTTGCCTACTGCCGGATGGCGTACTTCACTGTTGAAGTTAGCGGGGAGTAGGAGGTGTGTGATGACTAACGAACTGCCGCTAACTCACTACTCACGCCAGTGGCTGGAGCTGGTCGCCGCCAACGCCAAACTACAGCCAACTGGCCAGGGCGAGCGCTGGTTGCTGCACCTGACTCCTGGTAACCCACACGCCCGCACCGTCACGTTGCACCTGCGTTGGTCCGGCATGCAGTGGCAACTGCTCTCCCTCACCAATGCCGAGGACTGGCGCACCATGAGCCAGCCCGTGGATGAAATCTGCGTTGACCCTACGCGTCGTTGTTTTTGGCGCGGCCAGGCAGGACCGGTGCCACTATCTGAGCAGCCCCGCGTGCTGAGTAGCTTTCTGAGTGACCTGCAACGTACCTGCATTCACCACGGCTATGGCGTGGAGAGTGACCCCTTACCCCACAAGGAGGCACACGATGCACAAACAACCGATAGCCGTTGAGCTGGAAGCGATTAATCGGGAAGGGGAGACGCAAGTAGTGCGGGACAGTGGCCTGACCGTGCAGGGCTACAGCGTCTACCTACGGGCGGTAGAGACCAGTGGCCTTGCCCTGGCCACCTGGGTGGCAGACTACGACACCATAGGACTGGCTTACCAACTGGCAGAACGGCTGAGTGGAGCACTCGCCAACCCACTCACCGTGCTGGTCCCCGAACCACTAATGCCGGTTCAGCAGGAACCCACCACCTGAGAAGGCGTCACCACTAAAGCCCACTGAACTACCCTCAAGATGAACCAACAACCTCTCTGCATTTAGCCCCGGCATGCCTCGCGCTGCCGGGGTTTTCTTTTTCAGGAGACCACCATGCGTTACCACAAACTGGAAGCCGGGCAATGCCCCGGCACTTATGTCGTCACCGAACCGGTGACCGAGCAAGACCTGCTGCGTATTGCCAATCAGATTGCCAGGAAGCGTTTGGCCAAAGGCACCGCCATCACCAGCACCACCGAGGCTGCAGAGCGACTGCAAACCCTGCTGCAGAACCGGGAGCATGAAGTGTTTGGTGCACTGTTCCTTGACACCCAGCATCGCGTGCTGGCCTTTGAGGAGCTGTTTCGCGGCACCCTCGACAGTGCCAGCATCTACCCACGGGAAGTGGTCAAGCGGGCCTTGTTACTCAACTGTGGGGCCATCATCGCGGTGCACAATCACCCCAGCGGTGACCCAGAACCCAGCCACTCAGACCGGGTCTTTACCCTGGCCCTCAAAGAGGCCTTGGCACTGGTCGATGTCCGCCTGCTCGACCACCTGGTGGTCGGCGCTGAGGGCGTGGTGTCGCTGGCCGAAAGAGGCCAACTATGAACCAGACCCCAAGCAAAACCCACCTCACCGCCCTCGACATTCTCCTCGAGCTGCGCTGCTGGCTTGCAGACAACGTCGAGATGCAGGCAGAGCCCGCCATCGTGGCTCATCTGCCCAACGGTTACCAACTTACCCAAGCCGACTGCATAGAGGCCATTGATGCGCTGCTGCATCAGTTGCGCCATTAGCCGCGCCAAGAAGGGACAAACACCATGCGATTACCCAATCCCTATTCCCTTGAGGAAACCCTCGAGAAGCTGCGCCATGGCCTGGCAGCCGCCAGCAACCAAGGGGCGCAGGCGTTGCTGGAGAAGGCCGTCACCAAGGCCCATGATGACCGGAGTTATGCCAAGCAGTTTGAAGAGACCTTGCTGCAAGGATCCACCATCGAGATCCGCGAGTGTCTCAGTTGCTTTGGCGACTACGTCGAGCGCTCCCGAGACGCGCCGCCCTATTACCCGCATCACGATGCCGTCAACGGCATTGATTGTGCGCTCTACACCATCCTGTTTGATGTGGCTCTCCCCGACACACGCCAGGCTCACCAATAACGAACCGTCGGTCGCCCAATAACAATAAGGCCGATCACGTTTCCACCCGATCACCCGGATCATCCGCGCCAACATCATGATCCGGATACTCCGATCCCCCCAACAAGGCCATCTCACTACAGGTGGCCTTTTGCATTTCAAGGAGCTACTCCCATGTCTGCCTTCATGATCGATCGCAAGGACTACCTTGCCTTTGCCGTACAGTTACACCGCTTTTGCAATGCCCCCATGCCACCGCACTACACCCTTGAGCTGCTGCGCTCCCTCTGGTGGAACCCGCCAATGGATGTCACAAGCACCTGGACGTGGCGGGTAGACCGGCTGGTACGATTGATGAGGCTCGCCAATCGGCGGGCAGTCTGGCATCGCTATCAGCTAGGGCGTCCACAGGACCGCAAGGAACCACGTCAGCACTGCTCGACCAAGCTGGGATCGCTCAAACCTGCGCACCGTTACCACCAGGCACCACTCACCGATGCCGAACTGGTGGCGCTGTACAAATTCACCTGCTGCGCCCTGTACCAGTCGAGTGAATGGAGTGGGAGCCCCGAGCAGGCACCTCGGTTGGTCAAGGTAATACAGCAGTTGCAGCAGGCGCTGGCGCAAGACGTGCTGACCCGGTTGTCACTGTGGGAACAAGCCCCTTGGGGAGAGATGTGATGAACCTTTCCATCATCCTGACGGTGACAAGCTCACCACCGAGCTCAACCGCCCAAATAGCACAACGTATCTCTGATGACATGGCACACCTGCATCATCGTCTGGGTGATGGGGTCAGTGATGAACTGGGCATCAGCATCAGTTACCTGGTCGAGCAGTTTGCGCTGCTGGCCGCGGCTTACCGTTCATCTGCAGAAAGAGAGAAACACCCATGATCGAATTCAACGATAGCTTCACTCAGGTCGCAGTCGCTCAGGCCATGAGCGCACATGGCGATTTGCATCGGCTCATTACCTATCAGCTCACCTTCCCGAAGTGGGCACACGACTATGACGAGACAGGCAAGCGCACTGGCCCCGACAAGATCAAGCCCGTGCCCACGATGCACAAGACCTCGTTGTTCGTGAGTCCACTGGACATGGTGGACAACCTGCCCCGCGAGATTAACTTTGCGTGGTGGGAGCGTGAGTGCAACGACCTCGGCTATCCCGTTGGGGAGTGGCGACGCACCATTGTGGGTGCCTACTTCAACCACGGCACCAACGACAACCCAAACTGGAGCAGCCACACATGAGCATCTTCGAGCACATGACATGGGGACTGGGCACCCCGAACCTGCCCAAGCTGGGGGCTCGAGCCATTCTGCAACGTGGTTATGTTGATTTCCTCGGCGACCGTGCCGGTATGTACGGCGAGCCAGACGAGGCGTGGCGGGCAGAGTGCAACACGGTGCTGCCGCACTTTCTGCGTGAGTTAACCAAGATGGCCAAGGCATACCAGATATGCACCGACATGGACGAGGTGTTTCGCCTGGAACACAAGGGCTGGGTGTGTGAAGCCAGTCCGAGGCGCAGCTACGGCTACCTCTACCTCGACATCTACCACCCCGCTAACTAGCGGGGTGTTTGTTTCAAGGATAAATATCATGAACAAGTTCTATGACCTGGGCAAACTGGCCCGCCGTGAAGTCACCGCCCTGCTGCACACGCTGACGCACAATACAGCCGCCAATGCTGAGGGGATCCTCAACTACGTGGGCAGCAAGCTGAACCCCTACGACCCGCGCAAAGAGAAGGCCAAGGCACGGCACACATTGCGCCGGGTCAAGAAGGCTCTGAAGGTAGGGCGTATCCCGCTTGAGCTTACTGTGACAGGTTGCCGTATCGACCGGGGGAGCCATCAGGCTGACCGTTACTACTACGACAGGACGCTACTGGCCCAGGGCTGGCAACAATACGATACCGAGGAAGACGCCTGGTATTTCGGCATATGGATTCACACAGAGAAGCTCGAGACCTTTACCTACGCCGAGGGGGATACCAGCCATGTGATTGCGTCGAACGTCGAGGCGTTTCGCGCTGAACTGGCGCGACTCTACCAGTACTACCCGCAAGCCCCGGCATTTATCAGTATCGACCCGCAAGCGGGCGTTGTGACCCGTCACTTTGAAGCCAAACCGGAGGTGTGAGATGGCTAAACACATCACTATCAAGGTGCCCGGCAAACATCCGCGAACCGGCGAGCTCACCACCTTTGAACTCAAAGGCCAGCGCATGGATATCGACATCGGTGGGCAAGCTGTGCCCTTCCTCATTCACGGGAGGGGGGTAGGAACGTCGCTCACCCATATCCCGAGTGGCTACCGCATTGCCCTGCTCGGCGGTTGGCTCACCGCGCGTTACGCCATACCTGAGAATAAGCCCAGCAGAGCGGCCTGCGCCCAGATGGCCATAGACCGACTGGTAGCCCAGTACGGTTCGCTGCATCTGCTGGACCGACTCAATTGCAAACCGGTTATCAATCAGATGTAACGCACAGCCCAGACAACAAGGAGCGATGCAATGACCAACACCATCCCTGCAACGCCTGACCCACTGGCAGGCCATTCGGTGATGCAGATGCTGGATGTCGCCATGAGTTCCATCATCGGCGATTACGATGACGCAGATCTGGTGCCGGAATGGCAATGGGTCAAGCAAAGGGCCTCCCATGAACATGTCGGTGTGAAGGATGACTCTGCCTATGAGTACACCCTGAACCTAGCTATGGAGCTCGATGCCATCCCGCCAGCACTACAACCCTTGCTCACTGCCGCCCAGCAGGCCGGTGTGAACTACATCCTGTTTTACAACGGCTAGCCACCACCTGGTCGCTGTCAACAGCCACAACCACCCAGCTCCGCTCATCCACAAACAACATAAAGGGCCAGCCTTCACAGGCTGGCCCTTGGCATCGTAGGTATAACCCAACATGACCCGTCTTATCACCGGGCTCGAATTGAATCGCTATGCCCCCGAGCTCAACACACTGCATCTGCGCCACCAACAAACGTTACCCGCTCCCGGCATCCCCACCATCAAAGAGGCCAAAGCCCACCTGTTTAGCCGCTGGCAACCAGGACATCAGGTGACCATCACCGTGAGCCATCCCGACTACATCAATCTCTCCCGCTTTATCGGGGGAGACTAGCAAGCCTGACAGATCTTCCAGAGCATCTGACTAGACTACGCCAACGCCACAATGTGCCTGGCACCCACATCAACATTCACCTCACAGGTTGCCTGCCTTGTTCCGTCAACAGTTGGGTCTGCTACAGGATTATCTGGACCACCTGTTCAAGATAACTGCGACACTCGACAAGCAAATCGAGCAATGTCATCAGCAGAACGCCTTGTGCCAATGCATCGGTAAGATCCCCGGCATCGGTCCCATCACCGCCAGTGCGTTGGTTGCGACCATTGGCAATGCCAACAATTTCGAAAATGGCAGGCAACTGGCCGCTTGGCTCGGGTTTGTGCCACGCCAGCACTCCAGCGGCGGCAAACAAACCTTGCTGGGGATCAGCAAACGGGGGGATACCTATTTGAGAACTTTGCTAATCCACGGTGCCAGGGCAATTTTGCAGTCGGTGAGGCGTAAACACGATGTCGTCTCGTGCTGGGCAAGCCGGTTATTAGAGCGTAGGAATAGCAATATTGCAGCCGTAGCGTTGGCCAACAAGAATGCCCGCACGGTCTGGGCGCTCTTGACCAAAAACCAAGAATATTGCCCCCGGCAATAAGCATGTAAGTTCCAAAAGGAAATGAGCAAATAGTACCACCGATTGTTCAGGCAGTATGAAGTGATGGCGAAACAGGTCAGACCGTGATGGGGAAAACCCATGGATTACAGGGCTTTGCAAGAGCGTACAGCTGATAGAGGTCCCCATCAGCGAATTCCATCAGGGATAGAGGCGGTAGCCTCGATTGAAATCCGGATCTATGGCTGCAATCTCCACCTGACTCACTTTCATGGATTGAGGGCTTGGCAAACCGAGGCGACCATCTATGTAGTCCGGCGCGCACAGGGGTACATTCATCAACTCGAACAAGGAGTCGAGTAGTCCCTGGGTGGCCCGCAGAGTGAGACTAAAAATCCCCTTGAGCATCAGTAAGTTGCAGATGGTCTGGTCGGTGTTGAGCTGGCTGCGGCCCCGTCGCCCGTGATGGTCGTGGTGGAACCAGTTGTTCATGACTTCAGCATCAATCCAGAAGGCGAGAGAGCCACGGTTAATCAAAGACTTGTTGTATTGAGGCCAGTTGGTGATGGGGTGAAGCGACGTGCCCATGATGCAGACTTGAAGGGAATAGCAGTGATCAGATCACTGCGTCCTCAGTTAGTTCCATTCAAGCTGCATCGATTTGGTCCACAACGCCGTTCAAGCCACCAAAAACGCTCTTAACCGGGCAAACTCCGTTGGCAAATTAACGGAGAGCAGCGGCAGCTCGGCGTGCTTGGCGAGCGGGCCGGGCAGCGGTACATCGAGATGCAAGATCTCGTCCACCGACTCCTTGAACTTGGCAGGATGGGCGGTGCAGAGGAACACACCCACTTCGTCCTCGGCCAGCTGTTCCCCCAGCAGATCCCAGGCAATGGCGCCGTGGGGTTCGCACAGGTAATCCAGCTGATGCAGCCGTTTCAGGGCAGCGCGGGTCTGGACGTCGTCACGCATACCGGAGCCCAGAGTCTCCAGCGCCCAGCCTTTGCGACGGCAGAGCTCTTCTACCCGCGGCCAGTTGTTGGGGCGGCTGACATCCATGGCGTTCGACAGGGTTGCCACTGTCTGGTGCGGCTCCCACTGACCGGTTTTCAGGTAGCGCGGCACGGTATCGTTGGCGTTAGTGGCGGCGATAAAGCGCTTCACCGGCAGCCCCAGCGCCTTGGCGATGAGGCCCGCAGTGAGGTTGCCAAAGTTGCCGGACGGCACGCTGATCACCGCCTTGGCGCGATCGGCTTTCGGCAGCTGGGCCACCGCTTCGAAGTAGTAGCAAACCTGCGCCAGCAGACGGCTGATATTGATGGAGTTGGCGGAGTTGAGGCCAATGGCCTTTTTCAGCGCTTCGTCGTCAAAGGCCTGTTTTACCAGCGCCTGACAGGCATCGAAGTCGCCGTCGATGGCGATGGTGCGGATATTGCCGCCAAGGGTGCAGAAGAGCTTCTCCTGCAAGGGGCTGATCTTGCCCTTGGGATAGAGGATCACCACCTCGATCCCCTCCAGCCCGTAGAAGGCGTGGGCTACGGCGGCGCCGGTGTCGCCGGAGGTGGCGGTGAGGATGGTGATCTTGTCGTTGGTTCTAAAGGCTGCGAGGCACTGGGCCATAAAGCGGCCGCCGAAATCCTTGAACGCCAGGGTCGGGCCGTGGAACAGCTCAAGGGCATAGGTGCCATCTTTCAATTTGACCAGCGGCGCCGGGAAGGTGAAGGCGGCGTTAACAAGCTCACTCACCTTGGCTGCGGGCACTTCGTCCCCCAGCAGGTGGCTCAGGATGCGGGCAGAGCGTTCGGCCAGCGGCAGATCGATCAGGGCATCCACATCGGCGAGCGGTTCGAGTTGTTCGGGGAAGAAGAGCCCCTGTTCGCGACCCAAGCCCTGACGCACCGCCTGCGCGAAGCTCACCTGTTCGCTGTTGTCCTTGATGTTGTAGAGATTCATAGCTCGCTTCCTGTTACCCGTGCCCCGGCCATGTCCAGTTTGCAGACCCGGGCAAATCCATATTCGTTCTGCACGAAATGTGCTTCCATCCAATCCTTCATCCGCTCGGCCTGCGCCAGCTCCTTCATCACCACAAACACGGTGGGGCCGGAGCCGGAGATGCCGGTGGCCAGCGCCCCGTTCTGGGCCGCCTGCGCCCGCACCTCGGCAAAGCCTTCGATCAGCGCCGCGCGGTAGGGCTCGGCAATCACGTCTTTCAAGACGCTCGCCGCCAGCGGCTCCTGCCCGGTGTAGCTGGCGTGGACAAAGGCAGCCAGACGGCGGCCGTAGGTGAGGCAATCCTGACGGCGATATTGGGCCGGCAGAATGGCGCGGGCCGCGGCGGTGGAGACCACAGTGCCCGGGTAGCAGACCACCCAGTACCACTCGTCAAACACCGGAATGCCCTGGCTGATAACGCCCGCCTCCTCCACCACCAGCTGCATGCCACCGAGATAACAGGGGGCGACGTTGTCGTAGTGAACGGAGCCGGAGATCTTGCCTTCCATCTCACCCATCAGCAGCAGCAGGGCGTGCTCGTCGAGAGGCTCGCCGTGAAAGGCGTTGAGCCCCTCCAGCGCCGCCACCACGCTGCAGGCGCTGGAACCCAGACCCGAGCCCACCGGCAGGTTCTTCTCCAGCACCATTTCGAGGGGCTGGAGTTTCAGGCCGCGCTTCTCCAGCGCCTCGCCATAGGCGACCCAGCAGTCGTAGAGGATATTCTTTTTCGGATCATCCGGCAGCTTGTGGGCGTAGCTGCCCACGGCGGAGAGGGCGAACGGCACGTCAGCCGCTTTTACCTGCACCCGATCGCCGAGCAGAGAGCCATCCACGGGGGCGAGCGCCGCCCCCAGTACATCGAAACCCACGCTCAGGTTGGCGCTGGAGGCGGGTGCATAGGCGACCACACTTCTGTCATTACCCATGGCGCCTTCCGTCATATAAGAGGGGTACATGTCTGAACTCATACTTATAGCTCCTGCTTCCAGTTCTGGGTGCGCAGCACGTCGGCAAAGACGCCCGCCGCAGTCACTTCGGTACCGGCGCCATAGCCGCGCAGCACCAGCGGGATCGGCTGGTAGTAGGTGGAGAAGAAGGCGAGCGCGTTCTCCCCGTCTTTGACCTTGAACAGCGGCTCGTCGGCACCGACCGCCTTGATGGCGACCTTGCACTTGCCACCCTCGATGGAGCCCACATAGCGCAGCACCTTGCCTTCACGCTGGGCCGCGGCGAACTGGTTGCGGAACCAGCCGTCAGCCTCCGGCAGGCGGGCCATAAAGGCTTCCACGTCGCCGCTGGCGTCAAAGCCGGGCGGCAGCGCCTGCTCCACTTCGACATCAGAAAGCTCCAGCGCCATACCCGCCTCGCGGGCCAGAATGAGCAGCTTGCGCGCCACATCCATGCCGTTGAGATCATCGCGGGGATCCGGCTCGGTAAAGCCGTTGCCGCGGGCGATCTTGGTCGCCTCGGAGAAAGCCATCCCCTCGTCCAGCTTGCCGAAGATAAAGGAGAGGGAACCGGAGAGGATGCCGTCAAACGCGCGCAGCTTGTCACCGGCCATGATGAGGTTCTGCAGGTTCTCGATAACCGGCAGACCGGCGCCGACGTTGGTCTCGTACAGGAACTTGCGACGGGTCTGGCGGGCAGTGCGGCGCAGCGCCTTGTAGTAATCGAGCGAGCCGGTGTTGGCCTTCTTGTTCGGGGTAACTACATGGAAACCGGCGGCGAGGAAGTCGGCGTACTGGACGGCCACAGCCTCGGAGGAGGTGCAGTCAACGATCACCGGGTTGATGATGTGGCTCTCTTCCACCAGCTTTTTCACCCCGTCCAGCGAGAAGCTGTCGCGAGCTTCCACCAGCTGTTCGCGCCAGTTGGCGAGGTTCAGGCCATCCTTGTTGACCGCCATCTGGCGGCTGTTGGCGATGCCGACCACCCGCAAACCGGTGCCCTGCTCGGCCAGTACCGGCTGCTGGCGGGCAATCTGATCCACCAGTGCGGCGCCGACGCCGCCCACCCCGACCACGAACAGGTCGATAAAGTGCTGGCTGCCAAAGAAGTTCTGGTGACACGCCTTGATCGCTTCCGCCACCTTGCCGGAGCGTACCACCGCCGAGATGGAGCGCTCGCTGGAGCCCTGCGCGATGGCGACGATATTGATGGAGGCCTGCGCAAGCGAGGTGAAGAAGCGTGCAGCCATCCCCTTGGCAGTGCGCATGCCGTCACCGATCAGGGAGATGATGGCCAGATCGTTCATGATCTCGAGCGGGTCGAGCAGCTGGTTCTTGAACTCCAGCTCGAACTCGCGCTCCAGCACCTTGCGGGTCTTGTCGCTGTCGTAGCTGTGGATACAGAAGCTGACGCTGTATTCGGAAGATGACTGGGTGATCAGCACAATGCTGACCCCGGCGCGGGAGACGGCAGAGAAGATGCGACCGGCCATGCCAACCATCCCCTTCATGCCGGGGCCGGAGACGTTGAACATGCACATGCCGGCCAGATCGGAGATGGCCTTCACTTTCAGATCATCGTCGCCGCTCTCGGGGCCGATCAGGGTGCCCGGCCCCTGCGGGTTGAAGCTGTTCTTGATAAGGCAGGGAATGTGGAACTGGGCCACCGGTGCGATGGTTTTCGGGTGCAGCACCTTGGCACCGAAGTAGGAGAGCTCCATCGCCTCCTTGTAGGAGAGGGTTTTCAGTAAGTAAGCATCCGGCACCAGACGGGGGTCACAGCTGTAGCAGCCCTCGACATCGGTCCAGATCTCGCAGCACTCGGCATCGACACAGGCTGCCAAGACGGCGGCGGAGTAGTCGGAGCCGTTGCGGCCCAGCAGCACGGTTTCACCCTTGTCACTACCGCCGGTAAAGCCCGGCATCAGATAGAGGCATTGCTGCTTTTCTGCCACAACAGGACGCAAGCCCTTTGCGGCAAAGCGCACCCGGGAGGCTTCGATATCGACGTGGGCTTCCAGATAACCGCCATCGGTCACCAGCAGCTCTTCCGGCACGATAAGACCCAGTTCGAGGCCACGCACCCGCAACAGCTCGTGCATAAAGGCGATGGAGAGGTTCTCGCCACGGCTCAGGATGCGCGCCTGCACGTTGTCCGGGCAGAGCCCCAGCAGGCGGATGCCCTGCATCAGCCGCTCCACCTGATCCAGTTCGCTGGTCAGGCGTGCCTGCAGCGCTTTGTCATTGAGCGCCGGATAAGCCGCCTTCAACCCGGCCAGCAGGCGGGAGAAGATACCGTTCACTTCAAACAGGGTACTGCTGGCATCCATGCCACGGCTGGTCTGCTCGACCAGCGCCACCAGATGGTTGGTTACCTTGGCAGGAGCAGACAGCACCAGGGCTACCTGAGACTGGCCATGGGTATTCACCGCAATGTCGGCAACCCGTAAAAAACGCTCTGCGTCGGCCAGAGATGACCCGCCAAACTTCAACACTCTCATCGCTTTCTCTCCCTGTAATCCCTGCTGTATAACCGAAAAACCGGTCTGAAAATCATCCAACAAAAAGGCCCGTACTGGGTGGGTACGGGCCTTTTCTGATTTCTGTGCTTGTTCGTCAGCGCATCAACCGGCCCCAGTGCCACCTGTGGTGGTACCGGTAATAATGGTGGTGGTGATGATGTTGGTGAATAGCTGCATGACGAACACTCGTGAACGAAACTGGCTTTTAGCAATACCGCGCCGGGCGCAGGGCTGTCAACTTAAACCTCTTTGCCAAGTTTGCGGGCAAGGTCCTTGCAGAGCAGGTGGAGCATGTTCAAATCCCGCTGCGGCAGCATGGGCACCCGGTCCATCACCCACTGATGCAGTTTTTCATCCTGCGAAACTCCGATTCCACCCAAAATTTCTGCTGTTTTGCTTTTGAGCACGCGAACCTGTCCACTGTTATCAATATTTTCTGCTGCGACACTTGCCTCATCGAGCAGCGGGCTCAGCTCGTAGGCGTAGAGCATGATCGCCTGCCCCAGATTGAGGGACGGGTAGCTCACCTTGAGCGGCAGATAGCTGATGAGGTCGACCTCGGCCAGCTGCTCGTTGGAGAGGCCAGACTCTTCGCAGCCAAAGACGATGGCGACCTTGTTGAGGGAAGGCTTGGCGCGGATCTGGTCGCGAATTTCAGCTGGCGTGAGGTAGTGCTGGTAGCGGCCACGCTGGCGGGCGGTGGTGGCGATCACCAGATCCATGTCGGCCAGCGCCTCGGGCAGGGTATCGAACGCCTCGGCCTGAGCCAGGATCTCCTGCGCGCCGTGGGCTACCCAGCTCGCTTCATCCTCTTCGTGCACCCGGCTTGCCACCAGTCGCATGGCATCAAAGCCCATGGTTTTCATGGCGCGGGCGGCGGCGCCGACGTTGGCGGGGCGGGCAGGTGCCACCAGGACAAAATAGAGCTTCATCGGGTTTCCTCACAGGCCGGACGGCCTCTCAAACAGACGGCAAACAGTCGCTAAACCATCGCCAAAACAGGGGCGCAATCT
Source organism: Aeromonas sp. SE22 (assembly GCF_038739755.1). Classification (NCBI taxonomy): domain Bacteria; kingdom Pseudomonadati; phylum Pseudomonadota; class Gammaproteobacteria; order Aeromonadales; family Aeromonadaceae; genus Aeromonas; species Aeromonas sp. SE22. The sequence goes on from NZ_JBCGFD010000002.1 coordinate 182,301, forward strand.
ACCGTTTATCCGCGAAAATTGCCACTTGAACAGATGTTTCAATGTTGCCATAGTGGCCTGACGCACGCCTTTTTTGCGCCCGTTTTCCGGTGCATTCGGCCCGAAAAATCACAAGGAAGAGAGAGATGCAGCAGCCATTGGAACAGGCCGTCGCCGAGACCATCTTGCAACGGTTCGAGTCGTTTTACAGCCGGTTTCTCGAGATCACCCGCGGCAGCAAGAGCCGCTTCGAGAACAGTGACTGGCTGGGAGTGCAGCTGGCGGGGCGCGAGCGCATTCGCCTCTACGACCACCATGTGGGGGCCACCGCCAGCTCCATCCGCCAGATGATGGGAGAGCACCACGCCACTCAGGAGCTGCTCAAGCGGGTCAAGGGGGCCTTCAGCGATCTGCTGCCCAAGTGCGAGAACTTCGAGGTGGCGGAGTCCTTCTTCAACTCCGTCTATCGCCGCATCTTTCGCCATCGCAATATCCGCGACGAGAACCTCTATATCCACCCCTTCGTCAGCCGCGGCGACAAGCCCGATCTCGGCGCATTGCTGCGCATCTATCGCACCGATCTGGCCCATCTGCCGCAGACCCTGAGCCAGCTTTTGGGGGATTACAGTTTCACCCTCCCCTATGAGGACAAGCAGCGGGATATTGTCGACATCCACCGCCATCTTGCCGAGAATGGCCCGCAAATCCTTCATGATGAGCCGTTTGCCATCGAGCTATTGAAAGAGGTGTTCTACCGCAACAAGGGGGCCTATCTGGTGGGGCTTATTCGGGTAAAGGATCAGGTGTTCCCCTTTATCCTGCCTCTGCTCAGCACCGGCCAGAGCATCTATGTGGATACCGTCATCTTCGAGCCGGATCTCGCCTCCATCGTCTTTGGCTTCGCCCGCGCCTACTTTATGGTCTATGCCCGCGAACCGGCGCTGTTTGTCGCCTTTCTGCGCCAGATCATGCCCCACAAGCCCGATTACGAGATCTACAACGCCATCGGCTGCCAGAAGCACGGCAAGACCGAGCTCTATCGCCACTACCGCCACCATCTGGCCCAGAGTCGGGATCAGTTCATCATCGCGCCGGGCATCAAGGGGATGGTGATGAGCGTGTTTACCCTCCCCTCCTACGACGTGGTGTTCAAGGTGATCAAGGACGAGTTCACCCCGCCCAAGGAGGTGAGCCACGAGCAGGTCAAAGAGAAGTACCGGCTGGTCAAACAGCACGATCGGGTGGGCCGCATGGCCGATACCCAGGAGTTCACCAACTTCGAGTTTCCACTGGATCGCATCTCACCGGAGCTCCTTGCCGAGCTCAAAACGGTGGCGCCGTCGGCCCTCACCATCACCGACGACAAGCTGGTGATCAAGCACCTCTACACCGAGCGCAAGATGATCCCGCTCAACCTCTATCTGGACAAGGCGGACGAGCAGCAGACCCGGCTAGCGCTGGAGGAGTACGGCAACGCCATCAAGCAGCTGGCGGCGGCCAACATCTTCCCGGGGGACATGCTGTTCAAGAACTTCGGCGTCACCCGCCACGGCCGGGTGGTCTTCTACGACTACGACGAGATCTGCTACATGACGGAGTGCAACTTCCGCCAGATCCCGCCGCCGCGCTACCCCGAGGATGAGTGGAGCGCCGAGCCCTGGTATTCGGTGGCCCCCAACGACATCTTCCCCGAGGAGTTCGCCACCTTCCTGCTGCAAAAAAAGCCGCAGGTGCGGGAGATCATGCTGCAGCTGCACAAGGAGATGTTCGACGCCAACTACTGGAAGATGCTGCAGAGCAATATCAAGGTGGGGGTGTTCGAGGATGTCTATCCCTACCGGCGCAAGAAGCGCTTCAAATACCAGCGCGGCGGCTGATCCCGCAGCGCCCGCGCACATCGCAGCAACGAAAACGGGGTGGCCCAAGCCACCCCGTTTTGCTATCCGCTTTGCGCCTTAACTGCCGCGACGGCGGATCACCCCCTCCTGCATGGTGCTCGCCACCAGCACACCATCGCGGGTGAAGAACTGACCGCGTACCAGACCGCGACCACTGCTGGCGCTCGGGCTGTCTACCACGTAGAGCAGCCAGTCGTCGAAGCGGAAATCCCGGTGGAACCACATGGAGTGATCGATGGTGGCCACCTGCATATCCGGCTCCCAGTACGACACCCCGTGCGGCTGCAGCGAGGTGAGCAGGAAGTTGAAGTCGGAGGCGTAGGCCAGCAGGTATTTGTGCACCCGCAGATCGTCCGGCATCTGGCCATTGGCCTTGAACCAGACGTGACGCACCGGATCCTGCACCGTCGGCCGAATAGGGTCGACCAGGGTCACCGGGCGCATCTCGATGGGCTGCTCGCAGAGGATCTTGTCCCGCAGGGAGGCCGGGATCAGGTTCTCGTAGGGGCGCACCAGCTCCAGCTCGCTCTTGAGCTCCTCCGGCGGAGTGATGCCGGTGGGCATCTGCGCCTGATGCTCGAAGCCATCGGCCGGCACCTGAAACGAGGCGTTGAGATAGAAGATGGGCTTGCCGCCCTGAATCGCCTTGACCCGGCGGGTGGAGACGGTCTGGCCGTCACGGATATTCTCCACGTCATAGACGATGGGACGGGTCACATCCCCCGGACGCAGGAAGTAGGAGTGAAAACTGTGAACCTGACGGCCGGTCTCGACCGTCTGCTTGGCGGCTGACAAGGCCTGCCCCATTACCTGTCCGCCAAACACGGCCCGCAGACCGAGATCCTGGCTCTGGCCCCGAAACAGGCCCTCCTCGATTTTTTCCAGCGCCAGCAACGCCAGCAGCCCATCAAGTACCTTGCTCATTGTTCACTCCTCTGTCAGAGCCGCACAGGCTAACAAGCTCACCGGAGCAGAGCAACCGCCACGCGTCCGTTCATGTCGCCCAACAACCGCAGAAACAGTGCGCTTCGAATCTGTTTTTTCCCCGGTGAAACCGTTAATCTGAAAAAGTCGATAGAGGCGAGGTCACCAGCCATGCACGTTCGTTATCCACTCACCCTCTCTGTCGCTCACCCCTCTTTTTTTCGCCTGCGCCATCCGCTGCTTGCCCCTCTCCTTGCGCTCTCGCTGCTCCCTGCCAGCGCGGTGCAGAGCGCGGTGATCATCACCGGCGAACTGCCCCCCTACTCCTCTGCGGAGCTGGCCAACGGCGGCGAGCTGGCAAGCAAGGTGCTCACCATTCTCAAAGAGGCTGGCCACCCGGATCTGCAGATCTCCTATCAGCCCTGGCCACGCGGACTTAAAAACATCGAGCTGGGCAACGCCATCGCGGCATTCCCCTTTACCTGGACCAACGAGCGCAGCAACAGCCTGCTGTTCAGCACCCCCATCGCCTTCGATATCCAGTCCTGGTACACCACGCCCGACAAGAAGGGGTTGGAATCCCCGTCCTGGCAGCAAAAAACCGCCTGCGTGCCCAAGGGGTGGTTCTCCGACGCCATCGAGCGGGTCATCAACGATCAGGGGCTGATCGTCAGAACCACCAACCGCCTCAACCAGTGCGTCGAGCTGCTGAAAAAGGGCAAAGTCGATCTGGTGCCCATCAACGACACCTCGAAAAAGAACCTCTCGGAGGAGGACAGCGCCGCCCTCTACCGCCTCTCGCTGTTTCGCCAGAACGTCACCTTCTATCTGGTCACCTCTCGCAACGAAGAGGGGGAGAAGTTTATCCACGACTTCAACGACAAATGGAACGCTCAGGCCTACTGACCCGACTGCCCCTCCGGCTCGCAGAGACCGCAACAACTTCCTCCCCTTGGCCCAAGAACACAGCCTGGCCGCATCAGCACCATAAATACCGCAGGATCGGAAGCAGTTGCCACCCCGCTATTTGGTGACTCACTCTGCAACCACTTATGGGATTATTTCACTGGTGATACAGCGAGCCTGTAACTCGTTACATGGATGCAAAAATCATCGAATTGGACGGGATCTGCCTGGATGACCTGCTTGCCACCATGGCTGGCCGACAACACCAAACCGCGGCTCGACTTTTTCTCTGCGAAAGATACAATCCATGCACTGGAGATGGCATTCCTCCACATGCATACGCACACAAACCGCCGTTGTGGCTAATGATGCCTACGTTTCAGTCCAGGTCAGGGCTGCGTAGCATATGCACCACTGTCCTGGAGTCTCTGCACTAAAGGACGATTTATATGCTTAATTCGATTCTTGCCATCAGCGTTGGCGCCTCGTGCGGTGCCATATTTCGCTGGCTACTGGGCACATCCCTGAACGCTATCTTTCCTACCCTCCCGCTGGGCACTCTCGTGGCAAACTTGCTGGGAGGCTACCTGATCGGGATCGCTATCGCTTTCTTTTCCGCAAACCCCAATCTCCCCCCTGAATGGCGGCTGCTGGTGATCACCGGTTTTCTCGGCGGGTTAACGACCTTTTCAACATTCTCTGCTGAAGTCACTTCATTACTGCAGGCCGGTCGATTGGCTTGGGCAGGGGGGGCGATTTGTGTCCATGTACTGGGTTCGCTGGCTATGACTCTTGCCGGCATGTGGTCAATGTCAATGCTGCAACGGATGTGACAGGAGTATCTATGCAAGGCTATCAATTAACATTTTACACTCGCCAGGATCGCTCAATCGAGGGTCAACCATTGGCACAATGGCTGGTCGAGCAGGCTAAAGAGCTCGGTATTCAGGGTGCCACCCTGTTGGCTGCCAATGAAGGACTTGGGCATGACCGGCGTCTGCACTCGGCTCACTTTTTCGAACTGTCAGACCAGCCATTGGAAGTGACGTTTTCAGTCACTGACAACGAGGTAAACCTCATATTCGACCTGCTAAATAAGCACAACACGAGTGTGTTTTATACCTTGATGCCCATAGAGTTCGGGATGTCTGGCGATCGCTAATCTGGTAATCAAATCGCTATATCGCCTCTTGTCTGGCATAAGAGGCGATATAGCTTTAGCACACGACTTTACTCTTTCACTGCCTGTTCCTGCGCTACAGCAACCTAGGCGCCAACCATCCGATGGTTGCGTTAGATAAAAAAAGCCCGCTCCAGTTGGTGCGGGCTTTTTGGCAAGATTGCACACCTATTCGGCGTGCGTCACGGACAAACGGCGCTTATTTGCTGCCGGTGCCGGAGTTGCGGGTAGAGGCTTGCGGCTTGCGACGGGCGGTGGTGGCGCGAGCACGGGGCTCCTTGCCTTGCAGCTCCTTGTGGCGCTTGACGGCGCGACGGATCTGGGCAGCCTGCTTGTGGCGGCTGCTCTTGCCATCCTGCTGCAGATCAACCTTGGATTCGGTCTCCGGCGGCAGGTTGACCAGACCGCGCAGGTAGTTCACTTCCGGCAGTTTCAGCTCTTGCCAGCCGCCGCGCGGGATAGCACGATCCAGCTTGACGTCGCCGTAGCGGATCCGCATCAGGCGGCTCACCTGCACTTCCTGGGATTCCCACAGTCGGCGCACTTCACGGTTGCGACCTTCGGTCAGGGTGACGTTGAACCACTGGTTCAGACCCTCGCCGCCAGCCGGCTTGATCTTGTTGAACTTGGCCATGCCGTCTTCCAGCTGCACGCCCTTGCGCAGGCGCTGCAGCATGGCTTCGGTGATCTCGCCAAACACGCGCACCGCGTATTCACGCTCCACTTCGTGGCTCGGGTGCATCAGGCGGTTGGCCAGCTCACCGTCGGTGGTGAACAGCAGCAGACCTGAGGTGTTGACGTCGAGGCGACCGACCGCAATCCAGCGGGCCCCTTCCATCTTGGGCAGGCGATCAAACACGGTAGGACGACCTTCCGGATCGTGACGGGTACACATCTCCCCTTCCGGCTTGTGGTAAGCCAGCACGCGGCAGATCACTTCCTCTGCGGCACGGGTCTTGACCTGGTGACCATCCACCCGGATCACGGCGTTCACTTCGACGCGATCCCCCAGCGTGGCGACCTTGCCATCCACACTGACCCGACCTGCGGTGATCAGGGCCTCCATCTCACGACGGGAGCCGTGACCCGCGCGGGCCAACACTTTTTGCAGTTTTTCACTCATCGGGGTTACCTGATTGTTGATCGCTGCCCGTAAACATGGCGGACAACGGGGGTTGCAGCTCGGGATCCAGCTCGGGGAGCTGCTCCAGACTCTGCAGATTAAAGTAATCCAGAAATGCTCTGGTGGTGGCGAGCAGCTCGGGGCGACCCGCCACCTCTTTGTGGCCTATGCTGCGCACCCAGCCACGATCTTTCAAGGTATTCACTATCTGGCTCGAGACCGCGACCCCGCGGATCGCTTCGATCTCGGCCCGGGTGATGGGTTGACGATAGGCGATCAGCGTCAGCGTCTCCATCACGGCGCGCGAGTAGCGGGGCGCCCGCTCGCTCCAGAGCCGCGAAAGCTCTTCGGCATAATCCTGACGAGCCTGAAAGCGCCAGCCGGAGGCGACTTCCTTGAGCTCGACGCCCCGCTCGCTGTAATCCTGTTTGAGCTCCGCCAGCAGCAGTTGCACGTAGCGGGTGGTGACCGGATAGTCGGCCAGCACGCTGCCTTTGAGCTCGCTGACGTTGAGCGGACGCCCGGCGACAAAGAGGGCCGCCTCGATCAGCGTCTTTAATCGTTCAGCTGGCAGCGCCATTGGGCGTTCCTCGCAAAAGCCATCTCAATGGGCAAGACCACGCTCCCCCTCCTCGTTCTGGCTGGCCAGGGCAAAATGGATCGGACCCAGAGGCTCGGCCTGCAAAATCCAGATCAGCTGCTCCTTGCACAGCTCCAGCAGCGCCAGAAAGGTCACCAGCACGCCCATGCGCCCCTCTTCGGCACGCAGCACCTGCTCAAGACGCAGAGTCTGGCCCAGCGAGAGCATGGCGAGGATCTCCGCCATGCGCACCCGGGTCGGGATCTGTTCGCGGCGGATCTGGTGATGCTCAAAATGAGTCGCGCGTTTTACCACACTTTGCATGTAAAGGGCGAGCTCAACCAGCGAAACATCGGGCGCCAGCGGCTTGAGATCGCCAAAATCGGGCGGCAGGGCGGCCGCGATAAAGATCTCCCGCTCCACCCGCGGCAGCTCGCTGACCCGCTCCGCCCCCACCTTGTAGCGCTCGTACTCCTGCAGGCGGCGAATAAGGGTGACACGGGGATCTTCCCCCTCCTCTTCGTCCTCCAGCTCGGGCGCCTTGGGAAGCAGCAGGCGGGATTTGATCTCGGCCAGCCAGGCCGCCATCAGCAGATATTCGGCCGCCAGCTCCAGATTGAGCCCCTGCATCAGCTCCACGTACTCCATGTACTGGGCGGTGATCTGCAGGATCGGCAGGTTGAGGATATCGAGCTGCTGACGCCGGATGAGGTAGAGCAGCAGATCGAGCGGCCCCTCGAAGGTATCGAGGAACACCTCCAGCGCATCGGGCGGGATGAACAAGTCCTGGGGCAGCTCGTGGTAGGGCTGCCCCAGGACTTTCGCGATGGGAGGTGTGACGCCCGCGCCGTTATCGCCGGTGCTGGTCGTCACAGGATCTGCGGTATCACTCAAACGGGGTCGGGTCTCCGGCACCGCGACGGCGCACTACCGGGTCATCGTCGGAGAAGTCCACGACAGTAGTGGGCTGCTCGCCCAGATAACCACCGTTGACCACCAGATCGATCTGCTTGCCCAGCTTGTCGTAGATCTCCTCCGGGTCGAACTCCGCCATCTCGGAATCCGGCAGGATCAGCGAGGTGGAGAGCAGCGGCTCGCCGAGGGCTTCCAGCAGCGCCTGGGCAATCCTGTTGTCCGGCACCCGGATCCCGATGCTCTTCTTCTTCTCGTTCATCAGGCGGCGCGGCACCTCTTTGGTCGCCTTGAAGATGAAGGTGTAGGCACCCGGGGTGTTGTTCTTGATCAGGCGAAACGCGCCGTTGTCCACCTTGGCGTAGGTGGCGATCTCGGAAAGATCGCGGCACACCAGGGTGAAATCGTGGTTCGCGTCGAGACGACGGATGCGGCAGATGCGCTCCAGCGCCCCCTTGTCACCCATGTGGCAGCCCAGCGCATAGCCTGAGTCGGTCGGATAGACGATAACGCCGCCGTTCTGGATGATCTGCACCGCCTGGCTGATCAGACGCGCCTGCGGGTTTTCCGGATGTACGTAAAAGTGCTGACTCATACCTTGTTCTCGCAATGGGGGCAGCAACATCTGCCCGCTTGATGGCCATGGAGCCGGGCTCCACGGCACTCACTTACAATTTTGCTTTAAAATTCGTCTCTTGCCGCCGGTCAGCAGCTGGCCACCAGAGCCGCATGCTCTTCCTGACTCAGCCCGAAGTGATCGGGAGAGACCAGCCAGAGCGGCGTCCCCTCTTTGGGTAGCCAGAGGTGGCGACCCAGCTCGGTCCAGTTAGAGGGGAAGTGAAAATCGGACCCCACCGAAATGGCCAGACCATATTCGTTCGCCCACTGGCCCAGATTGGCCCGCTCCTGCGGGCTCTGCTGGGGCAGCGAGACCTCCATGGCATCGCCGCCTGCCGCCTTGAAGGCCACCAGCAAGCGCTTGATCCACTTGGCGGTGAGATCATAACGGCTGGGATGGGCCAACACCGCCAGCCCGCCCGCGGCGTGAATCGCAGTGATCGCGTCGCCCATCTCGGGCCACTGGGCAGGAGCATACCCCTTGTTGCCCCGGCTCAGGTACTTCTTGAATACCTTTTGCATGTTGTCGGCCACCCCGCGCGCCACCAGCACCCGGGCAAAGTGGGCCCGGGTCACGGCGGCATCACCGGCCAGCGCTTTGGCCTCTTCATAGGTGCCGGGGATGAGGCACTTCTCCAGACGGCGCCCGATCTCCTGCGCGCGCTCTTCACGGCGAGCCTGCTGGCCAGTTAAAAAGTCGGTCAGCTGCGGATTTTTTTCATCCACCCCGAGCGCCACGATATGGATCTCGTGATGCTCCCAGCCGGTGGAGATCTCGACCCCGTTCACCAGTCGCAGCGGCAGCTGCTCGGCGGCGATGGTGCTGCGAGCCTCATCAAGGCCGGCAAGGGTATCGTGGTCAGTGATCGCTAACACCTCGACCTCTTTCTCGGCGGCGCGGCGCACCAGTTCGGCGGGACGCAGCACGCCATCCGAAGCGGTAGTATGACAGTGAAGATCGAATCTCATCGGGTTATTCCGCTCTCGTGGTCAGGTCACCATTCATGAAAAATCGGTGAAAGAAGGCTAAAAAGCGACTTGACTTGGCCGCGGCTTTATCGTTTTCTGTAGGCACTTCATTGCAAACATCTTTTTACAGGACTTTATCATGCAAACGACTTCCATCCTGACCATTTGGTGGTGGCACACTCCCTGACATGCGGGCGTGTGGTCGTTGCTGTACCTGTAAACTGACAGCAAATTAAGAACCCAAAGAAAAAGCCCGCTGACCCCAGCGGGCTTTTTTATTATCCGGCAAATGGAGCTGTGATGAAACCGAGAATTCAGACAAGCGTAATGACCAGGCGATGGCGCCCCTGCTGAAACCGCCAGAACCCACCTCATTTTCAAGGCACTTTTTCAAGGTATTAGACGTCATGAACATCGGTAACACGCATCACACGCAAGGGAACGCACTATGACAGCCACGCACCGCCTTCCTCTGGGTGAATTCGATACCCTCAAACTCAACGCCCCCTATGTGGCCGATCCGCTGGCACTCTACAGCGAGTTTTGCCAGCAGCGTCCCAACACCCTGCTGCTGGAATCGGTCGAGATCGACTCCAAGGCAGGCAAACAGAGCCTGCTGCTGGTCGATGCCTGCCTGCGCATCGAGTGCCGCGGCCGCACCGTGCGGGTGCGCAGCCTGAACGACAACGGCGCCCAGTTGCAGAGCCTGCTGACCGAGCGCCTGCCCGCCGCCGTTATCCAGAGCCTGGTGGCCGGCGAGCTGCAGCTCGACTTCCCGGCCTCCGATCGGGAGCAGGACGAAGACAGCCGCCTCAAGGGGATCAGCGTGCTGGACGTGCTGCGCACCCTGCAACGGGAGCTTGATTGCCAGCTCGGTAAAGAGGCGCTGTTTATGGCGGGCAGTTTCGCCTACGACCTCATCGCCTCTTTTGAAGATCTGCCCGAAGTACCGGAGGGGAGCAACGACTGCCCCGACTACTGCTTCTACGTGGCCGAAACCCTGATCACCATCGACCATATCGAGCGCACCACCCAGCTGATTGCCTGCATCTTTGGCGGCGACAGCGACGAGAGCCGGGTTGAGGACAGATACCACCGCCTGAGCGAGCGTCTCGCCCGGTTCAAGCAAGCCTGCCAGCAGGCACCGCAACAGGAACCGGCAACCCCGGCCCTCACCGGCGGCATCAGCGTGGACAAGAGCGACAAGCAGTTCTGCGCCGAGGTGGAGAAGCTCAAGGGCTTTATCCGCCGCGGCGACATCTTCCAGGTGGTGCCGTCCCGCTGCTTCTCCCTGCCCTGCCCCAGCCCCATCGCCGCCTATCGCCGCCTCAAACAGACCAACCCCAGCCCCTACATGTTCTACGTGCAGGATGAGGGCTTCACCCTGTTTGGCGCCTCCCCCGAGAGCGCAGTGAAGTTCTGCGCCACCAGCCGCGACGTGGAGATGTATCCCATCGCCGGTACCCGCCGCCGCGGCTTCAACCCCGATGGCAGCATCAACCGCGATCTCGACGGCCGTATCGAGCTGGAACTGCGTCAGGACGAGAAAGAGGTGGCCGAGCACCTGATGCTGGTAGATCTGGGCCGCAACGACATCGCCCGCATCTCGGAGCCGGGCACCCGCTACGTCAAGGAGCTGCTGAAAGTGGATCGCTACAGCCACGTGATGCATCTGGTCTCCAAGGTGGTCGGTACCTTGCGCTCCGACCTTGACGCCCTGCACGCCTATCAGGCCTGCATGAACATGGGCACCCTCACCGGCGCCCCCAAAATTCGCGCCAGCGAACTTATTCGCATGGTGGAAGGCAAGCGCCGCGGCAGCTACGGCGGCGCGGTCGGCTACATCAACGGCGCTGGCGAAATGGATACCTGCATCGTCATCCGCTCGGCGTTTGTCAAAGATGGCGTGGCCCACGTACAGGCCGGTGCCGGGGTGGTCTATGACTCCAAGCCGCAAGCCGAAGCGGACGAAACCCGCGCCAAGGCGGCCGCCGTGCTGGCCGCCATCGCCGCCAGCCATGGCACCTCCCTGCAAGCCCTGAGCGCCCAGCAGGAGCAACATAAGGACGTGAGCCATGACTAACATCTTCCTGCTCGACAACTTCGACTCCTTTACCTACAACCTCGTCGACCAGTTCCGCTCCCTCGGTTATCCGGTGCGGATCTACCGCAACAGCCTGCCGGCGAGCCGCATCATGAGCGAGATCGCCGCCTGCGAAGGGGACGCCGTGCTGGTGCTCTCGCCGGGCCCGGGCGCCCCCCATGAGGCGGGTTGCCTCATCGACCTCATCAAGCTGGCCCGCGGTCAGGTGCCCATCCTCGGCATCTGCCTCGGTCATCAGGCCCTGTGCGAAGCCTACGGCGGCACCGTCGGTGCGGCGGGCGAGATCGTCCACGGCAAGCGCTCGCTGATTGAGCACAACGGCCACGGTGCCTTCGCCGGTCTGCCGAGCCCGCTGCCGGTAGCCCGCTACCACTCGCTGGTCGCTACCTATGTACCGGAAGAGCTGACGGTGATTGCCCACTATCAGGGCATGCCCATGGCCATCGAGCAGCAGGATGAGCGGGTGCTGGGTTTCCAGTTCCACCCGGAATCCATCATGACCTCGGAAGGGGCCCGCCTGCTGACTCAGGCGCTCGCCCATATCACCCGTCCAGAAAGCAGCGTGCGGTAAGGTAAGGAGACCAACATGCATCATCATCTCAACACCCTCTATCAGGGTCAGTCTCTGAGCCGTGAAAGTACCCGCGACGCCTTCGGCCAGGTGGTACGTGGCGAAGTGGATCCCATAGTTCTCGCCAGTTTATTGACCGCCCTCAAGATCAAGGGGGAGACCCCGGAGGAGATCGCCGGTGCCGCCGAGGCCCTCTTGGCAGAAGCGCGCGACTTCCCGCGTCCGGACTATGAATTTTGCGACATCGTCGGCACCGGTGGCGATGGCCTCAACACCATCAACGTTTCCACCACCTCGGCACTGGTCGCCGCCGCCTGCGGCCTGAAAGTGGCCAAGCACGGCAACCGCTCGGTCTCGAGCAAATCGGGTTCGAGTGATCTGCTCGACAAGATGGGCATCAAGCTCGACATGAGCCCGTCACAGGCGCGCCGCTGCCTGGATGAGCTCGGCATCTGCTTCCTGTTCGCCCCCCAGTACCACGCCGGGGTGCGCCACGCCATGCCGGTGCGCCAAGCCCTCAAGACCCGCACCCTGTTCAACGTGCTGGGGCCGCTTATCAACCCCGCTCGCCCCACCTATCAGCTGATGGGGGTCTATGCCCCCGAACTGGTGCGTCCCATTGCAGAAACCCTGCTGGCACTGGGGCTGAAAACCGGTATGGTGGTGCACGGTGCCGGGCTGGATGAAATCGCCATCCACGGCCCGACCCAGGTGGCCCAGATCCGTGACGGCGAGATCCGCGAATTTATGATCACCCCGGCTGACTTTGGCCTCGAGACCTATCCGGTCAGCGCCATTCAGGGCGGCGAACCGGAAGAGAACCGCGCCATCACCGCCGCCATTCTGGAAGGGCATGGCACCCCGGCCCACAACGCCGCCATCGCAGCCAATGTGGCGCCGCTGCTGCTGATGGCGGGCAAGGCGAAGGATCTCAAGAGCGCGGCGGCCGAGGTACTGGCGGTGCTGGCGAGTGGCAAGGCAGCGGATCTGGCCGCCCGGCTGGCCACTTTGAGCCATCAGAACGCGGGTCATCAGGAGGCATGATGTCAGCCACCATGCCGCACAGCAGTCATTCAGAACGCCCACAGGGCAAGAGCCAGTTTCGCAAGGATAACGAGATGTCAGACCTTATTGCCCCCCATGCTTTTCTGAACATGACCTCCATCAGCCAGACCATCCTAGGCAAGATCGTGGCGGCCAAACAGGAGTGGGTTGCCGCCCGCAAGCTGGCCCAGCCGCAGGAGAGCTTCCAGAGTGCGCTGACCCCCAGCGATCGGGATTTCGTCGGCGCGCTCAAGGCGGGCTCCACCCGCTTCATTCTGGAGTGCAAGAAGGCCTCCCCCTCCAAGGGCTTGATCCGCGACGATTTCAGCCCGGAGGCGATCGCCGACATCTATGGCAAATACGCCACCGCCATCTCGGTGCTGACCGACGAGAAGTTCTTTCAGGGGGATTTTGCCTTTTTGCCGCGGGTGCGCAGCCGCGTATCGCAGCCGGTGCTCTGCAAGGATTTCATGATTGACCCCTATCAGGTCTATCTGGCCCGCCACTATCAGGCAGACGCCATCCTCTTGATGCTCTCCGTGCTCACCGACGAGGGCTATCGCGCCCTGTTCGCGGTGGCCAAGGAGCTGGGCCTGGGCGTGCTCACCGAGGTGAGCAACGAGGAGGAGCTGACCCGCGCCATCGCGCTGGGGGCGCCGGTGATTGGCATCAACAACCGGGATCTGCGCGACTTGAGCGTCGATCTCAACCGCACCAAACAGCTGGCCAAAGACATTCCAAGCGATCGGGTGGTGATCAGCGAATCCGGCATCAACCACCGCGCTCAGGTGGCGGATCTGCGCCACCACGCCAAGGGCTTTCTGGTGGGCTCATCCCTGATGGCCGAGCCGGATCTGGAGGCTGCGGTGCGCAAGCTCACTCTGGGCCAGAACAAGGTGTGCGGCCTCACCCGCGCCGAGGATGCCGCCGCCGCCCATCAGGCGGGTGCGGTCTTCGGGGGTCTTATCTTTGTTGCCAAAAGCCCGCGCTATGTGGACATCCCCGCCGCCCGCGCCGTGATGGTGGGCGCGCCGCTCTCCTACGTCGGGGTATTTCGCAACGCCCAGCCCGCCACCATCGTCAAGACGGTGGAGGCGCTGGGGCTCGCCGCAGTGCAGCTGCACGGGGATGAAGATGCCGCCTATATCGAGGGACTGCGCGCGCTGCTGCCGGCTGGCTGCCAGATCTGGAAAGCAGTAGGTGTCACAAGTGGCGAGCCGCTGCCCGCCCTCGACTACCCGGCCGATCGGCTGCTGCTCGATACCAAAGTAGGCAGCCAGAGCGGTGGCACCGGTCAAGCATTTGACTGGGCCATGCTGGCCACGCTCGACAAGAGCAAACTGATGCTGGCGGGCGGCCTTAATCCCGACAACGCCCTGCAGGCGGCGCAAGTGGGCTGCCTCGGCCTTGATTTCAACTCCGGGGTAGAGAGTGCCCCGGGCCAGAAGGATGCGCACAAGATTGCAGCCGCCTTCGGCGCACTGCGCCAACTGTGAAAAAGCGCTGCGAACCAGCTAAACACATGCACCAAATGAATGAATCGCTTAAGCCTATAAATACAAGGAATAGTCTATGACCCTGCTCAACCCGTTTTTCGGTGAATTTGGTGGCATGTATGTGCCCCAAATCCTTATCCCGGCCCTGCTCCAGCTGGAAAAAGCCTTTGTCGACGCCAAGGATGATCCGGCCTTTATCGCGGAGTTTCAGTCGCTCTTGACCGAGTATGCCGGTCGCCCGACCCCGCTCACCCTGACCCGCAATCTGACCAAGGGCACCAAGACCCGTCTCTATCTGAAGCGTGAAGATCTGCTGCACGGCGGCGCCCACAAGACCAACCAGGTGCTGGGTCAGGCGCTGCTGGCCAAGCGGATGGGCAAGAACGAGATCATCGCCGAGACCGGCGCCGGTCAGCATGGCGTCGCCACTGCGCTGGCCTGTGCCCTGCTCGGCCTCAAGTGCCGGGTCTATATGGGGGCCAAGGACTGCGAGCGCCAAAAGCCCAACGTATTTCGCATGAAGCTGATGGGCGCCACCGTTATTCCGGTGCACTCCGGCTCGTCCACCCTGAAAGATGCCTGCAACGAGGCGCTGCGCGACTGGGCCGCCAACTACGAGTCGGCCCACTACCTGCTCGGGACCGCCGCCGGCCCGCACCCCTTCCCCACCATCGTGCGGGAGTTCCAGAAGATGATCGGCGAAGAGGCCAAGGCCCAGTGCTTCGAGAAGGAAGAGCGACTGCCCGATGCGGTGATCGCCTGTGTCGGCGGCGGCTCGAACGCCATCGGCATGTTTGCCGACTTTATCGATGAGCCGTCGGTGCGCCTTATTGGCGTCGAGCCGGGTGGTCACGGTATCGAGAGTGGCGAGCACGGCGCGCCGCTCGGTCACGGCAGCAAGGGGGTCTTCTTTGGCATGCACTCCTACCTGATGCAGGACACTCAGGGCCAGATCCAGGAGTCCTACTCCGTCTCGGCGGGGCTCGACTTCCCCTCCGTCGGCCCGCAGCACGCCCATCTGGCCGCCATCGGCCGCGCCGAGTACCCCTCGGTGACCGACAAGGAGGCGCTGGACGCCTTCCAGGAGCTGGCCAAATCCGAAGGCATCATCCCGGCGCTGGAGTCCTCCCACGCGCTGGCCCACGCCCTCAAGATGGCCCGCAGTGAACCGGAAAAAGAGCAGGTGCTCATCGTCAACCTCTCCGGCCGTGGCGACAAAGATATCTTCACCGTCGCTGACATCTTTGAAAAAGAAGGAACCTTGTCATGAACCGTTACGCACAACTCTTCTCCCGTCTGGACGACGCCAATCAGGGCGCCTTTGTGCCGTTCGTGATGCTGGGTGACCCCACTCCTGAACTCTCGCTAGCCATCGTCGATGCGCTGGTCGCAGGGGGCGCCGATGCCCTCGAACTTGGCATTCCCTTCTCCGATCCGGTAGCGGATGGCCCCACCATTCAGGGCGCCGCCCTGCGTGCCTTTGCCAGCCACACCACCCCGGATGACTGCTTCGAGCTGCTTGGCCGCATCCGCGCCAAGTACCCACAGTTGCCCATTGGCCTCTTGGTCTACGCCAACCTGGTCTATGTGCGCAAAATTGACGGCTTCTACGAGAAGTGCCAGCAGGCTGGCGTAGATTCAGTGCTGGTCGCCGACGTGCCGGTGCAGATGTGCACCCCCTACAAGGCGGCCGCCGACAAGTTCGGTATCGACAGCATCTTTATCGCCCCGCCCAATGGTGACGCCGAGACCCTGAAACAGGTGGCGGAGCTTGGCAATGGTTACACCTATCTGGTGAGCCGCGCGGGCGTCACCGGTGCCGAGACCAAGGCCGGCATGCCGGTGGAGGGGCTGATCAATACCCTGCGCGAGTTCAACGCTCCCCCCGCCCTGCTCGGCTTTGGCATCAGCGAACCTGCTCAGGTGCGTGAAGCCATTGCCGCTGGCGCCGCCGGTGCCATCTCCGGCTCCGCCGTGGTGAAGATAATCGAGACCCACCACCAGAACCCGGAGCATATGCTGACCCGCCTGAAAGAGTTTGTGGAAGGGATGAAGGCCGCGACCAATCGCTAAGGTCGGGTTGGGGTCAGATGTCCGTGGCCCTGAGTTATCAGTTCACATAACCACGCCATAACCATGAGAAAGGGAGCCAGACCGGCTCCCTTTTCTTTTTACCCCCTCTCCCTCTGGGAGAGGGCTGGGGTGAGGGAAGTCTACGTCAACCCTATTTGCTCACATTGAACACTACTAATGACTAATTTATTGATCCAACATAGATTCCTGCCAAAACACGCTTCTCAACGCGCTACCCTCCCCCTTAAGATACCCGAATGACAATCAACCTCTCGGAAGAACGCCATGACAGCGATTGTTGCTATCTCGCAGGTTAACAGCAGCAAACTGGGGGCTGTCACTCAGGGGCGGTAGCGTGGTTTTTACAGGTTGGCGCAGCGTGTAGCAAAGCCCAACTGGCGAGCATTATTGCGCCAACCGGATCGGGATAAAAAAGATGTGGTAGATCGGTAAAAAAAATTTACAGATATATTCTCGGTAAACGTTGGGCTTCACTTCGTTCAGCTCCAACCTACGATTTTTAGCCCAACATACGCGATGGTAATATTTTTATCGTCGTAACTATCAGAGCAGGACTGAGTTATACGGAAGGCTATGCTATTGAGTTAGTATCGTCTTACATCTAATCACCGTTATATTATTAAATAGAAGTATAAAATGAGTTTAGATTTGCACTTAAAAGAAGAAAAGAATAAGATTATTAAAAAAATCCAAGAAGCTAATTACCCTAAGCAACATCCATTCTTAGATGATAAATTTGAGGGGGATTTTTATCATCTTATTTTATCTATTTTTATGAAGTTCACTAATAGTGAAGTAATAGTAGATGATCTGATATTTAAAAAATTAAATGGGAAAGTCGCAGGAAAATATGACCACAATAGATTTCAAGAAGGGATTGGTGAGTTTAATGTTCTTTATTATCTTTTTTGTTGTTTTTTATTAAAAACTAACAATGATAATGTTGCACTGAAGGGCGTATACTATGAACCGCCAGCATTTGTAAAAGATAAAACTCTTGAGTATGCTCTTGACTTAAAGCTTGGAAATGGTTCTGCTTTAGTCGCTGTCGAAGTTAAAACTATTGAAACAGCACCTGAATATCGTGAAGAATCAAGTTTGAAAATCGGTTGCAAATATATAAAGCCATTTTTTAGCGGTGTTTCTCTAGATCATTTATCGGAAAGAGACGATTATAACAACCTAACTTTATTAAAGGCTTCTACTCACTATCGGCAATTATCTAAAAATATAAAAAAGATAAATAAAAAATTCCGTTATGATACAGCTGTTATAAATCTTGGAGTCGTTGTTTTTCAATATGCAACCAGTATGGATGAGTTGTTTTCATACTTATACCACCCTGTGAATGGCATTTATATAAAGAACCCAGAACACTTTGAAAACTTAGATGCATTAGTATTCTTTTCTTTAACCCCCACTCCTGATTTGATGTTTAGTGATCTATATGAAAAGAACCATGTATTAACTATGCGCCTCACAAATGAAGATTGGAAAATATATATGCTAGACTTTTTAAGATTAGATAATTATATTTTCAAAAATAATGTAGTGGAGGATTGGGTGCTACCATACGTTGAAAAAGAGTATGGAATTTTTGAGTATCGACTAGCCAATGGATTGCTATTCTTCATTAATGAAGAAGATGACATTGAAAAAGCTGATAAACATGCTGAAGAATTGAGTAAAAAAATGAAAGGGTTGTGATAACTAAAAAAGATAATGGTGATAAAATAAAAATATAACAAACATTAGGAACCCTGTCTTTTCGAGCAAGACATATCATAGCCAATACTCAAGAAGATGGAAGAATAATCTTTATGGCGGTAATTAAGGCTGACCTGAGCCGGTTGAATCACAACCACCGTCACCAACTTATCGTCGGTCAAAAGGATTTATATGATAGAACCTATAGTTTATATTAGTCCTGCATTTCGAGGAGGACTCATTCCTTCTGATTTATTTAGAACAGAAGCAACAATTATGTTTGATGTTTCTTGCGACATGGTCATACATGGCGGAATAATATTCCATATAGAATATGAAGAATTCATTCTCTCCCTAAGCTTTCAAAATAATTCAATCGTATTCCAAAGAAATGATACCGTTTCTGTTTTAGAACTTAACGAGTTTATTTATCTCTCTGCTGATATCCGAACATTTGTTATTTGGTCAACTTCAAGCATCACCCTTAACTGTGGAATAAATAGAGAGCCCCGCAAACATTATGAGATAAAAACAAAATCTGTCGCCCCACCTGTCGAACTTTTACGCTGGGCAAGAAAGAATAGTCTTTTAAATAAAGACATCTATCATTCAGAGGAGGAGTTTCGGAACAGGGTATATTCATCTTTATCATCTATCAACGATAAAATCAGCGAAGCTAATGCATATAAATCATTTTGGAATATCGAGTACAAAGGGCAAAAAATAATATCTAGAAAACCCAAAATAGAGGTTGACTTACAGCCAGTCATTCACTGTATGTTGTCTGATCAAATGCTATTAAGTAATATCGAAATCATTCCAGAATATGGTGCTGGCGTTGGTAATATCGATTTTGTTTTAATCGCATCAGTCAAAGATCGTGGAATGGTAAGGCTCTGCGTGGAATTCAAACTAGCTCACTCTAAAGATCTAGCTCATGGTCTCATTCAACAACTACCAGCATATATGGCTTCTACAAAATCTAAATATGGTGCTTACTGTATTTTGAGTTTCAAAGGTGAGTGGTTCGACAAGCCAAATATTGGCGATGATATAGACATCCAAGATCATGTAAATAAAATTAGCATTAGGGATAACAGCCCAGTTTTAGATAACATAAGAACATTTATTTTCGACATGACAAAACCTATAACAGCCAGCAAAATTTAATCATAAAAAAGGGCTCACATTTTTAAGATAAAATCAGGCCCCCACACCCGCCATCCCATCAATACCAGCATCAATACAACCCCCGGCAGCCAGACCCAGTAGAGCTCGGAGAGGATCACCGCTTCACCTCGAGCGGTGAGATAGGCCTCCTGCTTGAAGGGGGCGACCCGGATCACCTGCCAGGGGGCGAAGAAACGCTCGTCCCGCCACGGCCAGAGCCAGACAACCCCCTTGCCGCCGGTGGTGAGCGAATCGAGCAAGCTGTGGGAGAGCAGAGAGACCAGCAGAAACGACCAGACAGTGGCAGCGCGGGCCCTTAACTGGCGGTGAAACAGCATGGCCAGCGTGGGCAGGGCAAAGGCAAACAACAGGGAGTGGGTAAAGCCGCGGTGACCAAAGACATGGCCGTAGGCGACCCCCAGTTTGAAGGCGAGCACATCGGCATCGGGCAGCATGGCAATCGCAACCCCAGCGAGCAGCAGGCGCGGCGGAATGATCCGGCTACCAAACCCGAGCCCAAGGCAGAGAGGGACGGCGGCGTGAGTGACGATAGTGGGCATAGAATAAAGCTCCAACTGAAAACATGATCCTACCCTACCCCCGCTCGGTGAAGTGAAGGTGAAGTGCAATACTGCTCTGCAGACAGCCCTCTCACAACCCCTCTGCCATCTCCCAACTCCTCCCTAGCCACCTTTTCTGTTCTAAAAAGTGAATATCTCTACACTTTTATATCGCAAACAGCACAGAGATTATCAAAAGTGCACCATCGTACACTTTTGGTTGCTGTTTGCTCTTACCATGAGTTAAGGTGTAATAACCTACACTTTTTCCGTATTCATGATGACAGACGCACCATTGCCAACCGACCCGAAAGCACTGGATCCCGCCTCGCTGGGGCTGGCGATCCGCGAGAGACGCAAGGCCGCCAGGATGACACAGGAGGTAACAGCCTCACTGTGTGGCATCTCCAAGAAGACCCTAATCAAGATTGAAAAGGGGGGAGATGTCTACCTCTCGACCCTGCTGCAGGTGATGAACGCACTGGGACTGCGCTTGCAGCTGGTGCAGGAAGCAGGCTCACAGGTAACGAGCGATAACAGCCAACCAGAGGTCGCTGATGATGAGTGGTTCTGAGCGCCATCGGCTTGAGCTCAGGCTGGGTAGCCAGCTGATCGGTCATCTTGAATATGATTCCCAGCAGGATGTGTTTCAGCTCGGCTATACACCAGAGTGGCAAACGCATGGATTCCCACTATCGCCGCCGCTGGCGCTGGATGGCTCGGCCAGCAGCGCGCAGATCCGGGCGTATCTCGGCAACTTGCTGCCAGAGAATCGCGGGCTGGATCATCTGATTGAGGCACTATCCGTTTCGCGCAGCAATCTCTTTGCCCTGATCCACGGCATCGGTCGCGATGTCTCCGGGGCAGTCACCTTTGCCCTGCCCACAGAGCCCGACGTCCCCACCCGGTTTCGCCCCATTACCCCGGAGGAGCTGTTGCTGCGACTCGAACAGCCCGAGATCTGGCCGCTGGAGGTCTGGGATGGCCGCCCCCGACTCTCGGTTGCGGGTGTGCAAGCCAAGCTCAACTTGCTGCGAATCGAAGGGACGCTGGGATTTGGTGAGGGCGAGCTCTGTTCCACCCACCTCCTCAAGTTCGAGCATCACCCTCATCTGGTGATCAATGAATTCGTAACCATGCGGCTGGCGGCGTTGTTGGGCATGCCGGTAGCACAGGTCGAACTGCACAGGGTCGGCCAAGGCGATAAGTCCCACCGAGGTTTGCTTGTAGAACGGTTTGACCGGCGCCTCGATGAAGATGGCTTGAGGGTTCGCCGTCGCCACATGATCGATGCCTGTCAGGGGTTGGGGTTCCCCGTCACCCGAAAATATGAACGGAACTTCGGTGACAGTCGGGATGTGGCACATATTCGGGAAGGGGTGAGCCTGCCACGGCTGTTCAGCCTCAGCGCTCTCTGTGTCAATCCGGCGCAGGCCAGATTGAACATGCTGCAATGGCTGATCTTCAACCTCTGCGTCAACAATCACGATGCCCACGGCAAGAACTACAGCTTCTTCGTATCAAGAGCAGGGCTAACGCCGACCCCTTGGTACGATCTGGTCAATGTGGGGCTTTACCCCGAGTTCAACCAGCATTTGGCCATGGCCATCGGCGACGAGTTTTCCCCCGAGGCGGTCAACGCATGGCAGTTGCTGGATATGGCCGAAACGTGTGACCTGCCCAAACGTCTGTTGCAGCAGACCTTGCACAAGATGGCTAATGACATCCTCCTTCATCTGAATGCCGCCATCGCCATGGTTGAGACAGACAATCCCGCCGAGCAGGCTTATCTGGCACGCTACCGGGATAACGTTGAGCAGCGCTGCCACCATTTTCAGGAGCAGGCTGCGCAGTTACCCACTCTGGAGCTGTAACCAACTCAACAAAAAGACCCCCTCTTGCCAAGCGGCAAGAGGGGGTCTTTGTTTCTGCCGCATACTAACCGGCTATTGCCTCACGCCATCAGGCCAGCGAGACAAAGATCCCGGCCAAGGTGGCGCTCATCAGGTTGGCCAGGGTCGCCGCCAGCACCGCCTTGAAGCCCATATTGGCCACATCGTGACGGCGCTCCGGTGCCATGGTGCCAATGGAGCCAAGCTGCACTGCAATGGAGCCCAGATTGGCGAAACCACAGAGGGCGAAGGTGATGATGATCTGGGTGTGGGCACTCAGATCGGCCTTGATATTGGCAAAGTCCAGATAGGCGACGAACTCGTTCATGATCACCTTCTGACCAATCAGGGAGCCTGCCGCCATCATCTCGCTGGCGGGCACGCCAATCAGCCAGGCCACCGGAGCAAACAGATAGCCCAGCAACTGCTGCAGGGAGAGATCGGCCCAGCCGAACCACTCGCCAACGGTGGTGAGACCGGCGTTGATCATGGTGATGACGCTGACAAAGGCGAGCAGGATAGTGCCGATGGCTACGGCGATCTTCATGCCGCCCATGGCACCGCCCGCCAGCGCGTCAATGGCGTTGCTGTAGTCACTCTTGTCGAGGGTGATCTCGGTCTGATCGCTCACCTGCTGCTGCTCCGGCACCAGCAGTTTGGCCATCAGCAGGCCACCCGGCGCAGCCATAAAGGAGGCGGCAATGAGGTATTTAAGATCCACACCCAGACCGGCGTAACCGCCCAGCACCGAGCCCGCCACCGAAGCCATGCCACAGGTCATCACCGCAAAGAGCTCGGAGCGGGTCATACCGGCGAGGAAGGGACGGATCAGCAGCGGCGACTCCCCTTGCGACAGGAAGATATTGCCGGTGGCCACCAGGGATTCGGCGCGGCTGGTGCCGAGCAGGCGATGAATAGCGCCGCCCAGTACCCGGATCACCCACTGCATGATGCCGAAGTGGTAGAGCACGGCGATCAGCGCGCTGATAAAGATCACCAGCGGCAGCACCCGCACGGCGAAGATAAAGCCGTTGCTGGCGAGATCGCCAAACACGAAACGGATGCCGCTGTCGGCAAAGCCGAGCAGGGCGGAGACGCCATTGCTCATGGCACCGAGCATGATTTGTCCGGGGGGGAAATAGAGCACCAGCGCAGCAAAACCGGTTTGCAGGGCGAGCGCACCCAGCACGGTTCGCCAGCGGATGGCTCGGCGGTTTTCACTCGCCAGCCAGGCGATAAACATCAGGGCCAGCATACCGACCAGACTCAATAACAGTGTCATCTTGCACCTATGAAGAGAGGAGTTTCATATGGCAAG
The DNA here is from genome assembly GCF_038739755.1 of Aeromonas sp. SE22. Classification (NCBI taxonomy): domain Bacteria; kingdom Pseudomonadati; phylum Pseudomonadota; class Gammaproteobacteria; order Aeromonadales; family Aeromonadaceae; genus Aeromonas; species Aeromonas sp. SE22. Next base: position 205,346 of record NZ_JBCGFD010000002.1, read on the forward strand.
TCTGCAGACAGGCGTCGCGGGCGATCCGGCGGGAGAGGTGCCGACCCACGCGACACGCAGACCACAAACCTACAGGTTAGTGGCGGGTCCCATCCTGGGGTCATTCACGTTCCGGGTGACAGCATGTATCGGGTGACGCCAGCGCCGTCGCAGGGGGAGATGCGGCCGGGTGGCAGGTCGGGCGGCGATGGTACAGTGATCATCGTCACAGAAAAAGCGGTAAAACGATTGGCTGGAGTAACTTTTTCAACTTGTTCACACAACGAAACAGGGCCAGCGTGACGCTGGCCCTGTTTCAATCCGTACTTGAGTACTCAGATGATTACTTGAGGCGCTTGCCGCTCGCATCCACCACCTGCTCGCCATCCTCCTTGGCGAAGGCCCCTTTTTGCTGATCGGGCAATATATCGAGCACCACTTCCGACGGACGGCACAGTTTGGTGCCAAGCGGCGTGACGACGATGGGACGGTTGATGAGGATGGGATGAGCCAGCATGGCATCGACCAGCTCATCATCGCTGAAACGATCTTCCGCCAGCCCGAGCGCCTCGTAGGGGGGCACGTTCTTGCGCAGCAGAGCCCGCACCGGCATGGCCATGGCGGCGATCAGCGCCACCAGCTGGTCACGGGAGGGGGGCGTCTCCAGATAGTGGATGACCGTGGGTTCCACGCCGCTGTTGCGGATCAGCTCCAGGGTGTTGCGGGAGGTACCACATTCCGGGTTGTGATAGATGGTGATTGCACTCATTTGCGTGTCTCTCATGAATCAAGTGAATAGAAAATGGATAGCATCAGTTGACGGCCAGCTGTTAGTGGCCATCAGTTAACGGCTCAGCCCCGCTTCGTACCAGGGTTTGCTGGCGTTAACCACCCGCACCACCAGCAGCATGACCGGCACCTCGATCAGCACGCCAACCACGGTGGCGAGCGCCGCGCCGGAGTGAAAGCCGAACAGGCTGATGGCGGCGGCCACCGCCAACTCGAAGAAGTTGGAGGCGCCGATCAGGGCTGAAGGACAGGCGACCGAGTGCTTTTCCCCCACCTTGCGATTAAGCCAGTAAGCCAAGCCAGAGTTGAACAGCACCTGGATCAGGATCGGCACCGCCAACAGGGCGATAACCAGCGGCTGCTCAATGATGGCGTTGCCCTGAAAGGCAAACAGCAGCACCAGAGTGAGCAGCAGGGCCGCCACCGACCAAGGCTGGATGCGGGTCATAACGCCGTCAAAATGGGCCTCTCCCTTTTTCAGCAAAGCCTTGCGCAGCAGTTGGGCGATGATCACCGGGATGACGATATAGAGCACCACAGAGGTGAGCAGGGTATCCCACGGCACTATGATGCTGGAGACTCCGAGCAGCAGCGCCACCAGCGGCGCGAAGGCAAACACCATGATGAGGTCATTCACCGCCACCTGCGACAGGGTGAAGTAGGGATCGCCGTTGGTGAGGCGACTCCAGACAAACACCATGGCGGTGCAGGGTGCCGCCGCCAGCAGGATCAGCCCCGCCACATAGCTGTCGAGTTGATCAGCCGGCAGCCAGTCAGCAAACAGCACGCGGATAAAGAGCCAGCCGAGGAAGGCCATGGAGAAGGGCTTGACCAGCCAGTTGATAAAGAGGGTGACGCCAATTCCCTTGAGGTGTCCCTTCACCTGATGCAGGGCGCCGAAGTCGATCTTGAGCAGCATGGGGATGATCATCACCCAGATGAGCAGCCCCACCGGCAGGTTGACCTTGGCCACCTCCATGGCACCGATCGCCTTGAAGAGATCCGGCAACCCCTGCCCGAGGCCAATTCCCACCAGAATGCAGAGGGCGACCCAGGCTGTCAGATAACGTTCAAAAAAGCCGATGGCAGGCACGGCCTTGGCATCACATGTTGCAGACATGACAGCTCCCGATGCGGCGCAATCCCGCATCTTCTAAAGATTCAAAAATGGTGTAATTCAAGCCGCCCCGGCAGCGGGCCGGGCGGCGATTCAATGGTGCCGGCAGAGGCGGCGCAGGGCATCGGGCCCCACCGGCTCCTCGGCGAGTAGCGGTACCACGGCGTAGCGGCTGGCATGTTGCTGCTCGACCGCCTCGATATGGGGCAACTGGCGCTCGGCCCGCAGTTGCAGCAGCGGCGAGCTGACCGCGGCTTGCTGCAAGCTGTGGTTGATAAGCCAGCCCCAGGGCTCGATGCCCGCGCGGCGCAGATCGGATTGCAGATTGGCTGCCTCCTGCACTGGCGTCGGCTCGGGCAGCGTCCCAATCAACACCTTGGTCTGTTTGGGATCCTGCAACTGCATCATGGGGGTGTTGAAGTGCAGCCCCTTGTTTCCCATCTGGCGAGCGATCTCCCTGTGGTAAGCGCCGGTGGCGTCGAGCAGCAGCAGGGTGTGGCCGGTGGGGGCGGTATCCATCACCACGAAGCGCTTGCCCGCCTCGCGAATGATGCGCGAGAAGGCCTGAAACACGGCGATCTCCTCGTTACAGGGGGAGCGCAAGTCCTCCTCCAGCAGCGCCCGCCCCTGCTCGTCCAGCGCAGCCCCCTTGGTGGCCAGCACCTGAGCACGGTAACGCTCGGTCTCGGCGTGGGGGTCGATGCGGCTCACCTCCAAATGGGGCAAGCTACCTGCCAGCGTCTCGCCGAGGTGCGCGGCGGGATCCGAGGTGGTGAGGTGCACTGGCAGGCCACGACTGGCTAGTTCCACCGCCACGGCGGCCGCCAGCGTGGTTTTGCCCACCCCGCCCTTGCCCATCAGCATGATGAGGCCGTGACCGTCGGCGGCCAGCTCGTCCACCAGCGAACTCAACTCGGGCTGGGCTGGCAGATGAGCTGACGTTGCCAGTGATACATGCGCACCAGCATCCTGTGGTTGCAGCAGCTGGCGCAAACTGTCGAGCCCCACCAGGTTGGTGGCCAGCAGCGGGATATGATCCTGCGCCAGCCCCTTTATCCCCTGCGGCATCTGGGCGAGAGCCCGTTGTTCACGCAGCCAGAGCGCCATTGCCAACGGATCTCCGGCAATGGCCCCCTCAGGGAAGAGGCCATTGATCACCAGTTGCTGATTCAGCAAGCCGATGGTGGCCAGCTCCTCGTGGGTGCGAGCCACTTCTCTCAAAGTGGATTGCTGGGCGCGCGCCACCAGCACCAACCGGGTGCGAGCAGCATCGGCCAGCGCGGCGACCGCCTCGCCATACTGGCTGCGCTGTTTCTCCAGCCCCGCCAGCGGGCCAAGGCAGGAGGCATCCCCCTTGCCCTGCTCCAGAAATTCGCTCCAGGCTCCCGGCAGTTGCAGCAGCCGGATGGTGTGGCCGGTTGGGGCCGTATCAAAGACGATATGGTCATACTCGGCCAGCAACGTTTGATCGGTCAGCAGCGCGGTGAACTCGTCAAAGGCGGCGATCTCGGTGGTGCAGGCGCCGGAGAGCTGCTCCTCGATACTGCGCACCACGCTCTCGGGCAACTTGCCGCGCACCGGCCCGACAATCCACTCCCGATAGGCTTTGGCTGCCGCGGGGGGATCTATCTCCAGCGCAGACAAACCGGGCACAGCGTCGATGGCGGTGACGCGATTGCCGATCTCGGTTGCAAACACCTGCCCCACATTGGAGGCGGGGTCAGTGCTCACCAGCAGCACCCGCTTACCGGCATCGCAGAGGGCCACCGCACTGGCGCAGGCCAGCGAGGTCTTGCCTACCCCGCCCTTGTCGGTGAAGAAGAGAAACGGCGGTGGATTGGTCAGAAAATGGTACATAGCCTCTCCCGAATGGTGCGTCACAACTCAGCAGCAACCGCTGCCAGAGCAGCTGTCGCCCTTGACGATCCCCTTGATGGCCGCTTGCGGCGCAGGCAGCCCGGCATAACGGGCCAGCTCACTGCGGCTCGGGTAACGGCCGGTCAACACCACCTGCCCCTCCACCAGCACCAGCGGCAACCCCTCCTCCCCGGCGTGGGTCAGAAAAGCGCTGACGGCAGGTGTCTTGGCAAATTGCATCGGCTGCTGGGCCAGATTGAAACGCTCGATGGCAACTCCCTGATCCTTGGCCCAGGCTAGGTCGGCAGCGAAGGTGACCAGTGCCTGATCAACCTCGGAGCCACAAACACCGCTGGAGCAGCAGAGGGCGGGATCAAAAATCTGAATGGAGGACATGGCATTACTCCTTGTTGCAGCAGGGCTGCGCAGGCAGAACATGGGGGGAGCAGGCTGACTCGGCACGCATCAGGCCGCACGCCTCGGGATGACCGGCACAGCACTCCTCGGTGAGGTAGGCGATCACATCCAGCATCAGGGGGATATTGGCGCGGTAGCGCAGAAAGCGCCCCTCCTGCTCCACTGACAACAGACCGGCATTGAGCATCGCCTTGAGGTGAAACGAGAGGGTATTGGGGGCAATATCGAGTTCGCTGGCCAGTTCGCCCGCGACCCGCCCCTCCAGCCCGGCCTTCACCAACAGCCGCCATACATCGAGCCGGATGCCGGATGCCAGCGATTCAAAGACCTTGGTGGCCGTCTCTTTGTTCATAGTTGCCTCTCGTTGGATGCTCTTTTATTTCAACTATACAAGAATTATTGAAATGATCAATTTGCAGACTCTCATTTCGCCATGATGCGAGGGAAGAGCAAGGAATCGGGAGGAGAAGCAGGGAGGGGATTGCTGTGGGTAAAACAGAGACGCCCTCCGGCAGGGAGGGCGTCAACCAAGGGTCTGCAACAGACTCTTACTTGGTCACGGGAACAGCGTTGAAGGTGAGCAGGGACGCCTTGTTGGCGTCGCTCAGAATCAACTGGTTGCCGTTGATGGTGTAGGTGGCCACCTTCTCCAGCTTTTGCAGGAACTCGGTCTCTTTGTTCATGGCATCGCCGATGCACATCATGCGAGTGGAGCCCATGGCCCCCAGCGTCAAGACACCGTCACCCTGCTTGGTGATACCGCCAAAATAGCGGTTGCAGCCGCCCTTGCCCGCCACCTTGCCGTCAACAACTTGCAGGGTAAAGGTATCGCCGGTGGCACCTTGCAGTTGCCAGCCGGATGCCTGCAGTTGAGTCATGGTAGAACCGGTCGCCATGGCGCAGCCTCCCAGTGCCAGCGCGGCCAGCAGAGTCAGTTTCTTGTTCATGGATTCACCTCTTAATGATTGGACTCATCAATACGGCAGCCTGTTTAACATGCTCAGCGCCTCAGCCAAAGCGATTTATTGTGATCAAAGTTCACTTAACTCCGCTCTGGCATGTGCCATGCTTGTGCCATGCTTAAGCTCAGTTCCGGACCCAGGGAGGGGAAAAGAATGACCAAGGCGCTTCTCATCACACTGCTCGCATCCTGCACCAGCGTGGCCGCTCAGGCTGCCGACTGGGATCTCTTCAAGCAGCCAGCCGATCCCTCACTCTATGTCAAAAGTTACTCCGGGGTACTGCTCAACAGTCAGAGCCATCACAGCGACAGTTTTGATCTCTGGCTGGTCAACAGCGGCTATCAATATCCGGTGATGGATGATGTCAGCCTCTTTATGGAAGCGGGGCCGGCGGTCGCGGATCAGAACCGCCAATCAGGTTTCAACATGAGCTCAGGAGTACGCTATCAGCTCTCCCCCGCCTTCAATGTCGGCAGCCAGATCCGCCATCTGGAGCTCAATCAGGGCAGCACCCTGCTGGAGCTCAACTCCAGCCTGCTGCTGACCCCCAGACTCTCCCTTACCGCCAATTACGGCGTCAGCACCTTTAAAGCCGATCAGGCGCTGAGCCTGGGTGTTGGTTTCAACTTCTGAATCAGATCAGCGGCGTGGCACTCACCACCACGCCGTTGCGATCCGCGTAGATGTAATCCCCTTCATGAATGGTCACGCCGGCAAAGTTCACTACGGCGCCAAGCTCGCCCTGCCCGCGCTTCTCGGTCTTGACCGGACAGGCCGCCAGCGCCTTGACCCCGAGCGCCAGTGTCGCCAGAGTGCCCACATCCCGCGCCGCACCGTGGATCAGGATCCCCTCCCACCCCTGCTCCACCGCCTTGATGGCCAGTTGATCACCAAGCAGAGCCCGGCGCAGTGACCCCCCCCCGTCGATCACCATCACCTTGCCCTGGCCGGGACGATTCACCAGCTCCCGCACCAGACTGTTGTCCTCGTAGCAGGAGAGGGTCACGGCGCGACCATAGAAGATGGCCTTGCCACCGAAATCGTGAAAACAGGGTTCAGCCACTTGCAGCATATCGCCGTGCTGATCGCAGAGGTCGGGCAGAAGATCCAGCATGATTTGATTCCTTTCAGATGCATGAAGATGTTCATTCTTTCATCAACAATCGGCTCTGACAATCCAGAAAGCAGCGATATCTCCCAGACAAACTGCTGATTTATCGCTTAATACCGGCACCAGCCAGAGCTGTCCCTTTTCGATCCAGTAGATGGCGTTCTGGCCAAAGCGGGCAGCCAGTGCGCAAGCCTCTGGCAGGGGCAGCGCCACGGCGAGCGAGGACTCGCGCCAGCTTTCGTCCGGTGCCGCTCCCCACACAGGGCCAGCCATATTGACGCCCGGCATGGACTCCAGATGACGCCAAAGTGCCCGCTCGCGACGCCGGTTGCGACGCTCTCCGACCCATTGACTGGCAGGATTCCAGGCTGTAACGATGGCAAATTCGGGCCAGGAAGGCATTCCAAATGGCGCTAAAAAGCAAATTTTCTTGTAGTTTTCCCACAAAATCATGTCAATCACATGTTACATTCCATTACATTTTATAGGGGCGAAAACCCGGTTAAGGCCAAGTATGATGCTGTTGTGCCACGGTTTGACCTATATCAAAACAGAGTTAAAAAGTTGCTATCTGACGGCAAAGGGTGTTGTTATGCTCCTGTTAACTGATAAAATGCGGCAACTTCGTAATGGATGACCTTTCCAGGCTTTGCTCGAGTAGTCTTCTCGGGAACCTATAAGTGGCACAGGGATATTTGCCGATACTGATGCCAAATTCACACTATGCCGACCTGACCTTCATACCCAGGATGACGTAATTAATTTTCAGGATCAGTCAGGAAATCGGCTTGAAACGCCAAGAAGTGTTAAATTTAAGATAATTAACTGATAAGAATCTGGGAATACTCATGCAAACACCACACATTCTGATCGTCGAAGACGAACTGGTCACTCGTAATACCCTGAAAAGCATTTTCGAGGCAGAAGGCTACATCGTACTCGAGGCCAACAACGGCGACGAGATGCATCAGGCCCTCACCTCTCACACCATCAATCTGGTGATCATGGACATCAACCTGCCGGGTAAAAACGGCCTGTTGCTGGCCCGCGAGCTGCGCGAGAACGACAACATCGCCCTGATGTTCCTGACCGGTCGCGACAACGAAGTGGACAAGATCCTGGGTCTGGAGATCGGCGCCGATGATTACATCACCAAGCCGTTCAACCCCCGTGAACTGACCATCCGTGCCCGCAACCTGCTGAGCCGCACCATGAATGTGGCTGCCGGTGGCGAAGAGAAGAAGCTGGTCGAACGTTACCTGTTCAACGGCTGGGCGCTGGATATCAACAGCCGCGCACTGGTCAGCCCCACCGGCGACATGTTCAAGCTGCCGCGCTCCGAGTTCCGTGCCATGCTGCACTTCTGCGAAAACCCGGGCCAGATCCAGACCCGTGCCGAATTGCTGAAGAAGATGACCGGCCGCGAGCTCAAGCCCCACGACCGTACCGTCGATGTGACCATCCGTCGTATCCGCAAGCACTTCGAAAGCGTCAACGATACCCCGGAGATCATCGCCACCATCCACGGCGAAGGTTACCGTTTCTGCGGCGAGCTGGAGCAGGAGTAATTCCGCACCGCTTACCCATCCGAAGAGGCGCCTGTGGCGCCTTTTCTTTTTTCCGGCTCCCGATGCGCCATGAAGAGTGGCAAAGAGAAGCAAATAGCGGACAAACAAAAAGCCCACTCGCAGGAGTGGGCTTTTTGCGTTGAAGCTGGAGCGGGCAGCGGGAATCGAACCCGCATCATCAGCTTGGAAGGCTGAGGTAATAGCCATTATACGATGCCCGCTTGGCATCTGAAATTTGGAGCGGGTGATGGGAATCGAACCCACGTATGCAGCTTGGGAAGCTACCGTTCTACCATTGAACTACACCCGCGTCAGGGCTCCTACTATATGCATTTTGCCGGTGAGCGCAATGCCGTCCTTGCCACTTTTTTCAATAAATCAATCTGTTCGGACAAGGATTGAACAGTCGGTTGCTTTTTCAAGCAAACATTTTCAACACAGATAATTTACAAGGTTGCCAAGGCCAAACGGCGAGGATAGTCTTGCGCCACTCGACGCGAGGATGGTGGTAATGGATAAAAAAACGCAAAAACGTCTCTATGGCTGGTTGCGCACGCAATCGAGTCACGGTCGCCGCTGGATCACGATTTCCATCGCCTTTGGCCTGGGTCAAGGCATTCTGATGGTGGCGCAAGCCTGGCTGCTGGCGACCCTGTTGCACGGCTTCATCATTGAGGGCAAACAACCGGAACAGTCCATCCCCTTATTTATTACCCTGCTGCTGGTAACCCTCGGCAAGGCGGCACTCGCCTATGGCCGCGAAGTGGCCAGCTTCAAGGCCGGCAGCGCGGTGCGCCAGACCATCCGCCAGCTGGTACTCACTCGCTTAAGCCGTCTCGGCCCTGCCTATATCCAGCGTCGCCCGGCCGGCAGCTGGGCCAGCCTGCTGCTGGAACAGATTGAAAACATGCAGGATTTCTTCTCCCGCTATCTGCCGCAGATGGCCATCGCGGTCTTTATTCCGGTAGTCATTCTGGTAGCCGTATTCCCGGTCAACTGGGCGGCGGGCTTGATCCTGCTGGGTACCGCCCCTCTGATCCCCATCTTTATGATCCTGGTTGGTGTTGGCGCCGCCGATGCCAACCGCCGCAACTTTCAGGCGCTGGCTCGTCTCTCCGGCCACTTCCTCGATCGCCTGAAGGGGCTGCGAACCTTGCAACTCTTTATGCGTACCCAGGCTGAAGGTGACGCCATTCGCGACGCCTCGGAAGATTTTCGCGAACGCACCATGGAAGTGCTGCGCCTAGCGTTTTTGAGCACCGCCGTATTGGAGTTCTTTGCCGCCATCTCGGTCGCGCTGGTCGCCGTTTACTTCGGCTTCTCCTATATCGATCACCTCGATTTTGGCCACTATGGCAGCAAAGTTACTCTCTTTACCGGCCTGTTCGTGCTCTTTCTTGCCCCCGAGTTCTACGCACCGCTGCGCGAACTGGGTGCCCACTACCATGCCAAGGCACAGGCCATCGGCGCTGCCGAACAGCTGCTCGAATTCCTCGAAGCCGAGGTGAGCGAGCCAGCCGCAGGCAGCACCCCTTTCCACGCCGACAGCCCCATCAAGGTTGAGGCCAAAGGTCTGGAAGTGCTAAGCGCCGAGGGCAAGGTGCTGGTCGGCCCCATCGACTTCACTCTTGCAGCCGGTTCACGCACCGCCCTGGTCGGTATCAGTGGCGCCGGCAAAAGCTCGCTGGTCAACGCCCTGCTCGGCTTTGCCCCCTATCGCGGCGAGCTCAAGGTGAATGGGCAGGAGCTCGCCACCCTCGATATGAGTCAGTGGCGCCTGCAACTGGGCTGGCTCTCGCAAAACCCGCAACTGTTCCACGCCTCTCTTCGCGACAACCTGCTGCTGGCCAAGCCAACAGCCAGCGATGCCGAGCTGGAGGATGCCCTGAAACGGGCGCAGGCATGGGAGTTTGCCATGGAGAAGGGGTTTGACTATCCGGTTGGCGATCAGGCAGGCGGCCTCTCGGTCGGTCAGGCCCAGCGCCTCGCACTGGCGCGTACCCTGCTCAAGTCAACCCAGCTGATGGTGCTCGATGAACCGACCGCCAGTCTGGATCGCCACTCGGAGCGGGCCATCATGACCACCCTTGAAGAGGCGATGGCCAACCAGACCCTGCTGATGATCACCCACCGCCTCGACCAGCTCGGCCAGATGGATCAGATCCTGGTGCTGGAGCGCGGTCAGCTGGTGGAACAGGGCAACTTCCAGCAACTTTGTCAGGCAGAGGGGCCATTCGCCCGGCTGCTCTCCCAACGTTCCGAGGGCTCTCTCGATGACTGATCTCTTGCCGTTTCTGCGCCTCTACCGTCAGCACTGGCTCAGCCTCTCCCTCGGCCTGCTGCTGGCACTGGTCACCCTGATTGCCGGGATGGGGCTGCTGTCCCTCTCCGGCTGGTTCCTCTCTGCCGCCGCCGTTGCCGGGATGGCAGTCGCCAGTCGCGACAGCTTCAACTACATGACGCCGGCTGGCGGGGTGCGCTTCTTCTCCATCATCCGCACCGCAGGTCGCTGGGGTGAGCGAGTAGTGAGCCACGATGCCACCTTCCGGGTTCTGACCCGGCTGCGGGTCTGGTTCTGGCAAAAGCTCTCGCCACTCTCCACCGGTACGCTGGCAGGCTTTCGTCAGGCGGATCTGCTCAACCGGCTGGTGGCCGACATCGATGCGATGGATCACGTCTACCTGCGCCTGCTCACCCCCATCGGTGCCGCGCTGCTGGGCACGGGCGCCATGGTGCTGTTCCTCTCCCTGTTCGATAGCCGCCTCGCCCTGACCCTTGGCGCCATTCTGCTGTTTGGCATGATCGCCCTGCCGCTGGTGTTCTACTTCCTCGGCCGTCGCCCCGGTCAGGCACTGATCGCCGAAAAGGCCAGCCTGCGCACCCGCATGGTGGACTATCTGGATGGTCAGGCCGAGTTGCAGATGTTTGCCGCCGCCCCCAAGGCGCTGGGTGAACTGCAACAGGCCGAGCAGGCACTGCTCGCCGCCCAGGCCCGCATGGCCAAAGTGAGCGGGCTGGCCAACTTCTCGGTGCAACTGCTGAGCGGCTGGACCCTGACCCTGATGCTCTGGATGGCAGGCCACGGCGTTGCGGGCGCGGCTCCCGATCCCGTTACCGCCCTGATGGTATTTGCCACGCTGGCGAGCTTCGAAGCGCTGATGCCGCTGGCAGGCTCCTTCCAGCACCTCTCCACCAGCCTCACCTCGGCACGCCGCCTGAACGAGATCCTGCAGGAAGCCAAAGCCCCCGAGTGGGGCAGCGAGCAGGCTCACGCCAGCCAGGGTGCCCTGCAGATCAATGACCTCTACTTCGGTTATCCCGGCAATCCGCAACCGGTGCTGCGCGGCTGTACCCTGCAACTGCACGCAGGCGAGAAGCTGGCGCTGCTGGGCCAGACCGGCTGTGGCAAATCGACCCTGATGGGCCTGCTGACCCGTGAGTGGAGCCCTCAGGCGGGCAAGATCCTGCTGGGTGGCAAGCCGCTGACCGACTACAGCGAAGGGGCGCTGCGCGCCTCCATCTCGGTGGTGAGTCAACGGGTACACCTGTTTGCCGATACCCTGCGCGGCAACATGAAGCTGGCAGCACCGACTGCCACTGACGAACAGCTGGTCGAGGTACTGACCCGGGTTGGCCTTGCCACCCTGCTGGAAGATGAGGCGGGTCTGGATGCCTGGCTCGGCGATGGTGGCCGCCCGCTCTCCGGTGGCGAGCGCCGCCGCATCGGCATCGCCCGCGCCCTGCTGCACGATGCGCCGCTCTGGCTGCTCGATGAGCCGACCGAGGGGCTCGACAGCCAGACCGAACGGGAGATCATGGCGCTGCTGTTCACCCTGGGGGCCGACCGCTCCATGCTGCTCATCTCCCACCGTCTGCTGGGACTGGAGCAGATGGATCGCATCGCCCTGATGGAAGAGGGGCAGATCCGCCTCTGCGCTCCCCATCAGGAGTTGCTGGCAGATGAGTACTATCGCAGCCTGCATCAGCGGCTGGCACCGGTCTGATATCCGCCTGATGGCGGTCACACCCTGACATTCGGGGTCAAAACGGGGCTGGCCGCCACAGGCGACTGGCCCCTATAATGGCCCCTCATTATTCAACAAGATGCCGACATGGAGCGCCTGCGCCTTTCTACTGTCCTCATCACCGACACAAGATACGAGATGATGAAACGCCTGATCCTGATGATGCCCCTGATTGCCTCCGGCTGTGCCAACTACGCCTTCAACAGCAATCTGGATAAAGAGAACTTCGACGACTACTTCAAACCCGGTAGCGTGCGGATTTACGAGCAAGCTCAGCTGGCCGATCTCAACTACCTCTACCTCGGCACCGTCGAGGGGGAATCGTGCCAGGCCGATGCCAAGCAGCCGGTGCCCAACGCCGGTGAGGCGCGCACCCTGGCTCGCCGCCGCGCTGCCGACATGGGCGGCAACGGCGTCACCTTCGACAAGTGCAGCGAATTCAGCGATACCCCCGGCTGCCTGAAGCAGGTCATCTGCTACGGTCAGGCGCTGAAAGTGGCTGAAGAGAAGTAACGACTCATGGCGCTCGCCATCGTCCGTCTCGGCTCGCCCCGCCTCCCCGACGAGGGGCTGCGGATCGGCACGGTACGTCGCCCGCCCCGCGGCGTATCAAAGACCGAGTTTGCCAGCCAGAACTGGTATGACGTCTGGTTCCCCAACCTCGCCCCTAGCAGCGAAACCATGAAGCTGGGGCAGGCCGCGGAGACCCCGGCCCAGTGGGCTGCCTTTGGCAAGGCGTACAAGGCGGAGCTGGCAACCCCGGCAGCCAAACACGATCTGGCACTGCTGGCCGCCCTCTCCCACACCACCAACCTGTCGGTGGGTTGCTACTGCGAGCAGGAGTCCCGCTGCCACCGTGCCATTTTGCGGGAGTTGCTGGCGGCCGCAGGTGCGAACATCCGCTAACACTCACGTGCTTATGCCAGTAAAAACAAGAGGGCATCATTACGATGCCCTCCTGTTTTCAGGTATTGCATGGCGCGCCAGTTCGCTATGCGTTATCGCACCTGCTGGCGCAGCAGCATCTCTTGATCAATGGTCATCCCTTCGGCCACCGCCGCATCCGGCGTCCGTGCCAGCCACTCGGCCAGATCAGCGGCCGTCTCCTCCAGCGGCCGGAAGTTGAGACCGTGCACGATGGCCGCCTCGGCGCTGATGCGGCCATAACCGGCATACTCCGGCAACATATTGGGCAGCAGGGTCGGATAGCTCAGCCAGGGCTCGACCCCGGCCGCCAGCAGTGCTGGCCAGGGCACCCAATCAGCCTCTATGGGGGAGGCAACTCCCACTCTCGCCGCCAGCCGCTCGACCCAATCTGCCAGCGCAATGCCCGGCTTGACCAGATTGAAAACTCCCGTCAACTGCTGCTCGGCGGCCCGCAGCACAAACTCGGCGCAGTCGCGCACATCCAGATATTGCAGTCGATCCTGCCCCTCCCCCGGCAGCAGCCAGCGCCCGCCCTGCTGCACCCGCTTCACCCACCAGGCCATACGGCCGGTGTGATCATGGGGGCCGCACAATACGCCCGGGCGCAGAATGCAGAGTCGCTCGCCCCAGCGGGCGCGATACACCTCTTCGCACAACACCTTGAGCGGGCCATACTCCTCGGGCTGCTCTCCCCCACCGATGACATGCAGGGGCGCCGATTCGTCCATTCCGGGTTGGGCAAAGTCGCGATAGACGCTGATGGTGGAGATAAAGATGAGCCGCTCGCAGCGCCCGAGCAGGGCCGCCGACAGGCTCGCCGCCTGCTCTGGCCGATAGCAGCAGGTATCGATAACGAGATCCCACTGCCGCCCCTCTCCCTGCAGCGCACCCAGATCGCCATTGCGATCGCCGATGAGCTGTACCAGCTCCCACCAGTCAGGATGCTGGTGATGGCTGCGATTGAACAGGGTCACCTCGTGACCCCAATCGAGCGCCAGCGCAGTCAGGTGGCGCCCCAAAAATCCGGTGCCACCGATAATCAGCAGTTTCATCCCTCTCCCTCCCCATCCGGCTTACTGTTGCGGTCTTCGCACCGTGGCGAGCCAGCACCGCTCCTCCTGTTTGTCCCACCCTACGCAACTTGGCGCCAAGGCACAGCCCTCGATATACCGGGATGGGACGGGGATCACGGCAGCAGGCGGCGAGGGCGCCGCACGGGGAAGCCTGCGTTTTGGGGCCGCATGTGCTAAATTGCCAGGGTTTTCAGCCAGGATCCGCCATGAAGTTTGAAATCGACACCCTCGGGATTATCCGCTCTCCCTACAAGGAGAAGTTCGCCATTCCGCGCCAGCCCGGCCTGGTCAAATCGGCCCGTGCCCGCCTCGAGCTGCGCCCCCCCTACGATCAGCCGGACGTGCTGCGCGGCATCGAGCAGTTCTCCCATCTGTGGCTCAGCTTCGTCTTTCACCAGACCATGGAGCAGGGTTGGAATCCGACGGTGCGCCCGCCGCGCCTGGGCGGAAACGAGCGGGTCGGGGTCTTTGCTACCCGTTCCACCTTTCGCCCCAATCCGCTCGGCCTCTCGGTGGTCGAGCTGCACGGGGTGGGCCGCGAGCGCGGCAAACTCTGGCTGGAGCTGGGGGCCGTCGACCTGCTCGATGGCACTCCCATCGTCGATATCAAACCCTATATTCCCTATGCCGACAGCCTGCCGGAGGCCCGTGGCGGCTTTGCCCCCGATGCCCCGACCCCGCCGCTGGCGGTGAGCTTCAGCCCGGACGCCGAGTTGCAGCTGCAAACATGGAGCCAGCGCTACCCCGAACTGCGCCAGCTGGTGAGCGAAGTGCTGGCACAGGATCCGCGCCCTGCCTACAAGAAGGGCAAGCCGGACGAGAAGGAGTACGGCGTGCGGCTGTTCAACTGCAATGTGCGTTTCCGGATCTGCGAGCCAGCCTGTCTGGTCATTGCCATCGAACCGGCCTGACCATCAGGGTCAGGCAGATCTTTTCACGGGCGCTTCACACTGCTCACGGTTTAATTAACCTGTAAATTGTGTGGTATTGATCAGCTCCTCAACGAGCCGGCAGTGATACCATCTCCATGGCAGTATCATGCGGAAAATACAGACGATTTTCCTCTAACGGGCGCCCGCCCTGCACCTGTGTGTATCCGGCAGGCGTCGCCAATGGAACTGGCCTCCTCCGATCGTTTCGCTCATCGGGAGATGCCACACGGATGTGACTCTTTGACTGAAGGAAACCAACCATGCTGATGAACAGTGAACAACGCTACGGCACCCTGAGTCTCGGGCTGCACTGGCTGACCCTGTGGGCCATGATCGCCGTCTATGCCCTGATCGAATTTCGTGACATTTTTCCCAAAGGAGACCCGGGTCGGGATCTGATGAAGGAGTGGCACTTCATGCTGGGGCTGCTGATCTTCGCACTGGTCTTTGTCAGACTGGCCCTGCGCTGGATGAGCCCGACGCCCCGTATCGTGCCCGAGCTCTCCCCCCTGATGCACAAGCTGGCCAAGCTGGCCCATATCGCCCTCTACGGCTTCCTCATTCTGACCCCGCTGTGTGGCTGGCTGCTGCTGAGCGCCGCCGGCAAGCCCATCCCCTTCTTCGGGTTTGAATTGCCTGCGCTGATAGCGCCGAGCCCTGATGCCAAAGGGTTTATCAAGGAGGTGCACGAAACCTTGGGCAACCTGGGTTACGCCCTGATCGCCCTGCACACTGTGGCCGCCCTCTTCCATCACCATGTGCTCAAGGACAACACTCTGACCAATATGCTGCCGCCGCGCCGCAGCTAAGGCGTTGCAAACAGACAAAAGAGGGGGCCACCATGGCCCCCTCTTTGCATTCCGCTCAAACTCATATCAACCCCGGCATCAGCGTGATTCAGTCCCGATACAGGCGGGAGGCATTAGGATACGGATTGACTCCGCATAGCGAACATCTTCTAATTGACTGCTTGGATCCCTATGACCGCCGCACACACCATGAAAATTCTCCTGGTCGAAGACGACAAGCTGCTCAATCACCACCTCTCCTCTCTGCTGACCGAAGCAGACAATCAGGTCTACAGCACCGATCAGGCAGGGATTGCGCAGCACTATGCAACGGATTACCCCATCGACGTGGCCATCATCGATCTCGGTCTGCCCGATATGGATGGCCTGCAACTGATCCGCGAACTGCGCGAGAAGCAGATCCCCTTTCCCATCATCGTCCTCACCGCCCGTGGCAACTGGCAGGACAAGGTGGAAGGGCTGGAAGCGGGTGCCGATGACTATCTGGTCAAACCGTTTCAGAAGGATGAGCTGCTGGCTCGTCTCAACGCGCTGGTGCGCCGCAGTGCCGGCTTTATCTCTCCCCGGGTGAAAGCGGGTGACTACGAGCTCGATCTCTCCCGCAAGGAGCTGACCATCTCCGGTGAAGTGGCCGTGCTGACCAGCTTCGAATATCTCATTCTGGAGTACCTGATGCGCAACGCCCGTCAGGTGGTCTCCAAGCAGCAGCTGCTCGACCAGCTCTACGGCGATGGCGAAGGGGATCCCAACACCATCGAGGTCATGGTCAGCCGCCTGCGCAAGAAACTGGATCCGGAGGGGACAATTCAACCCATCTCCACCATCCGCCGTCAGGGTTACATCTTCAACCTGTCGTGCAACTGATGCGATTCTGCCCGCTACTGCGGATGGTGCGGGTGCTGCGCCGCTCGCTGCACATCAAGCTGCTGCTCAGCTCCCTGCTGGTGATCGCCCTCAGCATGGGCTTTGCCGTCTATGCCCTCTACCTCGGCCATGTCGAGGAGCAGACCCAGAAGGCGAGTGCCCGGATGCAGGAGAACCTGGCCAAGCTCTTCTCCTCGACCGAGCCGAGCAATGGCGGCCCGACCGATCTCAGCCACATCTCCCGCAATGCCGGGGATGCCGACCTCGATACCCTCATTTGCCGCGCCGATGGTGAACGGATCTGGTCGAGCCTGCACATGCCGGAGGTGATCAAGGCCAAAGAGAGTATCTGTGGCGACCTGATGCAGTATCTGGGGGGGATGGATCTCGACTACTTCTTCAAGAAGCACACCATCAAGAACGGCGAAAGCTACTTCGTCTACAGCCTGCGTTTTATCCGCAACCCAGGCACTGGCACCACCGCCTACTACGTGGTGATGATCGATTCGGCCAAGCGCTATCACGCAGAATCCCTCGCCTATCTCGGCCATATCGCCCGGCAGGCGGTGCTCGCCTACATGCTGCTGGCCAGCCTGCTGCTGCTCACCACCTACTGGAGCCTCGGCTCCCTGCGCACCATAGCCCGCCAGATCGATGACATTCGCTCCGGCAAGCTCGACTCTCTCTCCAGCGATTTTGAACAGGAGCTCACCCCGCTCACCGAGTCGGTCAACCAGCTGCTGGAGAACGAACGGCAGCAAACCCAGCGCTACCAGCACGCCCTGAACGATCTCGCCCACAGCCTGAAAACCCGGCTGGCGCTGATCCAGATGACCACCCGCGAGCTGGAGCTGGGCCGGGAGATCCACGACAACATCAACGAACAGATCCTCACCATGGATCAGATGATCCAGTACCAGCTCAGACGCGCCGTCACCGGCCGTCAGCGCCTTGCCAGCAAGGGCACCGAGCCGGTGCCGCTCATCGAGAAGCTGCTCGCCAGTCTGACCAAGGTCTACCGTCACAAGAAGCTGCAAACCCACTTCACGTTCGATGATGATGCCCTGTTCCATGGCGAACAGGGGGACTTGATGGAGTTGATGGGCAACCTGCTCGACAACGCCTGCAAGTTTGCCATCAGCGAGGTGCGGGTGACCCTGCGTCGCCATCTCGAGCGCCTGCGCATCGAGGTGGAAGATGATGGCCCCGGCATCGACGAGGCCAAATCCGAACAGATCTTCCAGCGCGGCGTGCGCGCCGACAGCTCCCCCGGTCAAGGCATCGGTCTGGCGGTAGTGACCGAAATCGTCCACAGCTACGGCGGCCAGATCCGGGTGGATGAATCTCCTCTTGGCGGTGCCCGTTTTACCCTGGATCTCCCCTGACAGCACGCCTGTCTCCCCCCATGAAATCTCTCCGTTGCGGGCCCTTTAGCGGCCCGCAACCCTTTGCTCATCAGACCACATATTGGTCGCATTCATGTCCCTCGATGTTACAATCCGGTCACAAAAATCGGGAAAGGTAATGAAAACATGAAGATCCGAATGCTATTGCTGGCCGCCCTGCTCTGCCACGGCGCCGTACAGGCGCAAGAGAAGGCCCCCGATGGCTGGCAAGATGGCCCCATAACCCGCCTCAAGGCACAGGCCCTGCTGCAAACCCTCAACGCCACCTTGCTGAGCAACCCGAGTGCTACCGTCACCCTGCAAAACTGGTGCGCCGACCACAAGATGGCGGGCGAACCGCGCATTCGCGCCCTGCGTGACCAGACAACACGCAAACCAGCCGATGCCGCCACCCGCGAGCTGTTCAAGATCGGCTCCGATGAGCCGGTGGGCTATCGCCGGGTGCAGCTAACTTGCGGTGATCATATCTTCTCGGAAGCGGACAACTGGTATGTCAAAAGCCGCCTCACTCCGGAGATGAACCAGCTGCTCGACAGCAGCGACACCCCGTTCGGGCTTGCGGTCAAGGCGCTCAACTTCAGCCGCAAGACCCTCTCCTCCACCCTGCTCTGGTCGCCCCTGCCGGCTGGCTGGGAGATGAAGATGCCCGTCATTGCCACCAGCAAGGCACCGCTGACCATCCCCGAGCAGGTATTGCAGCACCGCGCCCTGCTTTCACGGGAGGATGGCACGCCGTTCAGTCTGGTGGTCGAGACCTACCGCCGGGATCTGTTCGCCTTCCCGCTGGATGCGAGCAACGGTCAATGATCCAGCGCTGGTAAGCGGCCAATAAAAGAGGCCGGACTATCTCATTTCGTCCGGCCTGCTTGCTACACGGGAGAGCTTTCTGTCGGTGTTTAGTCAGATAAAAGGGACGGCACCATAGCGATTTGAATAGGGATTACCGCGCTTTGCCTTGAAAAAAAGCACCATCAGCGGGCCGATAATCGGGATTAATCCCAGCAGCAAAAACCAGCCATTGCGACCAATGTCGTGCAGACGGCGCACGCTCAATGCCCAGCAGGGCACAATAATAAAGAGACCATATACGCCCATCAGTTTGTAGCCATAATCCAGCTGTTTGGTGAGCAGCGAGAGGATGACACAAATAACGGTATTGATAAGAACGAACATCCAATATTCTTTGCGCGAGGCCCGTCCTTTGAAATCAGCAAATTTCTGAAATGCACGAAAATACCAGTTCATAAAAACTCCAGCTTCTGCGTCTATGTTGTTTTTGCACGAAGGAGACAGAAATAAGCGATAGCAAAACCATCAGTATTGGTGTTGGTCGCTTGTCATAACCTGCTGCGGCCAGACAAAGATAATTGGACATTGTGATATTCAGCAAGGCAATTTGGATTATAAAATATAAAAGAGAATACCCCGTTAATCACCGATATGGCCAATGAGCGGTGCCAGCTCTGGCTTTGCGCAGTGTGACAGGCCCCAAGTTTTAAAGATTTTTGATAATTTTTGATAACTTTTCATCGTGCAAACACGCACAATAAGGGCTTTGCAGCAGAGCCATAGGCGGTGTTTACGGCCAATGCAGGCCCCGAAAGCCGCAAAGGGAGCCCGGGTAACGAGTGGCAGCGGAAGAATCGAAGCTGGATAACGGCAGCCAACAGTGCGGTAACTGGATAAACGCTACGTTGGCAGGCCAGGCTCAATAACAGCGCATGGATATCAGGGATGACCAGATGAACAAGACAGCGGCTATATTCTCCATTCTCTTTAGCATGAATCTCCATGCTGGCCAGAACCTTACGACCATTAACAGCGATGCTCATCCGGTTATCGGGGTATGGCGCCTCAATTTTGCCGATACCAGCTGTTATGAAGAGTACGACTTCAGGGCGGATGGTCGTCTCTATACCTCGTCAAATCAACAGCAGATCGAATCATCCTATATTATTGAGCGCGAGCCATCCGCTTCCGGATTTTACAAGCTGGAAGAACATATTCTCAAAGAAAATGGTGGAAAAGACTGCCTGGATATGTCCCAGAATGAGGATACTGACTACGTCTACTATCTGAAATTTTCGCCGTCTGAAGATCAGTTTTTAATCTGTCTCGATGAAAGCGATGAAGAGTGCATTGGCTATTTTATTCGTCAGCCCAGTCCGCACCAACAAAAACTACAGCAGATATCGGCAACCACCATGTAGCCCTGTCTTTATGGATTCCATTTATTTTTTGCTGGCCAGATATTTACAATATAAAGAGAGCCTGGATGATTTCACAATAAATAAAAAATCCGACCTTGATTCGATAATAAATCTAACAATGTTGCCCACCAAAGAGATAAATATGGTTGTGCTAACCGGTTATATCATTGTGCCCGCCTCCGATTTATCAGCCGTCATGGGGGAGCTTGATAACCATATCCACCTGACCCGACAGGAACATGGCTGCCTGCAGTTCGAGGTGACGCAAAGCAGACTCAACCCCTGCCGCTTCGAGGTCTGCGAGACCTTCCGCGATCCGGCCGCCTTTGCCGCCCATCAAGCCCGGGTCAACGCCTCCCGCTGGGGGGAGATCACGGTCAATGTCGAGAGACACTATACCGTGACGGGACTTGGCGAATAGCCGTAGCCCCTCGCCTATTTTCCACCTTCAATGATTGAGAGACTTATGATCCGCCCATTATCCAAATCCGATCTCGATGCCGCAGTCGAGCTCTGGTATCAGGCATCGGTCAAGGCACACGGCTTTATTCCCGCCGACTTCTGGCATGCGCAGCGTGCAGCGATGCGGGATATCTATCTGCCTGCCAGCGAGAGCTGGGTTTATGAGGAGCAGGGGCTGCTGGCGGGGTTTATCTCCTGGCATCAGGGCTCGGTTGCCGCCCTCTTTATCACCCCGAGCTTGCAATCACAGGGGCTGGGTCGCCAGCTGCTAGACCACCTCAAGTCACGGCATGAGCGACTTGAGCTCACCGTCTACGCCGAGAATGAGCAGGCGCGGCACTTTTACACCCGCAACGGCTTTCACGAGGGGGAGCTGAGAATATGCGAGCATAGCGGCCACGCCGAGATCATGATGCATTGGCAGCGGGGCATCTGAAGTCAAAAACACTCGCTGATTGCTGACATGCTGCAGCAGGGCGGGCAGGCGTTGCCTTGAATGCCATGACGCCATTCTCTACAATGCCCCACTTTATATCCATTTCGGGTCATAGCCATGAGCGATACCAGCACCAAGCCGGCACTGCCGGATCACCTCTCCTGCAATCCCCGCAGCCCCCACTATGTGGCGGCCTGCTTCGAGCATCCGATCGGTATTCGCCTGAACGGCAAAGAGCGCACCGACGTCGAAGAGTACTGCATCAGCGAAGGCTGGGTGAAGATCCCCTCCCCCAAGGCGCTGGATCGCCGTGGTCAGCCCATCCTGATCAAGCTCAAGGGCACCGTCGAAGCCTATTACAGCTAATTGCAGCTGCCCGCTTCGGTTAAAAACAAGGCCACCCTCGCGGTGGCCTTGTGGTTTGCGTCGATCAGCCCCGACAACAGGCTGAACCGGTTTATACCCCCAGCCGATCGCGCAGGGTGTACCAGGCGGCGCCCGCGGCGGTGAAGGGGATGCGGAACAACCGGCCACCCGGGAAGGGGTAGTGGGGCAGTTTGGCAAAGGCATCGAAGCGCTCCGCCTGACCGCTCAGCACCTCGGAGAGCAACTTGCCCGCCAGATGGGTACAGGTGACACCATGGCCGCTGTAGCCCTGCATGTAGTAGATGTTGGGGCCGATGCGGCCAAACTGCGGCAGGCGCGACAGGGTGAGCAGGAAGTTGCCGGTCCAGGTGTACTCCACCTTGACGTCGGCCAGCTGCGGGAAGGTCTTGAGCATCTTGGGGATGATCAGCCGCTCGATATCCGCCGGATCCCGCGCGCCATAGACCACACCGCCGCCATAGATCAGCCGGTGATCGCCGGAGGTACGGTAGTAATCGAGCAGGTAGTTGCAATCCTCCAGACAGTAGTTCTGCGGCAAGAGTGAACGGGCCCGCTCCTCTCCCAGCACTTCGGTGGCGATCACCTGGGTGCCGCAAGGCATGCTCTTGCTGGCCAGTTCCGGCACCAGATTGCCGAGGTAGGCGTTGCCCGCCACCACGATAAAGCGCGCCTTCACCGCTCCTTTGGCAGTCTTGACCAACGCCGGCTGACCCGGGGTAATGCTGGTGACGGCGGACTGCTCGAAGATCTGCCCCCCCTGGATGCGGATCGCTTCCGCCTCCCCCAGCGCCAGATTGAGAGGGTGAATATGGCCGCCGCTCTTGTCGAGCAGGGCGCCGACGTAGCGATCGCTCGCGACCACCTCGCGCACCCCCTTGGCATCGAGCAGCTCCAGCTGCTCATTGCCCCACTTCTCCCAGCGCGCCTTCTGCGCCTTGAGCTCGTGCAGCTGCTTCTCGGTCTCCGCGGCAAAGACGCCCCCCTCCTGCAGATCGCACTGGATGTTGTAGCGCTTGATCCGCTCGCGGATGATCTGGCCCCCCTCAAACAGCATGGAACCGAGCAGCCTGGCCTGATCCGGCGGGCAGTTCGCTTCTATGGTGTCAATGTCGCGGCTGTAGGAGTTGACGATCTGGCCGCCGTTGCGGCCGCTGGCGCCAAAGCCGACCCGGGCCGCCTCCAGCACCACCACCTTGTAGCCCTTCTCTACCAGATGCAGGGCGCTGGAGAGGCCGGTATAGCCCGCCCCGATGACGCAGACATCGCACTCCAGCTGCTCGGTCAATGTTGGGTAGGGCGCGTGTTTATTGGCGCTGGCTGCGTAGTAACTGTTTACATGTTCGGTCATGATCCCTGTTTCCTTACCGGTTCTGTTGCCAAACTACTGTCAGGATTAAAAGCTCGCCGGGGTGTGGGCGCTGACGATGCGGCAGGTCTGCCCCGACGGATTGCTGAAACTGTGGGGCTCGCCGGTGTCGATCACATAGCTGTCGCCCGCTTCGAGTTGATAACTCTGGCCTGCCACCGTCAGGGTTACCGACCCCTCCAGCACAGTGCCGACCTCCTCCCCCTGATGCTTGACCTGCCCGCCGGTGTCAGTGCCGGGGGGATAGGTCTCCAGCATAAAGCCGAGCTGGCGGCGGTTGTTGCCGTTGTGTACCAGCTTCATCGAGACCCCCTGACTGCCCAGCTCGATAAGCTGTTCAGCCTTGATCACCACACTGCAGGGGCGGCTCTCCTCCTCGGCGAAAAAGCGCGACAACGGCAGGCCATAGACGGTGAGCAGCTTTTGCAACGACGCCACCGAGGGGCTCACCTTGTCCTGCTCTATCATGCAGATGGCGCCGTGGGTCAGGCCGCTCAGCTCCGCCGCCCGCCGCTGGGAGAGTCCCAGCTGGTGGCGCACTGCCGCCAACCGCTCGCCCATGGTACGGGCACCACTCTGCGGCACCAGCTGCAGACGAGCCTCGCTCTCACTGCTCTGTGACCCGCTCATGGCAGGCCCCCTCTCATCTTCTGCCTGCACTCCCGCAACATGGGTCATCTCCCTCTTCCCTCTGGTTAAAATAGCGGACCAGCACCATCCCTGGCTGTTTGCGATGCTACACACGCATCGTTAATTATTTTGCACACCCCAACCATCACACCAAGCCACCGGATCGGGGTAAACTGCGCTACACAGCCCATTTTCTAGCACGCAGCACACCAACAATTCAAATATATTTAACACTTGAAAAACATTTCAGCTCAATTTATGGTCTCCCTGTGCTTATTATTTTATACGGCAGCACCACAGGATGAGCCGCATCATCGCCACCTTGCTGCCAGGTTTCACCATTGAGGCTTGCCATGTCCGCTACCAGCTCCAATCAAAGCTTGATCAAATCCCGCGCCTATATAGATGGTCAGTGGTGCGAGGCCGCCAGCGGCCGCACCTTCGAGGTCACCAATCCGGCTACCGGTGCCGTGATCACTCAGGTGCCCGACATGAATGAAGAGGATACCCGCCGCGCCATCGCGGCCGCCCACGCGGCACAACCCGCCTGGGCAGCCCTCACCGCCAAGGAGCGCAGCAACAAGCTCTACGCCTGGTTTACCGCCATCACCGCCCACAGCGATGAACTGGCCCGCATCATGACCTGCGAGCAGGGCAAGCCGCTGGCGGAAGCCAAAGGGGAAGTGACCTACGGCGCCAGCTTTATCCAGTGGTTCGCCGAAGAGGGCAAGCGCGCCTATGGCCGCACCATCCCGGGCTTTAGTGGCGATCGCCGGCTGGCCACCATCAAGCAGCCGGTCGGGGTCGTCGCCGCCATCACCCCGTGGAACTTCCCGATTGCCATGATCACCCGCAAAGCGGGCCCGGCGCTGGCCGCCGGTTGCACCATCGTCATCAAGCCGGCCGCCGAAACACCGCTCTGCGCGCTGGCGCTGGCGGTACTGGCCGAGCAGGCGGGGATCCCCGCCGGGGTCATCAATATCGTCACCAGCCACCAGCCGAGCGCGGTGGGCAACGAGCTGTGCAACAACCCGACTGTGCGCAAGCTCTCCTTCACCGGCTCGACCCGCATCGGCAAGCTGCTGATGCGCCAGTGCGCCGACACCATGAAGCGCCTCTCGCTGGAGCTGGGCGGCAATGCTCCCTTTATCGTCTTTGACGACGCCGATCTCGACGCCGCCGTGGCCGGGGCGCTCGCCTCCAAATACCGCAACGCCGGGCAGACCTGCGTCTGCGCCAACCGCATTCTGGTGCAGGCCAGCGTCTATGACGCCTTCGCCGAGAAGCTGACTGCCGCCGTCGCCGCCTTCAAGGTGGGGGATGGCATGAGTGAAGGCACCCAGATCGGTCCGCTCATCAATCCGGCCGCCGCCAGCAAGGTCGCCGAGCTGGTGCAACAATCTGTTGCCGCCGGTGCCGAAGTGCTGCTGGGTGGCGAGCCCCACCCCGCCGGCCCCCTCTTCTACCGGCCTACCATTCTCGGCAAGGTCGCCAGGGACAACCCCATCCTGCAGGAGGAGATCTTCGGCCCGGTCGCGCCGCTGGTGCGCTTCGAGAGCGAAGCCGAGGCCATCGCGCTGGCCAACGATACCCCCTATGGTCTGGCCGCCTACTTCTATGGCCGCGACATCGCCCGGGTGTGGCGCGTCGCCGAGCAGCTTGAATACGGCATGGTAGGTATCAACGAGGGGATCATCTCAACCGAATTGGCCCCCTTTGGCGGCATCAAGGAGTCGGGTCTGGGTCGGGAGGGGGCAGCCGAGGGGCTGGAGGAGTATCTGGAGACCAAATACCTCTGCTTTGGCGCCATTCGCTAGGGCAGCAGAGGGCTAAAGCATCGTATTCATCGATGCTTTAGCCGCAAGATTCATCGCTTTTACAGATAGATGCAGACGTTCACCCGAGGCGGCAAGGGGCGAAATTTGGCCTGCGCTGCCTCGCAAGAGGGCTTCTGCAACACACACCACACGCCGCCGATCTGCCCTATGGGCTAATTGGCGGTGATGGGTGCCAGATCGCCCGCCACCAATTCATTCAGGGAATTTCGGGGCCATGGCCCCTCAGGGAGGAAAGATGAGTCAGTCAGAATCAAACAAGGCGTGGCAAGTGCGCCGCGAAGCGGCCGTGGTCAACGGCGTCGGCACCCTGCTGCCGGTCTTTATCGACCGTGCGCAGAATGCCGAGCTGTGGGATGTAGAGGGCAACCGCTACATCGACTTTGCCTCCGGCATCGCCGTACTCAACACCGGCCACAACCACCCGAAAGTGGTGGCGGCGGTGCGTGAGCAGCTGGAAAAATTCAGCCACACCTGCTTTCAGGTCACCCCTTACCCGGGCTATATCGAGCTTGCCGAAAAGCTCAACGCCCTGGTGCCCGGCCCGACCCCGAAACGCACCCTGTTTCTCTCCACCGGCGCCGAGGCGGTGGAGAACGCCATCAAGATTGCCCGCGCCCACACCGGTCGCAGCGGCACCATCGCCTTCAAGGGGGGCTTTCACGGCCGCACCATGATGGGGATGGCGCTCACCGGCAAGGTAGTGCCCTACAAGACCGGCTTTGGCCCCTTCCCGGGCGAGGTCTACCACATCCCCTTCCCCGCCGACTATCTGGGGGTGAGTGAAGAGGATGCCCTGCACGCCCTCGACCTCTGCTTCAGCGCCGACATCGAGCCCTCCCGCGTTGCCGCCATCATCATCGAGCCGGTACAGGGCGAAGGGGGCTTCTATCCCGCCTCCGCGAGCTTTATGCAGAAGCTGCGCACCATCTGCGATCAGCACGGCATTCTGCTCATCTGCGACGAGATCCAGAGCGGCTTCTGTCGCACCGGCAAGACCTTCGCCACCGAGTATGCCGGCATCGAGCCGGACATCATGACGTTGGCCAAGAGTCTGGCGGGCGGCTTCCCCCTCTCCGCCGTGGTGGGCAAGGCAGAGATCATGAACGCAGCCAAGCCGGGCGGCCTTGGCGGCACCTATGCCGGTTCCCCCATCGCCTGTGCCGCCGCGCTGGCGGTATTGGAGGTGATCGAAGAGGAAAAACTCAACCAGAAAGCGCTGGATCAGGGTGAGCAGATCAAGGCGGGGCTGCAACGCATAGCCGAGCGTTTTGACTGCATAGGTCAAATTCGCGGACCCGGTGCCATGGTGGCCATGGAGCTGGTGAAACAGCGCAATGCCGACCAGCCCGATCCCGACCTCACCAAACGTCTGGTAGCCGAGGCGGGCAAACGCGGTCTGGTCCTGCTCTCATGCGGGGTGCGCGCAAATGTCATCCGTTTTCTCGCCCCGCTGACCGCCCCGGCGGCAGTGATTGACGAAGGGATGCAAATCCTTGAAAAATCACTGGAGGCCGCGCTGGCCTGACCAGCAGGAAAGTAACCGCTAACCTGTGCAAAAAAATGCAGTTTTGCCCCCTTTTTTTCTTGTCAAGGGGGCCCTGCAAATGCACAATGCGCCGCCACTGCAAGGACCGGTATTACCACATCTCGCCGGTCCTTTTTTGTACAGTGAACAAACCCATAAACGAGGCCGGATCCCCCCCGGAAAAGATAGCGAGATTGGCAGCAATCTCCCGACACCACATTCAGTGAGGAACAACATGGGGCATCTCAATGCTTTCCGACCGGCTCTGCCCGGTGCGCGCCACCCCGGCGCCCTTGATTCCCGGGCCTCTCTCCCGGTTTCGTTGATGGAGTGTGCCGCCCCGGCACCGCGTGAGGAACAGGCATGATGAACGCCCAACCGGTTGGTCTGAAAAAGACCCTGAAACTGTGGCAGGTCGTGGTCATGGGTCTTGCCTACCTCACCCCCATGGCAGTGTTCGACACCTTCGGCATCGTTACCGAGATCACCGAAGGCCATGTCCCTACCGCCTACCTCTTTGCCCTGATCGGCATG
Organism: Aeromonas sp. SE22; assembly: GCF_038739755.1. Classification (NCBI taxonomy): domain Bacteria; kingdom Pseudomonadati; phylum Pseudomonadota; class Gammaproteobacteria; order Aeromonadales; family Aeromonadaceae; genus Aeromonas; species Aeromonas sp. SE22. Next base: position 232,570 of record NZ_JBCGFD010000002.1, read on the forward strand.
CTGTTCACCGCCCTGAGCTACGGCCATCTGGTGCGCAAGTTCCCGTCGGCAGGCTCCGCCTATACCTATGCCCAGAAGGTGTTCCACCCCTATGTCGGCTTTATGGTGGGCTGGACCTCCCTGCTCGACTACATGTTCATGCCGATGATCAACATGCTGCTGGCCAAGATCTATCTGCAGGCTCTCTTCCCGAACGTAGAGCCCTGGACCTATATCTTCGGTCTGGCGGCGGTGATGACCGCCCTCAACCTGCGCGGCATCAAGCTGGTGGCCAACTTCAACAGCGTCATCGTCATCATGCAGTTCAGCATCATCGCCGTCTTTATCGGCCTGATCGCCTGGGGCGTGCACAATGGCGAGGGGCTGGGCACCGTGGCCAGCAGCCGTCCCTTCTTCTCCGAGCAGATCAACATCTCGCCGCTGCTGATGGGGGCCTCGATCCTCTGTCTGTCGTTCCTCGGCTTTGATGCCATCAGCACCCTGTCGGAAGAGACCCCTGACGCGGATCGGGTTATCCCCCGCGCCATCGTGCTGACGGCGCTGATCGGCGGTGTGCTGTTTGTCACCACCTCCTACTTCCTGCAGCTCTTCTTCCCGGACATCTCCCGCTTCCAGCATCCGGATGCGGTGCTGCCGGAGATCGCCCTCTATGTGGGCGGCAAGCTGTTCCAGGCGGTGGTACTGGTCTGCACCACAGTAGCGGTACTCGCCTCCGGGCTCGCCTCCCACGCCGGCGTATCGCGCCTGCTCTACGTGATGGGGCGGGATCGCGCCCTGCCGAGCCGCTTCTTCTCCTATGTGCATCCGAAGTGGCAGACTCCGGCCTGCAATGTGCTGCTGGTCGGCCTGCTCGCCCTCTCCGCCGTCTCGTTCGATCTGGAGATGGCGCTGGCCCTGATCAACTTCGGCGCCCTGGTGGCCTTCACCTTCGTCAATCTGGCGGTGATTGCCCACTTCTATGTGAAGCTCGGTCGCAACAAGAGTCTCAAGGATCATCTGATCTATCTGCTGCTGCCGCTCTGTGGCGCCGCCTGCATCGGGGTGCTGTGGCTCAACCTTGAGCCCTCCTCCTTCGAGCTGGGGCTGATCTGGGCTGCGCTCGGTGCCATCTACCTCTTCCTGCGCCTGACGGTGTTCCGCATTCCGCTGCGCACCAGCGAGGAGCTGGCGCAATAAGCCACCCGTGCGGATAAAACGATAAAGGAGCCTGCGGGCTCCTTTGTTTTTACTCTGTCATGCTGATTCCTTTGCGGTTGCTCCTCTTCACCGCGTTGGCGCCCCCCTCTGAACTGCTGTGTGTGATGCGGTTATGGCCGCTACCGTTTGGTCGCCCCGCATGTTTTGCCATTGCGCTTTTTGCTGAAAATGTGACTGATTTCAAATCGGCACCCGCCACTATCGCCCTCCGTGACGTGGCACTGACCAGGCAAACCATTTAACTTAGTCATTTTTGTGACTAAACATGCAATCGCTATTTTCCCCCGCCAACCCCCTTATTCCTGCCGGCAACGCCTCCGGGAGGTTGAGCAACAGCCCGAGGGATGGCGGCAAATATGATCAGGATCAATCTTGAGGCGCAATGCGCCCTGCAGGGACAATCAGGACAAATTTCGCACAGCAGGAAAATAGTGCATCGCCCCCCTCTACGCCCCCGTAAAGAGGGGGGCGGCACGGGGTCGGCCACAGGGGGCGAGTGACCACTTACCTTCGCTGCGCTTATGCAAAAAAATGCGATATTGAGCCGATTATTGCTTGTCAAGGGGGAATCCCGAATGCACAATACGCCGCCAATAAAGGACCGATGTTCACTGCGACATCGGTTTTTGTATTTTGAAGAGCAGTGCAAACCCACCACAAGAGGCCGGAAACGTTCCGGAAGTGATACCCGAGATTGCCAACAATCTCCCGACGTTAATGAGGAAAAACATGGGGCGTTTCAATGCTTTCCTGCCGGCTAATACCGGTTTGCGCCTCCCCGGCGCCTTTGATCTGCAGGCCTGCGAATCCACCGCAATCCTGTACTCGTTGCAAGCACGTGCTGCGGCACTGATTGAGGAGAAAGCGTAATGGCATCTCAAGGCGCCAAGCTGCTCAAAACCCTGACCCTGACCCAAGTGATCGTCATGGGTTTGGCCTACCTGACCCCCATGGCTGTATTCGATACCTTCGCCATCGTCGGTGACATCACCGAAGGCCGGGTCGCCACTGCCTATCTGCTGGCCCTCGGCGGCATCCTGCTGACCGCCTTCAGCTACGGCCATCTGGTACGCAAGTTCCCCTCTGCGGGCTCTGCCTATACCTACGCCCAGAAAGTGTTCAACCCCTACATCGGTTTCATGGTCGGCTGGTCCTCCCTGCTCGACTACATGTTCATGCCGATGATCAACATCCTGCTGGCCAAGATCTACCTGACCGCCATGTTCCCGGGTGTCGAGCCCTGGGTATTCATCTTCGGTCTGGTGACCGTGATGACCTTCCTCAACCTGCGCGGCATCAACCTGGTGGCCAACTTCAATGGCCTCATCGTGGTGATCCAGCTGGCCATCATCACCATCTTCATCGGTCTGATGGCATGGGGCATCTATCACGGCGAAGGCGCCGGCACCCTGATGAGCAGCCGTCCGTTCCACTTCGAGTCAGCACAGCTGGTGCCGCTCTTCACCGGTGCAACCATCCTCTGTTTCTCGTTCCTGGGCTTTGACGGCCTGAGCTCTCTCTCCGAAGAGACCCCGAACGCCGGCAAGGTGATCCCCAAGGCGATCGTGCTGACTGCCCTTATCGGCGGCATCATCTTCGTGGTGGTCTCCTACTGCCTGCAGCTCTACTTCCCGAGCCTCTCCCGCTTCCAGCATCCGGATGCGGTACTGCCGGAGATCGCCCTCTACGTCGGCGGCACCTTCTTCCAGTCGGTGGTTCTGGTCTGCACCACGGTCGCGGTACTGGCCTCCGGCATGGCGGCTCACGCCGGTGTGTCGCGCATCCTCTACGTGATGGGTCGTGACCACATGATCCCGGAGCGGGTGTTTGGCTACATCCACCCGAAATACCGCACTCCGGCCATCAACGTGCTGATGGTTGGTGCGCTGGCTCTCTCCGCCGTGTCGTTTGATCTGGATACCGCGCTGGCGCTGGTCAACTTCGGCGCGCTGGTGGCGTTCAGCTTCGTCAACCTGTCGGTGATCGGTCAGTTCTGGGTGCGCGAGAAGCGTAACAAGACCCTCAAGGATCACATCGTCTATCTGCTGATGCCGCTGCTCGGTGCCGCCACCATCGGCGCCCTCTGGATCAACCTGGAGCAGAGCTCCCTCGAGCTTGGCCTGATCTGGGCAGGCCTCGGCGTGACCTATCTGTTCCTGCGTCTGGCGGTGTTCCGTATCCCGTTCCGTCAGTACGAAGAGGCGGCCGACGCCTGATCGCCTGCGGATAGCGCATAACAAAAGGGGAGCCATGGCTCCCCTTTTTGCTGCTGGTCTGTTGCCGGTCACACGGGCTTGGGCCCGGTCTGCTTACTGCTTATCCAGCACGGCGGTCGCCGCAGCCTTGAGCGGATCGCGAGCGATGGTCTTGGCATCCTGCTCCGCCTTGTGCAGCTGCTGGTTTGCCTTGTCCATCTTCTGCTGCATACCGTTGCCGCTCTCCTTGAGGTCGGCGCGCTTCTCGCCCAGCAGGTCGGTGCGGCCTTTTTGCACCTCGGCTTTCACCTTCTCTTTCTCCTGCTTCACCAGCTTGCTGGTATCACAGTTGCCCTTGACCCCCAGAGTGGCATTCACCGCTTCGCTTTTGAGGGCCTTGTCGAGGTTGCAATCTGTTTTCAACAGGCTGGCCTGTGCCCCTGCCGAGAGCAGCCCCAGCGACAGAGAGAGGATCCATGCACGCATCATCTTGTTTACTCCTGCTTGCCAATAAAGGGGCGCAGTGTAGCGATCACGTCCCGGCTGGCAAGGCTGCAGTGCCTTCATTCCCCCTTTTGTCACCCCAGAGCCAACCGGCTCGGTCAGCGCCTGTCGCCGCAGCTCGTCGTCATAAAAACATCATCGAAATGTCACGTTGTCATATTTCTGTCATTAACCACTGATTAAATGCGCGGGTCATCAACAACCCAAGACGGCACGGCCGTCCCAAGAGGCTTTATGCAACAGAGTGACTCCCAACAGCAGCAGTCAGCGACCCGCGCCCTGTTCAACTGGATGAGTGTCATCGCCCTGGTTTACCTGATCCTGGTAGCCGTCGGCGCAGTCTCCCACGGTTTCAAAGGTTTCTCCGGCGGCGCCGAGGGTGCAGCCCAGATCTTCGCGTTTGCCAACAACCCCTTCGTCGCCCTGCTGCTCGGCATCCTGGCGACCGCGCTGGTGCAATCCTCCAGCACTGTGACCTCGGTGATCGTCGGTCTGGTTGCCGGCGGCCTGCCCATCGGCATGGCCATCCCCATGGTCATGGGTGCCAACCTCGGCACCACCATCACCAACACCATCGTTTCGCTGGGCCATGTCCGCGACCGCACCGAGTTCCGCCGCGCCTTCGCCGCCGCCACCGTACACGACTTCTTCAACCTGCTGGCCGTGGCCATCTTCCTGCCGCTGGAGCTGATGTTCGGTCTGCTGCAACATAGCGCCGAGTGGCTGGCCAACATGCTGGTGGGCTCTGCCAACATGTCGATGAAGGGCATGGATTTCATGAAGCCGCTGACCGCACCGGCCCAGCAGCTGATCGACAGCGCCGTCGCCTTCCTGCCAGGCAAAGGTGCCGCCATCGCCACCATCGTCATCGGTATCCTGCTGATCCTGGCCAGCGTCACTTATCTGGGCAAAGTGCTGCAGAAGGTGCTGGTTGGCCGCGCCAAAGAGGTGCTGCACAAGGCGCTGGGCCGTGGCCCGCTGAGCGGCATCACCTCCGGTGCGCTGGTGACCATCATGGTGCAGTCCTCCTCCACCACCACCAGCCTGATGATCCCGCTGGCCGGCGGCGGCGTGTTCAGCACTCGCCAGCTCTACCCCTTCACTCTGGGCGCCAATATCGGTACCACCATCACCGCCCTGCTGGCTGCCACCGCCATCAGCGGAGCCGGTGCCCAGCTGGCCCTGACCATTGCGCTGGTCCACGTGTTGTTCAACGTATTCGCCGTGGCACTGATTTATGGCCTGCCGTTCCTGCGTGACCTGCCGGTGCGCGCCGCCGAGGGCTTGGCCCGGATTGGCAGCGAGAACAAGCTGCTGGCGCTTGGCTATGTGGCGGGACTCTTCTTCGCCCTGCCCGCCCTGATGATGGTCGTGGCCAAGTAAGCGCTGCCGCCATAACAAGGGGCGAGTCACCGACTCGCCCCTTTTTACGTCTGCGCTACCCTGCTTTGCCTGCCCGCTCACATCCTCCCGCCCTGTGGCTCGCCATGAGAGGCGGTGCGCGATAAGATGGCCCCTCATTGCACTCTTTGTCTTTCTTGGAATAGGAAAACCGATGAAATTCATACTGATCGCGCTGCTGGTTGCCGGTGTCGCCTACTACTTCTACTCCAGCAGCAATAACAAGAAGCTGGCCGAAGATAATGTTCGCAAGGGGGCCGAGTTCCTCGCCAGCAACAAGGAGAAACCGCTGGTGACCACCACCGCCTCCGGCCTGCAGTACGAAGTGCTGACTCCGGGTACCGGCACCGTTCACCCCACCGCCACCAGCAAGGTGAAGGTGCACTACGAGGGCAAGCTGCTGGACGGCACCGTCTTTGACAGCTCGGTTGCCCGTGGCGAGCCCATCGAGTTTGGCCTCAATCAGGTGATCAAGGGGTGGACTGAAGGAGTTCAGCTGATGGTGGAAGGGGAGAAGACCCGCTTCTATATCCCGGCCAACCTCGCCTACGGTGACCGCGCCGCCGGCAAAATTCCGCCGGGATCTGTCCTGATCTTTGATGTGGAGCTGCTGGGTATCAAATAATCCCCTGTGGCGAAACCCCACGCCCGAGCTGATCTTCGACGTGGCGCAGCCGGGGATCCTGTTAACCGCAGCTCAGAGAGGGCCGACCATCAGTCGGCCCTCTCTGTTCGGGATTGCCTCCGGCCATCAGCGCCCATAAAAAAACCGCCCTCGGGCGGTTTTTTGCAATCAGGCTGAGCCAGTTCGCCTAGATGGACTGCTCTTCGCCACCCAGGGCGGCAAACAGCGCCGGAATGAACTGGGAGAGCTCGGCGGTCACCAGCGCGAAGTCGGCATCCAGACGGGCGGCCGGATCTTCGCTGGTCACGTCGTCGTTCTGCTCGCGCAGCTCTTCGCTGAACTTCAGGCGCTTGATAGATAGGTCATCCCCCAGCACGAAGCTGACGGTCTCGCCCCAGTTGAGAGCCAGCTTGGTCACCAGCTTGTCGTTGGCCAGATGGTTCTTGATTTCATCCGTCATCAGATCCTGCTGCTTGCAGCGGATGATGCCGCCGTGCTCCATGGCACTGCGCAGCTCGGCTTCATCTTCCAAGGTGAACGAAGCTGGCAGATTGCCCTCGTTCAGCCACTCGGTCATGGTGATTTCGGGCGGGTTCTTGAGGGCTACCGGCACTACCGGCAGGGAGCCGATGGATTTGCGCAGCAGTGCCAGCAGGTCGTCCGCCTTCTTGGCAGAACCCGCATCCACCACCATCAGGTTGTCGGCAGGATTGATCCAGGCGAAAGTCTGGCTGGTACGGCTGAAGGCGCGCGGCAGCAGGGTGTGGAGGATCTCCTCTTTCAGCGCTTCCTTCTCTTTCTTCTTGAGGGCGCGCCCCTGCTCGAACTCGATCGCCTCTACCTTCTCCGCCAGCATCTCCTTGACCACGGTACCGGGCAGCATCTTCTCCTCCTTGCGGGCGCAGATGAGGATATGGCCGGAGGCGCTGTGGGTCAGGGTTGAGCCGAATTTGCCAAGGGGCTTGACCCACCCGAACCGGGAGATGTCCTGACTGCCGCAAGGGGTGAAGGCACAGGCCTCCAGCTGGGTTTCCAGCTGCTCAACGGTCAGGTCGAAGGGGCGGGTAAAGCGATAAATCTGCAGGTTTTTAAACCACATGGCGTCCTCGGTCTCGATAGATTGTCCGGCGGGCATTGTACTAGAGAGGCGCTTTGTGATCAGCCAATCATTCTTGCTAAATAAAGGGCGATCGACTTCACAGGGTGCCATCCCGGTTACCGGAACTGTCATCAAGTTCCCCTAGACTGCGAAGGTGAAGTTGTTAACAAGGATGAAGATATGTTGCGGCCCAGTCGCCCCGAAGACATGGACGAGATCGTCGAAATCTGGTTGCTGGCCTCCCTGCAGGCCCACGATTTCGTCGATGCCTCCTGCTGGTGGCAGGCTCAGGAGGATCTGCGCACCCGCTACCTCGATCACGCCCATATCTGGGTGTTCGAGGAGCGCGGCGACCTGCTCGGATTTATGGCGCTGGTAGACAACTACCTCGCCGCCCTCTTTGTGCGCCCCGACCGGCAGGGACGCGGCGTCGGCCATGCCCTTTTGCAGGAGGCCAAGCGTCAAGGTGCGTCGCTCCACGCAAGAGTCTTCGTGGAAAACTCCCAGGCGGTGCGCTTCTACCGCCGCCACGGCTTTGTCATCGAGGCGGAGGAATCCGACCCCCTCACCGGCCACCCCCAGTACAAGATGTGCTGCGAACCCGCATGAACTGACAGCAGCCCCCTGTTTTACTTGAAAAAAGCACGGGGCATCCTCATCTTGTCACCATCGGGTGCCACCGGCACCATCCCAGGATCCGGGTTGCTTTCTCATGAAAATCCTCCATACCGCCGACTGGCATCTTGGCCATCAACTCCATGGTCACGACCGCCGTTTTGAACACGATGCCTTCCTCGACTGGCTGACCGACACCCTCAAGGCGCGCGAGATCGACGCGCTGCTGGTGGCGGGTGATCTGTTTGATACCGCCAATCCCCCCGCCAGCGCCTGGCAACAGCTCTACCGTTTTCTGGCGCGGCTGCGCGCCGAGCTGCCTCACCTCAACATGGTGCTGATCGGCGGCAACCACGACTCCCCCTCCAAGCTGGATGCCCCCCACGAGCTGCTGCGGGCCTTTGATCTGCATCTGGTGGGCAGCATCAGCCGCGACAGTGAGGGCAAGCTCGAGACCGACCGTCTGCTGGTACCGCTGCAAGACCGGGAGGGCAAGATTGCCGCCTGGTGCGCCGCCGTGCCGTTCCTGCGCAGCAGCGACTTGCGGGTGGAGCAGCTGGCAGAGGGGCAGGACAGGCTGATCGAAGGGGTACGACAGGTCTATGCCGAGGTGCTGGCCGAAGGGCGCGCTCGCTGCGGGGAGGATCTGCCGCTCATCGCCATGGGGCACGCCTATCTGGCGGCGGGCCAGCTCTCCGAGCTTTCAGAGCGGCGGGTGCTCGGCGGCAACCAGCACGCCCTGCCTGCCGAACTCTTTGCCGGTGCCGACTACACGGCGCTCGGTCACCTCCATCTGGCCCAGAGCCCGGCCGAGGGGGTCCACTACAGCGGCTCGCCGCTGCCGCTTTCGCTCGCCGAAGCCAACTACAACCATCAGGTGCTGGAAGTGACCTTTGCGGGGGGGAAACTGGCCGGGCTGGAGCGGATCCCGGTGCCCCGCGCAGTGGAGATGATCCGTCTGCCCCAGAGCCCTCTCGACGACGCATTGAAAGCCATCGAGGCACTGACGCTCCCCCCTTGTCCACAAGAAGCACAACCCTTCCTCGAAGTGCGGTTGCTGCTGCCCAAGCCAGAGGCCCGCATCCGCGAGCGGATCCTCGCTGCCATCGCCGACAAACCGGTGCGGCTGGCCCGCATCAGCACCCAGTATCAGGGCTCGGGCGAAGGACTGGCCGATGGTCGCGAGCGGCGCAGGCTCGATGAGCTCTCCCCCACTGAAGTTTTCCGCCTCTGCTATCAGCGCCAGTTCGAGGGGGAGCCCGAGGCACAGCTGGTCGCCTCGTTTGAAGAGATCCTGGAGCAGGTGAAGGAGTCTAACCAATGAAAATCTTGTCTCTGTCTGGTGAGAATCTGGCCAGTCTGACCGGCGCCTTCACCATCGACTTTACCCGCGGGGCACTCGGCGCTGCAGGCCTGTTTGCCATCACCGGTAATACCGGCGCTGGCAAGAGCACCCTGCTCGACGCCATTTGTCTCGCCCTCTACGACGAGATGCCGCGCTTTATCGCCAATCGCAAGAACGTGGCCGAAGTAGGCCGCATGGATGACGAGGAGAAGCTCAAGGCCAACGACGTGCGCGGCATCCTCAGTCGCGGTCACGCCAGCGGCTTTGCCGAGGTGCAGTTTCGCGGCTGCGATGGCCGCATCTGGCTGGCCCGCTGGGCGGTGCGCCGGGCCCGCAACCGCGCCGAGGGGCGCTTTCAGGCGCAGGAGCGCACCCTGACCGATGTCGAGTCGGGTCAGGTTTTCTCTGGCAGCAAGCGGGAGCTGCAGGATCGCATTGACGAGCTGGTGGGCCTCTCCTGGGAGCAGTTCCGCCGTGCGGTGATCCTGCCACAGGGGGAGTTTGCCGCCTTCCTCAAGTCGGATGCCAACGAGCGCTCCGCCCTGCTCGAACGGATGACCGGCACCGAGCTCTACTCCGCCATCTCCATCCAGACCTATGAACGGGCGCGGGAGGAGCAGCAGAAGCTGGCCGCCATCACTCAACGCCTCGGCGACGTGGCGCTGATGGACGAGGTGACCCGCGAACAGTGGGTAAGCCGGCAGGTGAGACTCGCCACCACTCTCAAGCATGAGCAGCAACAGCAGCAGCTGATGCAGGATCTGCGTGACCTCAACGGTCGCATCGCCACCCAGCAGCAAGGTTGCAGTGAGGGTGAAGCTGCGCTGGAGGCCGCCATGCAGGCCCACGGTGCCGCGGCGCCCGAGCGCGAGGAGTTCGCCCGCGCCGAGCAGGCGCAGGTGGCCCGCGCCGATCACGACGAGCTGGCCCGCCTCACTCTTGAGGTGCAGCAGCAGGAGAAGGTGATCGCCGAGCTGGGGCCGGAGCTGGCCAAACTCGAGGAGCAGACCCAGCAGAGCGCCCTCACCGAACAGCAGCTGCTGGCCGAGAAAATTGCCGCCGAGCGGGAATGGGGCGCCCTGCAACCCGAACTCAAGCGGGCACAGGAGCTGGACACCCGCATTCGGGAAAAGCAGCAGCATTTGCAGAAGATCCAGCAGGAGGGGACTCAGGAGCGGGAAGTGCAGCTCACCCTCGAGCAGGGGTGGCGCGAACAGAGTCAGCAGGTGGAACAGCTCAGGCGCCAGCACCAGCAGTGGAGCCTCTGGCTGGAAGAGAACAAGGAGCTGGCACCGGTCGCCCGCCAGTGGCAGCCCCTGCTCACCGCCATGCAGGATTGGGCCGGGGATGCCGACAAGCTGCAGCAACTGCTCACCCTGCGCGATCACAAGCTGCGCGCCCTGCAGCAGCTGCAACGCCAGCTGGAACAGGGCCAGCAGGAGCGCGACTACTGGCAGCGCGAGCAGGAGCGGCTGCAGCAGCAACATAACGAGCTGCAGGAGCAGCAGTGGGATAGCCGCCTCGCCAAGGCGCAGGAGCAGTGGCAGCAACAGACCGAACAGCTGGGCCAGCTGCGCCAGCTGCTGGAGCTGGCCGACTATGGCCGCAATCACGGTGAGCAGCATACCCGCTTGCAACAGGAGATTGGCCAGCTGGAGCAGGCGCTCGGCAAACTCACCACCCTTGGCGACGAGCTGGCGCCAGCCCGCGAGCGGCTCGCCCTGCAGCGGGACGAGGCGCGCCACGCGCTGGAGCAGTCCCGGGCAGTGGCCACGTTCGAGCAGTATCGCCATATCCTGAGCGATGGCACCCCCTGCCCGCTCTGCGGCGCCGAGGAGCACCCCTACAGCCAGAGCCAGCCGCAGGTGGCGGGTATTCTCGGTCAACTGGCGGAGCGGGCCCGCAGCCTGGAGCTCGAATGGGAGCGGCTCAACCACCAATACATTCAGTGCGAGAGCGAGCGTCAGGAGCTGGCTCGCCAGCTGGCAGTGCGCCAGCAGCACCTGCCGGAGCTGGAAGCGCGCGCCGAGCAGCTGACCCAGCGCTGGCTGCAGCTGGGAGGCGATACCCTGCTGGGCCATCCGCTGCCGCTGCGCCAGAGCCCCATCGAGTGGAACGAGCTGATGAGCACCCTGCTCGGCCACGGCCAGACGCTGGAGCAGGGGCTGGTCCAGAGCCAGCAGCTGCTGCGTCAGGCCCAGCTAGGCCAGCAGCAGTTGCAGGGAGTGCGTCAGCAGCTGAGCCAGCTGAGCGCCCAGCACCAGCAGTTCGAGCAGCAGTGGCAGGAGGCTGACCGTCATCGCATCGCGCTGGAAGGGGAAGTGAAGGCAATGGGCGAGCAGGAGGCGACCCTGCGCCAGCGCCTCGAACAGGGGGGCAACCGTCTCGATGAACAGATGGCTGGCCAACCCTGGCGCCAGTGGCTCGGCAGCCAGCAGTGGCGCGAGTGGCAGCGGGCCTGCGAGGCCTGGCTGCACGGCCAGAGCGAGTGGGAGCGGCTGGCCAGCGAGATCGCCAGCCTCACCCCGGCCCTGAGCGCGCAGGAAGCGCGTCTGCAGACCCAACGCGAACTGCTGCACAAGCTGGAGCGGGACTACAAGGAGCACGAGCAGCAGCGGCAGGGCCTGCTCACCAGCCGTGCCGCCTGTCTGGGTGGCGAGGAGATCGCACTGGTCGAGAACCGCTGGCAGCAACGACTGCAGCAGCTCGCCAGCGAACTGGAGGCGATGCAACAGAGCGCCCGCTCCCTGCGCGAGCGGCAGACCGAGCTCAAGACCCGCCTCAGCCATGTGGAGCAGGAGAAGCAGGTGAGCAGCCGCCGCAAACGGGAGGTGCTGGGGCGCTGGGCTGCCCACGCCAGTACCCTCGACATCGCCGAATATGACCTGCGCCGCCTGCTGGCCATCAGCCCCGATGAACTCAAGGCGCGCCGTGCCGCTCTGCAAGGGCTGGAGGATGCGGTTGGCGAGGCGCGCACCCGCCTTGCCGAGCGGCAGCGGGCGCTGGCGCTGGAGGAGATCAAGCGGGAACGCTATCGCGAACATCACCCCGAGCTGGCTGCCCTGCCGCAGGAGGAGCTGCTGCTGCGGCTCACGGCACTGGAAGCCCACTGCCGCGAGCACGACGAGCAACTGTTCGAGTGCAAGAGCACGCTGGCGCAAGCCGAAGCGGCTGCCCTCAAGGCGGGCAGCCTGCAGCAGGAGCTCGCCGCCCAGCAGGCGGTGGCCGATCACTGGCAGCAGTTGTGCGATCTGATCGGGCAAGCCAACGGCGCCAAGTTCCGCACCTTTGCCCAGAGCCTCACCCTCGAACGTCTGTTGCTGGAGGCCAACGCACAGCTCGCCGAGCTGTCGCCCCGCTACCGGCTGGAGCGGGTGCCCGGCACCGATCTGGCGCTGCAGGTTGTGGATCTCGACATGGGGGACGAGGTGCGCTCGGTGGACTCCCTCTCCGGCGGCGAGAGTTTTCTGGTGTCGCTGGCGCTGGCGCTGGCCCTCTCCAGCCTCTCGTCGCGGCAGACCCAGGTCGAGTCGCTGTTTATCGACGAGGGGTTCGGCACCCTGGATCCGGACAGTCTGGATCTGGCGCTCGCCAGCCTCGACTCCCTGCAGGCCGCCGGCCGCCAGATCGGGGTTATCTCCCACGTCCAGACCCTGGTGGAGCGGATTGGCGTCCAAGTCAGGGTTGAAGCCCTCGGTGGCGGCGAGAGTCGGGTAATCGTCCCCTGACCATAGCCAATCCCCAAAACGACAAGAGCCCGCCAATTGGCGGGCTCTTGCTTGCACGGCGCTCGTTAATCGAAGCGGTAAGCCCCCATGTAGAGGCTGCCGCCATCCCAGCTCTCGTGCAGCAGGGTCGGTGCCTTGCCTTGTGCGGCCCCCAGCGACACAAAGAGCGGGCGCAGGTGATCGTCATGGGGATGGGACTCCACCGCCCCGGGGGCCAACCGACGATAGTCGAGCAGCGCCTCCCGCTCCCCTGCCGCCATCGCCCCTTCCAGCCAGTCGACAAACTGGCTGGCCCAGCGCGGCACTGGCGACCCCTCGGGCCCCAAGGCCCGCAGGTTATGGGTGATGGCGCCGGAGGCGAGGATACCAATCCCCTGACTGCGCAATTCGGCAAGTGCCTCCCCCAGCTGCCAGAGCTGGGTCGGGGTGAAGCTGGCGGGGATGGAGATCTGCACCAGCGGGATCTCACTGTCCGGGTCGATCAGGGAGAGCGGTGACCAGACCCCGTGGTCCAGCTCGCGCCGCACCGGGGTGGCCGCCAGCCCCGCCAGCGTCAGCTGATCACCCACCGCCTGCTGTAACCATTCAGGGCTGTTGGTTGGCCAGCGCATCCGGTAGAGCGGCTCGGGGAAGCCATAGAAGTCGTACATCAGCGCCGGTTTGGGCTCGACGTTGATCTGCAGCTCGCGACTGAACCAGTGAGCGGAGATGACCACCAATCCCTTGAGCTCTCCAAGCCGCAGGGTGCTCAGAAATCGGGTGGCAGGTTGATCACGCAACACCAGATCCGGTGCGCCGTGAGAGATAAACCAGACGGGGGCGAGGGACATAACTGTGACTCCAGCAAGGGTTTGGATGGCGATTTTTGCCGCAAGGCAACGCCGCTGAACTCATTATCAGCCCGCCTAAACAGGTTAACAATCAGGCTAAATGGATAAGCACTATCAACCTATTTTTGATAATCAGATGACTATCACCACCACTGTCAAAAGAGGGCAGCCCGACTGGTTAGCCCGCTTTGCGGCTCCGCCTGCAACCTGATGACCGTTCAATGACCCTCGCCGGCAAGGGCTATGCGGGTCGCCGCCCTCTGCGCCTGCCACTCCTGCAACAGCAATCGCTCTGCGGCCACCTCTGCCGAGACCGGAGCAGCACCTTCGGCCGAGTGGTTGCCGGTAAAAGCTGAGCGCCAGTGGTGATTGCCCGGCCAGCTGCCGTCAGGCATGGCATGGGCCAGCAGCAGTGCCCCCGCCAGTAAAAGCAGCACCGGGCCACCCCATGGGCTGTTTTCCATCTATTTCCCCTTCACAAGCGCGCCAATGGGCTAACATCTTTGCGCAAGCTGGTGACAAGACGGTGACAGTGAGCAGGTGGTCATTTTACAACATCTGAACCTTCTCTCCGCCAATAAGACACAGATGGCAACATTTGTCGTCAATCAGCTCAGACCAGTGGATGCATGCTCTAAAAAGTGACCAACAGGAAAACGTTATCCCTGAAAAGAAAACGTTATCTGGTCAAAACGTTGTTTCTGGATCATAAAAAGAATCCAAAAACTGGTGTATATTGCTCGGCGGAAACTCCTTAACCATGAAGACTGACATGAAAAAGACCAAAATCGTCTGCACCATCGGTCCCAAGACCGAATCCAAAGAAATGCTGGCAAAAATGCTGGACGCCGGCATGAACGTCATGCGCCTGAACTTCTCTCACGGTGATTACGAAGAGCACGGCACCCGTATCCGCAACCTGCGCGAAGTGATGGCCGAGACCGGCAAGCGCGCAGCTATCCTGCTGGATACCAAGGGTCCGGAAATCCGTACCATGAAGCTGGAAGGTGGCAATGACGTAGCACTGGTTGCTGGCCAGACCTTCACCTTCACCACCGACCAGACCGTGGTTGGCAACAAAGACAAAGTGGCCGTGACCTATGCAGGTTTCGCCAACGACCTGCGCGTCGGCAATCGCATCCTGGTTGACGACGGCCTGATCGGTCTGGACGTCATCGAAATCACCGAGCGCGAAGTTGTTTGTAAAGTACTGAACAACGGCGATCTGGGCGAGAACAAGGGCGTCAACCTGCCGGGCGTCTCCATCAAGCTGCCGGCCCTGGCCGAGAAAGACAAGCGCGACCTGATCTTCGGTTGCGAGCAGAGCGTTGATTTCGTTGCTGCTTCTTTCATCCGCAAGAAAGAAGACGTACTGGAAATCCGTGAGCACCTGAAAGCCCACGGTGGCGAGAACATCCAGATCATCTCCAAGATCGAAAACCAGGAAGGCCTGGACAACTTCGACGAGATCCTGGCTGTGTCCGACGGCATCATGGTTGCTCGTGGCGACATGGGTGTCGAGATCCCGGTTGAAGAGGTAATCTTCGCCCAGAAGATGATCATCGCCAAGTGCAACAAGGCCCGCAAAGTGGTTATCACTGCCACCCAGATGCTGGACTCCATGATCAAGAACCCGCGTCCGACCCGCGCCGAAGCCGGCGACGTGGCCAACGCCATCCTGGACGGTACCGATGCAGTCATGCTGTCCGGTGAGTCCGCCAAGGGTAAGTACCCGCTGGAAGCCGTGACCATCATGGCCACCATCTGCGAGCGTACCGATGCCGTGATGCCGTCCAACCTGTCTGCTTCTAACGACAGCAACAAGCTGCGCATCACCGAAGCCGTATGTAAAGGCGCGGTAGAGACCTCCGAGAAGCTGGACGCCCCGCTGATCGTGGTTGCCACCGAAGGCGGCAAGTCTGCCAAGGCTATCCGCAAGTACTTCCCGAAAGCCTGGATCCTGGCGATCACCACCAACAAGAAGACCGCTGCCCAGCTGGTTCTGACCAAGGGTGTGGTTGCTCACGTGGTTGACAGCATCGCCTCTACCGACGATTTCTATCGCATCGGTAAAGAAGCCGCGCTGGAAATCGGCATGGGCCAGAAAGGTGACGTGGTTGTGATGGTCTCCGGTGCTCTGGTACCGAGCGGCACCACCAACACCGCTTCTGTTCACGTTCTTTAATCGGAACTGAACAAGCTGAAAACGGCGCCTGCGGGCGCCGTTTTTTTTATCCCTCCCCCCTGCTTACCAACGGATGCCGGTGTTAGAATCCCCGCGGATTTAATCTATGTGGGAAATCTCCCGATCACCGCGCAATAACCCGGAAGTTATATGCAATCAACACCCTTCAAGAGAGCATCGGCCATCCTGTTGCCGCTGCTCTGCCTACTCGTCAGCCTCTGCGGTGCCCCGCAAGCCATGGCGCAGGATGTTCCATCCCGCGCTTCCGTCCAGCGGGCGCTGGACAATCTGGGCAAATCCGAGACCCTGACCGTCAGCCAGCAGGCCGACCAGAAGTTTCTGACTGAAACCCTCACCCTGCTCGACAGCATCGACAAGGAGGAGGCGAAAGCCAAGGCGCAGGCCCAGCGCATTCGCAATCTGCCGGGTGAGCTGCGCGACATCAGCGCCAAGCTCAACGACCTGACCCAGGGCAAGAGCCCGGAGCAGATCAAGAGCGAATACGCCAGCATGAGTCTGGCCGAGCTCGACAACCGCCAGCCCGATGTGCTGGCCAACATGCAGGCCGCCCAGGAGGCGCTCGGCGCCATCGGCAGCCAGCTCACCAACCTGCAGACCCTGCCGGAGCGTGCCCAGAGCAGCATGAGCCGCGCTTATCAACGCAGTCAGGAGATCCGCAGCCGCCTGAATGCTGGCGAGAGCGTCAGCAGCGCCGAGAAGATGAAGCTCAATACCGAGCTGGCACTGCTCGACCTGCAACTTTCCCAGCTGCAAAAGGATCTGGACAACCGTACCAGCATGCAGGATCTGGCGGTCAAACAGCGCGACTACCAGAATGCTCGCCTCACCAGTGAAGAGCAGAAGCTGCAACTGCTGCAGGAGCAGAGTAGCGCCAAGCGCCTCGGCGACACCGAGAAGACCGCTGAACAGACCGGCGAGCTGGTCGCGACCGAAGACAGCCCGCTGGTACAAAAAGAGCAGGTTCTCAACCACCAGCTCAGCCAGCAACTCATCAGCGCCACCACCAACCTCAACTCGCTGGTCCAGAAAAACCTGCAGGCCAAGAGCTGGCTGGAGCGCGGCACCCAAACCGAGCGCAACCTCAACGAACAGGTGCAGATGCTCAAGGGCAATCTGCTGCTGTCACGCATCCTCTATCAGCTCTATCAACAGCTGGAAGCGGCGCCCACCATCGCCGTCAAAAACCTGGAAGAGCAGATCGCCGACCTGCATCTGGCCCAGTTCGAGCTGAGTCAGCAGCGTGACCAGCTGTTCCAGAAGAACCTCTATCTGGACAACCTGATCGCGAGCAGCAAGGAGCCGGTCAGCGATGAAGACAAGGAGAGCCTTGCCAAGCTCATCGATACCCGCATCAACCTGCTCGATCAGCTCAACCGCCAGCTCGACAGCCAGCTCACCAACGCCATCAGCCTGCAGCTGACCCAGCAGCAGCTGGCGCGGGTCTATGCCTCTATCGAATTTACCCTGCAACAACACATCTTCTGGGTAAGCAGCAACAAACCGATCGACTTCAAATGGTTTATCAGCTGGCCCGCCCAGGCCTACAAACAGGCCTCCGACTGGGTGCTGAAACCGGACTGGAGCCAGTGGCGCGAAGAGCTGCTGGGGATCTCCTTGCTCGCCTTCCCGCTGCTGCTGATCGGCGGCCTGCTGATGTGGAAGCGTCCGGCACTGGCCGAACGCCAGAAAAAGATTGCCAAGGATCTGGGCCGCTTCCGTCAGGACAGCCAGTGGCACACCCCGCGCGCACTCTTCTTTACCCTGTTGCAGCGCCTGCCGGGCAGCCTGTTCATTCTGGCGGGCGGCCTGCTGCTCACCTACTGTGGTCTGCTGAGCCCCAAGCTCATCTTCCAGATCACTCTCAACCTGGCCCTCAGCTATCTGGTCTTCAGCATCTACATGGCGGTAATGCGCCCGGGCGGACTCGGTGAATCCCACTTCCGCATCCCGCGCGCCGAGCTGCAGGCCAAACGCAACAGCATGCGCTACCTCTGGTTGCCGCTGCTGCCCCTTATCATGCTGTCGACCAAGGCGGTGGTAGAACCCTCCTCTCTGGGCAACGACGTGATTGGTCAGGCTCTCACCCTGATCCTGCTGGCGCTGGCCGCCTATCTGGTGTTCCCCATCTCCCGCGCCCGCATCAAGGGCGAGGCGAGCATGGCCCAGACCATGACTGCCATTGCGCTGGCCCTGGCCCCGGTGGCGCTGATCGTGTTGGCGGTACTCGGCTACTACTACACCGCGCTGAAGCTGACCGGTCGCCTGATCGAATCCTTCTATCTGCTGATCATCTGGAGCCTGGTCTACCGCACCGCCCTGCGCGGGCTGGAGCTGGCGGCCCGTCGTCTGGCCTATCGCCGCGCGGTGGCCAAACGTGAGCACAAATCTTCGGAAGATGCGGAAGGTGGCGAGTCCATCGAAGAGCAGCCGATGGATCTGGAGGATGTCAGCCAGCAGTCCCTGCGTCTGACTCGCACCGTGTTGATGCTGATCTTCGGCGTCGCCTTCTACTGGCTCTGGTCCGATCTGGTCGCGGTATTCTCCTACCTCGACAGCATGGTGCTGTGGCACCGCACTGAAGGCACCGGTGCCAATGCCGTGCTCTTCCCCATCAGCCTGAGTGACGTGCTGATCGGCCTCCTGCTGCTCGGCGGCGCCTGGTCGCTGGCACGCAACCTGCCGGGTTTGCTGGAGGTGCTGGTGCTCTCCAAACTCAACCTGGCTCAGGGGACGGCCTACGCCATTACCACCATGCTCAACTACGTACTGATCGGCTTCGGCTCGCTGACCGCTCTCTCCATGATGGGCGTGCAGTGGGACAAGCTGCAGTGGGTAGCGGGTGGTCTGTCAGTCGGTATCGGTTTTGGCATGAAGGAGATCCTCTCCAACTTCGTCTCCGGCATCATCATCCTGTTCGAGCGTCCGGTGCGGATCGGTGACACCGTCACCATCGGCTCCTTCTCCGGTACCGTCTCGCGGATCCGCATTCGCGCCACCACCCTGACCGACTTTGACCGCAAGGAAGTGATCATCCCCAACCAGCAGCTGATGACCGAACGTCTGATCAACTGGTCGCTGAGTGACACCGTGACCCGGGTTATCGTGCGGGTAGGCGTGGCATACGGTTCCGATCTGGAGCTGACCCGCACCCTGCTCAAACAGGCGGCGGACGAGAACAGCCGCGTGCTGAAAGACCCGGCGCCCATCGTCTACTTCCTCACCTTCGGTGCCAGCACCCTGGATCACGAGCTGCGCTTCTTCGTGAGCGAGCTGGGGGATCGCAACCCGGCGGTGGACGAGTTGAACCGCAAGATCGACCAGCTGTTCCGCGAGAACGGCATCGAGATCGCCTTCAACCAGATGGATGTCTACATCAAGAACATGCAGGGCGAGGAGCAGAAGGTCGAATCCAACTCCGGCGCCCTGCCGCCACCTCCCGCTGACGAGGGCAAGCAGCCCGCTTAAGGGGAAGGCAGTTCCGGCAAAGCCGCTCACCTGTGTGAGCGGCTTTTTTATTGCGTTCACATGATCGGTCAGCGGATCGGAGGAGGCTCTGCAAGCCCTGGGGAGGTGGCTACCCGGCAAGTGTTGCCCTCTCTGGCGCCAGAATACAGTTATTTTATAAACAAAATTTTTTATAAAATAAGCCGCTAAACGCGTTGAATCATTGCCGCAAGCCGCTCTGGTGACATCGGCAGACACCCAGCAGCCCCCTCAGAACCGGTGAAAAATGCTGCTCCAGCCCCCCTTTTCCCCTGCTTTCAGATGAGACGATAGCCCGCCCCCGCCGCGCCCCAGAAATCCATTTACCACCTGCGCTGGCTAACCTATGTTAGAGAAAGTGACAAAAGGATCAGGGAGCACCACGTGACGATGGAAGAGAGAGAACTGCAGCAGATCCTGTTTCGCTCCTTTGACGTGATACCGCTCCCCATTCTGGTGTCAGAATCGGTGGCGCGCCGCGAGGGTCTGCCCGATACCGGTGACAACATCCCCGTTCGTCGCCATCGCTTTCTCAACCGCGCCTTTCGCGAACAGCTCGGGTATGACCTGGCCGATCTGCCCGATATGGACAGCTGGTTTCGCCTCGCCTATCCGGATGCAACCTACCGCAGCGCGATCATTCAGGCCTGGCACACCGAGGTAGAACAGTCACTGCAACAGGGGCTGGAGGTGGCAGAGATGCCCGCCCTGATCCGTTGCAAGAATGGCCAGCACCGCTGGTTCGTGGTAACGGCCCAGCTGGGGGCCGATGCCATCCCGAATGGCCATATCGTCACCTTCCGCGACATTCACGACCTGCAGTGCATGGTGGAAGAGGTGAGCCGCCTCTCCTGCACCGACCCCCTCACCGAGCTGTGCAACCGCCGTGGTGCCGAGCAGCAGCTGCAATCCCACCGGATGCAGGGCGATGCCTTTGCCCTGGTGCTGGGCGATATCGACCACTTCAAGCAGATCAACGACCGTTACGGTCACCCTGCCGGGGATGCAGCGCTCTGCGCCGTTGCAGAGACCATGACAGAACTGCTGCAACCGGGGGAGTGCCTGGCCCGCTGGGGCGGCGAGGAGTTTCTGCTGATCTTGCCGGATCACACGCTGGAGCAGGCCGCCTGCCGGGCCGAACGGCTGCGCCAGCAGGTCAGCGAGCTGGCCATGCCATGGCAGGGACAGACTATCACTCTCACCATCAGCCTTGGCTGCGCGGCTACCCGGGGCGATCAGAGCATCGACTACCTGCTGATGATGGCGGATCGGGCGCTTTATCTCGCCAAGGAGCAGGGGCGTAACCGGGTGGTGGTTGCGAAAGAGTAAGGGAGGAGAGGAAACATGTTCTGGGCCGGATCGCAGCCATAAAAAAACCGAAGCACAAGGCTTCGGTTTTTTGTTGCAGTAACAGGCGCTTGGCCTGTCACGGCTTATTTTTTGATGCGGATCACCGGGGTCTCGCCCACAGTCACGGCACCAGTCATCTTCACCAGCTCTTTGATCTCGTCCATGTTGGAGATGACCACCGGAGTCAGGGTAGACTTGGCTTTGGCTTCCAGAACGGCCAGATCGAACTCGATGATGGTGTCGCCACGCTTGACCTGCTGGCCTTCCTGAGCGATACGCTTGAAGCCTTCGCCTTTCAGTTCAACGGTGTCGATACCGAAGTGAACGAACAGCTCGATGCCGGAGTCAGATTCCAGAGAGAACGCGTGGTTGGTCTCGAAAATCTTGCCGATGGTGCCGTCGCACGGAGCAACCATCTTGTTGCCAGCCGGCTTGATGGCGATACCGTCACCAACGATCTTCTCGGCGAAGACGACATCAGGCACATCTTCGATCGGCACGATTTCGCCAGACAGCGGAGCAAAGATTTCGATGCCACCGGTGTCAGAGCTATCGTCGGAAACCAGTTTCTTCAGTTTGTCGAACAGACCCATATAAAGCTCCTAGAGATGATTTTTCGCTGTTTGCAGCCGATCTTAGCAGACTGCCTTCTGCTTAATAAAGTTATCTACGCATGCTTCGATTTCAGCAGCGGTGGCAAAGCTCAGTGCTTGATCAGCCATTGCCTTCACATCTTCGAAGTTGGTGTTGCGGATAAGCTTCTTGATACGCGGTACAGAGATGGCGCTCATGGAGAACTCATCCAGACCCATACCCAGCAGCAGCAGGGTGGCACGCTCGTCACCAGCCAGTTCACCACACATACCGGTCCACTTGCCTTCGGCATGGGATGCATCGATAACCATCTTGATCAGGGTCAGGACGGAGGGTGACAGCGGGTTGTACATCGCGGAGATCATCTCGTTACCACGGTCGACAGCCAGGGTGTACTGGGTCAGGTCGTTGGTACCGATACTGAAGAAATCCACTTCCTTGGCAAGATGATGAGCCATGACGGCAGCAGCCGGGGTCTCGATCATGATACCCACTTCGATGGATTCATCAAAGGCTTTGCCTTCGGCGCGCAGTTCGGCTTTCAGCGTCTCTACGGTAGCTTTCAGGCTACGGAACTCTTCGACAGAGATGATCATCGGGAACATGATGCGCAGTTTGCCAAAGGCAGACGCACGCAGAATGGCCCGCAGCTGAGCGTGCATGATGTCTTCGCGGTCGAAGAAAATACGCACGGCACGCCAGCCCAGGAAGGGGTTCATCTCTTTCGGGAAATTCATGTACGGCAGCTCTTTGTCGCCACCAATGTCCATGGTACGCACGATGATCGGCTGATCCGGCATCGCTTCGGCCACTTCTTTGTAGGCTTTGAACTGCTCGTCTTCGGTCGGCAGCGCGTCACGGTCCATGAACAGGAACTCGGTACGGTACAGACCCACGCCTTCGGCGCCATTGCGAATGGCACCTTCGGTATCCTTGACGGTACCAATGTTGGCGCACACTTCGACCTGATGACCATCCAGAGTGATGGCAGGCAGATCTTTCAGCTTGGCCAGCTCGTCTTTCTCAGCCTGATAACGGGCCTGAGTCTCTTTGAACTGGGTCAGCTCGGCTTCGCTCGGGTTGATCACAACTTTGTTGTTGATGGCGTCGAGCAGGATCATCTCACCGTTCTTGACGCGATCGGTGATGTCGTTGGTACCCACGATGGCCGGCAGCTCCAAGGAGCGGGCCATGATGGAGGTGTGGGAAGTACGGCCACCGATGTCGGTGACGAAACCCAGCACATATTTCAGGTTGATCTGAGCAGTTTCGGACGGGGTCAGGTCTTTGGCGACCAAGATGACCTCTTCGTCGATGGTACTCAGGTTGACAACGGCGATGCCTAGTACGTTCTTGACCAGACGGGTACCGATGTCACGAAAATCGGTTGCGCGCTCGCGCAGATAGGGGTCATCCAGCTCGGCCATCATCTTGGCGTACTGTTCGATCACCTCGTAGATGGCTTTGTCGGCGGATGCCTTGTTATCTTTGATGAAGGATTTGATATCCCCTTCCAGCTCTTCATCTTCGAGCAACATGATGTGGCCTTCGAAGATGGCCTCTTTTTCTTCGCCGAAGGTGCGACCGGCCATCTCTTTGATGGCTTCCAGCTGTGCAGCTGACTTGGTGCGGGCTTCGAGGAAGCGGTTGATCTCGACATCAATCTGGTCAGCAGAGATCTTGCCCTGATTGATAACGATTTCATCTTCTTTCAGAAGAAGCGCCTTACCGAATGCGATACCGGGGGACGCAAGAATGCCAGATATCATAATCCTTCCTATTAAAACGACTGTGGGGGAGGAATAAAGCTGGATTACTCCAGCTCGTCCATCAGGGCAACCAGCTTCTCAACGGCTTTCTGAGCGTCCGGGCCGTCGGCCTGGATGGTCACGTTGGTGCCTTTGGTCAGACCCAGAGTCTGCAGCTTGAACAGGCTCTTGGCGCTGGCGGATTTGCCACCGGAGACCACAGTGATCTCGCTTTGGAATTCTTTGGCTTCTTTCACGAACTGAGCTGCCGGACGGGTGTGCAGGCCGTTTTCAGCAGTAATAACAACAGACTTCTCGTACATGGTTTCACCCCATATTATTGATATTTTTTAGTGAGCTGGTCGCTTTTCAGACAACCTGACCCACCGTGTCAGTATGGATATGTTGTAAAGTAACGAAAGCAGACCCGCAATGGTTTAATCCAGGTCAATTTTCTGTGCAGTATTTCGGTGTCTTGGTCGGGATTTTTCCGTTATTGGGCTACAAGCCGCATCAGGACTGGCCTGAAATTATTTTATAACGAAAAATAACACTTTGTTACTTTGTGATACCTGACCATCAGACACCGCGTGACGCCGCACAGGATATGAGATTTATCACAGAATGTCTGCTTTTTTTCTCGCTCCGGAGCTTGTTATTTTACCCCAAAAAATAAGGGCCCGAGTGGCGCTGGGCGATGCAGAGTCTAGCCCATAAAGAAACGGCGCTCCTGGGAGCGCCGTCTGGTCAGTGCAATCTTGTGGTTTACTGCTGCAATTCCTGCTCGCTGAATACGCCGGCAAACAGGGCGCTGGAGAGGTAGCGCTCCGCGGCGCTCGGCAGGATGACGACAATCGTTTTTCCTTCAAACTCCGGCAGCTCGGCCAGACGGCTGGCAGCCACCACGGCTGCACCGGAGCTGATACCGGCCAGGATCCCCTCCTCCTCCATCAGGCGGCGAGCCATCTCGATAGCTTCGTCACTGGTCACCTGCTCGACCCGGTCAATCAGGGAGAGGTCGAGGTTGCCCGGAATAAAGCCGGCGCCGATTCCCTGGATCTTGTGGGGGCCCGGTTTGATCTCTTCACCGGCCAGCTTCTGGCTGATGACCGGCGACTCGGCCGGTTCGACCGCGACAGAGACCACCGCCTTGCCCTGAATCTTCTTCAGGTAGCGGGAGACACCGGTAATGGTGCCACCGGTACCGACCCCCGCTACGAACACATCCACCTCACCGTCAGTGGCATCCCAAATCTCGGGGCCGGTGGTCTTTTCGTGGATCTCCGGGTTGGCCGGGTTTTCAAACTGTTGCAACAACACATACTTGCCCGGCTCGGACTCGAGGATCTCGTTGGCCTTGGCAATGGCCCCTTTCATGCCAAGCGGCCCTTCGGTCAGCACCAGCTTGGCCCCGAGCGCCTTGAGCAGCTTGCGGCGCTCCAGACTCATGGTGGCCGGCATGGTCAGGGTAATGGGATAGCCGCGAGCAGCCGCGACAAAAGCCAGAGCAATACCCGTGTTACCGCTGGTGGGCTCGATGATCTCCTTACCCTTGGTCAGAATGCCGCGCTTCTCGGCATCCCAGATCAGGTTGGCACCGATACGGCACTTGACGCTGAAACTGGGGTTGCGGCTCTCGATCTTGGCCAGCACGCGGCCTTTGGTAACACGGTTGAGACGAACCAGCGGGGTGTGACCGATAGTCTGGCTATTGTCCTCAAAAATTTTGCTCATGGTGCTATCCCTGTGTTTGTTACGACGATGAAACAAGATTACCCTGTGGTTTCTGAATGAGAAGTGACTATTCGTTATAACCATATGGTATTACAACATATAGAGCTTATTCTCTCTGGCCCCTGACTCCGGGAGCCAATCGTCAAAGGAACCGACGTTATGGGATTTTCAGGAAGCAGCCAGTATCTCGCCTCCGATGCATTGAAGATGGCGGTCAATGCCGCCATCACCCTCGAAAAACCGCTGCTGATCAAAGGGGAGCCAGGCACCGGCAAAACGGTGCTGGCAGAAGCGGTCGCCGATCATCTTGGCACCGATCTCATTGCCTGGCATATCAAGTCCACCACCAAAGCCCAGCAGGGACTCTACGAATATGATGCGGTAGCGCGGCTGCGCGATTCCCAGCTCGGCGACCCCAGAGTGGCCGATATCAGCCACTACATTCGCCAGGGCAAGCTGTGGCAGGCTTTCAGCGCCGAGCAGCGACCGGTGCTGCTGATCGACGAGATCGACAAGGCCGACATCGAATTCCCCAACGATCTGCTGCTGGAGCTGGATCGAATGGAGTTCGATGTCTACGAGACCGGCGAGCGAGTCAGGGCACGCCAGCGGCCGGTGGTCATCATCACCTCCAACAATGAAAAAGAGCTGCCGGATGCCTTCCTGCGCCGCTGTTTCTTCCACTACATCCGCTTCCCCGACAAGGCCGAGATGCAGGCCATCGTCAAACTCCACTACCCCGACCTCAAGGAGAGTCTGCTTGGCGAGGCAATGGATCTCTTCTTCGAGCTGCGCGAGGTAGAGGGGCTGCGCAAGAAGCCCTCCACCTCGGAGCTGCTGGACTGGATCCGCCTGCTCCTGGCCGACGATATCGCCCCCGAGGCGATGCGCGCCCGCGAACCCGGCAAGCTGATACCCGCGCTATATGGCGCTCTGCTCAAGACCGAGCAGGATTTGCATCTCTTCGAGAAGCTCGCCTTTTTGGCCCGACGCGGCAGCTGACCCATGCTGATCGACTTTTTTACCCATCTGCGCCACCACAAGCTCCCCTGCAGCCTGCGTGAGCTGATGGACTTGCACGCCGCGCTGGCCGCCAGGCTGGTCACCATCGATATGGACGAGTTCTACCAGCTCTCCCGCTGCCTGCTGGTGAAAGACGAGGCCCACTACGATCGCTTCGATCGTGCCTTCGCCGAGTACTACGAGGGTCTGGACGCCATTCCCCTGCTGCCGGAGAGCCTGCCCGAGGAGTGGCTGCGCAAGGAGTTCGAGCGACTGTTGAGCCCAGAGGAGAAGGCGTTGCTCAAATCCCTCGGCGGACTCGACAAGCTGCTGGAGACCCTTAACCAGCGGTTAAGCGAGCAGAAAGAGCGCCACGCCGGTGGCAACAAGTGGGTGGGAAGCGGTGGCAGCAGCCCGTTT
This sequence comes from Aeromonas sp. SE22, assembly GCF_038739755.1. NCBI lineage: Bacteria > Pseudomonadati > Pseudomonadota > Gammaproteobacteria > Aeromonadales > Aeromonadaceae > Aeromonas > Aeromonas sp. SE22. The sequence continues at coordinate 258,646 of NZ_JBCGFD010000002.1, forward strand.
GGCCACGGCGGTTTTCACCCCGAGGGCGTCCGCATGGGGGGAGAGGGGCTGCACGGCAAGGCAGCCAAGGTGTGGGAGGCCAGACTTTATCGCAACTTCAGCGACGACTCGCCGCTCGGCCAGCGCGCCATCCAGCTGGCGCTGCGCAAACTCAGGCGCTGGGTGCGCAAAGGCAATCCCGACGAGCTGGATCTCGACGACACCATAAAAAGTTCTGCCCGCCAGGGCTGGCTCGATGTGAAGCTGCGGCCCGAGCGCCACAACGGGGTGAAGCTGTTGGTTTTCTTCGATGTCGGAGGTTCCATGGATGCCCATGTGGCCGAGGTGCAGCGCCTCTTCTCCGCCCTGCGCCACGAGTTCAAGCATCTGGAGTACTTCTATTTTCATAACTGCCTCTACGACTTCGTCTGGAAGGATAACGCCCGCCGCTTTGAGGAGCGGTTCGATACCCTGCGGCTGCTGCGCACCTATGGCAGCGACTACCGAGTGATCCTGGTGGGGGATGCCACCATGGGCCCCTACGAAATCACCTGGCCGGGTGGCAGTGTCGAGCAGTGGAACGAGGAGTCGGGTCAGGTGTGGCTTACCCGCCTGCAGCAACACTTTCCCAAACTGGTGTGGATCAATCCCACCCCGCGCCGGGAGTGGCTCTGGCATCCCTCCATCAAACTGATGAATGACGTGGTTGGCGGGCGGATGCATCCGCTGACTCTGGCGGGTCTAGCTGCGGCGATCGACCAGCTTTAACCCTCTCTACCCTATAAACCGACAAGCCGGGAACGCACCCGGCGAGGAGCAAAGATGACCTCTATCGTGATCAGTGGCTCAGGCCTCTATACCCCCCCCTTTGCCGTCAGCAATGAAGAGCTGGTGGCCGCCTTCAACCAGTATGTGGATCTCTACAACGAGGAGAACGCCTCCGCCATCGACGCCGGCCAGCTCCCTGCCAAGCAGCACTCCAGCTGCGAGTTCATCGAGAAGGCCTCCGGCATCAAGAGCCGTTATCTGGTGAGCCGCGAAGGGGTGCTCAACCCCGATATCATGCAACCGCTGCTGGCGGAGCGGCCCGATGAGATGCCCTCCATCATGGTGGAGATGGCGGTGGCCGCCGCCGAACAGGCGCTGATCGCCGCCGGCCGCGAGCCGGGGGAGATCGATTTGGTAATAGTGGCGGCATCCAACATGCCACGCCCCTATCCGGCGCTGGCCATCGAGCTGCAGCACTATCTGGGAGCGAGCGGCATGGCCTTTGACATGAACGTGGCCTGCTCGTCTGCCACCTTCGGTATCAAAACAGCAGCCGACATGCTGGCGGCAGGCAGCACCAAACTGGCGCTGGTGGTCAATCCGGAGATCTGCTCGGGGCACCTCAATTTTCGCGATCGGGATAGCCACTTTATCTTCGGTGATGCCTGCACCGCGGTGCTGCTGGAGCGGGAGGCCGATTGCAAGGTGGCCAATCCGTGGCAACTGGTAGCAAGCAAGCTGGTAACCCGGTACTCCAACAACATCCGCAACAACTTCGGCTTTTTGAACCGGCTGAGCCCGCGTACCCGCTACAGCGACGACAAGCTGTTTCGCCAGCAGGGGCGCAAGGTGTTCAAGGAGGTGTTGCCGCTGGTGTGCGACCAGATTGCCGGCCAGCTCGATGAGCAGGGCTGGCCTGCCGAGAGCCTGAGCCGGCTCTGGCTCCATCAGGCCAACCTCACCATGAACCAGTTCATCGGCCGCAAGCTGCTCGGTCACGATGCCAGCCAGCAGGAGGCGCCGGTCATTCTCGATAGCTATGGCAATACCAGCTCGGCGGGTTCCATCATCGCGTTTCATCTGTACAATCGCGACCTTCCTGCGGGGGCTCGCGGCGTCCTCTGCTCGTTTGGCGCCGGCTACTCTATCGGTAGCCTGCTGCTGCAACGGTGCTGAGGATGGTGCGCCTGTCGCGGCGGCCATAACAACAAAAACGCTGTTCAGGTGAAATCATGATGAGAATCTCGGGGCGCTGCGCCCTGCACTACGGGGTAACCCTGTCACTCTTCTGTCTCTATGGCTGGCAGGTTTGCCCGTTTCTTGAGAGCCTCACCCTGCCCCAGCTACTGGGGCCTACCCTGGTGACGTTCGCCATCATGTTCGCCGTGCGCAACCGGCTGCTCTCAAGGCAGCCCCTGCCGCGTAACGGGCTGGACGGGTTTGGACTGGAGGTAGGTTTCTACCTGCTGGGAGCACTGCTGCTCTCGGGCTACAACGCCCTGGCCCACGACTTTCCGCTGGAGAGTCACCTCAAGGTATTGCTGGGGATGACCACCCTCGGCTTTCTGGTGGCGGCCGACCTGACTCTGGAGCGGGATTGGCATCGGGCCAGAGCACGGCAAGCCGAGCAGAGCCTGGCACTGAGCCATCCGCTGGCCATGCCGCTGCCACGCAAGTTCACCCTCTTTACCCTGGCAACCCTCACCTTATTGGGGTGCGTATTCTTCTTGCTGTTCAACAAAGATCTGGAGTGGCTGGTGACGGTGGAGCGCAGCCTGCCGAGAGTCGAGGCCCAGCACTACATCCTGTGGGAGATCGCCTTCGTGATGACGGTGACCTTCAGCTATCTCGCCCTCATCATTCACGGCTACGGCCGCAACCTTGGCCTCTCCCTGCGCCACCAGACCAGCACCATGGCCAGAGTGCAATGCGGTGACTTCGATGCCCGGGTGCCGGTCACCCGGGATGACGAGTTTGGCCTTATCGCCGCCAGCACCAATCAGATGATCGGTGAGCTGAAATCCCGCAGCGATGAGCTCAACCTGACCCGTGATGTGGCTATCCTCGGGCTCGCCTCGCTGGCGGAGACCCGCGACAACGAGACCGGCGCCCATATCATCCGCACCCAGCACTACGTCAAGGCGCTGGCACTGCATCTGAGCCTCAGCGACTGGGATCGCTATCCACTGGATGATGCCACCATCGATCTGCTGTTCAAATCTGCCCCGCTGCACGATGTCGGCAAGGTGGGCATTCCCGACGCCATCCTGCTCAAGCCGGGCAAGCTGACCGATGAGGAGTTCGCCATCATGAAGCGCCACCCGCAGATCGGTGCTGATGCGCTGGCGAGCGCCGAGGCGCAGCTGGGCTCCAACTCCTTCCTGCGGCTGGCGCGGGAGATCTCCCTCACCCACCACGAGAAGTGGGATGGCAGCGGCTATCCGGCAGGGCTGGCGGGTGAGGCTATTCCCCTCTCCGGGCGGCTGATGGCGGTGGCGGATGTCTACGATGCCCTCATCTCGAAACGGGTCTACAAACCCGCCTTCAGCCATGAGGAAGCGAAGGAGATCATCGTGAAAGGAAGCGGCAGTCATTTCGACCCGAACATAGTCAACGCGTTTCTCGCCTGCGAGGCGCAGTTCAAGGAGATAGCGGCCAAATTTAAGGACCATCGCTGAGTCGGCAAACCCGTTAACGAACCGACAGGTGAAAACTTCGCCCCCCCAAGCTGTTGACAATAAACTTATTTTTGCAAATCACCGCTATTTTTTGACCGTTTGAGCGGCACAATCCCGACTCTGGATCACAAGATGAAGGGAAAGTGCCGTCATTTGTCTCTTGTCCACTCGGATAGCTTCCAATGAATGCGAGGTTTGCTATCATCCGGAAATATTTTTTACCTGTAACTGGTCACAAAAGAATCCCTCATGTACACACAGTTCTTTGGCCTCTCGGAACACCCGTTCTCCATCTCGCCCAATCCCAAATATCTCTATATGAGCGAGCGGCACGGGGAGGCTCTGGCCCATCTCAGCTACGGATTGCAGGATGGCGGCGGCTTTGTGCTACTGACCGGCGAAGTAGGCACCGGCAAGACCACGGTCTCCCGCTGCCTGCTGCAACAGCTGCCCGCCGAGACCGAGATCGCCTATATCCTCAACCCCTCGCTGACCGAGCGGGATCTGCTGGCGGCCATCTGTGACGAGTTTCAGCTTGCCTACCCCGCCGAAGCGGGGATCAAGCTGCTGTTCGACCTTATTCGCGACCACCTGTTGGCCAATCTGGCGGCAGGCAAGCGCAGCGTAGTGCTGGTGGATGAGGCCCAGCATCTGCTGCCAGAGGTGCTGGAGCAGCTGCGCCTGCTGACCAACCTCGAAACCGATGAGAAAAAGCTGCTGCAGGTGGTGCTGATCGGTCAGCCAGAGCTGCAGCAGATGTTGCGCCAGCCCCTGCTGCGCCAGCTGGCCCAGCGCATTACCGCTCGCTACCACTTGCTGCCCCTGGGTGCCGGCGATGTCGATGCCTATGTTCGCTTCCGGCTGCAGGTCGCCGGCTGCGTGCAGCCCATTTTTACCCCCAGGGCAATCCAGACCCTCCACCGCCTGAGCGGTGGCATTCCCCGTCTTATCAACCTCATCTGCGACCGCGCCCTGATCGCCGCCTTTGCCCGTGGCAGCTACAAAATTGTCCATGGCGACATCAGTCAGGCCGCCTTTGAGGTGAGCGGGATCCGCGACGAGGGGAGCTGGCTCTCCGGCCTTGCGGTCGCGCTGGCTGGCGCACTGCTGGTGGCGGCTGGCTGGTGGGGCTGGCAGTTCTTCGGCGTATTCCCCACCCGCCCGGTGGTCAAGGTCGAGGTACCGGTTACCGTCGATGAGACCGCCGAGCAGCAGGAGCAGCTTACCGAGGCGATCAATCAGGCGCTCGACCCCGAGGGCGCAATGCAGAATCTCTACCGGGTCTGGGGCTACGAGCCCGAGCTGGAGGATGCCACCTGCGACAACGCCCCCCGCGCCGGCCTGCGCTGTCAGGAGGGGGAAGCGAGCCTCGACGAGCTGCGCAATCTGCAATACCCCGCCATGGTCAGCCTTACCGACGAGACGGGCGGCATCTACTACGCCACCCTGGTCACACTCGGCCCCAAGCAGGCGCGCCTGATGATCGGCAACCAGAGCTGGCAGGTTGAGAGACAGTGGCTCAGCGACAACTGGGGCGGCAGTTACACCCTGCTCTGGCGCATGCCCAAGGGGGGCGCCAGCCTGATCGGCAACAATGCGGGGCAGGCCCAGATCCAGTGGCTCGACAATGCCCTGAGCCGCGCGCTACAACAGCCCGAGCGCAAGGTGCGCCGCTTCGATGGCGAGCTCAAGAACAAACTGCAGCAGTTCCAGCGGGATCAGGGGCTCAACCCTGACGGCATCGCCGGCAGCAATACCCTGCTGCGCCTCAACGCCCTCTCCGGTGAACCCATGCCCAGACTGGAGGAGGCCTCCTGATGTCTACCCTGCTCAAGGCGCTGCACCGCGCACAGCAACCGCAGCCACAAACCTGTATCCCCGCCATGGGGCTTGCCATGCCCCGCGAAGAGGCGAGGACATCCCGCCGCCTCGTCTGGCTACTTGCTCCGCTCGCCCTGCTGCTCGGCGCTGGCGCCAACTATGGCTGGCACCTGATCCACCTGCGCCCCATCGAGGAGAAGGTCGAGGTGAAAGAAGTGGTCACCCCGCCCTTCGTGCGAGTGGAGCCCAAGGCGATGGTGACACGGCCGCTGCCACCTCCCCTGCCGGAGCCGGTGGTGCAGCAGCCCAAGGTTGCCGCCACCACCAGCAATCCGGCAGCCAGTCGACCAACCCTGGCCGAACAGCTGATGCGCGCCCTCAACGAAACACCGCTGCAACAGGAGTCGGGTACAGTGCCCCAGAGCGTGCAGCCAGCCCAGCTGATGCCGCTTAATGCCGCGCCGCTTTCGATCCGCCAGCAGGTTCCCACGTTCAGCTATGGTTCCCATGTGTTCTCATCCAACCCCGCCAAACGGGCGGTGGTGCTCAATGGCCGTGAATACCGGGAGGGGAGCGAGATTGCTCCGGGGGTACGCCTCGCTACCATCGCTCAGGAGTACATGGTGCTGGATGTGGGTGGCCAGAGTGTCACCCTCAAGGCGCTGCAGGATTGGCAGGGCTGAGATTCACCACAACCAGGGTGCAGACAGGCACTTGGTTGCCTCTTTAATAAGCAATGGAACGCTCAAGGTGTGATGAAATATCAAGTTTTGCCGATTGCAACCGCACGAACGTTGTGTCCAAACGGCTCGCCGTACACAATAGCCAGCTGCACCAAAGCCCGAAACAATGTTGACGAACATGACCCGACCATCCAGGGATGAGATCTTGATCAAGCTGCTGGCCCAGTGCCGGCGGCTTCCCATGGCCCGCATCACTCAGGCGGTCTTTCTGCTATTGCTGATCCTGCTGGCCCAGCAGTGTGCCAACCTCACTTGGCGTCTGCTCGCCCTGGCCACGCCCCAGAGCAGTCAGCCGTGGCAGCCCTCCGTCATTGCAACTGCGGGCCAGAGTGCTCCCCGTCTTGAACTGGGTGAAGTGAGCCGCCTCTCCCTGTTTGGCAAGGCAATCCCCAAGGTGCAACAGATCAAGGAGGTCGCCGCCAACGCACCGCGGACCCAGCTCAATGCCCAGCTCAACGGCGTGCTGGCCAGCTCCGATCCGGCCAAATCGATCGCCATCATCGCCATGTCGGGGATTCAGAACTCCTACAGCGTGGGGGATCTCATCGACGGTACCCAGGCACGGATCCGTCAGGTCTACCCCGACCGGGTCATCATAGAGCGCGATGGCCGCGACGAAACCCTGATGCTCGATGGCGAAGAGTACGGCAAGCCCCTGCCCCAACAAGGCGGTAACGCTCCGCTCTCCTCCGTGCGCAACGAGCTGATGAGCGATCCCGGCAAGATCACCGATTACCTCAATATTTCACCGGTTCAGGTGGATGGCCGCCTGGCGGGCTATCGCCTCAATCCGGGCAACAATCCGGAACTCTTCAACCAGAGCGGGCTGCAGGCCAATGATCTGGCCATCAGCATCAACGGCCTGGATCTGCGTGACAACATGCAGGCCATGCAGGCGATGCAGCAGCTGGCTGGTGCTACCGAATTGACAGTGACCGTCGAGCGGCAGGGTGAACAGTTCGATGTCTATGTTCGCTTGTCAGAATAATGATTTTGGAGTCGTACCAAGAATGACCAATAAAGGGAAAGGCTGGCGTCTGGCCACCATAGCGGCGGCACTGATGATGGCAGGATCAGCCTGGGCCACCGAGTATTCGGCCAGCTTCAAGAACGCCGATATCGAAGAGTTCATCAACACGGTGGGCAAGAATCTCAACAAGACCATCATCATCGAGCCCTCGGTGCGCGGCAAGATCAACGTCCGCAGCTACGACCTGCTCAACGAGGAGCAGTACTACCAGTTCTTCCTGAGCGTGCTCGACGTCTACGGTTTTGCCGTGGTGCCGATGGATAACGGCGTGCTCAAGGTACTGCGCTCGCGCGATGCCAAGACCTCCGCCATTCCGGTGGTGGATGGCAGTAACCCGGGCTCCGGCGACGAGATGGTGACCCGGGTAGTACCGGTGCGCAACGTCTCGGTGCGCGAACTGGCCCCTCTGCTACGTCAGCTCAACGATAACGCCGGTGGCGGCAACGTCGTGCACTACGAGCCCTCCAACGTGCTGCTCATCACTGGCCGCGCCGCCGTGGTGAACCGGCTGGTGGAAGTGGTCAACCGGGTCGACCGCGCTGGCGATCAGGATGTAGACATCATCAAGCTCAAGTTCGCCTCGGCGGGCGAAATCGTGCGGCTGGTGACCAATCTCAACAAGGATAGCAATCCGCAAGGGGGCACCACCAGCCTGCTGCTGGCCCCCAAGGTGGTCGCCGACGAGCGCACCAACTCGGTGGTGGTGAGTGGTGAACCGAAAGCACGCGCCCGCATCATCCAGATGGTACACCAGCTCGACCGCGACCTGCAGAGCCAGGGCAATACCCGGGTCTTCTACCTCAAATATGGCAAGGCCAAGGATCTTGTTGATGTCCTCAAAGGGGTCAGCTCCAGTATCGAAGCGGACAAGAAGGGGGGCGGCAACGCGGCCTCCATGGGCGGTGGCGGCAGTATCGGCGGTGGCAAGCTGGCCATCTCTGCCGATGAAACCACCAACGCGTTGGTCATCACCGCCCAACCGGATGTGATGTCAGAACTGGAGCAGGTGATCGCCAAGCTCGATATTCGCCGTGCCCAGGTGTTGGTAGAGGCGATCATCGTCGAGATGCAGGATGGCGATGGCCTCAACCTCGGCGTTCAGTGGGGCAATGCCAATGGCGGTGGTACCCAGTTTAACAACACCAACCTGCCACTTGGCGGCGCCATTGCGGCAGGCAAGGATTACCAGAATGGCAATTCTGACGGAGCCAAAGAACTGCTCAAAGGCTTCAACGGGATGGCCGCCGGTTTCTATCACGGCGACTGGGTCATGCTGGCCACGGCGCTCGCCTCCAATACCAAGAACGATATTCTCTCCACGCCGAGCATCGTCACCATGGACAACAAGGAGGCATCGTTCAACGTGGGCCAGGAGGTACCAGTCCAGACCGGTTCACAGAGCTCCACTTCCGGCGACAACATCTTCAACACCATCGAACGCAAGACGGTCGGTACCAAGCTAACCGTTACTCCGCAGATCAACGAAGGGGATTCGGTGCTGCTCACCATCGAGCAGGAGGTCTCCAGCGTAGCCAAAACCCAAGCCTCGGGTACAGCCGATCTCGGTCCGACCTTTGATACCCGCACCGTGAAGAATGCCGTGCTGGTGAAGAGTGGTGAAACCGTGGTGCTGGGTGGTCTGATGGATGAACAGACCAAGGAAGAGGTCTCCAAGGTACCGCTGCTCGGTGATATTCCGGTGCTGGGTTACCTGTTCCGCTCCACCTCCAACAGCACTTCCAAACGCAACCTGATGGTCTTTATCCGGCCCACTATCTTGCGCGATGCCGACGTCTACTCCGGCATCTCCAGCAACAAGTACTCCCTGTTCCGTGCCGAACAGCTGGATGCGGCCGCCCAGGAGGGTTATCTCACCTCGCCCAAACGCCAGGTACTACCGGCTTATGGTCAGGATGTAATGATGTCGCCCGAGCTGCAAAAGGAAGTACAAAAGCAGGTTGAACAGATGAAGGTTCGCCAGCAGAGCGCTGTAGAAAGTACCACTCCCTTTGTGCAGAGCCGCCCCTGATGAGTGCCTATCATCTCGACGGGAGCAGCCTGCCTCCCCCGCTGCCCGAGCTCCCCTTTGCGTTTGCCCGCAACTTCGGGGTGATCCTCAGCGAGCGTGACGGCGCACCTGTGCTGCAGTGTCGTACCGGCGTCACCCCGCAGACCCTGCTGGAAGTTCGCCGGGTGGCGGGCTGTGCCTTTGCGGTGGAGCAACTTGACAACGATGCCTTCGAAGAGCTGCTGATGGCCCACTATCAGCGTGACTCCTCCGAGGCGCGCCAGCTGATGGAAGATCTCGGCAACGAGATGGACTTCTTCGCCCTGGCCGAAGAGCTGCCCCAGAGCGAAGACCTGCTGGATGCCGATGACGATGCCCCCATCATTCGCCTCATCAACGCCATGTTGAGCGAGGCGATCAAGGAGGAGGCCTCCGATATCCATATCGAGACCTTCGAGCGGGCGCTGGTGATCCGGTTTCGCATCGATGGGGTGCTGCGGGAGATCCTGCGTCCCCATCGCAAGCTGGCCTCGCTCCTGGTCTCGCGGATCAAGGTGATGTCGCGGATGGATATCGCCGAGAAGCGGGTGCCGCAGGATGGCCGCATCTCATTGCGCATCGGCGGCCGCGCCGTCGACGTGCGTGTCTCCACCATGCCGTCCAGCTACGGCGAGCGGGTGGTACTCCGTCTGCTCGACAAGAATACCATTCGCCTCGAGCTCAAGCAGCTCGGCATGACGGCGCGCAACCGCAGCATCATCAGCGAGCTTATCCGCAAGCCCCACGGCATCATTCTGGTCACCGGCCCGACCGGTTCCGGTAAATCCACCACCCTCTATGCGGCGCTCTCCGAGATCAACTCGCGGGATCGCAACATCCTGACCGTCGAAGATCCCATCGAATATGACCTCGAAGGGGTGGGTCAGACCCAGGTCAACAGCAAGGTAGACATGACCTTCGCCCGCGGCCTGCGCGCCATCCTGCGCCAGGATCCGGATGTGGTGATGGTGGGGGAAATCCGTGACCTCGAGACCGCCCAGATCGCGGTGCAGGCCTCCCTCACCGGTCACCTGGTGATGTCGACCCTGCACACCAACACTGCCATCGGCGCCATCACCCGGATGCGGGACATGGGGATCGAGCCCTTCCTGCTCTCCTCCTCCCTGCTGGCGGTTCTGGCCCAGCGGCTGGTGCGCACCCTCTGCCCCGATTGCCGCGCCTCGCGTCCGGCCACCGAGCAGGAGCGCCTCGCCATGGGGATCAAGCTGGAGCCGGATCAGCATATCTGGCATGCAGTGGGCTGCGAGCAGTGCAACCACACCGGTTATCGCGGTCGGACCGGCATCCATGAACTGGTGGTGGTCGATGAAGCGGTGCGCGAGGCGATCCACGGCGCCAGCGGCGAGATGGCCATCGAGCGGCTGATCCGCGGCCACACCCCCAGTATTCGCCGCGACGGCATCGACAAGGTACTCAAGGGGCAGACCAGCCTCGAAGAGGTGCTGCGCGTGACCCGGGAAGATTGAGATGGCGGCATTCGAATACAAGGCCCTCGACGGCAAGGGGCGCAGCAAGAGCGGTGTGATGGAGGGGGATTCCGCCCGTCAGGTACGCCAGCTGCTGCGCGAACAGGGGCTCACCCCGCTCGAGGTAAACGAAACCACCGAGAAGGCGAAACGGGAGGCGACCCGCTTCGCCCTGTTTCGGCGTGGCGCCTCCACTGCTGAGCTGGCCCTGATCACCCGCCAGCTGGCGACTCTGGTGGGGGCCGGTCTCACCATTGAAGAGGCGCTCAAGGCGGTGGCCGAGCAGTGCGAAAAAGCTCACCTGCGCAGTCTGGTGGCGACCGTGCGCAGCAAGGTGGTGGAAGGTTATTCGCTGGCCGACTCGCTGGGGGCTTTTCCCCATGTGTTCGACCAGCTGTTTCGCTCCATGGTGGCGGCCGGTGAAAAGTCGGGTCATCTGGAGAAGGTGCTCAACCGCCTCGCCGACTACACCGAACAACGCCAGCATATGCGCACCAAGCTGCTGCAGGCGATGATCTACCCCATCGTGCTCACCTGCGTCGCCATCGGGGTTATCTCGATCCTGCTCACCGCCGTGGTGCCCAAGGTAGTAGCCCAGTTTGAACACATGGGCCAGCAGCTGCCGGGCACCACCCGTTTTCTCATCGGTACCAGCGAGCTGATGCAAGCCTACGGCCTCTGGTTCCTGCTGCTGCTCTTTATCGCCAGCTTTGTCTGGCGCTGGTGGCTCACCGATGAGAAGCGCCGCCGGCGCTGGCATCAGGTGCTGCTCGGCCTGCCGGTGATTGGCCGGGTCAGCCGCGGTCTCAATACCGCCCGCTTCGCCCGTACTTTAAGCATCCTCAACGCCAGCGCGGTGCCGCTGCTGGAGGGGATGAAGATCGCCGGTGAAGTGCTCTCCAACGATTTTGCCAGAATGCGCATTCTCGAGGCCGCCGAACGGGTACGCGAGGGGACCAGTCTGCGCAAGTCGCTGACCGAGACCAAGATTTTCCCGCCCATGATGCTGCACATGATCGCCTCCGGCGAGCAGAGCGGCGAGCTCGACAGCATGCTGGAGCGGGCGGCGGACAACCAGGATCGGGAGTTTGAATCCCAGGTCAATATTGCCCTCGGGGTGTTCGAACCCATGCTGGTGGTCTCCATGGCCGGGGTGGTGCTGTTTATCGTGATGTCGATCCTGCAGCCGATCCTCGAGCTCAACAACATGGTGAATATGTAAGTTTCCGGCGTTCGGCGGCCCGTTGGCGGCCCGTCGAACCCACCCAGTAATCACTCTCTGATGGGCCATCCCATCTCATTCGTTACGGAGCAACTCATGAACAAACGTCGTCAATCCGGTTTTACCCTGCTGGAAGTCATGGTGGTCATCGTGATCCTCGGCATTCTGGCCAGTCTGGTGGTGCCCAACCTGATGGGCAACAAGGAAAAGGCTGACCAGCAGAAAGCGGTCTCCGACATCGTGGCGCTGGAAAATGCCCTCGACATGTACAAGCTGGACAACAACCGCTACCCGACCACCGAACAGGGTCTGGAAGCACTGGTGACCAAACCCTCCATCGACCCGGCGCCGCGCAGCTACCGCGATGGCGGCTACATCAAGCGCCTGCCGCAAGATCCCTGGGGCAACCAGTATCAGCTGCTGAGCCCGGGCCAGTACGGCAAGATCGACATCTTCTCCATGGGTCAGGATGGCGAAGCCGGTACCGATGACGACATCGGCAACTGGAACCTGAAGGATTTCCAATAAGTAATGCTTCCTCACCGCACTCATTGTGAGCTGGCTGCATGAAGCCCGCTTTCTCCTCTCACCGCCAATCCGGCTTTACCCTGCTGGAAGTGTTGCTGGTCGCCATGCTGATGGGGCTGGTGGCCACCGCCGTCACCCTCAGTATGGGTGGCGCAAAAGGTGACAGGGAGATCGACAAGCAGGCGCGCCGCCTGATGGCAACCCTGCAGCTGGCGCAGGAGTACGCGGTGATGGATGGCCGGCTGGTGGGCATTCGCGTCGAGGAGAATGGCTGGCAGTTTATGCAGCGTCAGGCCAAGGATCGCAAGTGGCTGGCCCTGACCGGTGACAAGCAACTGGGTCAGGTGCAACTGCCGGAGAACATGGTGCTGACCCTGGAGCTGGAGGGATTTGGCTGGCAGCCCGATCCCGATGAAGAGCGCGAGAAGAAGCGGGATGACAAGGAGCGCACCCCGCAGCTGCTTATCTTCCCCGGTGGCGAGCTGACTCCCTTTACCCTCACCTTTAGCCAGCAGGATGACGAGGTGCGCTACACCCGCATCGTCAAGGGGGACGAGTTCGGCCGCCTCACCCTGCTCACCGGCGATGAGGATGAAGAGGTGAGCGAATGAACGCTCGGGGCATGACACTACTCGAAGTGATGGTGGCGCTGGCCGTCTTTGCCATTGCGGGTCTCGCGGTGATGAAGACCGCCAGCGAACACCTCTCGGCCCTCAACTATCTGGAAGAGAAGACCCTCGCTACCTGGGTGGTGGAGAACCAGCTGGTGCAGCAGAAGCTCGAGAACAAGTGGCCTGGCGACAGCTGGGTAGAAGGGGATGAGCAGATGGCCGGGCAGACCTGGTACTGGCGCTATCGCGGCGTCGCGACCAGCGATAGCAACTTCAAGGCGCTTGAGATGGAAGTGCGCACCGAGGCCAAGGCCGAGAACCCGATCGCCATGATGCGGACCTATATCAACCGATGATCCCGAGCAACACCCGCCCCTCCCGTCACCGTGGTTTTACCCTGCTGGAGATGCTGGTGGCCATCGCCATCTTCGCCACTCTCAGCATGGGCGCCTATCAGGTGCTGCAGGGGGTGCTCACCAGCGATGAGGTAGCCAAGCGCAAGGAGGCCCGCCTCTCCGAGTTGCAGCTCGCCTTCACCCTGCTGGAGCGGGATGTCACCCAGATGGTGCCGCGCAGCGGCCGCATCGAGGGAGAGAACAATAAGGTGCTGCTGGCCGCCTCCCGTTTTGGCCAGCAGAGCGATGACTGGGGCATGGCCTTTATGCGCAGCGGCTGGCTCAACCCGGACGGCATGCTGCCCCGCTCCCATCTGCAGCGGGTCGGCTGGCGACTCAAGGATCAGAAGCTGGAGCGCCTCAGCTACCTCTATCCGGATCCGGTGATCGGCACCGAGCCACGCACCCAGCCGCTTCTGACCGGCGTCACCGCGTTTCGCCTCTACTTCTACGACAAGGGGAGCTGGAAGGAGGAGTGGACCCAGCGCAGCGTGCTCCCTTACGGGCTCGCGGTCGAGCTGGATCTGGAGGATTACGGCACCATTCGCCGGCAATTTCTGATTGGCGCCGGCGGCCAGCGCGCCGAAGAGAACAGCCAGAGCAGCAATCCCAATCAGGGCGGCGACAGCAATAACGGTAACAATGGCGGCAACGGCAATAACAGCGGTAACAACAGCAATGGCGGCAACCAGAACGGGGGAAGTTCCAATGCGAACTAACCCTGTACGCCCCGGTCGCCAGAGCGGCATGGCCCTGCTGGTGGTGCTGCTGATCCTCTCGGTGATGGTGATCATCGCCAGCAACATGAGCGGCCGTCTGCAGCTGGAGCTGCGCCGTACCAGCAATGTCACCGCCGGCAAGCAAGCCTGGTGGTATGCCCTCTCGGCGGAAGCTCTGGTGAGCAAGGTGCTGGCGCAGGATTTCAAGGATGACCCCGAGGTGGTGAGCCTCGGCCAGAAGTGGGCCAGCAAGAATACTGTGTTTCCGGTCGATGATGGCCAGCTCAAGGGCGAGGTGACCGACCTGCAATCCTGCTTCAACCTCAACAGCCTGAGCGTACCCAATCAGGCGGGCAACAACGGGGAAGAGCTGGAACAGCAGCCCTATCCGGTGCAGGTGTTTCGCGCCCTGCTCAAGGAGCTGGCGATGGATGATTACGAGGCGGCCCAGCTCACCGATGCCATCCGCGACTGGACGGACAAGGATACGGTGCTGGTCTCCAGCCTCGGCGCCGAGGATGCCTACTACGAGGGACTGAAGCCTCCCTACCTCACCGCCAACCAGTGGATGCTGGGCAAGGATGAGCTGCGGGCGGTACGCGGCGTAACGGCCAGGGTCTATGCCAAACTGGCCCCCTATGTCTGCACGCTGCCAAGCGACAAGCTGAAGATCAATATCAACACCCTGCTGCCGGAACGCCCCGAGCTGCTGGCTGCCCTCTATCTGGGCAAGATTGGTAGCGATGACGCCAAGCGGGTACTGACCGAGCGGCCAAAAAAGGGGTGGAAAGAGACCAAGCTGATGACGGATCAGCTGCCCGTGCCTCTTGAGAGCGTCAAGGGGCTTAAAGAGGCGCTGGTGGTCAAGAGCGACTTTTTCGAGGCCCGCGTGGTCGCCGAAATCGGCGACAGTCGTGCCTGGCTGGAGAGCATCTTCCAGCGGGGCAAGGACAACAAGCTGGTCATGCTGCGCCGCCTCAATAGCGGCGCCGAATAAACAAGCGCTGACGGGAGCGACTCCCGGCAGGGCAAACATTGGATGCAGCCTGCGGGCTGCGCACCGGTTGCGTTGGCCTGGCCCGCGCGAACCGGTATCGCAGGAGAGAGATGCGTGAGCGAGAGTCTGGTCATCCGTCTGGGGACCACCAAACAACAACCGGTCGCCTGGCTGGTCTGGTCGAGTCAGGAGCAGGAGATCATCGCCTCCGGCGAGCTCCCCTCAGCTGACGCGCTGGGCGAGCTGCAGGAGCGCGCTGGCGGCCGCCCCGTGGTCACCCTGGTGCCGGGCAGCGATCTGATCTTCCGCCGCGTCACCCTGCCGGGGCGCTACAACCGCCAGTCGGCGGCGGCCCTACCCTATCTGCTTGAAGAGCAGATTGCCTCCGACGTGGATGAGCTGCATCTGGTGGTGCTGGCCCACGACGGCCCGCAGGTCGACCTGATGGCGGTGGATCGCCAGAAGATGGCCGAGTGGCTCGGCTGGCTCGACGCTGCCGGCCTTAGAAGTCAGCAACTGCTGCCCGATGTGCTGGCACTGCCGCAGGCTGCAGAGGGTTGGTCTGCCCTGCAGCTCGGCGCCGAGTGGCTGATCCGCCAGAACGCCTGCCAGGGGATTGTGGCCGACGAGTCGCTGCTGGCCATCTTGCTGGCCGCCGAAGCCGACCCCGTCACCATTCACAGCCATACCCCGGCGCCTGCCATTGCGGCGGCCAACTGGCTGCCGGCCGAGCCCGAGCTCCCCATGCTGCTGCTGGCCAAGGGGGCCCTCACCTGCCGCGCCAACTTGCTGACCGGCCCCTACCGGCCACAGACCGAATATGCCCGCTACTGGTTGCAGTGGCGCAAGGTGGCCATTACCGCCGCGCTCTTGCTGCTGGTGGCCCTCGTCCAGCGCGGTGTCCAGCTGCATCAACTGGCAGAGCAGGACAAGGCGCTCAAGGCGGAGATCCGTCAGGTCTACAGCCGCATCTTCCCTAACGAAAGCCGCATCGTGAACGTGCGCAGCCAGATGACCCAGCACCTGCGGCTGATGGGTCAGGCGCCGCAGAACGGCATGCTGCTGATGCTCACCGAACTGGCCCCCACCTTTGCCGAAGTACCCGGTCTCAAGCCGCAGGTAATGCGCTTTGATGCCAGCCGCCGCGAGCTGCGGCTGCAGGTGACCGCCCCCGGCTTTGCCGAGATAGAGCGGTTCCGCGAGCTGGCGGGCAAGCGCTTCGAGGTGCAGCAGGGCGAGGTGCGCAGCACCGAGGGCAAGGTTGAAGGGGCGCTGGTGCTCAAGGGTAAATCATCATGATGGAAAAATTGCAGAGCTGGTGGCAGGGCATCACCGCACGGGAACAACGACTGGTGGTGGCAGGCAGCATCCTGCTGCTGGTCGGCCTCTTCTACTGGAGCGTCTGGCATCCTCTCGACAACCGCATCGCCGAGCGCGAACGTCAGGTGCAAAACCAGCAACAGACCCTCGCCTGGCTCAAGGAGAAAGGGGAAGAGGTGCTGGCCATGCAGGGCGGTCAGGGGCGCCAGATAGACACCAGCGGCACCCTGGAGGGGGTCGTCAACCGTACCGCCTTCAACCACAAGATCAAGATTGCCCGCCTGCAACCACAGGGGCAGGAGCTGCAGGTGTGGATCGATACGGTCCCGTTCGATGATCTGCTGCTCTGGCTCGCCACCCTGGTAGAACAGCACGGCATTCAGGTTCAAATCATCGAGCTGGCCCGCGAGGAGCTGGCCCCGGGTCTGGTCAAGGTCAGACGTTTGCAGTTGAGTCGTCCCCAATGAAAAAACGCATCCTGATTGCCAGCCTGTTTCTGGCAGCCTACTTCGTCTTCCTGTTGGCGACCCTGCCTGCGGCGCTGGTGGTGCGCTATCTGCCGCTGCCCGCCAACGTTGCCAGCCTGCTGAAGATGGAAGGAGTGAGCGGCACCCTGTGGAGCGGCCAGATTGCCCGGCTGCAATATGCCAGCGAATCCATCAGCCAGCTGCGCTGGGATCTCAATGGCTGGTCACTGCTGCGCTTCGCCCCCGAAGTGGCCATTCGCTTTGGCGAGCGCAACAGCCTCAACGGTCAGGGCGTTGTCGGCTGGAATGGTGCCGCCTTCGGCCGCGACCTGACCCTCAATGCCCCGGCCCCCTGGGTAATGGCACGCATCCCGCTGCCACTCCCCTTCCCGGTCACCCTCACCGGTCAGCTGCAACTCAAGGTGGATCAGTTTGCCCAGGGCAACCCCTGGTGCGACAACCTCTACGGCAACCTCGACTGGTACAACGCCAGCGCCGATACCCCGGCGGGCAAGCTGGATCTGGCCGATCCCGAGGTGAAACTCACCTGCCTCGACTCCAGACTGGTTGCCGAGCTCAAGCAGGGCTCCGATGCGGTACAGACCAGCGGTCGCCTCGAGCTGCAACCCAATGGCCAATACCTGTTTCAGGGCAGCCTGAAACCAGGCCCGGCCCTGCCAGAGCAGATGCAGCAGGGGCTCCCCTTCCTCGGCCAACCCGACAGTCAAGGCCGCTTCCCCCTGCGCTATCAGGGCCGGATCTAACCCCTTCAACAACAAGGCCCCGGATATTTCCGGGGCCTTTATTCGCTAATACCCTGCTCCTGTTACCAATATTTGTTTATCTCGCTGCGCAACGCTTCGGCGGTTGCCTGACCGCTTTCCGATGCCAATGCCCGCCCGGCGATAAAGGTCTTGGCCCGGATCCCTTCAAACAGATGGATATCTTCCGGCACGATACCGCCGGTGATCGACAGCTCCAGCCCCAGCTCGGAGAGCGCGCGCATCTTGCTCAAATCGGCCTGGGTCCAGCTGACCCCGGCCAGCTCGGCATCCCGCGAGCGGTGATAGATAGCCTGGGTGATCCCCATATCGGCCCACTGTTTGGCATCATCCAGCGTCCAGTTGCCATAGATCTCGATCTGGATCTCCCCACCAAACTCGTCCGCGACGTTCTTGCAGGCAGCAATGGTTGCAACGTGTGCGGCAGCCGATACCGTGATCCAGTCAGCTCCGGCCGAGAAGGCCATGCGAGCCAGAATGGCACCACCATCTGTGGTCTTCATATCACACACGATAATGTGATCAGGGTGACGCTCGCGCATGGTGCGTACCGCAGACATGCCTTCCGCAAAAGCCAGAATAGTGCCGACCTCAATCACCTCGACATAACTGGCGACACGATCGGCAATATCCACGGCGGTAGCAAGATCGGTAGAATCCAGAGCAATCTGTAACATGGGTTTGGTCATACTATATTTCCTCAATTTAAAACCTTGGCAGAATGGATTGGCCCATTGATTTAAAGTCGATAAAGGGCCGTAACCTGACGTCACTAAATAAATAGATGGGCAATTTAAATAACGGGTCGACTAATTAGCGCTGGCCGTAATAGGCATTCTCACCATGCTTTCTGAAATAATGTTTGTCAGACAACTCTTGCGCAATATGGATGGCCGGATTCAA
This sequence comes from Aeromonas sp. SE22, assembly GCF_038739755.1. Classification (NCBI taxonomy): domain Bacteria; kingdom Pseudomonadati; phylum Pseudomonadota; class Gammaproteobacteria; order Aeromonadales; family Aeromonadaceae; genus Aeromonas; species Aeromonas sp. SE22. The sequence continues at coordinate 277,143 of NZ_JBCGFD010000002.1, forward strand.
CGCTCTGGTTGCCAGCGCCATGGTGGCGACCTCTTCCAGCACCAGCGCATTGTGCACCGCATCCACCGCACTCTTGCCCCAGCAAAACGGGGCATGGCCAGTAATGACAACGCCTGGCAAGGCCTGCGGATCCAGAGCCCGTCGCTGAAATTCTTCGACAATGACCTTGCCGGTATTTTTTTCATAGTCAACGCGAATTTCATCTTCGGTCAGCGGACGGGTGCAGGGAATATCGCCATAGAAATAATCGGCATGGGTGGTACCCAAGGCGGGAATATCCATTCCCGCTTGCGCCCAAATAGTGCCATGACGGGAGTGGGTGTGCACAATACCGGAAATACCTTTAAACGCTTTATATAAAACCAGATGGGTTGCGGTATCACTGGACGGGGATAAATGCCCATCGACGACCTGGCCTGCCAAATCAACCACCACGATATCGTCAACGGTCATATTGTCGTAAGAGACCCCCGACGGCTTGATGGCAACCACGCCCAAGCTGCGATCTATCTGGGATACGTTACCCCATGTCAGGGTAACCAGACCGTATCGGGGCAACAGCAGGTTGGCCTCCAGTACCGCCTCTTTCAATGAGTTGTACATTTCGTTCTCCTGGGCCCCTTGCGGGGCCGCGTTGGGTGCCTCAGACCACTTGCGCCAGCGCCTGATCAATGACGTTGAATACATCTGCGGTGCTCTGGCACGCTCGCAGCTTCTCGAGGTTGATCCCGCTCTCGCTGTTTTCATCCTCCAGCACCTGAGTCACCTCCATCAGCCCCTCCATGTGTTCATCGGAGGTACTGCCCGCCAGCGTCACCAGCACGTCCACCGGCTCCTCTTCCCCTTCAAATTTCACCGGCGTAGTCAGGGTGACCAGTGCAAACGCCGTGCGATTGACTCCATCTTCCGGCCTTGCATGGGGCATCGCGAATTGGGGGGCAATCACGATATAGGGCCCCATCTTTTCAATGCTGCCGATGATTGCATCGTGGTAACGCGGCTCCACGGCACCGGAGCGGATCAGCATGTCGGTGCCCAGCTTGATGGCGTTGCGCCAGTCGCTGGCGGCCGCGTTGAGCAATACAGAGTTGTTTTCCATCAGAGATTGTTTGAATTTCATCTTGTTCTCCTTGCCCGCGGCTACATGCAGCGAGGCTCATCGGCTTAATTTGCAAAGTTGTTCTTGATGATGCCCAGCAGTTCATCACCAAACGAATTGGGATTGAGCATGTTCTGTACGCCCAGCACGAATTTGCCCTCACCGGGGCTCATCTCGCCGGCAAGATGCTTGGAAGAGACGATGATGTCGGTGGTCTGCAGCTTGGTTTTGTAATCGGCCACGGCGCAGGAGTCCATGATATGGGGCACGCCACGCTGTTCGAGAAACTTGCCGATCTTCATCTTCATCATCATGGATGAGCCCTGACCGTTGCCGCATACCGCCAGGATCCGCACTGCATGTCCCCCTTTGGCACTCTCAGCTGGCGAGGCTGCTTCTTCTGCCACGGCGGCACTCGGGACAGCCATATCCTCTTCCATCCGCAGGGTGCGGGAAGCGAAGTACATATAGAGCCCGGCGCCAGCCAGTAGCACCACGAAGAACAGGGAAGATAACGAGAGGCCCTGCATGATCACCGGGAATACCAGCGCCCAGTCAGCCATCCCCATCCAGCCGTTGAAGCTGGTGCCATTGACCGCGAACAGGTGGATAGCCCAGGCAGAGCCAAGCACCTCGATGATCCCCATGACGAAGCAGATCTTCATCACCGCTCGCCAGCCGCCAAAGTGGTTGGCGAACACCCCTATGGTGGCGTTGGAGAAGAACATGGGAATGAAGCCCGGGATAATCATGATGGGCGCCTGGAATGCAAGCAGGGCAAGCACAGCAAGAAACTGACCGATAGCCCCCCACATGAAGCCAAAGACCATGGCATTCGGCGAGTAGGCGTAGATAGCGGCGCAATCGATTGCCAGGACGGCGTTGGGAATGACCCGTTCGGAGATCCCCTTGAAGGCCTCGGAGAGTTCGGCAACGAACATCCGCACCCCTACCACGATGACCTGAATGGCGACCGCAAACTTGAGACCGGTTTCGAGAATGTAGATGGACCAGTGAGTCTGACCCGCCATCTGTTGCAGATTATCGAGGCCAAACGAGAGCAGGATGATACCGAAGAAGATGGTCATCACGATGGCGGTCGCCGTGATGCTGTCGTGGAAAATGTGCAGCCACTTTGGCAGCTTCAGGTGATCGACGCTCTCTTCCTTGTTACCCAGTTTCGACGCCACCTTGGTGGCAATCCAGGAGGCGACCTGTTGCTGGTGACCGATGGAGAACCCAGCCCCGCCGGTTACTTCCTGAGTCGGCTTGAACATGATGTTGGAGGAGATCCCCCAATAGAGCGCCATGATAACGGCGGAATAGAGAATGGTTTCCCACATCGAGGCGCCCATCACCATATAGAAGACCGCGATCAGACCCACCTGCTGAAACATGATGTGGCCGGTCAGCATGATGGTGCGGATCCCGGTATAGCGCCGCAGCAACACCAGCAGAATATTGAGGGCAAGGGCCAGCAATACCGCATAGCCGACCCAGGAGTAGTTCTCTCCCATGGTTTCCATGGTCGCCATCATGGTGGTGTAGGGATCAATCACTGAACCGGTGAGGTGATGATATTCCGCAATCTTGTCCACCACCGGCTTGAAACCGGCCACCAGCGTACTGGCGCCCACCTGCACCAGCATGAAACCAACGATGGTCTTCACGGTGCCCTTGACGACCGTCGTGCCATCCTGCTTGAGCAACAGGTAGCCAATACAGGTCACCAGCCCCAACAGCAGGGGTGCCTTGGTCATCACCTGACTGTAAAAGATGTAAAAAGCGTTGTAGAGGGTTTCCATATTTATGCTCCGTCCAGATGAGGACAACTCATGGCTATTGGATTGGTGCGGACATCTCACCATTCATATGGGCATTGCGTTACCTGACGCCCCGCGAGCAGATTCAACTGCCACCACTCACTATCAAATCCAAAATAATCATACATAATCACATTGTGATTTATTGTGATGAAGATCGAGGTCGGGAGAATCTCTTTTTTCCACCATCCGGATGTGAAATTTCGGTTAAAAGGGTACTCAAAGCCGCATGAAAGGATTCAAAGAATCCCTGAAAATAGGCGACAAATAAGTAAACCCAATAAATACAACCACTTAAAAACATGCTCATCTCTTGATTGTGATATGCCGCAATTAATCTCACAAAACAATCACCACAATCATTGATAATCACAATGACGGGTAATATAGTCACAACCAATCAAAGCAAATCACTGACTCGCAACCATGCAAGTCATGTCATCACCCGATGAATCACCACTGTGTGAACCATCCAAATCAGAAAGGTATGTGAGATGAGCAAGATTGAAGAAATCACCCGTGAATCGTGGATCCTCAGCACCTTCCCCGAGTGGGGCACCTGGCTGAATGAAGAGATTGAGCAGGAAGAGGTGAAACCGAATACCTTCGCCATGTGGTGGCTGGGTTGCACCGGTATCTGGCTGAAGTCTGCCGGCAATACCAACATCTCCATCGACTTCTGGTGCGGCACGGGCAAGCGAACCCATGGCAATCCCTACATGAACAAGCAGCACCAGATGATGCGGATGGGGGGCGTGCGCAAGCTGCAACCCAACCTGAGAACCTCACCTTTCGTGCTCGATCCGTTCGGGATTAAAGATATCGATGCAGTGCTCGCTACCCACGATCATGCCGACCATATCGACGTCAATGTGGCGGCTGCCGTGCTGCAAAACTGTGGGGAGCATGTGAAGTTCATCGGCCCGAAAGCCTGTGTCGACCTCTGGTTGCGCTGGGGAGTGCCTGCCGAGCGTTGCGTGGTAGCCCGCGTAGGTGACGAGATCCCGGTGGGCGATATCGTGATCCAGGTACTCGATGCCTTTGACCGTACCGCGCTGGTCACCCTGCCGGCGGGGGTCTCCTCCACCGACAAGAGCATTCTGGATGGCATGGATGATCGGGCAGTGAACTATCTGGTCAAGACATCCGGGGGCAACCTCTACCACTCGGGTGATTCTCACTACTCCAACTACTACGCCAAGCATGGCAATGACTACCAGATCGATGTGGCGCTGCTCTCTTATGGCGAGAACCCCCGCGGCGTGACCGACAAGATGACCTCATCAGACATCTTGCGGGCCGGGGAGTCCCTCAACACCAAGGTGGTGATCCCGTTCCACCACGATATCTGGGCCAACTTCCAAAGCGATCCCCGCGAGATCGAAGTGCTCTGGAACATGAAAAAAGATCGCCTCGGCTATCGCTTCAGCCCCTTCTTCTGGCAAGTCGGTGGCAAATACACCTTCCCGACCGACCAGAGCAAGCTGCACTACCAGCACCCGCGCGGGTTCGATGACATCTTCATCGATGAGCCGGAGCTGCCTTACAAATCCTTCCTGTAAGCACGCCCTGTCAGACGTCGGGTAATACGAGGGATGGTGATGGAGATGGGCCAGCAAAGCTGTCATCTCAATCACCCCCTCTATTACCCCCACCTCACCGGATAACAAGAAGATCAGACGATGCGCTATCACGCCCTGGCCCTCGATCTCGATGGCACCACCCTGACCAGTGCTCACACCATCATGCCGGCCGTCAAAGAGGCCATCATGAGGATCAAGGAGCAGACCACCGTCATGCTGGTCACCGGCAGACACCACACAGCCGCCCACCCCTATCACCACGAACTGGGGCTGACCACTCCCATCATCTGCTGCAACGGCACCTACGTTTACGACTACGACCGGCGCGTAGTGCTGGCAGAGAACGCCATTCCCCATCAGCTGGCACAGCGATTTATCGCGCTGGCAAGGGAGTACCGGCTCAACCTCGTCATGTATGTCACTGACCGCATGGTCTACTCCGCTCATCAGCCGGTGCGCTACGTGGCGGCCCTGCAGCAGTGGGCCAGCGGCTTTGCGCCGCCGATCCAGCCGCAGGTAGCCAGCGTTGACTCGTTTGAAGAGGAGCTGGCCAACAGCAGCCATGTCTGGAAGTTCGTGGCCGAGGGAGAGATCGCCGCCATTCAGGCCTTCTCACATCACCCCTGGGTACGCGAACACTTCAGTGGCGAGCAGTCATGGGCCAATCGGGTCGATTTTGCCCGCCGCGGCAACAGCAAGGGAGCGCGACTGCAGGATTATCTGGACCAGCAAGGGATCAGCCCGGCTCGACTGGTCGCCATCGGCGACAACCACAACGACACCTCCATGCTCTGCCTCGCGGGGATGGGCATCGCCATGGCCAATGCCGAGCCGGAGATCAAGCAGATGGCCAACCGGGTCACCAGCGAGAGCAATGACGAGGGCGGGATCCTCGAGGTATTGAACCGCTATTTCCCTATCTGACTGCAGGAGCTTGTATGCACCACTTTGACCATGCCTTACGCCTCGGCCTTTATGAAAAAGCGATGCCCTCCGCGCTGGAGTGGCAAGAGAAAATTCTGTCGGCCAAGGAGCTTGGCTTTGATTTCATCGAGATATCCATTGATGAATCAGATGAAAAACTACAACGGCTCGACTGGTCAGATAGCGAAATCTATCAGCTCAGACGCTTGTGCGAGCAGCACAGCTTGCCGTTGCACTCCATGTGCCTGAGCGCCCATCGCCGCTTTCCGTTTGGTTCGCAGGATCCGGCCATCCGCGCGCAGGCGGCCATCATCATGGAAAAAGCGATCGATCTGGCGTACAAGCTCGGCATTCGCTGCATCCAGCTGGCGGGCTACGACGTCTATTACGAACCGCAAAGCGACGAGACCCACCGCCACTTCATCGACGGGATGAAGGAGGCAGCCAAAATGGCGGAACGGGCAGGCATCATGCTGGGTGTGGAGATCATGGATACCCCCTATCTCAACTCCCTCAGCAAATTCGAGGTGCTGAAAAAGCAGATCCCCTCACCCTACTTCATGGCCTACCCGGATGTCGGCAATATCACCGGCTGGAACTATGACACCTGCACCGAGCTGCAATTGAGTGCAGACCATATCGTGCAGATCCACCTCAAAGACACCCGCAAGGTAACGGCCAGTTGCAGCGGGCAGTTCCGTGATCTGGTCATTGGCGAAGGAGAGGTCGACTTTGCCGCCATTTTCCATACTCTGGCAAAAATCGGTTACAACGGCCCCCTAGTGCTGGAGATGTGGGCCAAGGATGAAGAGTGGGCCAGCAACCTGAAAACGGCCAAGGCTCGACTGGCCGAACACGTGCGGCAAGCCGGTCTGACGATCGCCTGAGCGCCCATTATCAGAAGAGTTAACAAGGTTGCTGTCATCGACACCTATGCGCGATATAATCACCACCCAATCAGATTCAATCATCATCAGGCATGATATGACAGAAGCACATCGCCATAACGCCATTTTGGAACTGCTCAATCAGAAACGTCATCTGTCGGTCAACAGCATAATGCAAGCCTTTGATATTTCTCCGGCCACTGCGCGCCGCGATATCAACAAGCTCAATGACTCCGGCAAGCTGCGCAAGGTGCGTAACGGGGCCGAAGCCCTGATGCAGGCCAGAAAGGCCCACTGGTCTCCTCTCGACAGCAATGAAAGCCTCAATCACAGCGAAAAGGTGCGCATCGCCCAGGCAGCAGCAGCCCTGATCAAACCGGGGGAAAGCGCGGTCATCAACTGTGGCTCCACCGCCTTCGTGCTGGGTCAGGAGATCTGCGGACAGGATGTTCAGGTCATCACCAACTACTTCCCGCTCGCCAACTACCTGATCGAGAATGACCATGACGGTGTGGTGATCATCGGCGGTCAATACAACAAGTCGCAATCCATCACCCTGGCACCGCAGGACGAGATCTCCTCCCTCTATGCCGGGCACTGGATGTTTACCAGCGGCAAAGGTGTCACCGCAGATGGTCTCTACAAGATGGATATGCTGACCGCCATGGCGGAGCAGAAGATGCTCAACCACGTCGGCCGACTGGTGGTGCTGGCTGACAGCAGCAAGGTGGGACAACGGGCAGGCATGCTGTTTTGCGCCGCCAGCAAGATCGACATTCTGATCACCGGCAAGGATGCGGATAAAGAGGTTATCGAGCAGATCAAAGCCAAAAATGTGCAGGTCATTCTGGTCTAGGACATAAAGTGCCAAGGCGCTTTGTCGGCGCCTTCATTCAAGGCCATTTTCGGCCAGAAACCGCAGATACAAAAAAGCCCAAGCGGGTGACCGCTTGGGCTTTCTCTTTGAATATGGCGGAGGAGGTGGGATTTGAACCCACGGATGGTCGCCCATCGCCGGTTTTCAAGACCGGTGCATTCAGCCGCTCTGCCACCCCTCCGAACGGCGAGCATACTACGTCAAGCGCTTGTTCATATGCAATACATATTTCCTGTGGGATAGTGTGCGGGAGCAAAATGGCAGGTGGCTTGAAATTGTTCCTCGTCATCCCTATTTGTTCTTCATAGAATGCTTAGGCTTTAAGTGATGACGAGACGGCCGCTCGCCGCCTCAACAGGACACCAAGAGGACACCCAAGATGGATACCCGTTCTATCTACACCGGCACCCAGAGTGCCGCACGCGATACCAACAAGGTGCTGCGTAACACCTATATGCTGCTCTCCCTCACCCTCGGCTTCTCTGCCGTGGTGGCGGGCATCGCGACCGTGATGAACATGCCGCCGCTGCACTGGGCCATCTTCCTCATCGGCGTATACGGTCTGATGTTCCTGACCGAGAAGAACCGCAACAACAGCATGGGCCTGGTATTCACCTTCGCCCTGACCGGTCTGCTGGGCTATAGCCTGGGCCCCATCATCAACATGTACATGAACAATGGTGGTGGCGAGATCGTGATGACCGCCCTTGGCGGCACCGCACTCACCTTTTTCGGTCTGTCGGCCTATGCCCTGACTACCAAGCGTGACCTCTCTTTCATCGGCGGCATGCTGTTCGTCGGTTTCTGGGTACTGCTGGTGGCCATGATTGCCAACATCTTCCTGCAGATGAGCGCCCTGAGCCTGGCTCTGTCCGCCATGTTCATGCTCTTCTCCTCCGGGGCCATCCTGCTGACTACCCAGCAGATCGTGCGCGGCGGCGAGACCAACTACATCTCCGCCACCGTCACCCTGTATGTCTCCATCTACAACATTTTCCTGAGCCTGCTGAGCCTGCTTGGCGGCAACCGCAACTAATCAAAAACCCCGCTTCGGCGGGGTTTTTATTGGCTCCTGTTTCTGTCAGGATAAGTTGCAAATCAAGGATATGATGCGAAGCGGCCCTGATCCAAATCAGGGCCGCTTCTCGCTTGGCGGGGTAACATCCTGCCCTCGTTTCGTTCAAGGGTTGTTCCTGTTTCATGCCGATGGATCTCTCTGGCCTGCTGCGCCGACTGCTGACCGATAGTCACATCTACTTCGCCCTCAAGGTGCTGCTGGCCATTCTCGGTCTGCTCGCCTTCACCCTGGCCACCGGCAATATCCAGCTCACCGTGCTGCTCTCTCTCGGGGTAGTGGCGGGCGCCATCGCCGAAACCGACGACAGCCTGTGGGGACGCCTTAAAAACCTCGCCATGACGCTCATCTGCTTCATGTTTGCGTCCCTGTGCGTGCAGTATCTCTACCCCACCCCCTGGCTGTTTGCCATCGGGCTCGCCAGCTCCACCTTTATCTTCGTGATGGTGGGGGCGCTCGGCGCCCGCTATGCCACCATCAGCTTCGGCTCGCTGCTCATCGCCATCTACACCATGCTGGGCGCCGCCAAGGCGCCGGATCTCTTCTACCAGCCGCTGGCCCTCGGCGCTGGCGCCCTCTGGTACGGGCTGGTCTCTTTCATCTGGCTCTGGCTGCTGCCCTACAAGACTCTGCACGAGCAGCTGGCCCAGAGCTACTTCGCCCTTGGTCGCTACCTGCTGGAAAAGTCCCGCTTCTTCCCGGCAGACGAGCATGGCGCCCAGGCCATTCGCCACAATCTGGCCCAGCTCAACATCAATCTGGTGAACGCGCTGACCCTCACCAAGTCGGCCCTCAACGCCCGTCTGAGCCGCCGCCATCCGGCCAGCCCCGAGCTTGCCAGCCTGCTGCGCCTCTACCTGCTGGCACTGGAAATTCACGAGCGCGCCACCTCCAGCCACTACCCCTACAGCCGGCTGGAAGCAGAGCTCAAGCAGGGCATCGTACTGGAAGGATTTCAGGAGGTGTTCCTGCAACTCTCCGAGGCGTGCCAGCGGCTCGGTTACGCCATTCTGGTGCACAAGCCCTATGCCCATAACAAGCGCATCCACTGGACGCTGGAAGCCCTCGGCGATCAGCTGGAGTTCACCAATCTCAAGCAGCACTACCCGAAAACCCTGCTGACGCCGATGAAGTTCCTGCGCCGCAATCTGGCCAGCATCAACCAGCTGCTGGGCAACGCCGAAGTGCTGCAAAACCCCGAGCAGCCAGAGCAGGAGCTGCCCGCGCTGGCGCGGCCGCCCCGCCTGCCGCTGCTGACCCAGCTCAAGCAGCACCTCACCTTGCACTCCATGGTGTTTCGCCACGCGCTGCGCCTCTCCTTGGGGCTGGTGATCGGCTACGGCATACTGCAAGCCTTTGATCTGGAAAAGGGCTACTGGATTTTGCTGACCGTGTTGTTTGTCTGCCAGCCCAGCTACAGCGCCACCCGCCGCCGACTGGTGCAGCGGATGCTCGGCACCTTCGCCGGTATTCTGGTGGGCATTCCGGTGCTCTGGCTCTTCCCCGAGCTGCACGTTCAGCTGGTGGTGATGGGGCTGGCCGCCTTCCTGTTTTTCACCCAGGTGCGCAACAACTACAGCGCCGCGGTCTGCTTTATCACCCTCTACGTGCTGATGGCGTTCAACCTGCTCGATGGCATCGGCTTTGCCATTCTCGGGCCACGGCTGCTCGATACCCTGCTCGGCTGCCTGATCTCTTACGGGCTGGTAGCCTGGCTCTGGCCGGACTGGCAGTACAAGCGGCTGCCGACCCTTATCGCCAATTCGCTCTCGGCCAACGCCCGCTACCTCTCGGCAGTGCTGGCAAGCCTCAAGCAGCAGCGGGACGAGTCCATCGACTATCGGGTGGCGCGCAAGAGCGCCCATCTGGCGGACAGCGAGCTGGCCACCGCCTGGCAGAGCATGCTGGTGGAGCCGCAAAAGCGCCGCCGCTTCCTCGATCTCTGTTTTACCCTCACCTGGCGCAACCACGCCCTGCTCTCCTACATCTCGGCGCTGGGGGCCCATCGCGACAAGCTGGAGGCCATCAGCGGGCTGGATGAGGTGCGCCACCACATCTGCCACACCCTGGAGCAGGCCGCTGGCCATCTGGCGGGCAACCCCTCCAGTTCCATCGGTGGTCAGTGTCCGGTGATAAGTCCAGACAGCAGCGAGGAGCAGCTGATGCTGACCCAGCAGCTCAACCTGATCAGCGAGCTGGCGGATCAGCTGCTGCATCTGGCCAACGAGAGCCGGTTGCTCACCGGGGATCAAGGCGCTACCATGCCCGCCCAATCCTGATAGCCCCATTAGCGAGGAGCCCTCATGTCTGCGTCCGAAAAACATCAGCTGGAATTCAACGGCCAACTCATCGAGACCGATGCCAAGGGCTATCTGCTCAACAGCAACGACTGGAGCGAGGAGCTGGCGCTGGTGCTGGCCGCGCAGGAGGGGATCGAGCTGGAGGAGCCGCACTGGGAAGTGGTGCGCTTTGTGCGCGCCTTCTATCTGGAGTTCAACACCTCCCCCGCCATCCGCGCGCTGGTCAAGGCGATGGAGAAGCAGTACGGCCCCGAGAAGGGCAACAGCCGCTACCTCTACAAGCTGTTCCCGGAAGGGCCTGCCAAGCAGGCAACCAAGATTGGCGGCCTGCCCAAACCGGTGAAGTGCATCTGATCCCATGCATCTCATCCCATAACAACGGGGGGCCGCAACTGCGGCCCCCCGTTGTTTTTGGTGCGCTATCTTCGCGCACCTCGTCTTCATATCCCTCAGGCTTCCAGCCAGCCTTAAATCCGCTTATCAGCCAGCGCCACCAACAGCTCCGCCAGCCGATGACCGTGCAGGTAGGAGGCGATCAGCTCACTATCGGCACGGCCCAACTCAATCTGTTGATACCAGTGCTCCAGCATGGCGGCAAAGCCGCGCTGGGCCAGCACCGGCTGCCAGTCGCTGGGGGCCAGCATCTGCGCTGCCTTGTCGCGGGCGATGCTGCCGCGGGTGCAGTTCTCAAGGTGCAGGGAGAGGTTATCGCCGTAGGCATCGATGCGCTCCTCGGTGATCCCCACGCTGCGGTTCATGCTGCCGCTGATGGCGCGATCGCCGCTCTGCCAGCTGACGCTCACCCCGGCCAACAGGCTCTTGTCCTGCGCATCCGGTCGCAATACCGCGTGAAAGTCGCCGTCCGGCGTGCCGCCATAGAAGCAGAGGCTGTCGAGCACATGGATAAAGTCGTCGAACATAAAATCCCGCGCCTTGCCCGGCAGGGCGAAGCGGTGTTTCTGCCAGTTCAGCTCGGTGAGCGGCTGAGCCCGCGCCTCGGCCATGGCGGGCAGATAGCGGCGGTTGAAACCGGTAAAGAGGGGGCAATCTTGCTCGATGGCGAGGTTGGCCAGCGCCTCGGCCTCGGCCAGATTGTCGCACAGCGGCTTGTCGACAAAGGTGGGGATCCCTGCCCGCAGGCACTGCTCGGCCAGCTCGCGGTGAACGGCGGTGGCGGCGTGGATCATCACGGCGTCGGGGCGGCTGGCCAGCATGGCCACCACATCGGTAAAGTACTCGGCGACCCGATACTGGCGGGCCAGCTTTTCCAGCACCGCTGGATTACGGGTGCAGAGCAGCGGGGTGACCCGCTCATCGCTGGCAAACAGCGGCAGATAGGCTTTTTGGGCGATATCCCCCAGACCAATCATGGCAATGCGCATCTCAACTCCTTTTCACTCGATAACGAGACAAGCGGATAACAGCCCGCACCATCGCAGGATTTACCCCGCAGATCCAGCCTGCCGTTAGCGCACGGGCTGGTGTGTGCAGCACTCTGCAAACGGCAACGTTATCCGGGCATGGCTGGAGTGCAGACCGACTTGATCACCTCGGCCAGCCACTCGATGGCGAGATTGCCCTGACTTTTGCGGTGTCTGCCGACCACCACCTCGAACTGCTGCGGCGCCCCAGCCAGCTCCAGCACGCGAAAATCCCCGAGGGCGGCGATGGCCGACGGAATGCAGGCCGCCACGTCATTGACCGACATAAAGGCTTGCAGCGAGGTGTAACAGGGGAGCGTCGCCACCGCCGCGCTGGCGACCTGCTGCGGGCTCATCTGCCCTTCGAAATTGCCGACGCTGTTGGCGAACTGCACAAAGGGGATGGCTGCCATATCCTGCGGAGCGTTGTCCGGAAGATATCGGGAGTCGCGGCGCAGCACGCAGCAGTAGTGATCCCGGCGCAGGGTGGCGCGCAGCAACCCCGGGTCGAGATAGGCATCAAAGCCAATCACCAGATCGACCTCGCCGCTGGCCAGCGCCTCCAGATGCTGCTCGGCCTGAAAGTCCACCACATCGAGCCGGATGGAGGACGCCTGAGTGCGCAGGGCGCTCGCCAGCCTTGGGATAATGGCGAGTTGGGCATACTCGTTGGCCATCACCCTGAAGGTACGCTCGCTGCTGGCGGGATCGAAGGGGGTTGCCACAAAGACCCCGTCGATATCGGCCAGGATCTGCTCGAACCTGGCGGCCAGCTCGCAGGCGTAATCGGTCGGCTGCAACCCGGCGCTCTGGCGGATAAAGAGCTCGGCGGGAAAGAGGTCGCGCAGCTTTTTCAGATGGCTGCTCACCCCCTGCTGGGAGATCTCCAGCAGCTCGGCCACCCGCGACACACTCTTGTATCTCACCAGCAGCACCAGCACCCGCATCTGCCTGATATCGATCCTCTCCACTCTCACCTCACCAATTTAAGTTGTATCACATACAAATCACCCATGATTTACATTGTATCAGTGGCTCTCTAACCTTGCAGCTCTTCCAGCAAAGCGAGGTTAACGATGAAAACTGTCATTCTGATTGGGGCTCAGGGGAAAATGGGGCAAGCCGCCCTCAGTGGTCTGGGCAAGCACAAAGTGATTACCGCCAGCCGCTCCGGCGAGGGGTGTGATTTTCAGGTGGATATCACCAGCCGAGAGTCTATCGAGCGGCTCTACCAAAACGTGGGCTCCTTCGATGCAGTGGTCAATACCGCAGGATTTTGCGAATACGCCCCCTTTGGCGAGATGAGCGACGAGCAGTGGCAAACCACCATCCAGAGCAAGCTGATGGGGCAGATCAATCTGGTCAATATCGGCCTCAACTACATCAATCAGGGGGGCTCCTTCACCCTGATCTCCGGCATCCTCAATATCAAGCCGATCCCGCTGGCCATTGCCGATGCCACCACCAGCGGCGCCATCGATACCTTTGTCCAGTGCGTGGCCCACGAGCTGCCACGCGGTATCCGCATCAATGTGGTCAACCCGACCGTGCTGGAAGAGGCGTGGGATGTATATGGCGAGATGATGCCGGGCTTCCAGCCGGTGCCGGGCGCTTTGGTCGGCAAGGCGTTTGAGCGCTCCGTCGATGGCTTTATTAGCGGTCAGGTGCTCTATGTCGATGCCTGATCCGGTTCAGGTGTGACCCCAATGCCTTTGCAATACCTTGTCGATGTTTTTCCTCTTCCCCGAAAGCGCCAGCTCTCGGGGCTTTTTGTATGGCGGGGGGCAGAACAGCAGCAGAACGGGTTTCGTATTGAACCCATTTTGGCTAACATGCCGCACTTCACGAAGCGATAAGGGCAAGGACGCGATGAGCAACGAGACACTGCAATCCCTCTTTCACTACAAACGCTGGGCCGATGACGAGCTGCTGGATGCCATCGCCACGCTCGATGCGCAGCAATATGGCGAGGCCCACCACACCTGCCTCAGGATCTTCAACCATATCCATGTGGTCGATGCCATCTTCAAGGCCAATCTGCTGGGGGAACGCCACGGCTTTACCGCCACCAATACCCCGGAGACGCCGACCCTCACCGCCCTGCACAGCGCAGTGACCGAGCTGGATAACTGGCTGGTGGATTACGTCGCGGCTCTGGGCCCGCAAGAGGGAGCAACCCCGCTCTCGTTTCGCTTTGTCGATGGTGACAAGGGGCAGATGAGCCGCGACGAAATGCTGCTCCATCTGGTGACTCATGGCGGCTATCACAGGGGCGCCATCGGGCGGATTCTGGTGCAGTGCGGCATCACGCCGCCGCGCGATACCCTGACCACCTTTCTGCATCGCAGCGAGCCGCAGCGGCGCAACCGCTGATCCCGACACCGGTTGCCACCACAGCTCACAGGTTTATGGAGATAGAAAAAAGGAAGGGAGTCGAGACTTCCTTCCTTTTGGCTTGCGCAGCGGCCTGTGACTCAGTTGATCTTGCCCATTTCGACGGCAAAGCTGGTCGCCAGCTGGGCAAACTTGAGAGCGTGGCCAGCCGAGGGATCCGAGTTTTGCAACGTATCCTGCGCCGTGTGGATCCTGGGGTTGTATTCACTAAAGCGTGACTCGAACGGCATGGCGGCGGGGTAGCCCTGATTGTGCCAGGAGGCGTGATCCGAGCAACCATAGCCACAGCTGTCATAGCCATAGCTGACTTGCGGCAGATAGGCATCGATCAGCTGGGTGAGATAGCCGGTCAGCCCCTTGTCGGTGTAGTCGGTCATAAAGACGATGTCGTTCGCCGAGCCCTTGTAGTTGGTCATGTCCAGCTGGAGCGCGGCCAATACTTTGGTGTTGGCTGCCTTGTAGCGGCTGGCGATATCCTTGGAGCCTCGCAAGCCCACCTCCTCTGCCGCATAGCCGATAAATTGCAGGGTGCGCTCCGGCTGGCGGCCCTGTTCGGCGATGACCCGCAACACCTCGGTCAGGGTGGCGATGCCGGAGGCATCATCATCGGCGCCGGGGGCCAGCGTCTTGCTGTTGGGGGCCGAGCCTGCGGTGGAATCGAGATGGCCACCGAGCACCACCACCTCGTCCGGATAGCGGCTCCCCTTGAGGGTCAGCACCACGGACTGTTGCGGGTAGCCGCTATGTTTGACCCGGCTGACGCTGGCCCATGGCAGGGTGCTGCCGAGGCTCTGCCACTGGCTGGCCACCCAGTCGGCGGACTGCGTGCCGGTGGGGGTGGTGTAGTAGCGGTTGCGCCAGCCGGACAGCTTGCTGATGGTGCTGGCGATATTGCCTTGATCCAGATGGGGCAGCAGCCGGTTGACACTGGCCCCCTGGGTCAACGGCGGGGCGCTGAACAGGTTTTGGCTAAGGGGCTGGGCCATGCTCTGCAGCGCATCGGCCAGGGTCGTGTGCACCACATAGCCACCGCAGCGCTGGTGCCCTTCGTGCATCAGGTGCGAGAGGGAGCCAAGCTCGCTTGCCTCAATCTGGGCCAGCTGGACGGGCGCCCCGCTGGCACTGAACAGGGGTGAGAGCTTGGCATTGACCTGCTTGAGTTCAACCCCGCTATCGGCCCCAATGGTGATCCACACGGGCGTCCCCGCCTGAACGGCAAGGGGGATCAGGGGGAGCAAAAGGGCTGCAGTCATCGCTTTCATGTCGGATCCTTCCGGTTATGGTTAACAGTAAACAGGCTTAATGGGTCTCATAAGAAGACCAAGCTAGTCTAGTCACCCATTGCCGTTAAATCGACCACTTCCTGCACCAAATGGCACCACCTGATGTAAAGCGCGCCAGCCGGGGGTTTTATCTCTAGCGGGCCTCCTGCTTTTCCCTCCCCGCCCCTGTTGCCCTGCCCGTACCGCCCCTTGATTGTTCCGCCTGCGCAACAGCTGCTCGCTGATTCGTTGCACCAGTAAAACAATTTAAGGGTGCCAGCATCCGGCCATAGCCGCAGGATGGCCAGCAGCCAGCGCCCGATCACTATCCGGTTGGCGGCAAGGCCGCAGAGCAAGAAGAGTTTGATAGAGGTCAAAAAACGAGACGTTTCTGATAGTTACATCACTTTAAGGCTCGCCTAAGCAGTTTCGTTTGGCTTACCATGGCCATCCAGAACCTGTTGAACTGCGATGGGTTACTGCCAGCGCGGGTCAAGGGAGCATATTGGAAGCTGTAATCCACGGGCGGTAGCATGGGATTTGGCTGCACTACACCTTGTTAAGAAACATAAGTGTCCCTGATTCTTCCTTATGCCTTTAATCCAAGATGAGCAAGTCAAATTAACAATAAATAAGGAAGTCTATGGGTTTAGCTGAAGCCTTAGTTGATATTCCACAATCTGAAAGAGGCGGAGAAATTGCTCAGCGCGGTTTTGATTATCAAGCTTGCTGGGCTTTATCTGAGATGCTGGAATATGAGCTAAATGGTAAAAATTATGTTTTTATTTTTGAGTATCACGATGATGTCCTTATTCTTGATGATCACTCAACCCCCCAAAATTTGACATTTGCACAAGTAAAAACAAATGAAAATCACTGGACAGCATCGTCACTGAGCAATAGCACCAGCAAAAAACCTATATCTATTATTGGAAAACTATTTGTTCATTACAAAAATTTTATTGAGTATTCACCGAAACTTTTGTTTGTTACAAACGCATCATTAAATTTATGTGGTAGTAATGGTGGAAAATCTTCTTTTAGGGCTAATGAAATAAAGAATGAATACCAGATAAAATTTAAAAAAGCAATAAAGAACCAGGTTAAGCTCGATGATTCATGTATTGACCTTTCAGTAATGAAGTTTATTCAGTCATCATTGAGCCTAGATGATCACATTATCCATCTCAAAGGTAAACTATGTGACTTCATTAGTAGGAAGTATGGTGATAGCTCTATTCTTAATATTAATGCGCTAGCATCATTACTGGATCAGGAATGTCGTAAAAAATCTAAGGTTAAGTCAGCAGATATAATTGACTTTTCAGATTTAATCGCAAGAAAAGGATTTTCATCTCAAGATTTCAACTCTGTTCTAGAAGAGTTGAATGCTATTAATAAAACTATACCTACTTGGGAAATGGCAAGGCAGGTATTTCATGACCTTCATAAGACTTCAATACAGCTCATTCTATTACAAGCAAACTTCTCACAGATTTGCATAGAAATAAACCAAGATGTAAATAATCCGACACGCACTTATCAAAAGTATGCCATTGCATTTTACGACGAATCAAAAATCAATTTAAATCTAGAAAAATATATACTTACAACCATAAACAATATTGATGCACGTTGCCCTGACTACAAATTGGCTTTAACATCAGGAAAAAAAGAATGCATCGTTGTTTATTCCATAATTCAGAAGTTGCTAGAAGGGAATAAGACATGAGACACATCTACTTTAAAAGTGCCCATATATTATCCCTTCGAGATAAAAAAGGCTTCTCTTATGAATTCTCACCCGATATAAATATTATTACTGGAGAGAATGACACAGGGAAGTCCAGTTTTATAAAGAATCTATATTATACATTAGGAGCCGATATTCGCTTAGATCAGAAGTGGAAGAAAGATAGCTTTGTTTCAAAGGTTGTCATTTGCGTAAAAAATCGAGACTATGCATTTATTCGTCACGGAAAACGTATTTCCATATTTGATATTACTGATGACAATGAACATCTCTTAGTGACTTCTAATTCTCGTACAGAGATCGCTTTGACCGTACGAGATATATTTGACTTTAATTTAGAGCTGGTTTTAAAGGATGCCTTGGTTCAAGGGCAAGCACACCCAGCAAGCCTTTATCTTCCGTTCTATATTGATCAGGATGACGGATGGGCGACAGTATTAGATTCATTTAGTAGCTTGAAGATGTACAAAGACTGGCAGAAAAACATCCTTAATTTTCATACTGGGATTAAGCCAAAGGAATATTATAGGCTTCAAGGTAAAATTAGTTTAATAGATATTGACCTTAAAGAAGCACGAGCAACATTAAAAGCTCTAGAAACTGCTAAGAAGCGCTTCGAAGATTCATTCGGAAGAGTACTATTTGATATTGATATTGAATATTATGAAATGTTATTGGAACGATTTCTGAGTAAGTGCCAGCATTTACATCAGGAAGAAACAGAGTACAGAATTAAACTCATAAAAGCTCTATCTCAACGAGATGAATTAGTAGCAGAGATAGACTCATCCAAAAGACAGCTTGATGACAGTAATATAGATTTTTTATCTCCGTCTGCAAGCTTAGAAGCCAAGTATGCCATCCTTGCAAACAGAGAAAATCTGTTGCAAATCATCCCTGAGTTGTATGATCAAAAATCATTATATGATGATCAAATTTCTAAAATAAAAGAAGACTTGAGAAACGCTCAAAAATTAAGCTCAGAACTTAAATGTATGCTTCAAGAAGTTAAAGAGCAACTGACACTTCAAGATGTTATAAAATCTCAAGCAAGTAAACAGGTTGAGTCAACATTCGATGAACAGATCGATGAACTACTAAGAAAAATTGGAGAACTAGATCAATCCAGAACTAAATTATCAGAGCGTTTAGCAGAGTTCGATGATAAAAAACGCACCCGTGAAATTAATGAAATATTTAAAGAGTCATTGATTTTTGCACAAACCGAACTAGGTATAAAAGACCCAAAAGTTGGAACTATTCTCCAATACGGTTCTATATCAAAAAGCGAAACTGGTAGCCGTGCTCCAAGAGCAATATTAGCTTATCATTATGCTCTTCTTAAAACGATAGAAGCTAAATCAACAAACCCGATGCTCCCAGTTATAATTGACTCACCTAAACAACAGGATCCTGATCCGCATACTACAAAAAAATTATTTGACTTATGTATTAATGGCCTATCTACTAACAATCAGCTTATTATCGGTTCTGTTTCTTTCGAAAGAGAAACTAATGCATTTAAAACACTTACAATGACTGAAAAATACAGCTTATTAAAAGCACATTTATACAGCGATGTTTATCAGCAAATCATGCCGTTATACCAAAAAGCATCTTTGTCTTAATCAGATTGCTTAGACAGCACAGCCTGTAAAAAGGCGACCATCCGGTCGCCTTTTTATTTCTATCGCTCTGCTAATCAGCAAATATCACCGAGCCGGTCGCTTGGCACCATTTCCTTTGGCCGCAGGCTTGCCGCCCTGAGCGGCGGGTTTGGCAGAGCCGGCACGGGTCGGCGCCTTGCCCTTATGGGCGGGTTTGCCGGTCGGTTTGCCCTTACCTGCACTCTTACCAGCACTATGACCTGCGCCTTGTCCGGCGGGCTTGCCGTTCCCCAGCTTGAGCTCGGAACCCAGCGGCTTGCCATTGCCCTTGCCGCTCTTGTTGGCGCTGCTGTTGGCGTGCTGGCCGTTGCTCTGGCCCGCCCCCTTGTTGCCTGCGCCGTTGCCACGCTGATGGGCAATGTTACTGTGGCGAGTCAGGGCCGGTTTCAGCCCCTTGCCAGTGGCGGCGCGCTCATTGCGCCGCTCATTCCTACCTTCTGCCGGCACCAGACAGCCCGGGCCGTTGCCAATCAGGTGGCCCTTGCCCATGGCGAGCAGGGCTTCGCGGATCATCGGCCAGCCAGCGGGGTCGTGATAGCGCAGCAGCGCCTTGTGCAGGCGGCGACGGCGCTCGCCCTTGGCGACAAACACATCGCCCCCTTCGCGGCTCACCTTGTTTAACGGGTTTTTCTCCGTGTAATACATGGTGGTGGCGTTGGCGAGGGGCGACGGGTAGAAGTTCTGCACCTGATCGAGCTTGAAGCGGTTCTCTTTGACCCAGAGCGCCAGATTGACCATGTCTTCATCTGTGGTGCCCGGGTGGGCGGAGATGAAGTAGGGGATCAGGTACTGCTGCTTGCCCGCCTCTTTGGAGTATTTGTCGAACAGCTCCTTGAACTGGTAGTAGCTGCCCATGCCCGGCTTCATCATCTTGGAGAGCGGCCCCTCCTCGGTGTGTTCCGGCGCGATCTTGAGGTAGCCGCCGACGTGGTACTTGGCCAGCTCCTTGATATAGCGGGGATCTTCGACCGCGATGTCGTAACGCACGCCGGAGGCGATGAGGATCTTCTTGATCCCCTTGAGGTCGCGCGCCTTGCGATAGAGGTTGATGGTCGGGCTGTGGTCGGTGTCCATGTGCGGGCAGATGGTGGGCCAGACACAGGAGGCGCGACGGCAGGTCTGCTCGGCCTTGGGGCTCTTGCAGCGCAGCTTGTACATGTTGGCGGTGGGGCCGCCGAGATCCGAGATGACGCCGGTAAAGCCCGGCACCTTGTCGCGGATATCTTCGATTTCTTTGAGGATCGACTCTTCCGAGCGGCTCTGGATGATGCGCCCTTCGTGCTCGGTGATGGAGCAGAAGGAGCAGCCGCCAAAGCAGCCGCGCATGATGTTGACCGAGGTCTTGATCATGTCGAAGGCCGGGATCTTCTCCTTGCCATAGGCGGGGTGCGGCACCCGCTGGTAGGGCAGGCCGAATACGCCGTCCATCTCCTCGGTTTCCAGCGGGAAAGCGGGCGGGTTGACCCAGACGATGCGATCGCCATGAGCCTGCGCCAGGGCGCGGGCACAGCCGGGGTTGGTCTCGTGGTGCAGAATGCGCGAGGCGTGGGCGTAGAGCACCTTGTCCTCTTTGACCCGCTCATAGGCGGGCAGCTTGACGTAGGTCAGCTCCCACGGCTTGGGCTTGGCCGGTTGCACCAGCACGGGCTTGGCCTCTTGCGCGGCGGGTGCCGCTTCGCTGGCGTCATCCGCGCAGGGCGCCCCTTCCATATAGGGGTTGGGGATGGGATCGATGCGGCCAATCTGGTCGAGTTTGCTCGAATCCACCCCTTTCCAGCCCGGCAGCGGCTCCTTGCGGATAACGGCGGTGCCGCGAATATCCTGCATGGTGTCGATGGTCTCCCCCGCTGCGATGCGGTGAGCCACTTCCACCAGCGGCCGCTCGGCGTTGCCGTAGATGAGGATATCGGCCTTGGCATCGAGCAGGATGGAGCGGCGGATGGTCTCGGACCAGTAGTCGTAGTGGGCGATACGGCGCAACGACGCCTCAATGCCGCCGATGACCACCGGCACCTCTTTGAAGGCTTCTTTACAGCGCTGGGTATAAACCAGAGTCGCGCGATCCGGCCGCTTGCCGCCCACATCCCCCGGGGTGTAGGCGTCGTCGTGGCGCAGCTTTTTGTCGGAGGTATAGCGGTTGATCATGGAGTCCATGTTGCCCGCGGTCACCCCGAAGAAGAGGTTCGGTTTGCCCAGACGCATAAAGTCATCCTTCGATGACCAGTCCGGCTGGGCGATGATGCCGACCCGAAAGCCCTGCGCCTCCAGCATGCGGCCGATGACCGCCATGCCGAAGCTCGGGTGATCCACATAGGCATCCCCTGTCACCAGAATGACGTCGCAGCTGTCCCAACCCAGCTTGTCCATCTCTTTGCGGGACATGGGCAGGAAGGGCGCCGTGCCGTAGCACTCGGCCCAATAGCGGGGATAGGAGAAAAGGTTGGTAACCGGCTGCATTTTAACCACCTGGAACAATTCGGGTCGCGCATTATACCGGTTGCGGCCAAGGGGGGCGATGGCTTTTTGCCCCCATAGTTCGCACGGGATAAGGGCTTGTTCCTCAATTCAGCTAGCCACTCTGCCTGCGATCAGCCAAAAGCAAGGGCGCCCGCAGGCGCCCTTGTTGGCAACAATCACCCTGACGACGGCTGTCAGTGGGCCGGGGTCTGTTCGTCCCCCTCCCCTTTGGCGGTCAATTTGGCGGCCAGCGCTTCGTCCACCTGCTGATCCCGCTGCCCGGTCATGCCGGCGTGGCGGGCAATCAGGTGGTAGGTGGCGGGCACCACCAGCAGGGTAACCAGGGTCGCCAGCGACAGACCGAAGAAGACCACTGTACCGACCGCCATCCGGCTCTCGTAGCCCGCCCCCATGGAGAGCATCAGCGGCACCGCACCGATAATGGCGGTGAGCGAGGTCATCAGGATCGGCCGCAGGCGGCGCACCGAGCCTGCGATGATCGCCTCCTCGAACCCTTCCCCGCGCTGGCGCAGCTGGTTGATGAACTCGACGATGAGGATGCCATTCTTGGTCACCATGCCGATCAGCATGATCATGCCGATCTGGCTGTAGATGCTCATCTCCTGCCCCGTCAGCCAGAGGCCGAGCAGGCCGCCGAAGATGCCGAGCGGCACCGTCATCATCACCACGGTCGGAGTGAGGGTGCTCTCGAACTGGGCCACCAGCACCAGATAGACCACCAGCAGGGCGAGGCCAAAGACCATCGCCATCTCCCCCTGATTGTCGCGGTAATCCTTGGAGTCACCGGCGTAATCGACCGTCATGCCGCTCGGCAGATGCTCGTTGGCCCAACCATCGAGGAAGTCGAGCGCCTCGCCCAGAGTGTGATCCGGTGCCACGTCGGCGGTCAGGGTCACCGCCTTCTGGCGCTGGTAGTGGTTGAGCCGATTGGCGGTCGCCACCTGCTTGACCGTCGCCAGGGTCGAGAGGCTCACCATCTCGCCATTGGCTGCCTTCAGGTAGATGCGGCCGAGATCGGAGATGCCGTTGAACTCCTTCTGGTTGGCGCGCAGGTAGACGTCATACTCCTCGCCCCTGTCCACATAGGTGGTCTTGCTCACCCCGCCCAGCATCGCCTGCAAAGTGCTGGCAACGGTGGAGACCGGAATGCCGAGCTGGCTGGCGCTGTCGCGCGAGACGGTCACTTGCAGCTCCGGGGTCTTCTCGGCGTAGTCGAGATCCGGGCTTATCATCAGACCGCTGGCCTGCGCCGCTTTTTGCAGCTCCAGCCCCTGCTGGTAGAGCTCGGCATAGTCGTTGCCCTGCAGCACGAACTGCACCGCGGCGGTGGAGCCGCCCCGGAAGCCCGGCTGGAAGGTGCGGATCATCACGTCGGGAATATCGGCGAGCTTGGCCCCGAGCGAGCGGGAGAACTGGGTGGCGGTGATGTCGCGCTCGGCCCAGTCGGTGAGCTGGATGATCACCATGCCGGTCTGATCGCCGCCACGGCCAAAGGCGGGGGTACTGAAGCTCATCGCCTTGACTACCCCCTTGCCCAGCATCGGCATGATGGCGGACTCCACCTGCTGCATGTTGCGCTTCATCCGCTCGATACTGGTCCCCTCCGCCCCCTTGACGAAGACGAAGACCACGCCGCGATCCTCGGTCGGGGTGAGGCTGCTCGGCAGCTGGGTAAAGAGGGCGCCGATACCGGCGAGACAAAGCAGCAGCGCCAGCGGCGTCCAGCGCGAGCGGCGCAGCAGCCCCAGCAACAGGCGGCGATAGTGCCCTTCCACCCAGCCAAGGCCGCGATCGAGGGCTGCCGTCAGCCGGTTCGGTTTATCCAGCGGGCGCATCAGCCAGGAGCCCATGGCCGGCGTGAGGGTCAGCGCCACCAGCGAGGAGCAGAGCACCGCCAGCGAAAGCAGAATCGCAAACTCGGTAAAGAGCCGACCCACCATGCCATCCATAAAGGCGATGGGGATAAAGACCATCACCAGCACCGCAGTGGTGGCGATGACCGCAAAGCCCACCTCGCGGGTGCCGTGCCAGGCCGCCAGCAGGGGGGGCTCACCCCGTTGCAGATGGTGGTGAATGTTCTCCACCACCACGATGGCGTCATCCACCACCAGACCGATGGCGAGAATAAGGGCCAGCAGGGTGATGAGGTTAATGGAAAAGCCGAGATACCAGGCGCCGATAAAGGCAGAGATAAGGGAGACCGGCACCGTGATGGCCGGAATAAGAGTGGTGCGCCCCTGGCCGAGGAACAGATAGAGCACCGCCACGACCAGCACGGCGCAGATGGCCAGGGTTTCATATACCTCGTCGATGGCCTGCTTGATAAAGATGGTGGAGTCGTAATCGACCTCCAGCTTGGCCCCCTCCGGCAGGAAGCGCTGCATCTCCACCAGCTTCTTCTCCACCCCCTGCGCTACCGCCAGCGGGTTGGCGGTGGACTGGGCGACGATGCCGATACCCAGACTCTCGCGGCCATTGCGCTGGTAGGCGCTGTCTTCGTTCTTGGCCCCCACCTCCACATCGGCGATATCGGAGAGATAGACGCTCTGGCCGTTGGCGGCGGTGCGCACTTGCAACTGCTGGAAATCTTCAGCTGTGTGGTAGAGCCGGGCAATCTGCACCGACATGGTCATGGAGTTGTTGCGGATCTCGCCGCCCGGCAGCTCGATGTTCTCGCGCTTGAGGGCATCCTGCACATCCGCCACCGTCACACCGCGCGCCGCCATGTCAGCCGGGCGCAGCCGCACATACATCACCTGGGTGAGATCGCCGGAGAGCTCCACTTCGCTCACCCCGTCCACCAGACTCAGGGGGTCTACCAGCACCCGGTTGGCGTAGTCGGTCATGGCGGTGCGATCCATCTGGCTGCTGCTGAAGTTGAGCCAGACCGCCACATCGCCGCTGCCGCTATCCTTGGTCACCAGCGGATCGTCGGCATCCTCCGGCAGCTTGCTCTTGGCACGGGTCAGGGCATCGCGCACATCGGAGACCCCCTCCACCATGTTCCAGCCGAGCTTGAACTCCACCGTGATCATCGAGCGCCCCTTGCGGGTCACCGAGTTGATGTTCTTGATGCCGCTGATGCCGGAGAGCTGATCCTCGATGGGTTTGGTGACCTGACTCTCCATCACCGCCGGGGCCGCCCCCTCATAGGTGGTGGTGATGGTGACCGACGGGGTCTGCACATCGGGCATCTCCCGCACCGTCAACTTGCTGAAGGCGACCAGACCGAACACGGTGAGCAGGGCGCTGAGCACCACCGCCACCAGCGGGCGGCGTACTGAGATATCGGAGAGCCACATCAGCCGTTTACCTCCGCCAGATCGTGGACTTTGGCGCCATCACGCAGATTGACCAGCCCCTCGACCACGATGCGATCGCCGACTTTCAGCCCCTCGGTGACCCAGACGGTCTCCCCTTCGGTCTCGCCGAGCACCACCGGCACCCGCTTGACCCGGCCATCGGCCTCGAGGCGATAGACGAAGCGCTGCTCGCCGGCATACTCCACCGACTGAGCAGGAATAAGGGTGAGCTGGCGGGAGGGGAGCGAGAGCTCGACGTTGAGCAGCATGCCCGGGCGCAGCTGGCCGTTGTGATTGGGCAACTCGACCCGCGCCTTGATGTTCTGGGTCTCGTTGGAGATGCGGCTGTCGAGGGTGGTGAGGGTACCGTTGAAGTGCTGATCCGGCCAGGCAGCGCTGGTGGCGGTGACCGCCATGCCGGGGCGCAGCAGGGCGAGGTAGCGCTCCGGCACCGCCAGATCGAGGCGCAGGGTGTCGATATCGTCGAGGTGCAGCAGGGTATCGCCGCTATTGACCAGCGCCCCTTCGCTCAGATCAATCAGGCTGACGGTACCGGCAAACGGCGCCTGCAAGTTGCGCAGGGAGAGCTCGTAGCGGGCGGCATCGACGCGCGCCTGCACCTGATCGACGGTGGCCTCCTGCCCCTCCAGCACCGACTGGGTGACGGCGCCACGGGCGACCAGCTTGCGCATCTCGTTAAGCTTGCGGTGCTCGTCGCGCAGGCTGGCGCTCTGCTCGGCCAGCTCGGCGCGCTGCTTGCCGTTGTCGAGGGCGATCAGGGTCTCCCCTTTGGCAACGCCCTGCCCGGACTTCACGGCGATATTGATGATGCGGCCGGTCACCTCGGGACTGATGACGACGGAGCGGTTGGCTTCCAGCTTGCCCACCAGCTTGAGGGTTGGCTCGGCCAGACTCTGCTTGACGGTCTGGGTGCGAATATTGATCTCGCGGGTCGGGACCTTGGCTGCCGGTTGAAAGTGACCCACCGCCCACCAGATGGCAGCCACCAGAGAGAGCAGGCCGAGGCCCAGCCAGATACGCATTTTCATCGAGCAATCCATGAAGAGTTGAGAGAGGGAAATCTGATTGGGGGCCATTTTAGCCCCAGACTATGCCGTGACTATGTATAAATGTGACAAAACGTAACAGGAGTGGCGCAAGATCACTGCAATCAAGCCTTTTCGATCCCTTTTTCAGCAGAGTCGCATACACTAGCGACAGTTTTCTTCGCAATATAGCCAAATCGCCTATGCCAAATGTGTCTGACCGACGTTTCCTCTCACGCCTGACCTGGCTGCTGTTTGCCTCCGTCATCCTGCTGGTTGGTCTGACCCTGCGGCAAAGTCTGAAACAGATAGAGGATCTCTATCTTAGCGATACGGCCAACAGCGCCATTCGCCTGCGCGATCAGTTCAAGCAGACCGAGATCTTCCTCGAGGCGATGCGCGGTCAGGCCGAAGAGCGACTGCGCAGCGATCCCCAGTCGGTACTGACCCGCCAGCTCTATCGCCATCTCGAACAGCTGCCGGAGGGACTGGCACTCGATCGCCCGCCAGCCGACCTGCCCGCGGGGCTGGTCGGCAACCTCACCGGGCTGGGGCCCCTGCCCCCCCGTGGCAGCGAGCGGGAGGCTCGCATTCATCTGGCCCTGAGTCTCTCGCCCCTGCTCTCCACCGCCAGCCAGCGCCTCGGCAAGGAGATCGCCTGGGTCTACTTCACCGGCGCAGACAACTTTGTCTACCTCTACCCCTGGCGCCCCTCCAGCCAGTACCGTTTTACCAATGCCATCTATGAGAAGTCCTACTGGCAGGATGCACAGGCGACCCCCAATCCGGGCCGCACCACCATTCTCTCGCGCCCCTATGAGGACTTTGCCGGCCTTGGCACCATGATCACCATGTCGCAACCCCTCTACAAAGGCTCGACACTGGTGGGGGTCATCAGCATGGATGTGCTGCTCTCGCGCCTGCACCAGCAGTTGCAGGCGCTCACCCCAAAGCTCGGTGGTTACCTGCTCATCAATCAGTACGATCAGGTGCTGGCCTGCAGCAACTCGGATCCCCATCCACAACAGCATCTGGCACCGGACGATCAGTACCGCTGGAATCAGGGGGGCTTTCAACTCACCCAGGCGCTGAGCGATACACCGCTGCGGCTGGTGCATCGCATCCCCCTGTTTGAGCTGCTCGTTGCGCTGATCTGCCAGTCGGCACCGACCCTGCTCGCCATCGCCTTCATGTTGCTGGCGGCCCTCTCCAGCCTGAGATCTCGCCGTCTCAACCTGCAGCTCAACTACCTCTCCTGCCATGATGCGCTCACCGGTGCCTTCAATCGGCACTATCTAAGCCAGCAGGAGCAGAGTGGCCAGCTGGCAAAACAGATGCCTGTCGGGGTGATCCTGTTCGATGCGGATCACTTCAAACGGGTCAACGACCGCTTCGGCCACGGAGTGGGTGATATCGTACTGATCCGGCTGGTGCAGATCTGTCAGGAGCAGATCGGCCCATCGGATTGCCTGATCCGCTGGGGTGGCGAGGAGTTTTTGCTGCTGGCCGCCCGCAGTGACGATGCTCGTCTCGCCGCGCTGGCCGAGCAGATCCGCATCGCGGTCGAGCATTATGACTGGCGCAGCATAGTGCCCGAGCTGGCCGTCACCATCAGCCTCGGTTACCACCCCCACGCAGACTCCATCCCGCTGCACGAGGCGATCCGCCGCGCCGATGTCGCCCTCTATCAGGCCAAAGGCAATGGCCGCAACCGCTCGGAAAGATGGCAGGGTGACGAGGCCCAGCTCACAGAGTAAGCTGGGCCCTCCACACTTTTCAGGAGTCACTTCGTGCCACGAAAACCCCGCGTAGGGCTCGCTCTGGGGAGCGGCGCCGCCAGAGGATGGGCCCATATCGGCGTCATCCGCGCTCTTGAACGACTCGGCATCAAGCCCGATCTCATCGCCGGCTGCTCCATCGGCAGTTTTGTCGGCGCCGCCTATGCCGCTGGCGAACTGGACAGACTGGAGAGCTGGGTGCGCGGCTTTACCCGCCTGCAGGTGGTGAGCCTGCTCGATCCGGCCCTCTCCGGCGGCCTCTTTCGCGGCGAAAAGGTGTTTGGCATTGCCGCCAACCATCTCGGGGATCCCGAGCTGGAGAGCCTGCCCATCCCCTTCGCCTGCGTGGCGACCGAACTCGATACCGGCCGCGAGATCTGGCTGCAACGGGGGCCGCTGCGCCAGTCGGTGCGCGCCTCCTGCGGCATGCCGGGGATCCTCACCCCGACCCGGGTCAACGACCGCTGGCTAGTCGATGGTGCCGTGGTCAATCCGGTGCCCATCTCGCTGGCGCGCGCCATGGGGGCCGAGGTGGTGATCGCCATCAACCTCAACACCGACATGCACCAACCCTGGACCGACGAGCCGGATCAATCCGGCGGCGGCCTGCTCAGCCAGTGGCTCAATCGCGGTGAAGCAACTCCGGCCACGCCCGGCATGTGGAGCGTGATGAGCGGCTCCATCAACATCATGCAGGAGCGGATCACCCGGGCGCGGATGGCAGGGGATCCCCCGGAAATCCAGCTCTGTCCGCGCCTTGGCAGCTTCTCCATCATGGACTTTCATCGCGCCAGCGATGCCATCGAGGAGGGTGAGGCCTGCGTCGAGCGCAACCTCGACCAGCTCAAGGATGAACTGGGTCGACTCGGGGTGATCTAGCCCGAAGTCCCATCGCCAAAACCACCAAAACAAAAAGAGCGCCTTGCGGCGCTCTTTTGCTATGCGGGAACAGTTGGCTTAGAAGAGCCCCAACCCCTTGAGCATCACGATCAGGATCAGCAACGGCGATACGTAACGGATGATGAAGAAGAGCGGCTTGAGGATCGGCAGCTCCAGCTCGCCACCATTGGTCAGGGCATCGCGCAGCTTCTCCTCGCCCCATACCCAGCCCACAAACAGGCAGAGGAAAATACCGCCCAGCGGCATCAGGATGTTGGAGGAGAGGTAGTCGAACAGATCGAAGAAGGTCTTGCCCGCAATATGGACATCCGCCATGGCGCTGTTGGAGAGCGCACAGGTGGAGCCGACGGCGCCCAGCACCAGCAGGTTGAGCAGGGTCGCCTTGGGGCGGCTCATCTTGAAGCGCTCGGAGAGCACGGATACCGGCACCTCCAGAATAGAGAGCATGGCGCCGGTGGCGGCGATGGCCGACAGCACGAAGAAGAGCACCATAAAGAGGTGGCCAAACGGGATGCTGGCAAAGACTGCCGGAATGGTGATGAACAGCAGCGACGGGCCGGCGGTCGGTTCGAAACCGAAGGCGAACACCGCCGGGAAGATGGCGATACCGGCCAGCATGGAGACGAAC
Source organism: Aeromonas sp. SE22 (assembly GCF_038739755.1). Lineage (NCBI taxonomy): Bacteria > Pseudomonadati > Pseudomonadota > Gammaproteobacteria > Aeromonadales > Aeromonadaceae > Aeromonas > Aeromonas sp. SE22. Next base: position 306,340 of record NZ_JBCGFD010000002.1, read on the forward strand.
AGGTCGGCACACATCACCCGAAACGCAGTGACCGGGATGTTCTGGTCATCACGGAAGTAGCTGCCGTAAGTCATCATGCAGCCCATCCCGATGGAGAGCTTGAAGAAGGCGAGCCCCATGGCGGTGAGCACCACGGCACCGGTGATCTTGGAAAAATCTGGCGAGAAGAGGAAGGAGAGCCCCTGACTTGCCCCCGGCAGGGTCAGGCTGCGCACGCCAATCACCAGCAGCAGAATGAAGAGCACCGGCATCAGCTTCTTGGTGACCGCTTCGATCCCCTTGGAGACCCCCATCAGCAGGATGCCGCCCATCAGGGCCAGCACCAGCCACTGCCACAGCAGACTCTGCAACGGATTGCTGATCAGCGCGTTGAAGGCGTCGCCGGTGACCTTGGGATCGGTCGAAAGAATGGAGCCATCAACCGCCTTGAAGATATAGGCGAAAACCCAGGCTGCCACTTCCGAGTAGAAGGACATGATAAGGAAGGCGGCCAGCACACCCATGACGGCGATCAGCCACCAGGGTTGCCCTTTGGGCGCCAGCTTGCTCAGGGTGGTTACCGCATCGGTTTTGCTTTTGCGGCCCAGCATGATCTCGGAGATCATCACCGGCAGACCGACCAGCAGGGTCGCGATCACATAGACAAGCAGAAAGCCGGCACCGCCGTTCTCACCCGTCAGATAGGGAAATTTCCAGATGTTGCCAAGACCGACGGCAGAACCTAGGGTGGCGGCGAGTACGCCGAATTTGCTGGTAAAGCCGTCTCTGGCCTTGGGGGTGGTTTGACTCATGCTTGTCTCACTTTCTTTCGCATCATGCGAGATGAACCGGGTTTTGAGGGTCGGAATTTTCTGAGGTTTGCTGTGGTTTGCCAAGATGTTTTGCGTAAAAGCTCTATGCAGTGCACAGATACGGGAAACGTCTGGCCGGGCACTGTTTCAGGGACAAAAAAATGCCGCCCAGGGGCGGCATTTCTCTATCTGTCACAGTGACGATTACGCCTTGGCGAGATCGTCCGGACCAATCTGGCCGATTTCGGCGACTTTTTTGTCAGCCAGCAGCCAGAGAGTGAACTTGTGCAGTTCCGGGTGATGAGCCAGGGCAACCAGGAAGGCACCACCGACTTCACGATAACCCAGTTCGTAGTTCTTCAGGGTTGTGGGGGGAACACCCAGCAAATCAGCAAACTTCGGACGGCTCAAACCAACCGCTTCACGGATCTGACGGATCTTCTTGCCAACAGTGACGATATTTGAATTCATATTGTTCCATACTCCGTTTGGCGGATTTAATCCGCCTTTTATTTTTCGCGACGACTCGTAGTCAAGTGTATCAGTTTTGTTCGGACTCGTTATGGTCGAGCCTCTATCTTTATGAGCGCCTTTCGGCGACAACCCTTGCCTTCAAGGGGGGATGGTAATCGCTCAGCAGCCTCAGGTAAACAGTCTCGAAAAGAAACCTTTATTGTTGCCATCCCAATAAACCGTATAATTCGCCGGCTACCCATTAAGAGGAATAAGTATGGCGTTTCCCGGCATTATCTCTCGCCTGCACACGGTTTCCAGCGACATAGAATTGCAACTGCAGCTCCAGCAGGGAGCGCAATATCGCGCCGAAGCATTCTGGCTTCCCGCCTCACTGAGCGATCAGAGCGGCACCATTCTGACAACCCTGTCAGAGAAATGTTCACTCTTTCTGGAACAGGATGAACCAGCCCTTCAACTGCGCACTCATGACGGCGTGTTGCAGCAAAATGGTCTGCTGCTCACCGGTAATGGTCAGGAGATGATGCTGGCCGTCACGCCGGGAGATAAAGGTGTAGTGCCGGAATCAGAATTGGCTGACATGGCCAAATGGCTGGAAGCGGGCCACCAGCACTTTGTCTGCCCGGCTGCTATCCAGCCGGTCGCCCGTGCCATCCTCAATATCTGGCCACTGGATCCCTATCTGGCCCGCCATTTTCTGACCAGCCTCACTCCGCTGCTGCAAAACGCGACCGAGCAGGATTATCTCGCCGTCTTTGCCGCCAGGGCGAATCCGGCCAACCCGCAGCCAGACTGGGTTCAGGCCTATATGAAGCTCGAAAAGCGCCTGCACAGGGCCTATCTGGATCACTAATTAATCTGGATAAACAGCCAGTTATCGACACGACACAATTTGCCATCAGGTTCATTTGTGAGCTTGATCATGTTTCAAAATCGGCATAGAGTGCGCCTCGTCATCGGAATGACATCGTTGCTTGGCTGCGGTTTTTCACGCTCAGCGTGCCCTGCCAGCGCATCTGACACACCAGGAGAGTGTGCGACCCGACACCGGGTCACTGCCAGACTCGACGCCAGCAGTACGGCGGAGCCTGCAGCTTACATAAATTCAATAGTGCGAAGCATGTGAACAACGTGCGATCTCAACGAGGATTTTTTTATGATGAAAATGGCTCCTTCCCTGATTGCCATCACCATGGCTGCTCTGGGTGCCACCGCTGCTCACGCCGCTGACGACATCTACTTCGGTGCCGGTGTTGGTGCTGCTCACTTCAACGGTCTGAACAAGATCGAAAGCACCAACGTTGGTGAAGAAGATGCTGCTGCTGCCAACGCATTCGTAGGTTACAACTTCACCGAAAACTTCGGTACCGAGTTCGGCTACCAGTACGCTGGTCGTGGCAACACTGACGGCAACCGTTACGAGAACCAGGGTGCCACCCTGTCCGGTATCGCTCGTCTGCCGCTGGGCGGCGACTTCTCTGCCTTTGCTGAAGGCGGCGCCTACTGGGCTCACACCGATGGTCTGGGCGTAAGCGACACCAAGGTTTCCCCGCTGGCTGGCCTGGGCGTGACCTACAAGGTTAACGACGCGCTGGATCTGCAAGCTCGCTACCGCTACATGTGGGACGTGGCTGACCTGCACGCTGACAACGGTGACCGTTACAAGTCCAACCAGAGCGTTGCTACCCTGGAAGCCGTATACCACCCGTTCCGTTCTTCCTACGTAGCTCCGGCTCCGGCTCCGGTTGTTGAAGAAGCTCCGGCTCCGGTTGCTCCGCAGATCGTTGAGAAAAACTTCGCTCTGAACTCCGACGTTCTGTTCGCCTTCGGCAAAGACAGCCTGAAGCCGGAAGGTGTTGCTGCCCTGAACGCTCTGTACCAGCAGATCGTTGAGTTCCAGCCGAAAGATGGCAACGCTGTTGTTGTTGGTTACACCGACCGTATCGGTTCCGACGCTTACAACCAGAAGCTGTCTGAAGCGCGTGCCCGCACCGTTGCCAACTTCCTGGTCAGCAAAGGTATGGCTGCCAGCAAAGTTGCCATCGAAGGTCGTGGCGAAGCCAACCCGGTTACCGGCACCAAGTGCAACGGCGTGAAAGCTAAAGCTCAGCTGATCTCCTGCTTGGCTCCGGATCGTCGCGTAGAAGTTCGCGTATCTGGCGTACAAGAAGTTCAGAAGTAATCTGACTCTTGTGTGCGGAAAGGGGGAGCCAAGGCTCCCCCTTTTGTTTATCCCCAGTCATTTTTCCCCGCTTCATACTTCCCTGTTCTGCTTCTGACAATCCTGTCACCTTTTCCTGTGAACTTGCCTGCTCAGAGTCAAAGGCATACAGTAGTTGCGCCTGTAAGGGATTGGATAAGCGCGAGATAACGCTTCCCTTCCGGCCTGTTGTCCATGATGCCAATGCCTCATGAGTGTCCCGAAGCCATCCGCTATCCACTTTGCTGGCGAATTTTTCGCAGCTAATAAAAACGACTGTTTCGAATGCCCGCAAGGGCTGATGCAACGAGGATAATTCGATGAAAATCAACATGGCACCAACTCTGATCGCACTGGCGCTCGCCGCCGCAGCTACCACGGCACAGGCCGCCGATGACTGGTACGGCGGTATGGGCGCAGGCTGGGCCTATGCCCACAATCTCGATGATTTCGGCAAAGATGCCGACAAGGATGCTACCGCACTGAACCTGTTCGGTGGCTACAACTTCAACCAGAACTTCGCCGCCGAGCTGGGCTATCTCTACGCTGGCAAAGCTGGCGTAGACGGTACCGACTTCAAAACCCAAGGGGGCACCCTCTCAGGCATCGCCCGCCTGCCGCTGGGCGATATCTTCTCCGTCTTTGCTGAAGGTGGCGCCTACTTCAACCACGTCAACGGCAACGGTAACGACGCCAACGGCACTGCGCCGCTGGCAGGCCTGGGGCTGACAGCCAAGCTCTCCGACCTCATCGATGTGCAGGCTCGCTACCGCTACCTGTGGAATCTGGGTGACGAGCAGAAAACCTGGGAGAGCGACATGAGCGTCGCCACCCTGGAGCTGGTGCTGCACCCCAACCGGACATCTTATGTCGCACCGGTTGCCGCTCCAGCCCCCGAGCCCGTTCCCGAGCCCGTAGTCGTCGACAAGAACTTTGCCCTGAGCTCTGACGTGCTGTTTGCCTTTGGCAAATCCAGCCTCAAGCCAGAAGGTGTCGCAGCGCTCAATACCCTGTATCAACAGATCGTCGACGTGCAGCCGAAAGATGGCAGCGCCGTGGTGGTCGGTTATACCGACCGCATCGGCTCCGATGCCTACAACCTGAAGCTCTCCGAAGCCCGTGCCCGCACCGTGGCCGACTTCCTGGTGGGCAAGGGTCTGCCGGCAGGCAAGGTCTCCATCGAGGGTCGTGGCGAGGCTAACCCGGTTACCGGCACCCAGTGCGACGGCATCAAGGCCAAGGCCAAGCTGATCGCCTGTCTTGCCCCGGATCGCCGCGTCGAAGTACGCGTCACCGGCGTCCAGCAAGTAACCAAGTAACCAAGTTCTGTTTGCGTAGCGAACGCTGTATTACCTGAATCAAGGGGGATGTCTGGGCATCCCCCTTGTCATTTACCCTTCGCTTCCACACCACTCAAACCAGCTTGCCGTAGTTGCCTTGCCAGCATAAAGTCTGCACTCCCCGACCGGTTCAAGTCATAGATAAATACACAATGCATGACGTGCGTTATACCCCTCCCGCATTCGCATGAGATGCGTCTCGCGCTCGGCAGGCAAATACAACTGGCTGCTGCTTCCAGGTGGCCCGGGGCTCGGCTCGGAAAGCCTGCAGATGCTGGCAGAGCAGCTGACGGTCAACGGCACAGTCTGGCTAATTGATCTGCCCGGCGATGGCAGCAATACCGACATGATCGATCATACGACTGCGTACGAGCGCTGGCCGGATGTACTCATAGAAGCTGCCGATGCACTTCCCAACCCCGTTTTCATTGGTCATTCAACCGGTGGCATGTATCTGCTCTCGGTATCTGAACTGGCTACGCGGCTGGCTGGGCTGGTGTTGATAAGCTCGGCCCCCTCTGCTCGCCGGCAGGCCGACTTTGCAAGCATGTGTGAACAGCACCCCTTGCCCGAGAGCGAGACTGCCGCGCAAGCTTTTTCCCGCGAACCAAATATCGCGACCCTCAGGGCGCTCGTCATGGCAAGTGCTCCCTGGAACTTTTCGACGCACACATTGGCCATGGGGCGGGCCATGCTGGCGAGCCTCCCCTTCAACCTTGCGGCCATGAGCTGGTCGGCAGACCACTTTGATGAAACGTACGAGGCCCGCTGGTGGCCAGCGACTATCCCGGTGCTTATTATTTCCGGTGGTGATGATCGAGTCGTCGCTCAGCAGCAGTGGCAGGATCCCCGCTATCAGGGGGATAACGTTCGACAGGTAACCATCCCCAACGCAGGCCATTTTCCTTGGTATGAAGCACCAGATGAGGTCATGGAAGCAATCATTCAGTTCGATCGCTCACTATCGCAATAACTCACCGGATGCAAAAAGGGATGCCGAGGCATCCCTTTGTTTTTATGGATATTTAGCGCTGTATCAGAAGGAGGTGCGGCGGTAGCGGCGATACTCCGGATGCCAGAAGTTCACTTCGATGGCCTGATCGATCACCTCGTCCGGGGTCTGCACCGCCTTGCCCTGCAGCATGGCGGTCTTGGCCACCATCTTGGCGATGTAGCGGGAGACCTGATGGATATCCGCCAGATCCGGCAGCAGGGAGCCCTCCTCCCCTTTCACCAGCGGCGAGCACTCTGCCAGCGCACGGCTGGCCGACATCAGCATGGCGTCGGTCACCCTGGTGGCGCCGGAGGCGATGACGCCAAGGCCGATCCCCGGGAAGATGAAGGAGTTGTTGCACTGGGCGATGACGTAGCGCTTGCCCTTGTACTCCACCGGAGCAAACGGGCTGCCGGTTGCCACCAGTGCCTGACCGTCGGTCCAGCGAATAAGATCTGCCGGTGTCGCCTCGACCCGGGAGGTGGGGTTGGAGAGCGGGAAGATGATGGGACGGGCACAGTGCTTGTGCATGGTCTTGACCACCTCTTCGGTGAACAGACCCGGCTGGCCGGAGACCCCGATCAGAATGTCCGGGCGACCGTGCTCCATTACCTCCAGCAGGGAGATATTGTCCCCCACCGGCCAGTCGGCGATACGCTCCACCGGCTGGGAGAGTCGGCGCTGGAAGTCGAGCTGGTTGGGGATCTTGTCGGTGATAAGACCGAAGCGATCAACCATAAAGACCCGGCTGCGCGCCTGGGCATCGGTCAGCCCTTCGGCCTTCATCTGCGCCACGATCTGCTCGGCGATGCCGCAGCCGGCGCTGCCTGCGCCGAGGAAGGCGACTCGCTTCTCGGAGAGCTTGGCACCGGAGGCCTTGCAGGCGGCGATCAGGCTGCCCAGCGTCACCGCCGCAGTGCCCTGAATGTCGTCGTTGAAGCAGCAAAGCTCGTTCTTGTAGCGGTTGAGCAGCGGCATGGCGTTGTTCTGGGCGAAGTCCTCGAACTGCAACAGGATATCGGGCCAGCGGCGCTTGACCGCCTGAATGAAGGCATCGACGAACTCGGCATACTCTTCACCGGAGATGCGAGGATTGCGCCAGCCCATGTAGAAGGGGTCGTTCAGCAACTGCTGGTTGTTGGTGCCGACATCCAGTACCACCGGCAGGCAGTAGGCAGGCGAGATGCCGCCACAGGCGGTGTAGAGCGACAGCTTGCCGATGGGAATGCCCATGCCGCCGATGCCCTGGTCACCCAGACCCAGAATCCGCTCACCGTCAGTCACCACGATCACCTTGACGTTCTGCTTGGTGGCGTTTTGCAGCATGTCATCGATCCTCTCCTTGTCCGGATAGGAGATGAAGAGGCCACGGGCGCGGCGATAGATGTTGGAGAACTCCTCGCACGCCTTGCCGACGGTCGGGGTGTAGATGATGGGCAACATCTCGGTCAGATGGTTGTGCAGCAGCCGGTAGAACAGCGTCTCGTTGGTGTCCTGGATGTTGCGCAGGTAAATGTGCTTGTCCATGTCGTTGCCGAACGCCATAAACTGACGATAGGCACGCTCGGCCTGCTCCTCGATGGTCTCGATATTCTGGGGCAGAAGCCCCTCGAGGTTGAAGTTGCTGCGCTCTTCGCTGGTGAAGGCGCTCCCCTTGTTGAGCAGCGGAGTCTCCAGCAGGGCGGGACCGGCGTAGGGAATGTAGAGAGGACGTTTCTGGTTATTATCTTCAAACATGGATCTTGATACCTAAACGGTTAGCTAGACGCAGGAACCCGCCGATCCTAGGGGCTTGTGTCATTAATTTCAAAGAGTTTGCATGTCCGTTGCAAAAGGTTTGCGACCGAGTCGACGAAATGCTCCCGGGGTCTGACCAGTCAGGCGTCGAAACGAGTTGGCAAAGTTGGCGCCATCGCTATAACCGACCCGGGCGGCCAGCTCGCTGAGCGGCCAGTTGGTATAAAGCAGCAACTGGCGCGCCTTGTTCATTCTGAGCTCGGTCACCCTCGCCATTGGCCCCATACCAAAGTGCTGCTGACAGAGGCGGTGCAGATGGGGCACCGAGCAGGCCATCTGGTCGGCGAGCCGGGCCACACTCCAGGGCTCGTCGAGGCGCGCCTCCACCCGGCGAAACAGCGCCTGCAAGCGCAGCTCCGGTGTGCCGCGGACCTCTCCCTGCAGGGTGCGCTCCAGCAGTGCCAGCAGCAGAGTGAGCAACTGGGGCTGGAGCGGGGAACGAACCCCTTCGAGCTGGATCAGGTTGAGCAGATGATGAAGCTGATCGCCGCCATCCCCCTGCCAGATACGGTGACCAAGGCGATGCAGATGCTGCCAGCGCGGCACGTCATCGAGCAAAATCCAGCTCATCTGCCACTGCTCCCCCACCAACTTGAGGCCGCCGGGCACGGCGGCAGGCAAAAAGATGAGCGAACCATTCGGGACAGGCTGCTCACCCCGCTCGGTGAGCAGCGCCCCCCCCTCGCTGTGGCTCGCCATCAGGATGTGAAACTCGGGCCGATTGCGGCGAATGAGGTAGTGCTCCCGAATGGTCGAGAGGCCGGTCAGAAAGATACCGGCCTCGCCAAGCAGCGGCAGCCCTTCGCGCCCCAGCATTCGCTCATCGCAGGAGGGCGCTATCTCCAGACACTCGCTGACAAAGGGCATAACACCTCAACAGGATAGTTTCACACAATAAACCCGAGAGAGACTCACAGTGAAGCCGCTCGCCACTCCCCCTATCATACCCATGACAAACCTTGCTTTTCTCATACCCGGTTAACACTAATGAATTATTGGCAAGCGATTTTAAAACAAACCACCGATCGCGAGTTCATGACCCGATTGTGGCGGCTGGCCCTGCCGGTTTCGCTGCAATCAATGATGTTCTCCCTGCTTGGTCTCATCGATATCATGATGGTGAGCCAGCTTGGCACCACGGCTGTGGCGGCGGTCGGCTTGGGTAACCGGGTCTTCTTCTTCAATCTGCTGGTGACAGCGGGCCTCGCAGGCGGGGTCTCGGTGTTGGCAGCACAATATTACGGCCGCGGCGAGATGGCCGGGGTACGCCGGTCACTGGCGCTGGCACTGGTTGGTGCCCTGCTGGTGGCGCTGCCGTTTGCCCTCGTCTATGTGCTCGCACCGGGCGACGTGCTCGGATTTGCCAGCCAGGATCCCGAGCTGCGCGCGCTGGCCGACCAGTTTCTGATGATCACCGGCGCCACCATCCTCTGCACCGCCGTGGTGGTGCCGCTGGAGTCGGCGCTACGCTCGGTCGGCAATGCCGCCGCCCCCACCCGGATCGGCATCATCGCCATCATTGCCAACGTCATCCTCAACTACGCCCTTATCTTCGGCCACTTTGGCTTCGAGGCGATGGGGGTGGCCGGCTCGGCTTGGGGCACCACTATTTCCCGGCTGCTGCAGACGGTGCTGCTGCTCATCTATGTGCAGCGCAATGAGGCTCGCCTCGTGCCGCGCAAGGCTGACTGGCTGGCGGCATTTCGGCGCAAGGAGGTGGTGCGCTTTACCCTGATCGCCCTGCCACTGCTGTTTCATGACGGCCTCTGGGCGTTCGGCATGCTGCTCTACGGCTTTCTCTATGCCCATCTTGGCACCGATTCGCTGGCCATCATGACGACCCTGGGCACGCTGGAGAGCATCCTCATCTCCCTCTTCTTCGGGCTGGCGGTGGCCTGCTCCACCCTGCTCGGCCACCGGCTTGGCGCCGAAGAGTACGAGGTCGCCTGGCTGCACTCCCAGCTCTTCCTGCTGCTCGCCCCCATCGGCGCCCTGCTGGTGGGGATCGCTGTCTGGCTCTTGCAGACCAACCTGCTGCAGTGGGTCGGCAACCTGCCTCCCGAGCTGATGGCCGAGGCGGGTCAGGTGCTCGGCATCATGTGCTTTGGCATGCTACTCAAGGTGTTCAACATGGTGGGGATCATCGGGGTGCTGCGCTCGGGCGGCGACGTCAACTACACCATCTTCATCGATATCGTCGGCATGTGGTGTATCGGCCTGCCGCTGGCGTGGGTGGCAGTCTCTCTGCTCGGCTGGCCCCTCTCCTGGGTGGTGGCGGTGGTGCTGCTGGAGGAGATCAGCAAGATGGTGCTGGTGCAGCGTCGCATTCGCCAGCGCCGCTGGCTGAAGAATCTGGTGATGGGCTAATACGCGACAAAGCGGGGTCATATCAATGACAGAAAATCCCCATTTGCAGTATGCTAGCCCCCTCTTCAATCAGAGGCAGGGCGCCGCCACATGCAATGGCTCAATGCCCCTGCCCAGTAGTCGTTTAAGGAGACGAGCATGCAACCACAGAAAGAGCTGATCACCGAGACTGCCCTGCTGGAGATGGCCAACAAGATCATCAAGGAACACGAAGATTTCATCCACGGCATGCGCGCCGACTCGGTGGAGCAGAAGGGGGATATTCTGGTGTTCAAGGGGGAGTTCTTCCTCGCCGAAGATGGCACCCCGACCGGCAAGACCATGGCAGTGTTCAACATGTTCAAGCTGCTGGCCCAGCAACTCTCCGGCAAGTACAAGCTGAGCTGATTTCGTCAGCACCTTGCCAACAAGATGCCGCCCTCAGGCGGCATCTGTTTTTCCACTGTTCTGCCCCTCGACCACCACGCAGTTGCGCCCCGCCATCTTGGCCTGATAGAGGCACTCGTCGGCGCGGTTGATCAGAATATCAATGGTGTCGTCGGCACGAGCCATGGCAATCCCGATACTCACCGTCACCTCCAGCAACTCGTCCGAGGTGGGACTCTTTACCAGCCGCGCCTCGACCGCAATACGCAGCCGCTCGGCCATTCTGGTCGCCTGCACCGGATCGGCGTGGTTGTGCATCAGGATGGCAAACTCCTCGCCGCCGTAGCGACCCAGTACCATATCAGGTTCCAGCTGCTCACCCAGCGTGGTGGCCACCTCCTTGAGCACCGCATCCCCTGCCAGATGACCGTAGATATCGTTGATCCGCTTGAAGCGATCGAGATCCAGCAGCATTACCGCAAAGGGCTTCTTCTTGGTCTGCAGTCGGACTCTAGCCTGCTCCAGCTGCTTCATCAGCAGGCGGCGGTTCATCATGCCGGTCAGCTCGTCGGTGGTGGACTCCCGATAGAGCCGCAGCAGCATATTGAGCTGACCACACTGCACCCAGCAGCTGGCCAAGGTAAACATGCCGAGCACCCAGATCTGGTTCAGGGTGGCCTGGCTCCAGAGGCTCTGCCCCACCAGCAGCCAGTACCCCAACAGCATGGTCACCAGCACCACGCCAGCCAGCTGCAATCCGAGGGAGAGCGGGATGGGAAAGATGGCAAACAGGGTGATGAGCAGATAGGGGAAGACGGCATAACCGGCCTGCAGCTCCTGCTCGCTGCCAAAGCTGTGCAGGCAGAAGAGGGAGAAGATCATCATCACCATCATCAGATAGCCGAGAGCGAGCTTCATCCGCTCGCGACGAAAGTGAATAAGGTAAGAGAGGGGGATCAGCGGAGAGAGTGCCAGAGTGCAGAAGATGCGGGCCTGAAACAGCTGCTCGAAATGGGGGGCAGGCAGAGTAATCCAGTCCACCACGGCCCAGGCTGGCAACCCGGCCATCAGCAGACAGGTGAGCAGGCGCAACCGAACCGTCATAAAACCCATACGGGTACGGGTAAAGTCTTCGGAGTGAACCCTCGCACTCCAGAACTCTGACAACTTAAGCATCCAGAGTCTCCACGATTAATTACCGAGGGCTCATTCTACACCTACAAAGTGGTAAAAATGTCATTAACGAGGGGAATAAAAAGGAGAGGACGATCACACAAACCGACAGATGATAACGACACCGCGCAAACGTTTCAATACACAGAAAAATAAACCTTTTTTCTCTTCATTAACGCTGGCCATCCCCCTCTCGATCACTACAATAGCGCCCAATTTTTCCCCTCCCCCCACACAGTCGAGGTACATATGGAACAGGCAGCAGTCACACGCGCCAATCGAGAGGCACATCCACCCAGGCGAGCCCATAGCGAACTGGTCTATGGCATAGAGGATGTCCCGCCTCTGCCCCAGACGCTGTTCGCCGCCCTGCAGCATATGCTCGCCATGTTTGTCGCCATCATCACTCCCCCTCTCATCATCGCCAATGCCCTCGGCCTCCCTGCCGCCGACACTCGCTATATCGTCTCCATGTCGCTGGTCATGTCCGGCATCGCCTCCTTCATCCAGACCCGCCGCTTCGGCCCCATCGGTTCCGGCCTGCTCTCGGTACAGGGCACCAGCTTCAACTTTCTTGGCCCCATCATTGCCTCCGGTCTCGCCCTCAAGCAGGCGGCCATGCCCACCGACGATCTGCTGGGCACCCTGTTCGGCACCATGCTGGCGGCCGCCCTCACCATCGTAGTGATGAGCCGCTTCCTCCATCTGGTGAAACGGATCATCACCCCGCTGGTGACCGGCATCGTCGTGCTGCTCATCGGCCTGACCCTCATCAAGGTGGGGCTCATCAGCATGGGCGGCGGCTACGGCGCGCTGGCGGACGGCAGCTTCGCCAGCCATACCAACCTCTTCCTCTCCCTGCTGGTGCTCGGCCTTATCGTGTTGCTGCAGCGCAGCCGCAACCCCTGGTTGCGCCTATCCGCCATCATGATCGCCATGCTGGCGGGCTATGCCGTCGCGCTGCTGCTGGGCAAAGTGAGCGCCCCCACCTTCGATGGCCCGCTGGTGATGGTGCCCATTCCGCTCCACTACGGTCTCGGCTTTGACTGGCAGCTGTTCGTACCGCTCGCCATCATCTTCGTGGTGACGGCGCTCGAGGCTATCGGTGACATGACCGCCACCTCGGACATCTCCGGCGAACCGCTGGAAGGGCCTGTCTATATGGAGCGGATCAAGGGCGGTGTGCTGGCCGATGGCGCCAACTCCATGCTGGCGGCCCTCTTCTCCACCTTCCCCATGTCCACCTTCGCCCAGAACAACGGCGTTATTCAGCTGACCGGCGTCGCCAGCCGTCATGTCGGCCTCTTCATCGCCGCCATGCTGGCCCTGCTCGGCCTGTTCCCGGCTGTCGCCAGTCTGGTACAGCAGATCCCCGAACCTGTGCTGGGCGGCGCCACCATCGTCATGTTCGGCACTATTGCCGCCGCTGGTGTACGCATCATCTCCCGCGAGGAGCTGGATCGCCGCGCTCTGATGATCCTGGCGGTGTCGCTGGCCATGGGCCTCGGGGTCGCGCAGGTGCCGGAAGTGCTGCAACACCTGCCGGAGCTGGCCAGAAGCGTGCTCTCCTACGGCGTCGCCACCGGCGGCATCACCGCCATCGTGATGAACCTGCTGCTGCCCAAGCGCAGCAAACAGCCTCTCTGATCCCGCGACGAACAGAGCGCAATAAAAAAGCCACGACCCGGGTCGTGGCTTTTTTCGTTTGGATAGATTGTTGCGGGATCAGGCGGTCTGAGGTTCCGGCTCTGCTTCGCCATCCTGTTCGCGGCTAAAGTAGGCGCGGGTCTCGGCAATCACCACGTGGCGCAGGCCAATCAGACCGATAAGGTTGGGCACTGCCATCAGGCCGTTAACTATGTCGGCCAGCAGCCAAATCATATCCAGATGGAGGAAGGCACCGCTCGCCACCAGCACCAGATAGATGAGGCGGTAGGGCTTGATCGCCTTCACCCCGAACAGGTACTCGGTGCAGCGCTCACCGTAGTAGTTCCAGCCAAGGATGGTGGTAAAGGCGAAGAACAGCAGGCCGATGCTCACCAGATACTGGCCGATATGGGCATCGAGCCCCTGGGCAAAGGCCAGACTGGTCATGGCCGCGCCGCTCACATCGCCGCTCCACACCCCGGTGACCACCAGGGTCAGCCCGGTCATGGTGCAGATGATGATGGTGTCGATGAAGGTACCGGTCATGGAGACCAGCCCCTGCTCCACGCACGAATCAGTCTTGGCCGCCGCTGCCGCGATAGGCGCTGAGCCCAGTCCCGACTCGTTGGAGAAGACCCCGCGCGCCACCCCGGACTGAATGGCCAGCATGATGCCGGCACCGACGAAGCCACCGGTCGCCGCATGGCCGGTGAAGGCACTCCCGATCACCAGCGCGATCGCCTCCGGCAGGGCACTGGCATTGTTCATCAGCACACCCAGACAGGCGACGATGTAGAAGATGGCCATGAAAGGCACCACCTTGCTCGACACGCTGGAGATGGACTGGATGCCCCCCAGGGTCACCAGCGCCACGATCAGGGTCAGCACCACGGCCGTCGCTTCACGGGGCACCGAGAAGGAGAGGCTCATGGCGTCACTGATGGCGTTCACCTGCGGGAAGGTACCTATGCCGAAGAAGGCGACGCCGATGCCAAACAGGGCAAACAGCTTGGCGAGCGGCCTGGAGCCGAGCCCCTTCTCCAGATAGTACATGGGGCCGCCAGCCATCTGGCCGTTGGCATCCTGCTCGCGATATTTGACCGCCAGCAGGCACTCGGCGTACTTGGTGGCCATACCAAACAGCGCTGCCATCCACATCCAGAACAGGGCTCCCGGGCCCCCCAGCTTGATGGCGGTGGCCACCCCGACGATGTTGCCGGTGCCGATCGTTGCCGAAAGCGCGGTACAGAGGGCACCGAAGCTGGAGACATCCCCCTGCTTGCCCTGGCCCTGATCGCGGCCAAAGACCAGACGCAGAGCGAGCGGCAAGCGCACGACCTGAAGCAGACCCAGACGAAGAGTGAGGTAGATACCGGTCCCGACCAGCAGGATCAGCAGGGGGGGCCCCCAGATAAAGCTATCGATGGCGGTTAACGCCGATTGAATTGATGACATGCATCCTCCTTAAGAAACAAAAATTAAGGAGGAGAAGGATGATCTTCCCATAGGTGTCGCGATCCCCAGAGGCGATCGGATGCGGGCCAAGCCCAGGTACAACCATCCCATCCCCTCTGTCCTTTTGCCTGAGAGTTTCCGGCGCCAGATTGCGATGCAATCATGGTGCCTTGCTCCTTCGGCGCCCGATTCAACGGGTCTCTCCAGAGTATCGTCCAGTAGCAGTCCACACCGGTTGCCCGGTACCTGAAAGATTCACTTCTTCGGTGGATGGTTGCCCATCGCTCTCCTGCTACCTTCATCCGAACTAATTTGGATTAGGAAGCGGGCATGTTAATCCAAAAAATGTGAGCTGTCTCGCACTTGGAACCCCGCTGCCGCACTTTTTTGCCCTGCGCTCAAACCCTCACCAAGATGTTAAATGTTAGTTAACTATCAACAAGTTAAGCCCGAACAGCAGCGAAACGGTTCGATCAGGAAAGTGGCTGAATTGATAGCAATCCTCTCAATCGTTTCGGCCAGAAAAACTTGCCAACATATCCAATCAAATAGCTTGCACACAGAGTCAATAAGCAGATAATCCGACGCATAACCAAGCACTTTGCCATCAATTTATGCACTGTGTTCGGTTGGTCCCACCGGACCGCTCGCCTGACCCGGCCGTCGCCGGTTCAATCGCATATGGCTTGGGCATATCACGCCCCCTAAGGACTTTCAAAAGAGAATGAACGACGCCCTGGTTGCAAAAGATGTGGTCGCACAAGATTACCGTCAGCTGGTTGAACAATTCGGCTCCCCCCTGCTGCTGCTCGACAAGGCAGCCGTCCGCAAACAGTATCGGGCCCTGGCCGCCGCCCTGCCCGATGTACGATTGCACTATGCACTCAAACCCCTGCCCCATGAGGCGGTGGTCTCTGTCTTGAAGGAAGAGGGGGCCTGTTTCGATCTGGCCACCAATGGCGAAGTGGATCTGGTGCGCAGTCAGGGGGTTCGCCCGGGACGCTGCATTCATACCCATCCCATCAAGCGCGACAGCGATATCCGCTATGCGCTGGAGTTCGGCTGCACCGTGTTTGTCTACGACAACCCGCTGGAGCTGGAGAAGTTCATTCCCTACAAGGACGAAGTGAAACTGCTGCTGCGGGTCAGCTTCCCCAACCCCGAGACCAAGGTCGATCTCTCCAAGAAGTTCGGCTGCACCCCCGAGCAGGCGCTGCCACTGTTGCAACTGGCTCACGCCAAGGGGATCAAGGTGATGGGGCTGTCGTTCCACGTCGGCTCGCAGGTGCCTCACGCCCGTCGCCATGTGCAGGCCATCGACGCCTGCCGCGAGATCATGGAGCAGGCCTGGGCGCTCGGCCTCAAGCCCTGGGTGCTGGATATCGGCGGCGGCTTCCCGGTCGATTATGAGGGTGGCGAGTTCGATATCGACGGCTTCTGCGCACCGATCCGCGAGGCGCTGGCCAAGCTGCCCGCAACCGTACAGAAGATTGCCGAACCGGGCCGCTTTATCAGCGCACCGGCCATGACCTCGGTCGCCAGCGTGATGGGCAAGGCCCACCGCGGTGACAAGATCTGGTACTACCTGGATGACGGCCTCTATGGCAGCTACAACGGCCAACTCTACGACCACGTCACCTATCCGGTGAGTACGCCCTATGCCAGCGGCGAGCTGCACAACTCGGTACTCTCCGGCCCCACCTGCGACAGCGTGGATGTGATCCGCGAGGGCATCATGCTGCCGGATCTCGAGCTTGGCGAGCTGGTAGTGGGCAAGGTGATGGGCGCCTACACCTGGGCCTCCGCCTCCACTTTCAACTTCTTCCCCAAGGCGAGCATCCTCATTCTGGACAGCAGCCAGAAGGGCCAGAAACTGGTGGCTGTCGCTTAAGCGCCGTCAACCGAATGCAGAGAGGGGAAGCCATGGCTTCCCCTCTTTCGTTGCATCTTGCCCGATATGGCTAGACAAACTGGCTGCCCAGCAACCAGCCGGTGTAGGCGACGAAGCAGGTCAGCAGCACGCCCCCCTCCAACCGGTTGATACGGCCCTGCCCCTTGCGGCCCAGACACATCACCAGCAGCAGCAGGGTCAGCCCCATCATGATGCTCCAGTCACGGGTGAGCACTTCCGGCGCCACATCCAACGGATGAATACCCGCCGCGATCCCCACCACCGCCAGGGTGTTGAACAGGTTGGAGCCGAGCACGTTGCCAAGGGCCAGGTCATGCTCATTCTTGCGAATGGCGATAAGGGACGAGGCCAGCTCCGGCAGGGAAGTACCGATCGCGACTATGGTGAGACCAATCACCAGATCGCTGATACCAAGCGCCTGAGCGATGGTCACCGCTCCCCACACCAGCAGGCGGGAGGCGCCGATCAGCAGCACCAGCCCGACCACCAGCCAGAAGATGGCGCTCTTGAGGGACATCCCCTCACTCGCGATATCCTCTTCGGTCTCTACATCCAGCGCATCTCCCTTGCCATTCATGCCAGCCCAGATGGACCAGCCCATCAGGCCAACAAAGACGACACCCAGAATGGCGGCATCCATCCGGCCAAGATGGCCATCCAGCAGCAGGGCACCGGAGAGCAGGGTAATGCCGAGCAGGATCGGGATCTCCTTGCGCACCACCTGAGAGGCGACCGCGATGGGGCTGATAAGGGCCGTCAGACCCAGGATCAGCGCGATATTGGTGATGTTGGAGCCATAGGCGTTGCCAAGGGCCAATCCGGGATTACCCTGAGAGGCAGCCAGCGCAGAGACCACCATCTCGGGGGCCGAAGTACCGAAACCGATGATCACCATGCCGATCAGCAGCGGCGGCATGCCGGCATAACGGGCGGTTGCCGCCGCCCCGTCCACAAACTTGTCAGCACTCCAGACCAGCAGCGCCAGTCCGGCAATCAGGGCAACAAAAGCCAGGGTCATACAGTCTCTATCCCATCGCCAGTAAACAGGAGCGCCAGCAAAAGCTGCTGGCGCCATTGGAAAGTGGCGCCCAGTGTAACGGCGCCGCTTGTCAATTCAAGGGAAAATCAAACAACGATTAATCGCTACAGTCTGCTCAGCAGACTCGCCGCATCGGAGACCTCGAACTTGCCGGGCTCCTCCACAAACAGCTGCTCTACCACGCCATCGTTGGCGATCAACGCAAAGCGCTGGGCACGCACGCCGCCAAAGGCACCGGTCTCTTTGGCAAGTCCCAGCGCCCGGGTCCAGCTGCCATCACCATCGGCCAGCATGGTGATGGCTCCGGCGTTCTGGGCATCCTGCCACGCCTTCATCACGAAGGCGTCGTTGACCGACAGACAGCAGATGGTATCGATCCCCTTCTCCTTGAACTTGTCCGCCAGCACCACGTAACCCGGCAGATGGGCGTTGGAGCAGGTGGGGGTAAAGGCGCCGGGCACCGCAAACAGCACCACCCGCTTGCCGCCAAACAGGCTTTGGGTATCTCGCTGCTGCTTTCCCTCGGTGGTGATGAAGGTGAATTCGCCCGCAGGCAGGGTCTGACCAATCGCGATCATCGTGCTCGTCCTTTAGTTAAGGGGGGATCTGTGGATGAAAAGAGCCCCAGTCTACCTCACACCTGCCATGTGACACAGGCCCCTCTCTGCCGGGACCATTTGAACTAACCTTGAGCAGGATCTGCCGACTCAGGAGGCCTTCATGCATAACCATTACGACGGGCTGGAAATTCGTCCCCCAGCCCTGCGCGCACAACAGCAGCTGGACCAGCTTAATCATCAACTCGCCCATGTCAGCCAGTATTGTTCCGGCTACTCCAGCGCCTATCGCCACTGCCGTCTCGACGATTTGGAGCAGCTCGCCTCCCTGCCGCTGCTCGACAGCACGGATCTCTTTACCGCCCAGCAAGCCTATCCCCCCTTTGCCGGACTCACCGGTCGACCAGCCAGTCAGGCGTTGCGGGTCTTCTCCTGCCCCGGGCAGCTGGCCATTCCAGAATATGCCGGGGCCGACTGGTGGGGCGCCGCTCGAGCGCTCTTTGCCGCAGGCTTCAAGGCAGGAGAGGTGCTGCTCAACTGCCACGACTATCACGCCGGCCCCACCGCCTTCATCTTTGACAACGGGGCGCGCCAGCTTGGCTGCCCCGTGGTACCCTGCGGCCCCGACGACACCCAGCGCCAGCTCGAAGCACTGCGGCGCTATCAACCCACCGGGTTCGTCGGCCCGCTGGTCACCCTGCTCGATCTGCTGGAAGCCGCCGAGCTGGCCGAGACCCCCACCGAGTGTCTGCGCCACGCCCTGCTATGCGAGGTGACCCACCCCGAGACAGCACCGCTCGAAGCTATCCACGGCATTGCCGCCTTCAACTGTCTGGTGTGGCAGGATGTCGGGGTGGTTGCCTACGAGAGCCGCCCCGGTCAGGGCTTTATCGTCAACGAGAGCTGCATCGTCGAGATCATCGACCCGGCCAGCGGCAAGCCGGTAACGGGGGAAGATCCGGGACAACTGGTGGTGACCAGGCTCGATCTGGAGTATCCGCTGCTGCGCCTTGCCACCGACTGGCAGGGCTACTGGCTGGCCAGACCCAGCCGTTGCGGGCGCACCAACCGTCTGCTCAAGCTTGTCTAGCCCGCAACAAAAACGGGCAGCCCAAAGGCTGCCCGTTTTTTGTGGCGGCGCTCTTAACGCCGCGCCTGCCAGGTGGCGATAGCCAGCAGGGAGTCGGGGGTAAACTCGGCGGCGCGGGCCGCTATCTCGGCCAGGCTCATCCACTGCACCTCGCTCACCTCTTCGGCCTGCAGTTGCAGCGGCCCCTGATAACGGCAGCTGAAGAGGCCACCCCAGACCCGATATCCCTCCCCTTCGGCATAGAAGTCACCGAATGCCTCAAGCGGCACATCGCGGATCCCCAGCTCCTCGGCCAGTTCGCGCCGCGCCGAGGGTTCCATCTCCTCCCCGGTAGTGACCACGCCGCCGGCGCAGGCATCCAGCATACCGGGGCAGAAATCCTTGCTGAGGGTGCGCCGCTGCACCAGGATGCGGTTCGCCTCGTCGAGCACCAGAATGTAGCTGGCCCGATGGCAGAGATTCTCGCGCCTCACTCTGGCGCGCTCGGCCACGCCAATCACCCGGTTATCCGCATCCACTACATCAACCCATTCCACGCGCAGACCCTTTTGCTCATCCAGTCAAAGTGCTCGCAGTATATCGGGGCTGGGCCGCTGCACCGCACAACTTTTTCATGGCCGCATTGCCGCGCGTGATCGTGACCGGATTAATTGAACGCGTACAAAACCGTCATCAGCATGTCATATACGAGTCCCATCATCTCCCCCGTCCGGTTCAATCAGGGTTTGTTGTGATGAAGGTGTTCAAGCAGTTATCCCCGCGCCAGATCGCTCGCTACATCAAGAGCTTTCACCGAGGTTACTTTGCCATCGAGGCATTGGGGACATTTGAATTCAACGCCGGCAGGATCAGCCTTCACGGCCTGACCTGTCGCCAGCGACTGAGGCTGGCCCGCCAGATCAATCTGGCGGTCAGACAACTTGGTCACCGCGACCCCTTGCCGGACATGTGAGTCAAGGGACTTGCCCTTCTGTCTGTTGTGCATCCATGCCTTTCGCCCGCCGGCTACTCGCCGCGCGGGCCATTTTCGATGTCAATCACCTTGCCGTTGCGCACGGTGACAAAGCGCATGAACTCGTTCTTGCCGAAGTTGTAGGTCCAGCGTTCGCCATATTTGACCTCGACCACGTTGCCGTACTGATTCTCCTCGTTACGGGTAATATCTTCCCGCAACATCGGCTCGCCGCACTTGAGCAGCATCTCGGCGGTGCTGTCCCCTTCGGTTATGAGCGCATTCTTGCAGCGCATGGCGTCGGCGCTGGCCGGAATGCTGAGCAGCAGCAAGGCGGTTAGCACGGCGTTGTTCATATATCTGTTCATCCGGGTTCCTCGATTTGATCTGACGGTTTGCAGTATGCCTGCTGCCAGAGTGAAAAAATCAATCAAGAGTCGAAAAAGATGGCGGCTATCGTCCCCGATTTCATCTGGCCGCGACAACCGGTGTCTATTGAGGGGCCCCAAAAAACAGACGGCGACCCGAGGGTCGCCGTCTGCATCAAGATCAAGCCAACCGGATTACAGGATATCCAGCAGCTCTACTTCGAATACCAGCGCGGAGTAGGGCGGGATGGAACCGGCACCACGGGCACCGTAGGCCAGATCGTGCGGGATGTAGAGCTTCCACTTGGAGCCAACCGGCATCAGTTGCAGCGCTTCAACCCAGCCAGCGATAACGCCGGTCACCGGGAACTCGGCCGGCTGACCGCGCGCAACGGAGCTGTCGAATACGCCACCGTGGGTGAAGGTACCGTGGTAGTGCACGCGTACGGACTGACCCGCTACCGGCACAGCGCCATTGCCCTCTACCAGCACTTCGTACTGCAGACCGGAATCGGTCACAGTCACTTCGTCGCGCTTGGCGTTGTCGGCCAGGAAAGCTTCGCCAGCAGCGGCAGCGGCTTTGGCAACCGCTTCCTGCTCTTCCTGCATGCGAGCGGTGATGACCTGGAAGGCATCGTTGATATCGTCACGGCTGACCGCGAACTCCAGACCGTTCAGGGCATCTGCCAGACCTTGCTGCAGGGCCGGGATATCCAGACCGGCGAAGGCTTGCTGCGCCAGCTGATCACCCATGTTGCGGCCGATGCCATAACTGGCTTTCTGTTCGATAGAGTCGTATTGGGACATTGAGATGTGCTCCGGGTCCAGATGATAAAAGAGACGGGATGATATCAGACTTTTTCGCGAGGTGCTGCCGACCTCGCACCTGATTTCCCCGAGCGTGGGAGAGAGTTCACACAAGCAAAAAGAGGGTCGCCAGCAAGTGGCGCCCCTCTTTTGTCCGTTTTGTCCGAAAGGCTATCGATCCAGCAGGGCGCGAACTGCCGCGACCTTGGCACCATCGGTGATATTGACCCGGCCATCATCCGAGGTACCCATATTGACGCCATGGGGCACCATGCCGCCGCGCCAGCCCATGCCGGACATATGCACTTCGCTCACCCCGGTAAACTCGATGATGGTGCGCACGTTATCGGCATTGACCCCCGCCCCCGGCATCAAGCTGGCTCGCCCTGCCAGCGCCTGTTGCATCGCCTGCAGATTTTCCAGTCCGGCCAGCGCGGTCGGTGCATGACCGGAGCTGAGAATGCGCTCGCAGCCGGCAGCGACAATGATCTCCAGATCGAGCCGCCAGTCAGAAGAGAGATCGATGGCACGGTGGAAGGTGACTCCCAAGGGGCCAGCAGCATCCACCAGTTGCTTGAGCTTGGCAGCGGGGACCCGCCCCTCTTCGTCCAGCAGACCGACCACCACCCCTTGCAGACCGGCAGAGCGGGCCGCCGCGATATCTTGCAGCATCATCCCGAACTCACCGTCGTTGAAACAAAAATCTCCGGCGCGCGGCCGGATCATGGCATAGACAGGAACGGTGGCGTGACGAGCGGCCAACTGCATGAAACCATACGAGGGGGTCAGCCCCCCAAGCCCCAGCGCAGAGCAGAGCTCGATACGATCGGCGCCAGCCTCCTGAGCGGTGAAGAGGGATTCCAGATTGTCGATGCAGATTTCAAGAGAGGTCATGAGGACTCCTTTTATCGGGGAGATCAGACCTGCATCTGATCTCATAGATTGAGCAAGGCTGCGCCCCGCACTCCACCGGCACCGCCAAAGCGGGCTTCGCGGATTTCGGGCACTGCCACCCCGGGCAGCAGATGTCCGGGCAGGCGCAGCGGCAACTGTTCGTAAAGGGCTGGCAGGCCGCTCAGGCCGCCCCCCAGCACCACCACCTCGGGATCCATCACCGAAATGGCGGTAGCAAGTCCGGCCGCCAGGATCTCCAGCCAGCAGTCGATGGTGGCAACGGCATGGGGCTCATGAGCCTCGAAGCGCGCCACAATCTGATGGCCGGTGGCCCGGTGGCCGTGAAAATGGTAGTAGAGGCGCTCAAGGCCTGTACCGGATCCATAGGTTTCAAAACAGACCAGACGGCCACAGCCGCAGCGGGGACGAGGCAAGTCGGGATACTTCATCAGAATGGTGGCCGGCAGCGGATAGTGACCGATTTCGCCAGCCAGCCAGTTACGCCCCTGGATCAGGGTGCCTGCCAGATAGATGGCACCACCGATGCCAGTGCCAATGGTCATACCAAGCGCACTGTCGGCCCCCTCGGCCGCTCCCTTGTGCACTTCCGACCAGAGGAAGCAGTTGGCATCGTTATCGACCTTGACCGGCCGCGCCAGCAGCTCGGCCAGATCAGCCCCCAGATGGCGACCATTGATGGAGGGGAGGTTCGCCGCCACTATGCTCTGGTCGTGACGGTTTAGAATGCCGGGAAAACCGATGCCGACCGCCCCTTTGACGCCAAAGCGGGTATCGGCCTGCTCGACCCGGGAGCGAACCAGCTGCAACAGCCCCTGATAGTCATCACCGGGCGTACTCATGCGCTCTTCATGGCAGAGGTTCAGGGCGCCGTCGTAGACAGCGAACGCAATCTTGGTACCACCGATATCAAAGCCGTAATACATGCCGCACTCCCTGTCAGCGAGTTCTCATCCCATCTGTTTCGGGTGACATTGTATTAATTCGCTAAAAAAATAAAGTGACCGGGGGCGAAAAACGGGAGAGAGATCAGAGCAAACGGGACATTTCCCGCTGCAGACAGGGGTGGCCAAGGCTCATCAGGGTGCGCTCCTGACCATCAAACATGAAACCGCGGCGCAGGTAGAAGCCCTCGCCGATGTGATTGCCATCGAGCAGCCACAATTTGACGCAACTGCAACCGGCGCGGCGCATCTGCATCGCCACCGCCTGCCACAACCGCTTGCCATAGCCCTGCCGCCAGTGATCGGGGTGAAGATAGAAGGCGCGGATCCAGGCGATGGTCTCATCACCCTCCTGCACCGGTTGCCAGTAGAGCAACCCGATAACGACTTCGTCGAGACAGAGCAGCATGGGCCTTGGCCCAGCGTCAGCCAGCCGCTGCTGCCAGATCTGCAGATGGGAGGTCACCGCCAGCTGCTCCAGCAGATCCGGGCCCAGCACCTGACCATAGGCAGCGAGCCAGCTGGCTCGCTGCATCACCGTCATGGCGGCAGCATCCTCGGGCCGCGCCATGCGCAGGCTTATGCCTTGCATTGGGGCACCAGACCCGACGCGCGAGCCTGTTGATAGAGCGGCTCGACCTCAGCCTGCTGCGCCTGCAACTCGGCAATCCGGCTCTCGTTGCTCGGGTGGGTGGAGAGCAGCTGGGGCGGATTGTTGCCACCGGAGGCTGCACTCATGTTTTGCCACAGCGGAATAGCTTCAGCCGGGTTGAAACCGGCACGCGCCATCAGCTCCAGACCCAGCCGATCCGCTTCGCTCTCCTGGGTGCGGCCATAGGGGAGCATCACCCCCACCTGCATGCCAAGGCCAAGCGCCGCCATGGTGGCGCCACGGTACTCGCTGCTGCCGAGGGCAACATCGGCGGCCGCCATACCGATCCCGGCTAGCTGGCTGCGGGAGAGGCGCTCGTTGGAGTGCTGGGCCAGCACGTGGGTCAGCTCGTGACCGATAACGGTCGCCAGCTGATCCTGATTCTTGGCCACCTTGAGCAGGCCGCTGTAGACCCCGATCTTGCCGCCGGGCAGCGCAAAGGCGTTGACCTGCTTGGAGTCAAACACCACAACTTCCCAGTTGGTGATGCCGTAGCTGGCGGGCACCTGGGCTGCGACCGCCTTGGCGACGCAGGAGACATAGGCGTTCATTTTGGCATCCGTGCTCACCTTCTCCTGCTGCTTCATCTGGGCAAACGAGTCGGCACCCAGCTGGTTCATCTGCTGGGGAGAGTAGAGCAGCATCTGGCTGCGGCCGGTCGGCGACTGGGCACAAGCGACCAGCAGGGAACTGCAGAGGGCTACCAGGCCAAACTTGGAGAGAGACGCAATCATGAAGGGGTCCTTTGCCATAACGTTGCCCTATTCTCGGAAATGCCGCCCTGCTCTGCAAGGGAGCTGGCGCCATGCCGATGCAAAAAGATCCCGCGCCAACTATTAACAACATTGACAGTCACCAAAAACAAAACGAGCCCCGCAGGGCTCGTTTTTACACTCTCTGGATATCGAACTGTCAGTTGATGCCCAGCTTCTTCAGGTCAGCTAACGCGACCTTGGCCGGAACCGGTACGTAGCCATCTTTGGCAACGATATTCTGACCCGCCTTGGAGAGGATCATCTTGAGGAACTGTTGCTCCATCGGGGAGAGCGGCTTGTTCGGGTGCTTGTTCACGTAAACGTAGAGGAAGCGGGAGAGCGGATACTTGCCGGTGATGGCGTTGTCAGCGTTCGCTTCGATAAAGGTCTTGCCATCCTTGGAGAGCGGAACAGCACGCACGCCGGAGGTGACGTAGCCGATGCCGGAGTAACCGATGCCGTTCAGGGAGGCGGAGACGGACTGCACCACGGAGGCAGAACCCGGCTGCTCGTTCACACCGCTCTTGAAGTCGCCGTTACACAGGGCGTGCTCCTTGAAGTAACCGTAAGTACCGGATACGGAGTTGCGACCGAACAGTTGCAGATCCTTGCCAGACCAGTTACCGGTCAGCCCCAGATCAGACCACTTGGTGGCCGCCTTGGCTTCACCGCACTTGAGGGTGCTGGAGAAGATGGCGTCGATCTGCGGCATGGTCAGCCCCTTGATGGGGTTGTCCTTGTTGACGAACACGGCCAGGGCATCGACTGCGACGCGGATGGCAGTCGGCTTGTAGCCGTAGCGCTTCTCGAATGCCTCCTCTTCACCGGCCTTCATGGCGCGGCTCATCGGGCCAAACTGGGCAACACCCTCGGTCAGGGCAGTCGGCGCGGTAGAGGAGCCGGCAGCCTGGATCTGCACGTTGACGTTGGGATACATGCGCTTAAATTCTTCAGCCCACAGGGTCATCATGTTGGCCAGGGTATCCGAGCCGACAGAGGACAGGTTGCCCGAGATGCCGCTGGTCGGGGTGTATTCCGGCAGGTTTTTATCGACACCATAGGCCAGGGTGCTGGCAGAAAAGAGGGTTGCTGCGGTGAATCCGATTACACCAGCCAGTTTGTTGAGTTTCATCCAATCTCTCCAAAGTTACAGAAGGTCCGTTCTTAAAACGGCGCCAGTATCTGACCTGGCAGTGACAAATTTATGGATTTAATGTGACACTTTAATGACATGGCGGCGCTTTTGTCTAAATGGCAAAGGGCTGCCAACGCAGCCCTTCCCCTATATCTAACACCTTGTCATAAAAGACTATTTTATCACCACCATCCGGCCGGGGATGAGAAAGCTGAAGCGGCTGCCAAAGCCGACCCGGCTCTCGATATCGAGCTGGCAGTCGTGGTGACTCAAGGCATGCTTGACGATGGCAAGGCCGAGGCCGGATCCACCGGTGTGGCGCGAGCGCGCCTTGTCCACCCGATAAAAACGCTCGGTGAGCCGTGCCAGATGCTCGGGCGGGATCCCCTCCCCTTCATCACTCACTGCAAACAGCGCCATTGCCCCCTGCTTGCGCCACTCAACAGTCACCTTGCGCCCCGGCGGCGTGTAGTGAATGGCGTTGTAGACCAGGTTGGAGACGGCACTGCGCAGCTGCTCCTGATCCCCGCGTACCAGAAGATTGGGCTGCACCACGAACTCGATCTGATGGGCCCGCTCGCCCGAGAGCGCCCTCGCCTCCTGCTCCAGCAGCCCCAGCATGGCGGGCATGTCCACCAGATGGGAGAGATCAACGCTCGGAGCCGCCTCGATGCGTGACAGGGTGAGCAGCTGATTGACCAGATTGTCCATCCGGATGGTCTGCTCCATCATCACCCGATGTGCCTTGGCCCACATGGCGGGCGGCGGCGGCTCCTCGGTCATCTCCAGATAGCCCTTGAGCACGGTGAGTGGCGTGCGCAGCTCATGAGAAACGTTGGAGACAAAGTGTTTGCGGGTCTTCTCCAGACTGCGCAAGCGGGTGACATCGCGCACCACCAGCATCGCCTGATCGGAGGCGTAGGGCATGATGCGAAACTCGAGAAACTTCTCCTCGTTGACCGGGGAGTGCATCTCCAATGGCTCATCAAAGGCCTGTTTCGCCAGATAGGCGGTGAAGGCCGGATTGCGGATCAGGTTGCCGATATGCTGACCGGCATCTTCCGGCCAGCGAAAACCGAGCAGCTGCTCGGCCAGCCGGTTGCACCAGAGGATGCTGCCATCATCGCGCAATACTACGGCCGCGTCAGGCAATGCCTCGGCCCCTTCCCGAAAGCGGCGGATCAGACCCGCCAGCTCGCGGCGCCGGGCGCGGTGGCGCTGCTGCAACTTGTAAATGCCGTTGAAGATGTGCTCCCAACTGCCTTTGCCGTTGGGAGGAACCAGGCTGCGATCGTGCCACAGCCAGTCCGACAGCCGCTTCTGGAAGCGGTAGTGCCAGCCAAGATGGAGCAACGCAGCAACCAGCAGAGTGAGCGAGAGGTGATCAATCAGCCAGCCAACCAATGCGAAGGGCGCGTAAAAAAATGCCATTCGCCACAACTGTCGCCGCCAGGCGTAGGGTTGCAACATAACAGCCTCTAGAGACGGGTTGAGAAGCGGTATCCGGCTCCACGCACCGTCTGGATCAATCTATCGTGCCCTGTCTCTTCGATCGCCTTGCGCAGGCGTCGAATATGGACATCCACTGTTCTGTCCTCGACGTACACATTGGTACCCCAGACATTGTTGAGCAGCTGCTCGCGGCTGTAGACCCGCTCCGGGTGGGTCATGAAGAAGTGGAGCAGCTTGAATTCGGTTGGCCCCATGTCGAGGGCCCTCTCTTCGGCGCTGACCCGGTGGGAGACAGGATCGAGTTTCAGCCCCTGCACCTCGATTACCTCGTCCACCGAGGTGGGAGAGACGCGGCGCATCACCGCATGGAGGCGAGCTGTCAGCTCCTTGGGAGAGAACGGCTTGGTGATGTAGTCATCGGCCCCCGCTTCGAGGCCGCGGACCTTGTCCTCCTCCTCGCCGCGGGCGGTCAGCATCACCACCGGGATCTGGCGGGTCACTTCATCCTGCTTGAGCTGCTTGATGAACTGGATGCCGCTGCCACCGGGCATCATCCAGTCGAGCACGATGAGTTCCGGGTAGGGTTCGCGCACCTTCGCCAGTCCATCGGCAAAATCTTCCGCTTCAATCGTCTCATATCCCTTCTGTTCCAGCACGAAACAGAGCATTTCGCGGATCGGTGCTTCGTCCTCGACCACCAGAATTCGCTTAGCCATTCCCTTCTCTCTCCTCTGTGAAGATGGGTGCGCCAATTATTAGAATTTTCTGTGACACTTTTATGACTTTGTGACAGACGGGATGATAAACGTTTTCAAATGCCACTGGCAGATATCCGTTGCAGCAGATCCCAGCGGTTGCCACTGATATCTTCAAATACCACTACGGTGCCGTAAGGCTCTTCACGGGGCTGTTCACAAAAATGGACACCATACTGCTGCATCCGCCGGTAATCCCGCCAGAAGTCATCGGTCTCGAGAAACAGAAATACCCGCCCGCCGCCCTGCTTGCCGATGGCGGCACGCTGCTCTTCACTGGCGGCGCGGGCCAGCAGCAGCGCGGAACCCGTGCTACCCGCCGGAGCGACCCGCACCCAGCGCTTGCCCGGTTTGCCCGGCTCGTCGAGCCGGGTATCTTCCAGCAGCGCAAACCCCAGCCCCTCGGTGAAAAAGGCGATGGCCTCGTCGTAATCGGCCACCAGCAGGGTCAAGGCCCCGATGGTTTGTCCTGTCATAGGGTTTTTCCCGTTTTATTAGAGATTGTTGAATAGCGGTCTACACGGCGTGCAGCCCGCTCTCACTGCGCTTCCACCCGATTGCGGCCACGCTTCTTGGCTTGATAGAGCGCCTCATCGGCCCGCTTGAGCACCCGCTCCGGGCTATCTCCCGCCCGTTCGGCCACCCCGAACGAGGCGGTCACCTGCAGGGAGGCGGGCCAGTGGGGATACTCTTCCAGCCTGGAACGCAGCCGCTCGGCCAATGCACAGGCTCGCAGCAGGTCGTAATGAAGGCAGAGCAGCACGAACTCCTCGCCCCCCCAGCGCACCAGATGGCAGAGCGCATCGCTGTTTAGCTGGATTTCGCTGACCAGATGTTTGAGCACTTCGTCCCCCACCGGATGACCGTGGGTGTCGTTGATCTGCTTGAAGTGATCCACGTCGACATAGATGAAGGCAAACGGCAGATCGCCGATATCGGCCAACAGCCGCTCCCCGCCCAGACGGTTGAGGGCACCGGTGAGCGGATCGTAACAGGCCAGCTCGCGGGAGCGGCGGCTCTCTTCACTCAGGCTACGGTTGAGCGCCTCCACCTCCTCTTTGGCACGATTGGCGTGGCGCAGCCGCTGCTTCATATGCAGGTGGTTGACCATAAAGGTGGCGCAACCATAGAGAAACCAGACCAGCAGGATCAGGCGGTAGAAGAGAGTCGCATCCAGCCAGTCGCCATGAAACTGCAGCTCTTCGATCACCACGCCGTGCTCGCCCGGTGACATGTCGGACCCCGCCGCAATCTCGATGGCGTAGACCCGGCTCAAATCTGGCCCCTGCAACTGCAAGGGCACCTTGTAGCGCTTGATCCACCATGTGGCCGGGGTAAACACGTCGAGCGGCACCTCGTGGCTTCTGCCGTAGTCGGCGGGACGGAAGATGATCTCGTTGAACTTGGGCGACATGGGATCGCCGGGGATATTGAATGCCCGGTTGTAGTTGCGCAGATAGAAGCGCCAATCCTGCTGGCCATCGCCGGTCACGCTCAGACGCACATGGAGCGTCTTGAAACGCCCGAGGTTGAGCCCCTGCTCGGGAGCAGAAAGCGTCAGGATCAAACCGCAGCCGGGATAGGTACTGTGCTCTGCGGAACGGATACAGCTTACGCCGGGCTCCCCTTCCAGCGAGGGGGCATAGCGGGCCGATGCTTCGCTCGCACCGGGAGCCCGCGTCACCTCGACGGTGTGGGGCCAGTTTTTGATATCCAGTACCCGCTCGGGGCCGAATTCGAACAGCAGAATGGAACAACCTGTCAATGCCAGCAGATACCAGAAAACGGACTCGGCAAAACGGGAACCGGAAGCGAGCATGCTTACCCCATGGCATCAGGATGGATACACAAACCTCAGGATCAAGCCGGGCAACATAGCCCGCACCTCATCGTGGAATCTCGAAACAAGCCACTATGATACCCTCGATAACGACAATAAACATGTAGCTTATCAAGATGTTCGCGACTCTTTGTCCGGCACTCCCGCCAGCGAACTGCCTCGCGATTGCTGCCGATAGCGCTGAGGCGAGCAGCCCAGTTCCCGGTTGAACATGGCAATGAACGCGGAGGTGGCGCCATAGCCGAGCCGCCAGCTGATCTCCTGAATGGGCAACTCCCCCTTGAGCCAGGCCAGCGCCTTGATAAGCCGCAGCCGCGCTCGCCACTGGCCGAAGTTCATCCCGAGCTCGCGCAGACAACGGCGCGCCAGGGTGCGCTCTGTGGTGTGCAGCTGCTGCGCCCACTGGGCCAGGGTGCGGGGATCGGCCGGATCGTTGTGCAGCACCGCCAGCATGGGGGCCAGCAGTTTGTCCTGACTCATCGGCAGGTAGCTCTCCTGACAGCGGGTACGGCTCAGCTTGGCCACCAGCAGCTCGGCCTGACGCTGATCCCACTCATCCACCATATGACCCACCTTGCGCTCGCAAAAATCGGCGAGCAGGGCGCGGATGAGCGGCGTCATCAGCAGCAGGCGTGGCTCGGCCGGCAAGCGGGCGGCCAGCTCGTGACTGACATAGATGGAGGTGTAGTCGAGGGCCTGCTCGTTGTAGGCCGCGTGCTCCAGATCCGCCGGCACCCAGATCAGGTAGTCGGCGGGCACCTGCAAACGCTGGTTGGCCAGTCCCATCTCCATCACCCCCAGACTGATCATGCTGAGCTGCCCCCAGGGGTGGGAGTGCATCGCCATGACGTTCTCCGCCTGCAGCTGCTGGTAGCGAAAGTAGAGGGGATTGGGCGCTGGCAGCTCGCTGTCTGCCGGATGGTAGTGCCGGTTTGTCATGGTCTCTTCACTCTCCTCTCGATGTCCGCCTCTATACCTGCCTGATGTTCAATCTCGGCCCGTATCAGGCCAGCGCCATACCCTAACCGGTGGCGGTAGCCTTGCAACAGATAACGGGGAGTTGTCTTTTCTGCGGGATAGTTTGTCAGTTTTGCGCTACTTGACAATATACAGACAAGGTTAAACTTGTCGCATCTACTCCAAGGAGCCTTTGATGCGACTCTTCTCCCCCCTCCTGTTTCCGCTGATGGCGGTGCTGATCTGGGCCACCAATACCGTGGTCTCCAAAGCGGCGGCCAGCGTGCTCGACCCCGCGGCCATCTCCTTCTATCGCTGGGTGATTGCCGCCCTGGCGCTGACCCCCTTCTGCCTGCCCACCCTCTGGCGGCGACGCAGCGAGGTTCGCCCCTGGCTCGGCAAGCTGCTGGTGCTGGCGGCGCTCGGTATGGTGCTCTACCAGTGTCTGGCCTACTACGCCGCCCACAGCACCTCCGCCACCAACATGGGGGTGATCGGCTCCCTCATTCCGCTGCTCACCCTGCTGCAAGGGGCGCTCTTCTTCGGCCAGCGTCCAGGCAAACAGGCGCTGCTCGGCATGAGTCTCTCCCTGTTCGGGGTGCTCTGGCTGCTTGGCAAGGGCGAGCCGCTGGCCCTGCTGCACAACGGCATCAACCCGGGGGATGGCATGATGCTGCTCGGCTCCGCCAGCTATGCCCTCTACGGTCTGCTGATCCGCCGCTGGCAACCCCCCTTCGGCCCCTGGCTCAACCTCTACATGCAGATCCTGCTGGCCGTACTGCTGCTGGTGCCGCTCGCTCTCAGCGCCGACTCGATGACGGTGCCGGCCGAAGGGTGGGGACTGGTGCTCTTCGCCGGGCTCGCATCTTCCCTGCTGGCAGCCTACTGCTGGATGCGCGGCCTCGCCTGCATGGGCGCCGAACGCACATCGGTCTTTATGAACCTGATGCCACTCTGTACGGCGCTTATCGCTGTCGTCGGTCTGGGCGAGCCGATCCACGGCTACCACCTGCTGGGCGGCGGCCTCATTTTGGGGGGCGTGATGATCTCCCAGCTGAAAAAGCGTGTCCCACTGCCGGAGCGCAATGCGGCCTGACGGGCAACATGCCAAAAACAACAAGGGAGCCGCTGGCTCCCTTGTTCATTTCTATCGTGTTTGAGCGACGGTGAACCGACTTCACCCCGCCCGGCGCCAGCGGTAGCGCCGCTCCGGCCGCCCTCGCTGACCGTAGTTGAGATCCACATCCACCCGATCTTCCGACTCCAGATACTCCAGATAACGGCGCGCCGTGGTGCGACTCAGCGACAACCGCTGCGCCACCGTATCGGTCGAGAAGACGCTCTCGGGCTCGGCGGCAAGCAGGTCAAGCACCTGACGCAGGGTAATGCTGTCGATCCCCTTGGGAGTGGTACGCACCTCCTTGGGTTGGGCACGGCCCTTGCCGAGCAGGCGATCGAGATCCTCCTGCTCCAGCCGTCCCGGCTCGGAGAGCTTCTGATGAAGTTGCAGGATTTCGTCGAGACTCTGCTGGATGCGAAACAGCCGCAGCGGCTTGATGATGTAGTCATGCACCCCGAGATTGAGCGCCTGCTGGATGGTCTCCACATCGCGCGAGGCGGTCACCATGATCACATAAGCCTCGCGGTTGTGGCTGCGCAGTCGGCTCACCCACTCAAGGCCGGAACCGTCAGGCAGGGAGATATCCACCAGCAGCAGCTGCGGCACCACGCCGGCCATCATGGCATCGGCCTGGGCCAGCGTACCGGCCCGCCCCAGCAGGGAGAAACCGGAGGTGGAGGCCACCAGCTCGGACAAGATGGCACCAATCCGATCGTCATCTTCAATAACAAGGGTGAGTATTGGATCCATGGCTCACATTAATTTGTTTTTATTCAGGTAGATGCCAAACAAGGTGGTCTGCTCGACAGTTCGGCGCCATTCTATCACACCCTCGTAGCGCCCCACGGTTTCCTTGACCAGAAAGAGTCCTACGCCATGATCGCCGCTCTGGCGGCTCACCCCGTAATCGAACAGGTGATCGGCCAGATCCTCGTCCACCCCCTCGCCGCTATCCTCCACCTCGATCACCAAGCGGCGCCCCACATCGCAGAGCGAAAGCAGTACCCGCGGCGGACACTGCTGACGATTGCGCCAGGCCGCCTGCAGACCATTATCCAGCAGGTTGCCGATGAGGGTGATGAGATCGGCCGAGACGGCGGCCGGATACTCGCCAAGCGCCGAATCGGGATCGAGCTCAAGTGTGACCCCCAGTTCGCGGGCCCGGCTGAACTTGCCGAGGATAAGGCCGGCCACCGGCTTGTTGTCGATAAGTTCCAGCAGCTCCTGCAGCAGAGTCTGGCACGCCTCGTTCTCCTGCTGGATAAGCTCCACCGCCTGATCCACATGGCCCAGTTGCAGCAGGCCGGAGAGACTGCTCAGCTTGTTGGCAAACTCGTGGCTCTGCATCCGCAGCATCTCGGCGTACTGGCGCAGGTGGGTGACCTGCACCCCCAGACTGGTCGCCACTTCGGGACGACTGAAGATCAGGAGACGCCCGGGCTCCTTGCCATGCACCACCTGCCAGCGACCGACGAACGATTCGCCCTGAATGGTGAAGGCAACCTCGCCCTCCTGCTCGAGTACGGGCGCGAGCGGTGGCACAAGCTCGGCCAGCGCCTGCCCCTGCAGGGCGTGGCGACCGGTGGCAGGCAGCCGCAGCTGATAGATGGCGGTGCTGTTGATCATGGCGATGTGGCCGCGGCCATCCAGCGCGATCACCCCTTCGGCGATCTGCTCGAGCACCAGATCCTGCAGGGTGAAGCGGCGGACGATCGCCTCCGGCTCCAGATCGAGCAGAGTCTTGCGCAGCAGATATTGCACCCAGAGCGCCAGCAGCAGGCCGCAACCAAAGACGGCCCCGATGGCGCTGATGAGCAGGGCAATTCGCTCCATGTAGATGCCCTCCACCTGCTGCATCAGGTAGCCGACCACCACGGCCCCCATGGCGCGCCCGTCAGCCCCCACCACCGGAGAGAAGCAGCGGATCGCCGGCCCCATGGTCCCCATGTCGCGCGAGCAGTAGCTGCGCCGCTCGTGGATCGCGGGCCAGAGATCCTCACCGCGAAACTGTCCCCCCACCAGAGCGGAGTTGGGGTGGCTGAGGCGACGGCCATGCTCGTCGGTCACCACCATATAGGCGGCATCGGTACGGCGGCACACCTCCTCCATGTAATCGCGCAGCGCAGGCTCGCTCCCCTGATGCAGCGCCGCCACCACCCGGCTGTCAGCCGCCATGATGCGGGCCAGATCGCCCCCCTTCTCCTCCAGATTGCTCTCCAGCAGGTGGCGGATAAAGAGCGCAAGCAGGCTGCCCAGAATGATGATGAGCAACAGGGAGAGCCCAAGGGAGAGGGTAACCAGCTGGTGGCGAAGTTTCATGCACGGACCTTGCAACGTCAGGAAGCCACCCAATAGTGCGGATGCCACCAGGTCTGGTCAATCAAAGGTGCCGGATCACCGTCAAAATCGGCCACACCCTCCTCACGGGCGCAGAGCGCTACCGCTCTGGCGACGGCGCGAGCCACCTCCCCCACCTGTTCGATGGGAGGCAGCAGCCGACCCGCCAACAGCGGATAGGCACCGACTGCCCGTACCGCGGCCAGCAACATGCCATCGCTGATACGGCGGGCCTTGACGGCGCAGGCCCCGAGACCAATCCCCGGGAAGACATAGACGTTGTTGCACTGGGAGACCACCCGCCGCTCGCCCGCCACCGTCACCGGCGCAAAAGGGCTGCCGGTGGCCAGCAGGGCGCGGCCATCTGTGGCGGCCCACACCTGCTCGGGCGTCGCCTCGGCGCTGCGGGTCGGGTTGGAGAGCGGCAGGATCACCGGCTGATCGCACACCTCCCCCATCGCCTGCAACACCTCGCGGGTAAAGAGGCCACCCTGACCACTCACGCCAATCAAGACCGCCGGTCGCACCTGGCGGATGGTCTCCAGCAGCGAGCTGTTGGCCTCCTCCACGGCGCGGGCAAAGGGCTGTTGGGCGCGGGTCAGATTGGGACGATCGGCGCAGACTACCCCATCCTGATCAAACAGCCAGACGCCGTCGTGACTCCCCGCCAGCTGGGCCAGCATGGCAGCAATGCCGCAACCGGCAGAGCCCGCCCCGACGATCAGCACCGGGGCATCGCACAGGGCCGTGCCCGCCTGTTGCAACCCGGCCAACACGCAGGCCGAAGCCACTGCCGCCGTACCCTGAATGTCGTCGTTGAACATGCAGAGCTCGTCGCGATAGCGGGCCAGCAGGTTGGCGGCGTGCTTGCCGGCAAAGTCTTCAAACTGCAGCACCACCTGTGGCCAGCGCTTGCGAATGGCGGCCACCACCTTGTCCATGAAGTGGTAGTAGCTCTCGCCGTCAATGCGCGGGGATTGCCAGCCGAGGTAGGAGTCATCCTCCAGCAGCTCGGGGTTGTTGGTGCCCACATCGACGCAGAGCGGCAAGGTACGTGCCGGATTGATGCCACCCGCGGCAGAGTAGAGCGCCAGCTTGCCGATACAGATCCCCATGCCGCCGATACCGAGATCGCCGAGCCCCAGCACCCGCTCACCGTCGGAGATGACTATCACATCCACCTCCTGCTCCACCGACTCGAGGATGTCGTCAAGATCGTCCCTGTCATGCCAGGAGAGGTAGAGCCCGTGGCTGCGCAGATAGAGATCGCTGTGGCGCTGGCACGCCTCCCCCACCACCGGGGTGTAGATGATTGGCAGCAGCTCCGGCAGGTGGTGGCGCACCAGATCGTAGAAGAGCACAGGGTTGTCCTCCTGCAGCTGGCGCAGCAGCAGATGCTGGTCAAACGGACTCTGCATGGCGCTGACCAATCGGTAGATCCGGCGCCGCTGCTGGGAGAGAGACTCCTCCTTGTGCGGCATGCGGCCGCGTACCCCCTGACGCTTGCGTTCGGCATAGGGCAGGCTGGTGCCCATCATGATGTCGTTCATCTTGTTTGTTCCTCAATCCGGTATCAGGCAAGCAGGGAGATAAGCGCGGTCGCCAAAATCAGCATCACGGCACCGCCGAGACGGGAGGAGATCTGGGCAAAGGGCATCAGCTTCATGCGCTGGGCCGCCGAGAGCACGGCCACATCGCCGGTGCCCCCCATGTTGGCCATACAGAGCCCGCCTGTGATGGCCGCCTCGATGGGATAGAAGCCGATCAGCTTGCCGACCAACGCCGCACCGAGGGCGCCGCCAATCACGGTGACCATGACCAGCACGAAGTAGCTGATGGAGAAGGCGCTGATGAGCTCGGGAATACTGGTATAGGCGACGCCGATCCCCACCAGCAGTGAGGGGGTCAGGTTGCTCACCACAAACTGATACCAGTCGGCTGCCGCCTGCTCATAACGGCGCGGCAGCAGACCACTCACCTTGATAAAGGCGACTGCCAAAATCATCAGGGCGAAGGGGTGCATGGGGATAAAGTTGCCAAGCAGGGAGCCCAGCACAAACATGCTGGAGCTGATGAAAAGGCCCATGCCCAGGCTCTGCAGGGTCGGCGCTTCGGCCTGCTCGTCAGCAATGCTCTGGCTATTCTCTTTGACCATCAGCTTGCCATTGCCGGTCAGGGAGGGGTAACGGCGACCAAGGCGCGCCAGCAGGGAGCCCACCAGAATGGCCAGGGTATTGGCGATCACCACCGCCGGTACCATGCG
This sequence comes from Aeromonas sp. SE22, assembly GCF_038739755.1. Classification (NCBI taxonomy): domain Bacteria; kingdom Pseudomonadati; phylum Pseudomonadota; class Gammaproteobacteria; order Aeromonadales; family Aeromonadaceae; genus Aeromonas; species Aeromonas sp. SE22. The sequence goes on from NZ_JBCGFD010000002.1 coordinate 342,791, forward strand.
TGACAAGAGATCCGCACTGGACATCTGCATCGGGCCGGAGAGGATCTCCACCAGAGGCACCGCGCCAGCGCCCATGCCACCGCCCATGATGGGCAGGCCAATCAGCAGCACCGCATTCTTGAAGCCATACCCCATCAGGGAGCCGACCAGCCCCACGCTCAGCAGCGCCAGTGCGACGCCACCGAGAATGACCGGCAGGTAGCGCATGGCGGCATTTTTCAGCAAAGCGCCGCTCATGCCAAACACCGAACCGGTCACCAGACTGGCGATGAAGAAGTTGAGAAAGCCCCCCTCCTTCATGAAGTTGGTGATGACCTGTCCGGCCTGTACCGGCAGCAACTGATATTCAAACAGGGCGGCACCGCCGAAGATGGCAAGGATGGTGCCGCCACCCAAATATTCGCGGATCGGCATGATCCGCTCGCCCAGCTCGGTCAGCAGGGTGCCCAGCACAAACATCAGCGCCAGCGCACCGACCATGCCGAGCGGCAGCGAGCCATTCCAGCCGGAAAAGAGAACGCAGGTCGCCAGCCCGAGAAATATAAAGAGCGGCATACCGGCAATTTGGTTGCCACCCATAAAAGCGGCCTTTTCTTGTGTGGTTGGTAGGGTAGAGAGGTTTTTCATTGTTATGGACTCTGCGTGTGATTGTGGCCGCTACTTTATTGATCCCCCTAGCCCCTGTCGGTTAGCCAGACTGCAAAGCCATATAAAAACATTAAAAACTTAAACGTCACGCCTCGAACAAATGTCATACATCCTGTATGGCAAGCGGGCGTTATATGAAGCTCAATCGAACAAACCGGACAATTATTTTCCAGCCAATCCCGGCTTGTGGATCGGGATAAGCAGAGGAGTCGGTAAAAATAGCAGAACCGGATGACAAACCCTGTGGGCAAATAATCTACGCTGGCAGCGAAACATATTGTAGGGGTCGGTGCCTGTCGACCAGCCGCGCCGCAGCCATCCGTGGCTATGGCCACAGAGACGCAGCAAGAGCAAGGCATCGCAAAAAACTGGCGGCTTGGCCAACATCAGGAAAGGGGAATATCGATATAGAGCGATGAGCCAAGCCAGTGCATACATCGGCACCGGCTTGAACTCACAAGGACTACACGTGGTCAGATCTATTCCATCAGCAGCAATGGAATATTGGCAGGGTCAAAATCATGGCAGATATCGGCATGCTTGCTGGCGCCCTTATTGGGCCCCTCCCGACTCACACCATAATGGGACTCTGCACCATATTCTCCATCACTCAGCAGAGCTTCTATTGCCAGATATACACATCCACTGTCATAGCCATCCACAACCCGTCTCTCCCTGTTTTATAACCTCATCAATATTAGCGGATAAAAAATAAGCTGCGCGAGCGATACAGATATTTTCTGAAAATAGCCTCGAAATTATTACGGTATTTCGTCACATATTCCCGCTCTTCCCTTTTTCCCCCGGACCTGGTCACGCCACAGCCAAGAAGTTCCAATCAAGCCCCACCCGTTCACGATTTGCTGCCACCTGCTGAAAAAGAGATCTGCATCACGCTATTTACTTAGCCTGCTAAACAAATGATAATAGTTAGCAGGCTAACAAATTTATGTGAGTGAGGAACAAGGGATGACGGATCTGGAGAGGTTGCGCGAACTGTCGCTCGCCGAGCAAATCGCACGCATGCACCGGTTGTGGCGTACCGCCGCCGATCTGGAGCTGGCCCCCCTTGGCCTGACCCACCCGCGCTGGACTGCGCTCTGGAAGCTCTCCCGCATGGGCAACCATGTCAGCCAGAAGACCCTGGCCGACGCCCTCGAAATCGAGCTCCCCTCCCTGATGCGTACCCTCGGCCAACTGGAAGAGCAGGGGCTGATCGAACGCCACTGCTGCAGTCAGGACAAACGGGCCCGCATCGTCTCGGTCACTCCCACCGGCCAGACCCTGCTCGACCAGATCGCCAACCGCATCATGAATATTCGCAGAGAGCTGCTGGCCGGTATCGACGAAGAGACCCTGAGTCTGTTTGAGGCGACGGTGCAGCGCATCTCGGCCAATGCCCTGAGCAAGATTGAAACACACAACGAGAACGGTGGGCAGAGCACCCCGCCCGATGCACAACCCGCAGAGGAATAAGATGACCCCGGATCAACAATTCAGCCGCTGGATCAAATGGTCTATGGCCGGCTTTACCGCCCTCTTTGCCTACTTTCTGATGGCAGACCTGCTGATGCCCCTCACCCCGCAGGCCATGGCCACTCGGGTTGTCACCAAACTGGCCCCGCAAGTGAGCGGCAAGGTGGTCGAAGTAGCGGTACACAACAACCAGCAGGTCAAAAAAGGTGACCTGCTCTTCAGGCTGGACCCGGTTCCCTTCGAGCTGGCGGTCGAGCAGGCCCGTCTTGCCCTGGCGCAAGCAGAGCAGCAGAACAGCGAGCTGGATGCGGCCCTCAGTGCCGCCAATGCCGAGCTCTATGCCAAGGAGACGCTGGCCAGCCAGAAGTGGCGTGAGGCTGAGCGGATCAATGCTCTGTTCCAGCGTCGCATGGTCTCGCTGCAGCAAAAAGATGAGGCGGATAGCGCCCTGCGCAGTGCCCAGGCCAGTCTGCGTGCCAGCAAGGCGAAGCTGAGCCAGCTTGAGGCCAGCCGTGGCTTGACCGGGGATGACAACCTGCTGCTGCGCCAGGCTCGCAACAAGCTGGCTCAGGCCGAGCTGGCACTGGCTTACAGCCAGGTACATGCGGATCAGGACGGCACCATCACCAACCTGCAACTCAAGCCGGGCAGCATCGCCAGTGCAGGCAATCCGCTGCTGGCGCTGGTGTCGGAACAAGTGGATGTCATTGCCGATTTTCGTGAAAAGAGTCTGCGCCACGTTGGTGACCAGACCAGGGCGCTGGTCGCCTTCGATGGTGAACCGGGCCAGCTCTATCCCGCCCGCGTCAGCAGTCTTGATGCAGGTGTGAGCGCCGGTCAGTTCGATGCCAACGGTCGGCTGGCCGCCCCGGTCGAATCGGATCGCTGGGTACGGGATGCCCAGCGGATGCGCCTGCATCTGGAGCTGGATGATCTCCCGTCCCACCTCCCCGCCGGTGCCCGGGCCACGGTACAACTGCTGCCGGACAACCCGCTGACCGCCATGCTGGCTCGTGCCCAGATCCATCTGCTCAGCCTGCTGCACTATGTCTACTAACCAAGCTGCGTCACCCAGTCCAGCCACAACCCATCTGTGGCATCGGCCCCTGACCGGTAACGAGCTGCGCCAGTGTCTGCGTATCGCCTTTGGCTGCACCACCGGCTTTCTACTCTGCAAGCTGTGTGGCTGGAATTACGGGGTCTTTTACACCGTGACCCCCGTGCTGCTGCTTGGCATGGTGCCGGTGATGAATGGTCATGCCGCGCGCCAGCTGATCGCCGCGGCAGCCATCTGCGGGGTGGAAGTGGGTCTGTTGGGGGGGCTGTTCGGCAGCCACCTCGGGCTGATGACCCCAATAGCCTTTCTGCTGTTTCTCTACCGCTTTGCCGCCATGTCGCGGGGCAGTCTGTTCCTGTTTGGTGCCAACGGTGTGCTGAGCCTCAGCATCATGCTCCACTTTGCCAGCTATCCGCAGACCGACCTCAACGACCTCATCTTCAATAACCTCTGGGCCAGCGTGCTGTCGGTGCTTATCGCCTACCTGATGATGGCCCTGATACCGGATGTGGAGGCGCGCCCCAAACCAACCCCAGCCCCCAAGGCACCGCACCGGATGCGCCATGAGGCTCTGCTGGGAGCAACGGTCGCCACCCTCTCGTTTCTGGTGTTTCAGGTGTTTGATCTGCGTGACTCCATGTCGGCGCAAGCCACCACCCTGCTGGTGCTCTTTCCCATGCACTGGAACGGGGCGCTGAACTACGCCCGCAAACGGGCCATGGGCACCTTGCTCGGGGTCACCTTCGGTCTGCTTGGCCAGCTGCTGCTCTATGACTGGTCGGGTCAACTGCTGCTGGTGGCTCCGCTGCTCTGGCTCGGCGCCATGCTGTTCAGCCATGCCCATGTGAAGGAGGCGAGCGGTTCCGGCGTCGGTTTTGGCGCCCTGACCACCCTCGGCATCCTGTTCGGTCAATATCTGACGCCGGGAAACGATCTGGTATTCAGTGCGCTCTACCGGGTCAGCAGCATCCTCTTTGCCATCGTGGCCACCCTGCTTATCTGCTATCTGGTGCACCAATTACTCAACCGCTTTGAGGCAACCCGCTTCGGCTGCTGACGGTTGGCGTACTCGAACGCCACTAACCACCTTGACCAGGCGGAGCAAGGACGCTAGCTATGCTTGTAGAGCTGCAATGTATGGGTGAGGAGCCGCGCTATGGTCGCTGAGTGGGGAAAATGGTTGGCAGGGGTGCTCTGGCTGGCGGCAAGCCAGACCGGCGCAGCACCATTGCTGATTGGCGCCGAAGATGACTGGGCCCCCTACAGCGTGCTGAACAGGGAGACGGGTCAGCCGCAAGGGCTGGCCCCCGAGCTGGTTCGGGCGGTATTCGCCGCCGAAGGCATCGAGGTCGCCTTTCGTACCCTTCCCTTTGCCCGCTGCATGCACGATGCCAAGAGCGACCAGCTGGCAGGCTGCTTCGATGCCACCATCACGGATGAGAATCACGACCAGTACTTTTGGCACAAGACCCCCATGTTCAGCGAGGATCTCGCCATCTTTGCCCTTGCCAGCGAGCCACGCCGGGACCTCGACCTCGCCTCTCTCAAAGGCAAGCGGGTCGGCATCACTCTTGGTTACACCTACCCCACCAGCTTTATGACAGATCCGCAGATCGCCCGCTTTCAGGCCAAATCCGACGCCCAGATCCTCGATATGCTGGCACGGGGCCGAGTCGACTACATCCTGATGAACGGCATGCCGGGCTATCTCAAGATCCGGGAGAAAGCGCTGACGGGGCAGGTGGTCAAGGTTGGCAAGCTCTCTACCGATGGCTTCTGGGTCGCCTTCTCTCGCCAGCACCCTCAAGGGGAAGAGATGGCCAGACGGTTCGAGAAGGGGCTACAGAAGATCAAAATGAACGGCACCTACGATGCGCTGATGCAGCAGTTTGAAACCCGGCTCGGGGCACGCTGAAAGGCGCTCCGGCCACATTCTCCCCCCGTCAGACATCAATCGACGCAACCCTCGCACAAAGTGATTACAGCAGAGCGTTGAGCTGTTAGGCTCACGCCCGTATGACACCACCGTATAACATCAGGAGAGCTGTAACCATGAACAAGGTCCATATGATGAGCGCGGGGGCACTGGCTCTCTCGCTGCTTGCCGGCTGCAATCAGGGCAATACCCTCACCGTTACCGGCGGTAACCCCGTCAGCTATCAGTGCGAGCAGGGCAAGAAGGTGCAGGTGCGCTACTTCTCCCTCTCCGACGAGAGCCTCAGCTTTATCAAGTTGTCTCTACCGGACGGCAAGGATTACACCCTGCCGCAGGCCATCTCGGCCTCTGGCGCCCGCTATACGGATGAGCGTGAAGCCGTCTGGTGGAACAAAGGGGATGAAGGGTTTGTCGAGATGCGCGGTCAGGACGATGATTGGCAGATCGTCTACAACAACTGCAAACAGCAGTAATAGAAGAGACCCCGGCCAAGCCGGGGTCTCTCTTTTGGTTGTTCTGGGATCAGTTGAGCTCTATTTCGAAGCGGTTGGTCACCACCACGGGAATGGCATCCGGATTGCTGTCCGCCGGACTGTAGCGCAGCCGCGAGAGGGTTGCCAACGCGCTCTGCTCCAGCTCTCCGGGCGGCTCGGCTGCGACGATCTCTGGTTTTATCGGGTTACCATCGGCATCGATCTGGTAGCGTACATCCACATGTCCCCTGACCGGTTTGGCAGGCACAACGACAGGCACGTCATCACCAAAGAATGAACGGCGGTTTTCCTGAATCCAGTAACTGGAGAGCTGCTCGAGGGGAATCGCGATCGGTGTACGGTTAACGGCGACCTCCTGCCGGGAGCTGCATCCTGCCAGCAGCAACACGGCACACCCCAACCACAATGCTTTCCATCCCATGCCAAGCTCCTTTTCGTCTCTTATGCTGGTTGTTTCTTGTTCTGCTCTTGGTCAGCAGACTGGCCGTCCACTGGTCAGTGACCCATCCTAGCGAAAAAGACCCGAGCTGGACATAAACAAAGGGCCAATCTGTGAAGATTGGCCCTGAAAACATCAAGTTGACGAAAGTTAACCCGGCAGAATGCCGGACTCAGGAGGCAAACAGACAAGGGATACGCTCCCCGCCCTCACGCCAGGCATTGAGGTCATGGATCCGCTGGTTGCTGCTGCCACGCCAAAGCAAGCCGGGATCCGCCAGCTCCTTCTCGAACTTGCCATCCACCAGCACATCAAGCAGAGCTACCAGCTCCCGTTGCGGTGCGGTGAGCTCGCCCAGCAGGTAGCCGGTCCAACACCAGATATCCTTGCCGGGACACTCGGCACGCACCCGTTTCACCAGCGCCAGCACATGAGGAACGTTGGCCGGGTGGAGCGGATCGCCGCCGGAGAGCGATAGCCCGCGCCGCTTGATGCGGCTGTCGTTGAGATCCGCAATGACGCGATCGCTCATCGCCTCATCGAACAGCTTGCCTCCGTCAAGGCGCCAGGTGCTCTGGTTGTAGCAGCCGGGGCACTGATGTTCGCAGCCCGAGACAAACAGGGTGGCACGGGTGCCGGGGCCGTTGATCACATCGACCGGGTAGTATTGGTGGTAGTGCATCATCTCTCTCTATTACGGCCCCCTCATCCCCGACCCTTCTCCCGCGAGGGGAGAAGGGAGCAAAGCAGCGCAAACATTACATCGGCCGGTTCCCTCTCCCCTTGGGAGAGGGCTAGGGTGAGGGCTCGGCTTACATATGTTTGACGCGGCGCTTCACCTCTTCCTGCTTGCCCGCATTGAAGGGGCGGGCATCCGGGCTGCCGAGGTAGCCGCAGACACGGCGGGTCACCGACACCTTGGCGGGGTCGTGGTTGCCGCAGCGCGGGCAGGTAAAGCCCTTGGAGGTGCACTCGAACTCGCCGGTAAAGCCGCAGTCGTAGCACTCGTCGATTGGGGTATTGGTACCGTAGTAGGGCACCTTGTCATAGCTGTAATCCCAGACGTTTTCGAGCGCTTCCAGATTGTGCTGGATGTTGGGGTACTCGCCGTAGCAGATGAAGCCGCCGCTGGCGATGGGCGGATAGGGCGCCTCGAAGTCCAGCTTGTCGTAGGGGTTGACCTGCTTCTCCACATCGAGGTGGAAGCTGTTGGTGTAGTAGCCCTTGTCGGTCACACCCGGCACCACACCAAACTCTTTGGCATCGATGCGGCAGAAGCGGGAGCAGAGGTTCTCGCTCGGGGTCGAGTAGAGGCTGAAGCCGTAGCCGGTCTCCTCCTTCCACTCATCGGTCGCGGCCTTGAGGCGCTCGATGATGGCGATGGCCTTCTGTTGCAATTCGGCGCTGTCGAACAGGTGTACCGAGTCACCAAACAGAGCGTTGATGGTCTCGTGTACCCCGATGTAGCCAAGGGAGATGGAGGCGCGGCCGTTCTTGAAGATCTCGCTGACGTTGTCGTCGGCCTTGAGACGCACACCGCAAGCACCTTCCATATAGAGGATGGGAGCGACCCGAGCCTTGACCCCGTCAAGACGTTCGATGCGATACATCAGCGCCTTCTTGGCCACCCGCAGGGCTGCGTCCAGCTTGTCCCAGAAGTCCGCTTCATCGCGGGATTTCAGGGCTATGCGTGGCAGGTTGAGGCTCACCACGCCGAGGTTGTTGCGACCTTCGTGGATCAGCTCGCCATTCTCCTCGTAGGCACCGAGGAAGGAGCGGCAGCCCATGGGGGTCTTGAAGGAGCCGGTCACCTTCACCACCTGGTCGTAGTTGAGGATATCCGGGTACATCCGCTTGGAAGCGCACTCCAGCGCCAGCTGCTTGATATCGTAGCTGGGATCGCCCTGCTTGTGGTTGAGGCCATCCCTGATGGCGAACACCAGTTTCGGGAATACGGCGGTCTTCTTGTTCTTGCCAAGGCCGGCGATACGGTTGCTGAGGATAGCGCGCTGGATCATCCGCGACTGCCAGCTGTCACCCAGGCCAAAGCCGAAGGTAACGAACGGGGTCTGGCCGTTGGCGGTGTGCAGGGTGTTGACTTCGTACTCCAGCGACTGGAAGGCGTCGTAACACTCTTTCTCGGTGCGGGCCATGGCATAGGCTTCCACATCGGCAATGCCCCACTCTTCGGCCACTTCACGGTGCTTCTGCCAGCTGATGGTCACATAGGGGGCCAGTACTTCATCGATGCGGTTGATGGTGGTGCCACCATAGATGTGGCTCGCCACCTGAGCGATGATCTGGGCGGTGACCGCAGTGGCGGTGCTGATCGATTTCGGGGTATCGATCTCCGCATTGCCCATCTTGAAGCCGTGAGTCAGCATCCCCTGCAGGTCGATCAACATGCAGTTGAACATGGGGAAGAAGGGAGAGTAGTCGAGATCGTGGAAGTGCAGATCGCCGCTCTCGTGGGCCTGAACCACATCACGGGGCAGCATGTGGCTGGTAGCATAGTGCTTGGCGACGATACCGGCCAGCAGGTCGCGCTGGGTCGGGATCACCTTGGAATCCTTGTTGGCGTTCTCGTTGAGCAGGGCCGCGTTGGTCTGCTCGACCAGACCGCGGATCTCCTGCGCCAGACGACCGCGCGCCTCGCGGGCCTGATCCCGATCGTGACGATATTCGATATAGGCGCGGGCAATGACCTTGTCATCGGAGGCCATCAGGTGGTTTTCAACCAGACGCTGGATCTCGTGGATATCAACCTCACCACGCCCTTCCAGCTCCTGACTCACCGCGCTTGAGATACGCTGTGCCAGTACCGGATTGGCCTGATTGACCGCTTCCGCAGCACGACTGACCGCCTCGCTAATCAACTGGGCATTGAATGGTGCGCGACAGCCGTCACGTTTGATCACAACCGGTTTCATGAATTTTCCCCGTTAAAAGGCCAGGCAATCTGCTCTGGGCTTACCCTTGTTGGTTCCCCTCCAACGTCTCGTCCTGGACGCAAACAAATTCAGCCGAGGCTTGACAAGCCTGGGCTGAAGAGAGGAAGGGAACAGCTTATACACAGCTTAATAACACAACATATAGGTATTAAAAATGAATGCAGCCCTATATGTGGTGTCTATTAGGCACCAAAGCAGGTAGCCATTTATTGATCCAAAACAGGTTTTACAGCGAGTGGGACAGTTCACGACCAACCAACAAAAGCCTCAAACAAGGCCATCCTCAACGGTGGTGCGGGCTGGCGTCCGATCTGCCCAAGCAGAAAAAAATTCGCAATAAACAGTCTGGATGGCGGAGTGACAGTGCCAAGCAAAACCACTCATACTGAACGGGTAGAGACGACGGTTCGACACAGGATACCCCATGCGTAAATCCCTCTTGCTGCTACTGCTGACTACCCTATCCCTGCCTGTGTGGGCAGCCCGCATACTGGTGATCAGCAGCTACCACCCCGACTATCTGTGGGACATCAGTTACAACCAGGGGCTGGTGGATGGTCTCAAGGAAACGCACCAGATCAGCCACTTCTACATGGATACCAAGCGCCGGCCACGGGAAGAGTTCGACGGGATCGCCCAACAGGCCATCGCTTTCTACCTCAAGAGCAAACCAGATATTGTGGTGCTCGGCGATGACAACGCCATCAACTATCTCGCCAGCGAGATATCGTCCCTCGGTACCCCCGTCGTCTTTCTTGGCATGAACGAAAATCCCCGGCTCAAGGGCTTTGTCGGCCACCCCAAGATCACCGGCGTGCTGGAGCGCCCGCTGCTCAAGCGCAATATCAGCGAGATGAGCCAGATGATGGGCGGTCTCAACAAAGCACTGGTACTGTTTGATTCCAGCAATGTGGCCCTCACCGCCATCGAGGATGAGTTCAAAACCCAGACCGAGCTGCGCGTTGGCCAGACCCGGGTCTACAGCCAGCTGCTCGGCGAGTATGACCTCTGGCAGGAGACGGTGCTCAACAGCAAGAAAAACGGCTATGGCGCCATCTTCCTCGGCCTCTACCACACGCTGCTGGATGAAAATGGCAAACATGTAGATGAGAAAACGGTACTGGAGTGGACCAGCAAGCACAGCCCGGTGCCAGTTTTCTGCTTCTGGGAGTTCACCGTGGGCAAAGGGATGGCCATCGGTGGTCTGGTGCTCGATGGCAAGGATCAGGGGCTGCAGGCGGCGGCGCTCATCAACAACATACTGGCAGGTGCATTGCCTAAAACCCTCTCTCCACGGGCAGCCCTGCGTGGCGAGTATGTCTTCAGCAAGAGCGAAGTCGCCCGCTGGCACCTCACAGTGCCGGAGAAGTGGCGCAACAAGATCCTCTGGCGTGAATAACAGCCAATAAAAGAGAACCCGGCCATGCCGGGTTCTCTTTTTATCTCAGCCTGCGGGCCACTCAGCCCTGCAACGCCTGTTGCAGCTCCTCTTCGCTCCAGACGGTGATACCCAGCTCCTGCGCCTTGGCGAGCTTGGAACCAGCCGCCTCCCCCGCGACCAGCACATCGGTTTTGGCTGACACAGAGCCAGCCACCTTGGCTCCCAGCGCCTGCAGTGCCGCCTTGGCATCGTTGCGCGACAAGGTGGTCAGGGTGCCGGTCAGCACGAAGGTTTTGCCGGCAAAGGGTTGCTCCGCGGCCTCTTTCTTCTCGATGGCCGGCCAGTTGATGCCGGCAGCCAGCAAGGCTTCAAGCACCTCCACGTTATGGGGCTGACGCAAGAAGTAGTAGACATGCTTGGCCACCACATCGCCTACGTCGGCCACTTCGAGCAATTGCTCCACCGAGGCTGCACGCAGGGCATCCAGGGTGAGGAAGTGGTTGGCAAGATTGAGCGCAGTCGCCTCCCCCACTTCGCGGATCCCCAGGGCAAACAGGAAGCGCGGCAGGGTGGTGCTGCGCGCCGCATCGATGGCGGCTACCAGATTGAGTGCCGATTTTTGCCCCATCCGCTCAAGCCCGGCCAGCTGGAGGGCATTGAGGCTGAACAGATCAGCGGGAGTCTTTACCAGCCCCTTGTCTACCAGCTGCTCAACAATCTTGTCGCCAAGGCCGTCCACATCCATGGCACGACGGGCGGCGAAGTGCTTGATCGCCTCCTTGCGCTGCGCCTCGCAGAACAGACCGCCGGAGCAGCGGGCAACCGCCTCTCCTTCCAGCCGCTCCACTGCCGAGCCACAGACCGGGCACTCGGTCGGGAAGAGAATTTCGCGCGCATCAACAGGGCGCTGCGCCTCTACCACGGCCACGATCTGCGGGATCACGTCCCCTGCCCGGCGCACGATCACGGTATCACCGACCATGACGCCAAGGCGCTCGATCTCGTCGGCGTTGTGCAAAGTGGCGTTGGAGACAGTCACGCCGCCGACAAACACCGGTTTGAGCTTGGCCACCGGCGTCACGGCGCCAGTACGGCCAACCTGAAACTCGACATTCTCAAGCAGAGTCATCTCTTCCTGCGCCGGGAATTTGTGGGCGGTCGCCCAACGCGGCGCGCGTGCCACAAAGCCGAGCTCCTCTTGCAGAGCGATGGCATCCACCTTGTAGACCACGCCGTCGATCTCGTAAGGCAGCTCGCCACGGCGGGCCAGAATGTCGTCGTGGAACGCCTGACAACCGGCAGCCCCCTCTTTGAGTTTCACCTCGGGACTAAGCGGTAGCCCCCACTCTTTGAGCTGATTGAGGCGACCGAAGTGAGAGCCACCGAGCTGCTCGCCGCCGACACCGACGCCGTAGGCGTAAAAGCTCAGGGGACGGCTGGCAGTGATACGTGAATCGAGCTGACGCAGGCTGCCGGCGGCGGCGTTACGCGGGTTGACGAACACCTTCTCGCCTGCGGCCAGTGCCTTGGCATTCATCGCCTCGAAACCAGCCTTGGGCATAAACACTTCGCCACGCACCTCAAGCCGCTCGGGCCAACCAGAGCCCCGCAATGCGAGCGGAATGGCCTTGATGGTACGCACGTTCTCGGTGATCTCCTCGCCGGTTGCGCCATCGCCCCGGGTAGCGGCCTGCACCAGCTGACCATTCACATAGAGCAGGCTCACCGCCAGGCCATCAAGCTTGGGCTCGCAGCAGAACTCGAAACGCACTTCACGCTTGAGGCGATCGCTCATGCGCAGTTCAAAGGCCAGCAGCTCTTCGCTGCTAAAGACGTTGTCCAGACTCAGCATGGGGATCTCGTGACGCACCTGCCTGAAGGCAGTCAGCGGCTGTCCACCCACCCGCACGCTCGGGGAAGCCGGGGTTTTCAGCTCGGGGTGGTCAGCCTCCAGCGCGATCAGTTCGCGCATCAGACGGTCGTATTCGGCGTCCGGTACGGTCGGGTTATCCAGCACATAGTACTGATGACCATATTCGGTAAGCAGTTCACACAGTTGACGGTGGCGGGAGAGGATATCGCTCATGAAAAAGTCTCGAAGTGTGATTGAAAATCCGGTCGGGGGTAGAAACAAAAATGCGGTACCTGGGTACCGCACTTTGATTCATTCGACCCGCATGGCGTATTAGTCGCGGCTGGCCTCGTAGGCAGCCAGCTCATGACGGTAACGGGCGATAGTCTCGTCACTCAGTGGGCTGCGCTCCATATCGGTCAGCATCGCATCGAGATCACTGGCCAGCTGATCGGCTGCCTGCAGCATGTCCTCGAAGGCAAACGCGGCATTGCTGCGCAGGGGCAGCTGCATGAACAGGGAGACACCCGGCGTGGTGAACTGCTCCATCCGATAGGGATTGAAGGTGCCCGGCTTGACCATGTTGATCATGGAGAAGAGCACCTCACCCTTGCCGTTGGCATCTTCGTGACGGTGGAAGATATCCATCTCGCCAAACTTGAAGCCAAGCGCCATCAGGGAGGAGAGCAGGGTCGCCCCTTGCAGCTCGTGGCCCGGACGTCCCATCAGGTTGATGACATAAACATCCTGCCAAATCTTCTCGACCGGCTGGGCAGCAACGCGCGGCTCTTCGACCGGCGCTTCGTAGACCGGCTCCTCATACACGGGCTCGGGAGCAACGTGACGGGGCTGCGGCTTGTATTCGGGTTCGGCAGCGCGCACCGGCTCGGCACGCACGCTCTCGTTGCGCACGCCAAAAGTCGGCGCAGTTGCATAGGCTGGCTCGACCAGCGGCTCGTCATCCTGAACCTGCATGACAGGCTCGCGCTGGGGACGGGAGCGGTAAACCGGGGTACGACGATTGACCTGCGCCGGCTTGCGCACGGGTGCAGCAGGCTCTTCCTCTACCACTTCGGGCTGAGGCTCATCGTATGCTTCCTCTTCTTCATAGACAGGAGGCGGCGGGGGAACCGGACGGGCAGCAGGCTTGCGCACAACGGGTGGCGGCAGATCGTCCTCGTCATCTTCATCATCAAAGGCGGGCAATGAGGAGCGACGGCTGAGTTCCGGCTGGCGGCTCTCTTCGTCACGATGGAGCTTGGGCTCGGCGCGACGACCACTGCTGACCACACGCACCTGACCGATACCATCGCTGTCGAACGCATCATCGTCACGATTACGTGACTTGGACTCCATCCGGCCAAGCGGTTTCTCTTTGATCGGTGCCTGACGATTCTTTTTGTTGCTCCACAACCCGTGAATGAGCAATGCCGCAATAGCAATACCGCCCAGGGCAACCAAGATGTAACGCAATTCCTGCATTAGCTGCTTCTCTTTCTAGTTTTGCTCAGCCAAAGCGACGGCTTCACCGATATCGACCGACACAATGCGAGAAACTCCAGGCTCTTGCATTGTGACGCCAACCAGCTGCTCAGCCATCTCCATGGAGACCTTATTATGACTGATGTAAACGAACTGTACTGTGCTCGACATCTCTTTGACAAGAGAACAGAAGCGACCGACGTTCACTTCATCGAGCGGTGCATCCACCTCATCCAGCAGACAAAAAGGTGCTGGATTGAGTCTGAAGATGGCAAAAACCAGCGCAAGTGCGGTTAACGCCTTCTCCCCCCCGGAAAGCAGGGCAATGGTAGCATTCTTCTTACCCGGAGGTCTCGCCATGATGCTCACTCCGGCCTCCAAAAGATCATCGGAGGTGAGCTCAAGCCAGGCACTGCCCCCACCAAACACTTTTGGAAAGAGGGATTTTAAATCTTCATTGACCTTATCGAAAGTGTCCCGGAAGCGTATTTGTGTCTCTTTATCAATTCTTTTAATGGCTTGGCTCAAGGTTTCCAGCGCTTGCTCAAGATCCTGGCACTGGTTTTCCAGATAAGTTGCTCGCGTTTTCGCCTCTTCGTACTCTTCCAGCGCAGCCAGGTTGATGGCGCCAAGTGCCTCCACTTGCGTCTCCAGCGTCTGGATCTCCTGGCGCAGCTTGCCGCGATCAGCGGCAATCAGCACAGCCTGATCGAGATCCACCAGTCGAACCCCCAGCTCTTCGAACTGTTCGTGCAGCCCTTGCCGGCGGGTGAGGTTGCGCTCGCGTTCAAGGCGCAGGGTCGCTAGCTTCTCCTGCAGCACCACCAGCTGCTTGTGATCGGCGCTGCGCGCCTGATCCAGCTCGCTCAATTGACGTTCCAGCTCCGCCAGCCGTTGATGGCAGGCCAGTTGCTGCGCCTCCAGATTGCGCTGCTCTGCTAGCAAAGGGGCGAGATCAGGAATCGCTTCGTTCTCCGGGTTCTTGAGTCCGGCCAGCTCCAGCCCGAGCCTTGCCAACTCCTCCTCACCAAGCGCAATCAGTTGGCGCAGGTTGCCAAGCTCAAGCTGCAAACGCTGACAGGTCGCCTGCTGCTGCTCGCGCCGCCCGCGTGTCTCTTCCTGTGCTCGCTCGCAGCGCCCCATCAAATCCTGAGCCGCCTGCAACGCTTCGCTCAGGGGCTCGCCCTGCTCCTGCAATTCGGCCAGACGCGCCTCTTCGAGCGCCAGCTGTTGCTCGGTCTCGGCCAGCCGCAGCGCCTCTTCGGCCTGCTCTTTATCGAGGCGGATCAGCTCTTCGCCAAGCTGGCCGAGCCGCAGCAGCCGCTCTTGTCTCTGACCTTGCTGCAAGCTCCAGGCTTCGCGCAGTTGCTGCCATTTTTGTTCCTGCCCGCGCAGGGTTCGCTGCGACAACTCCTGCGCATTAACGATGCGAGCCCGCCGTTCATAGGCGGCTGCCAGCTGCTCGCTCAATTGTGCCAGTGCGTCGGCTGCAGCGCGTTGCTCGGTGTGCAACCGCTCACGTTCACCCAGCAGCGCCATGGTACCGAGCGCAGCGCCCTGTCCAATATCCGCCCAGTTCGGCCCCAACCAATCGCCGGCAGGAGTCAGTACCGACTCACCGGCCAGCAGGGTTGGCTGGCGAGCCAGTGCCTCTTCCCTGTCATCGGCCAGCCAGATGGCGTTGAGGAAGGCGGGAACGTGATCACCGCTGATCAAGGAGGCTAGCGTGCCGGCAACGGCTGGCAGTGCCGGGCCAATCCAGAGTCCGTCCAAAGCCGGATTGCACTCGTCCGCAGGGGTCGCGGTGAGCCAGCGACCCAGCACCTTGTCGAGCGCCTGTGCCCATTCGGGGACAACTTGCAGCCGATCAGCCAGAGTCGCCCCCTCCATCTGCTCGCCAAGGATCTGATCCAGCGTCGTTAGACGCGCCTCCAGTTCCCGCAGCAACCCCTGTTGCTGGCTGTGGGCGAGTTTGAGCGCTTCATGCTCCTCAATGGCCTGCGCAAGCTGCGCGGCCAGCTCCCCGGCCGCCGCCCGGCCCAACTCCAGTTCGCCCCCCAGCATATCGAGGGCCGGTTGCAGATCTGCATCCTCTGCGCCGATGGGGCCGGAGCGCTCATCCTCCAGCTTGAGGCGGGCAAGTCGGGTTTTGGCTTGCAGCTCATGCAGGCCACCGAGCCGGGCCCGGGTCTGGTTTAGCTCGCCCTGCAGTCGGGTCACCTGCTGCTGCCACTGTTGCTGCTGCTGGCGGGTCTGCTCAAGCTGCTCGCTGGCCCGCAGTCGCGCTTCCTGTTGCTCGGTGAGCAACTGCTCACACTGCTCCAGCCGCGCCTCTTCCAGCTCGCTTCTCAACACGCCTTCAGTCAGCTGCTCCTGCTGGCTGGCCAGCTGCGCCTTGCGGCTGGTGATGCGCTCCCCGAGAGCCTGGGTTCGTGCTTGCAAGTCACGGCCAAGCTCGCTCTGGTGCAGCTGTTGCTGTTCAAGACGGGCGATGGCCTGCCCGCCAAGGAAAATCTGTTGTTGCCGATTGGCTTGCTCGGCCTGCGCCTCTTGCCGGGCCACCGAGAGGGTGACGTGGCGTCCCTCGTCGGCGGTACGCTTGGCATCGAGCGCCGCCAATGCCTGTTCGACCTGCGCCAGCTCGCTCTTGGCCTCGCCAAGACGATTCTCCAGCGCCCACAGCTCGGAGCCAATCAACTCGGCGCGAGCGGCGCGTGAACGGCTCTTGAGCTGTTTGTAGCGCTCTGCGGTTTCGGCTTGGGCCTTGAGGTGGTCGAGACGGGAGCCCAGCTCGCCGCGGATATCGCCCAGACGCTCCAGATTCTCCTGGGTATGGCGAATGCGCTGTTCGGTTTCGCGGCGCCGCTCCTTGTAACGGGAGACGCCGGCCGCCTCCTCCATAAAGAGCTTGAGATCGGCGGGACGGGACTCCACCAGCCGGCTGACAGTACCCTGCTCGATGATGGCGTAGCTGCGGGGCCCAAGGCCGGTACCGAGGAAGAGGTCGGTCACATCCTTGCGACGGCACTTCTGGCCATTGATCTGATAGTGGTTGGTGCCGTCGCGCAGCACTTCGCGACGCACCGAGATCTCGGTAAAGCGCCCGAACTCGCCGGGCACCCGGTTATGGGGATTGTCGAACACCAGCTCGACCGAGGCGCGGGCATGGGCGGTGCGGTTGACGGAGCCGTTGAAGATGACATCCGTCATGTTCTCGCCGCGCAGATGGCGGGCCGAGCTCTCGCCAAGCACCCAGCGCACTGCGTCGATCACGTTGGATTTGCCACAGCCATTGGGCCCGACCACTGCGGTCATGTCGGCATTGAGCTCGATGCGGGTCGGCTCGACAAACGACTTGAAGCCGGCGAGTTTGATCAGTTTCAGACGCATGGCGACCTGTATCAGTGGCTAAATAAAGGGGAGGCGGGCAGGCGACTTTACCAAATCAAAAGCTTGTTTGTAATATGCTGACTGTCTTCCCATGCACAGATGGAGCTCATATGAGCCAATCACCCCATATGGTCAAAGCATCAATCAGCGGTGCAGATTACTTCCTGCGCGGTTTTTCCCTCATCCGCCAGCCCGGCATCCGCACCTTCGTGCTGATCCCCCTGCTGGTCAACTTCGTGCTGTTCGCCGGCGCCTTCTATGCTCTGCTGTTGCAACTCGACGACCTGTTCGCCTGGCTGCACCAGCAGATCCCGGCCTGGCTCAACTGGCTGGACTACCTGCTCTGGCCAATCGCCCTCATCACCATACTGGTGGTCTTCTCCTTTATCTTCAGCTCGGTCGCCAACTGGATTGCCGCACCCTTCAACGGCCTGCTGGCTGAAAAGGTGGAACAGATCCTGACCGGCGAGGCCCCCAACGACAGCGGCATGCTCGATATCGTCAAGGATGTGCCGCGCACCTTCGGTCGAGAGTGGAAGAAGCTCAAGTATTACCTGCCCAAGGCGATCGGCTGTCTCATCCTTTTCCTTATTCCCGTGGTCGGCCAGACTTTAGCCCCCGTGCTCTGGTTCCTGTTCAGCGCCTGGATGATGGCGCTCCAGTACATCGACTATCCGTTCGACAACCACAAGATCGACTTCATCACCATGCGCGATGCCTTGAAGCAGCGCCGTGGCCAGTGCCTCAGCTTTGGCGCTCTGGTGACCCTCTTCTCCGCCATTCCGGTGGTGAACCTGTTCGTGATGCCGGTCGCCATCTGTGGCGCTACCGCCATCTGGGTCGATCACTATCGGCAGGAGCAGCTGCGCCGCTGATCCTCAAACGGTGATTAAAAAGGCACCTTTCAGGGTGCCTTTTTGCTTTTTCGCATGAATTAAAATAATGGATATATTGCTTTGCTTGTCCCATATAGTCCGAGTTGTTAGGATGCTCGCCTTTCTCGTACCCTGGGATATCTCATGTTACATGCACTCTTCTTGCTGGGCCTGGTGGCCGAAGGGATGACTGGTGCGCTGGCAGCGGGCCGGCGACGGATGGATCTGTTTGGTGTGGTGATCATCGCCTCGGCAACCGCCATCGGCGGCGGTACCATTCGCGATGTGCTGCTGGGGCACTATCCCCTGCTCTGGGTCGAGCATCCGGAATATGTGCTGCTGGTTGCGGGCTCGGCCATGGCCGGGGTCATCTCGGCGCCGCTGATGCGCTACCTCGGCAAGCTCTTTATGGCGCTCGATGCGCTGGGTCTGGTGGTCTTCTCCATTTTCGGCGCAGCAAGAGCGCTGGAGATGGGACATGGCGCCGGCATCGCCTGCATCATGGCGGTAGTGACCGGGGTCTTTGGCGGGGTGCTGCGGGATCTGCTCTGCCAGCGCATTCCACTGGTGTTTCGCCGCGAGCTCTATGCTGCCATTTCCCTCATCACGGCAGCCCTCTACTGCCTGGCGCTGGATCAGGGGCTGCCGACCAACTGGGCGGCCTTTGGAGCGATTGGTATCGGCTTTGTGTTGCGCCTCCTGGCAGTTCGCTTCAAGTGGGGATTGCCCACCTTCAACTACCAGTACGCAACCCACTGAATACGCCAGCTTTTGACGAGAGCGTCCGGATTGCGGACAACAAAAAAGCGCCGGTATGGCGCTTTTTCATGGGCTCTTGCAGCCTCAGTTAATCCCTTCCGAACTGAAGAAGGTCGCCTTGTCGGCGATGAAGCGGATCTTGATGTTCTTGCCATCACTACCCCAGATACAGCTGGTGGTTCCCAGTGCATCGTCACAACGCTCGGCTTTGCCCAGAATAGCGCTGGCCTCGGCGTAGCTCATCCCCATCTTCAGCTTGTCGTAGTTGTCGCGGTTGAGCTTGCTGCAACCGGTCAATGCCAGGGCGATCAGGATCCCCGTTACCAGACGTTTCATCTGTCTCTCCTCTCTCAATCATTGGAGCCTAACAGGTTGGCCCGGGTGATCACCAGCTTCGTACAGGGCCAGTGTCGAGGTGAACAAAGTTGTCATGGGGGTAGTAGCCGACACCACCGACCTTGAGATGGAGCGCAGCCTTGCGTAGATTGGCCAGCTGCACGCCGGGAATGCGCACATCCACCGCCTGCCCCAGGGTGTGGTAGCTATGCTTGGCAACCCCGCGGCTTCTGCGGCGCTTCTGGCGATTGGTCGCCGGCGCCCGATAACCGGAGATGAGCTGGATCTCTCCTCGCCGCCCCAGCTTGTGCTGCAGCAGGAAGAGCTGATCGAACAGCTTGGTATCGATGTCGAACACTTCGTTACGACGATAGTCGCGGAAGATATGGTTCAGTTCGGCCAGCCCGTCATTCAGATAGCGGCCATTCTCCCAATAACTGACCCTTGCCCGCTCACCGGTGTTGAGATTGAAAAAACTCAGTTCACGACCGGTAGTACTGCGGCTTGCCAGTGCAGGGAAAGAGACCAGCGAGCTGCCCAGCAGGCAACCGGCTCCCAGCAACAGGCGACGACGACTTATCTCTTGTTCCAGCATAAGGGGTCCGTCCATCGCAGATTCAAGCGACATGGTTGAATAAAGATTGTTCAATGAATTCGGTTCAGGCGCTTGAAACTACCTCCCGACCGGGATCATGTCAAACCTCTCTCGCCCATGAAAAAGCCCGGCCATGGCCGGGCTTTTCACTCTGTGGCAGGGATCACAGCAGACGGCTCTGGAAGCTGACCCGATCAAATCCGTAGATGTCATTGCGCAGTTGCTGGCGACCATCTTCGTCGATCCAGCTGCTCCAGTAGACAGTAAACACCGGAATTGGCTTGGTCAGCGGCAACCACTTGGTCTCGCTCTCCTTGAGGATCGACGCCACCTTGTCCGGCTGGTAGCGGGAGTCCGCCAGCAGCAGTTCGGCCAGATCATCGGCATGTTCGACCCGGATACAACCCGAGCTGAAGGCGCGAGCCCCCTGCTCAAACAGGGATTTGCGCGGAGTCGAGTGGAGGTAGATGGCCTCGTTGTTGGGCAGGTAAAACTTATAGCGACCGAGCGCGTTGTGATCGCCCGGTTTTTGCCGCAGACGATAAGGGAAACCGGCGGCCAGCGCCTGACGCCACCCCTCTTCGGTAAACTGGACCGGATTGCCCTCACCATCGATCACATCGAACTGCTCACGACTCAGATAGGCAGGATCGCGACTCAGCTTGGGCAGAATATCCTTGCTCAGAATGGAGCGCGGCACATGCCAGGAGGGGTTGAGCACGATGGAACGAATTTCGCTGGCGAGGATGGGCGTAGCACGCTGCTCCTTGCCGACGATGACCCGGCTGGTAAAGACCTCGTTACCGGACTCCACTACGCTCAGGCGATAGTCAGGAATGTTGACCAGCACATAACGGGGCTTGCTCAGCTGATCGACCAGATCACGGCGCCAGAGGTTACGCAGCAGCAGGCTGGCACGTACTTGCGGCCCGGTATTGAGCCAAGAGCGGGTCTGACGGCCGATCACGCCGTCGGCGGTCAGGCCGTGACGACGCTGGAACTGCTTGATGGCCTGCTCGGTATCTGCGTCATAGATGGCATCGCCGTGCCTGGGCGCGCTATCTCCCAGCTCGTTGAGCATGGTACGGATCTGGCCAAGCTCGTCCGAGCTCTCGCCGGCACGCAGGGTCGGCATGTCGAGGGTTGGCCACTTGTTGGCCATCGGCATCGCCAAAAGCTTGTGGACCTTCTCCCGAACCGCATCATATTCAGCCACCTGAGGGCGCAGCGATTTCACCTGAGTGAGCAGGTCATCATCGCTTGGTTTGGTGACCACGGGACGATTCAGATCGAACTTCAGCGTCTTCATCTGTTCCCGGGAGACCAGATCCATCGAGCGCCAGGCATACTGAAAGCGACTCAGCTTGGCGAACGCTTCATCATAGATAGCGCCCCGCGCCGCAGCAGGAGTTGCCTGCATCCGTCGCCAGAGCTTGAAAAAATCGGGATGGAGCTGGGCAAGTACCGCTTCCTGCAGCTGCTGCTCCAACTCGATACGGGCCTGTTCGGCCTTGCTGCCCTGATACCAGTCATGCTGGGTTTTGCTGGCAGCGACTACCACCTGTGCCTCGGCCGCATGCACTACTCCGGCAGGCAAACAGCCAAACCAGACCAGATTGGCAAGGGCCAGCCAATACTTCATCCCCATGGATACCTCAAAACGATGTGTTCACTCTGTCAGACCCTCTGGTCCGGCTGCTCATGATGCGTGAATGGCTATCACTTTGCCAGCACCCCGGAACATAGCGCCACCAGATAATTTCATTGTCATTGATTGAATCGCAATCGGCCAATTCACCCGCTGCTGCGAGCGGAAGAGCCAGCATCCGGCCGCCAATCGCCATATAAAAGCAAGGTGCTCACCAGTGCTGCACCGACATGCGTAAAGCCGCTACAGAGCAGGTGGTCAGCCGGTGTGTGATAACCACGCCCTGGCTAATGAGGTCAGCCCGCAACGCTCCAGGTTTATCGACTGCCACCTCGACTGACTGAAGGGGTAAACCGGTAAAAAAGGGGCTCGTATCAGTGCTATTGGAACTATCAGTAACGCCAGTGACGCCATCCGCAAGAAAATGACGCAGCAAACAGCACCCTTTTCTTATGCCAAAGAGAAGCATTCCTTTGTAATCAGCCACTTCCATAATGTTTGTTTTATCAACAAACAGTCGCGTAGGGTTTGGAGCATCGAGCAAAAGGGGTTAATATGTGACCAAATATTTTTTTGTGATCCACTATGCTTTTTTTGCAATTGGATTAGCATATGCGCGAGATCTGCCTACCAATTTCAGTCAGGCGTAGAGAGTGATATGACGTATAAAAAGTTTGGTTTTCTGACCGCCATCCTGGCGCTGAGCGGTTTCTATCTTTACACCCTCTATCTGGCGGCTCACCCCAACGTGAGTCTGGCCTACCGACTCTATTATCTGGAGGGGAAAACCCGTTTTTGGGAACACAACTCCAGCATGACCTATCTGCCGGGCAACGAGCTCAACCTCACCAAGCCGAGCCGTTTCCTGTCGAGCGAAGGCTGGGCTAAAAAGCCGAGCGAGGAAGGCACCCAGCTGAGCGGCAAGGGCGGCCTCTACTTCGTGCTGCCCAAGCAGGCTGCCAATCCGGAAGAGCTGACCATCCACGCTCGCGTCAACAGCCCGCAAGCGGGGGCTCTGCTGCAGGTGGCGCTCGGTCACGACTTTACCACCACGGTCAAACTGGCCAAGGCCGGAATTAACGAAATCCGCCTCAGCCTGCCGGGGGATTCACTCACCGCAGATCCCAAGCGCCCCAATTTTCTGGCGCTCTCGGCACCAACCCCCATCAACGTTCAATCAGTGCGCCTGACCGTTGCCCAGTGATATTTGCCCTGAACACCGTTTTATAAAAACTACTATCCAATAAGGACGTTCTTATGTCGTATCCAGATTTTCGACTCTCTCTGGTCGTTCCCGTTTACAACGAGGAAGAGAGCATCGATGCCTTCATCAACGCGATAGACAACGAACTGGCCCCGCTGAAAGACCAGCTTGAAATTGTATTCGTCAACGATGGCAGCCGTGATCGCACCCGTGAAGTGGTCGAGCAGGCCATCGCCCGCGATCCCCGCGTAACCCTGGTCAACCTGGCCCGCAACTTTGGTAAAGAGGCAGCCCTCACCGCCGGTCTGCATCAGGCCAAAGGGGACGCAGTAGTGCCGATGGACGTGGATCTGCAAGACCCGCCCGCCCTGATCCTGGAGTTCGTCAAACTGTGGCAGACCGGTGACTACGACACCGTCTATGGCATCCGCGTCGATCGTAGCGCCGATACCCCGATGAAGCGCCTGACTGCTGGCGGCTTCTACCGCTTTTTCAACGCCCTCTCCACCAGCACCAAGCTGCCGGAGAACGCCGGTGACTTCCGTCTGATCGACCGCAAGGTGGTTGAGGCGATCAAGCAGCTGCCGGAGCGTAACCGCTTCATGAAGGGGCTGTTTGCCTGGGCCGGTTTCCGCGCTATTGGCGTTCCCTACGAGCGTCCCGCCCGTCATGCCGGCGAGACCAAGTTCAACTACTGGAAACTGTGGAACTTCGCTCTCGACGGTCTGCTCAGCTTCTCCAGCTGGCCGCTGCGGGTGTGGAGCTACGTGGGCGTGAGCGTCTCTCTGGTTGCCTTCCTCTACATCCTGAAAATCATCACCCAGGTGCTCTTCTTCGGTATCGACGTACCGGGTTATGCCTCTCTGATGTCAGTGGTGCTGTTCCTCGGCGGTATCCAGCTGCTGTCCCTCGGTATCATCGGCGAGTATATCGGCCGCATGTTCGTGGAGGTGAAACAGCGCCCTGTCTACCTCATCGAGGGAGTCTACGGCCAGTACGCCAAGGAGGCGGGCAACAAGCAGGATGACGAGCAACAAGAGCAGCAGGAGCAAGCGTCCTGATGATCTCCCGCGAGGAATTCTGGCGGCTGGTTCGTTTCGGTTTTGTCGGCGGGGGGGCTACCCTCGTCGATCTGGGCACCTCCATCGCCCTGTTTCACACCTGGCCAACCATCTCCGAACATCTGGTGACGACGCTGGCTTTCGCCGTCGCCTTCTGGTTTTCGTTCTTCGGTCACCGTTACATCACTTTCCAGAAGCAGGGAGCCGCCAGCAAGTTTCTGTTGGTCGCCCTCTTCTCGCTGGCGGTGCGTAACCTGATCCTGAGCGGTCTGCTGTTTGCGGGTCTCTCCGGTCTCGTCCCGGTGGTCATTGCCACCCTGACCGTTACTGTACTCACCTACATCCTCTCTCGCGTCTGGGTTTTTGCCTGATGAATGACATGACCAATACCGCTTCCCTGCCCGGGGACAGCCTCCCCTATCGCCCGTCACTGCGCATCAGCGGTCGTGACTGGCTGATGATCATTGCCGCCTTCGTGCTGAGCCGCGTTGTCCTCTATGGCATGGGTTACTTCGGTGTCCAGCTCTATGGCACTCCCGGTATCGGGCCACTGCAGGCCTATTGCCAGTTCGACTGCGTCTGGTTCCAGCGCATCATCGAAAACGGCTACGACCTCTACCCGCGCTGGCTGAGCAAGGGCAATGCGGCCAACTGGGCCTTCATGCCGCTCTATCCGATGGTCTCCGGCGCCATCTCCAACCTGCTCAATGTCGAGAGTCTGATCGGCCTCATCATTGTCGCCAACGCCTCCTTCTTCGCCAGCCTGCCGCTGATGCTGCTGGTGCTGCGCCAGCTCAAGCTGGGTGACGATACCGCCCGTTTCGGCGTCTGGCTGCTGGCCTTCTCCCCCTTCTCCGCCTACTTCGTCTCCGGTTATACCGAGTCAACCTTTATGGCGCTGATGCTGGGGATGTTCCTGTTTGCCTACCGGCAGCAGTGGCTGATGGTGGCACTGCTCGGGGTGTTCATCTCCGCCACCCGCAACCTGGGTGTGATGATGGTCTTCCCGGTGCTAATCCTGGCGCTGCAGGCTTACGGCTGGCGCGAGTTCTTCCGCTTCACCGAGCGCGCCTTCAAGGTGGTCTTCACCCTCTGGATGATCCCTTTTGGCCTGTTTGCCTACATGCTTTACCTCTATCACCTCACCGGTGATGCGATGGCCTTCAAGCACATTCAGGTGGCATGGGGCCGTTACATGGACAGCCCGCTGGACTGGTGGCTAAGCGGTTTCGAACTGGGCGGTCGCAAGGCCTACCTCTCCATCATGGTGATCTTCGGCTGGGGTCTGAACCTCTACCTGTTCAGCCAGAAGCGCTGGGCCGAAGCGACCCTGATGTTCATCTGCTGCACCATTCCGCTGATGACCGGCCTCAACGCCATGCCGCGTTACATGTTCGGTCTCTACCCGACCATGCTGGCGCTGATCCTGCTGACCCATCGCTGGCCCGCCATGCGCCCGGCTGTGCTCTGCATCAGCGGCATGGTTGCCTCCTTCATCGCGGTGGCCTTCGTCAACTTCAAGTTCTTCACCGTCTGATATGACGGCGATGGCTGAAACTCAAATGCCGGTCAACTGACCGGCATTTTTTATGGCCGCTCTTTTTATCGGCTGCGTTCCCCTGCCACTCCCCGTCACACTTTGCTCGGCTTGAAAACGTAACCATTTGAACTGATGTCACAAATCGGCATTTTGTCGATCCAAGGCTCTCTTTGCTCCTCCTAGAATGGGCCCTTATCCGAACTGCCCTGCTCAAGGAATGGCTTATGCGTCGCGCTCCCAACTTATCCCCTCTCTGGCTCGCCCTGCTTGCCAACCCTCTGCTGATCGGTCAGGCCATGGCCGCTCCCGAGGTTCACCTCTATGTGGATGGCCAACCGGTAGCGACCCCGATCGCGCTGGACAAGGGGGCGGTCGAGCTGACCCACACCCTCGCCAAGGGGAGCCACCAGATCCGCATCAGCGACGCGGGCAACAGTTGCGGTACCAGCTTTGGCCCGAGCGAGAGCAAACCGCTCCCCTTCGGCACCGCCCAGCCCATGGACAAATGCAGCAAGGGGCAAAGCTTTAACCTGCGAGTGATGCTGGCGGGGGACTATCAGTTCACCTTCAACCCGGATACCCCCAGCCTCAAGGTGCTGCGGGCGACCAAAAAGAGCGAGTTCAAACGCCAGCCGCCAGAGGAGCCCTGCATCAGCTGGGATGGCGGGCCGGTCACGGTATCGCTGAAAGGAGTCTGGCCCGACGGCACCCAACTGCGGGATGCCTACTCCGGCCAGCAAGGGGTGGTCAAGGGCGGTAAGCTGACCCTGACGCCGAGCAAAGAGAGCGGCGGCCTGCTGCTGCTTGAGCCAATCAAGGCGGCCAAGCCAGCACCGTTCAGCTGGGATCAGGCGAGTGTCTATTTCCTGCTGACCGACCGCTTCAACAACGGCGATCCCGCCAATGACCACAGCTTCGGGCGCCAAAAGGATGGTCAGGACGAGGTGGCCACCTGGCACGGTGGTGACTTCAAGGGGCTGACCGCCAAACTCGACTACATCAAGCAGCTCGGCATCAACGCCATCTGGATCACCCCCATGGTGGAGCAGGTGCACGGCTTCATTGGCGGCGGCGAGCAGGGCAACTTCCCCTTCTACGCCTATCACGGCTACTGGGCGCTCGACTTCACCAAGATAGACCCCAACTACGGCGACGAAGAGAGCCTCAAGACCCTGGTGGACGAGGCGCACAAGCGCGGCATGCGCATCATCCTCGACGTGGTGATGAACCACGCCGGCTACGCCACCCTTGCTGACCTGCAGGATTTGGGGCTCACCGATCTCACCCGGAACACAGACAAGCTGCCGACCGTCTGGAACCAGTGGCACCCGAGCGGCGGCCTCAACTGGCATGGCTACAACCAGTTCATCGACTACCAGTCGCCAAAGTGGGACAAGTGGTGGAGCGGTGACTGGGTGCGCGCCGGGCTGCCCGGCTACCCGCAGCCCGGCACTGACGACGTCACCGGCTCGGTGGCGGGGCTGCCGGACTTTCTGACCGAATCGACCAAGCCGGTGGGGCTGCCGCCGCTGCTGACGGCGAAAAAAGATACCAAAGCCAAGCCGCTGCCCGACGCCACCGTGAGCGACTACCTCATCGCCTGGCACACCGACTGGGTGCGCCGCTTTGGCATCGACGGTTTTCGAGCCGATACCGTCAAACATCTGGAGCCCGAGGTCTGGGCCCGCCTCAAGCAGGCTGGCACTGCTGCTCTCAAGGAGTGGAAGGCCGCCAACCCGACCAAGAAGCTCGACGACCTCCCCTTCTACATGGTGGGTGAGGTGTGGGATCACGGGGTGGCCAAGGATTTCTGGTATCAGAACGGCTTCGATTCGCTGATCAACTTCGACTATCAGCGCGAGTTCGCCCTGCCCCAGGCCCAGTGTCTGGCCAGCGCCGAGCCCACCTATGCCAGCTACGCCAGCCGCATCAATCAGGACCCCGAGTTCAACGTGCTGAGCTACATCAGCTCCCACGACACCAAGCTGTTCTTCGGCGACTATCAGGACGTACCGCTGCAGCGCCGGGTCGCCAGCAGCTTCATGCTGCTGCCGGGCGGCATCCAGATCTACTACGGCGATGAGTCAGGGCGCGGACTCGCCAGGGATGGCGGCGTGTTCGATCAGGCACTGCGCTCGGACATGAACTGGCAGGAGCTGGCCGGCGGCGACAAGGCCGAACTGGTCAAGCACTGGCAGCGGCTCGGCCAGTTCCGTGCCGCCCACCCGGCGGTAGCGGCGGGCAGTCACAAGAAACTGGCCGACAGCCCCTATGCCTTCGTGCGGGAGAAGGGGGATGACAAGGTGGTCATCGTGTTCGCCGGCCGGGAAAAATAGAGGCGAAGAGGCTGAGAAAACAAAAGAGGGGAGCCAGTGGCTCCCCTCTCTTTTGCACGTCTATCGGCTTACTGCGTCTGGCGTACAGCCGCTGGCCACTGCAGGCGCGCTTTGACCAGGGTCTCCTGCCACAACGGCCAGGCCAGCAGTGCCTGCTGATAGACCCCCGCCTGACCGGGCAACTGGATACCGTAGCTGGCCAGCCGATAGGCCATCACCGCATAGAAGGCGTCGACAATGCCCGCCTCGCCAAAGTAGAAGGGGCCCCGCGCCTGCGACCAGATCTCCTGCAAACGGGCCAGTTCGCCCACCGCCTCAACCGGCGGCTCGCTGCGGGTGGGAGCACCAAGAAAGAAGGGCAACAGAGTGCGGATCTGGCGAAAACCGGCGTGCAGCTCGGCGCAGAGGCTGCGAGCCAATGCCCGCTCGGCCTGAGATGCGGGATAGAGTTGGCGATCGGGGCACAGCTCGTGAACATATTCGGCGATAGCCAGCGAGTCGTGTACCCGCACGCCATCGTGTTCGAGCAAGGGCACCAGCCCGGCCGGCGCCACCCGCTTGAGCCGCACCAACGACTTGGCATCTTCCAGATCGAACACCTGCTCCTGCCATGTCAGGCCGCTCATGGCCAGCACCAGTGCCGCCCGCATCGCCCAGGTGGAGCCCGTGCCCACCGTCAATACCAGAACTCCCATCTTTGCCTCCTGCAGGGACTTGCGCTTTACGCCCCGTCGGCCTCTTGGCACGACATCCGGCGCCCGCTTCACATTTGCGCACAGGCAGGTTTGACCCTCCCGATGAGCGATGCTAGTTTGATTTTTCAAAACAATCAGTTAGCAACCATGTGAGCCATTAACTGAGATATGGACAGCCAATTTACCATCGTCATCGCAGATGACCACCCCCTGTTTCGGGGCGCCCTCTATCAAGCGGTGCACATGGCCATCAACGATGCCCATCTGCTGGAAGCGGACTCCATCGACAGCCTTACCCACCTCCTCGGCGAGCATCCGGAGGTCGACCTGCTGCTGCTCGATCTCAAGATGCCGGGCGCCAACGGCTTTGAAGGGCTGGCTCACCTGCGCGGCCAGTATCCCGACCTGCCGGTCGTGGTGGTATCTGCCTCGGAGGACCCCGCCATCATCCAGCAGGTGCTGCGCCTTGGCGCGCTCGGCTTCATCCCCAAATCGGCGCCGATGAAGGAGCTGGTCACCGCCCTCAATACGGTGATCGGGGGCGATAACTGGGTGCCGGAGGGGATCTCGCTCCATCCCGAATCGGAAGATGGTCCCGATTTCGCCAGCAAGCTGGCCAGCCTCACCCCCCAGCAGTACAAGGTACTGATCATGCTGCGCGACGGCAGCCTCAACAAGCAGATTGCCTGGGAGCTCAACGTCTCCGAGGCCACCATCAAGGCCCATATCACGGCGATTTTCCGCAAACTCGGGGTCAAGAACCGAACTCAGGCGGTCATCGCGTTGCAGCAGATGGATATCAAGGAGGGTTGAGCCCTCCCATCCAGCCAGCAACTTATCTGCCGCTCGACAAATAGCACGATCGTACTTTATGCTGCCACCAGCCATGAGGAGATCGTGATGAGCAAGGGGCGCCTGACCCGAGAAAACATTTTGCAGACAGCCTTCGAGCAGGCGAGCCAGCAAGGGCTGGAGAGCCTGACCATCGGCTCGCTGGCCAATGCCTGCGAGATGTCGAAAAGCGGCCTGTTCGCCCACTTCCACTCTCGCGACAATCTGCAGATCGCCGTGCTGGAGTACGCTGCCGAGGTGTTTCGGGCGCGGGTGATCCAGCCGGTGCGCCAGCAGGAACACCAGAGCCAGCACGACAAGCTGATCGCCCTGCTGCAGGCCTGGCTGGCCTGGAACCAGAGCTTTGCCGGACGCTGCATGTTTCTCGATGCCTGGACTTCGGCGCAGGAGGGTGAGGTGCAGCAGGCCGCCCGCCAGCTGGTGCGCTTCTGGCTCGACTATCTGGCTCGTCAGGTCGCACAGGGACAGCTGGAGGGGGAATGGCGCGAGGGGATGGATCCCTGGCGTGCCGTCTACCGCCTCTATGGCCTCTATCTGGCGGATCAGGTGTTCAACGCCCTCAATCTGTGTCAGGATCCGGCCCGCCACTTCTGGCCCGAAGTGGAAGATCTGCTCGCCAGCTGGCGCTGATCTCCTGGCAATCCTTTTTTAAAACCGACAAAAAAGCACGACCGTTCGAACATAAAAACGACAGGATGACCATGAGCAGCAAGATCTACTTCAACACCCGCCGCTTCAGCCCGAGCAAATGGCTGCTGGGGATCGGCACCCGATTGCACCATACCCTGGCCCCCGGCCATGCCAAGCGCACCGCCAGCAAGTTGCTGCTGACCCCCCAGCGCAACCAGCGGGACAACGCAGCGCCAGCCGGTCTGGTCAAGCAGGCCGTCCATACCAGCGAAGGGACGCTGATGAGCTACCGGCTCGGTCAGGGGCCGCTCTGGCTGCTGATGCACGGCTGGTCAGGCAGTGCCAGCCAGTTCTACCCGCTGATGAGCCATATCGCCGCACAGGGTTTTACGGCAATAGCCTACGATCACCCGGCCCACGGCCACAGCGCCGGTCATACCGGCCACCTGCCTCGCTTCGTGCGCGCCTTCGACGAGTTGACCGCCCGGCTGGCAACGGAAGTGGGCCCTGTCCATGGGGTTATCGCCCACAGTATGGGGGGCGCCGTCACCCTCTCCAGCCGCCAGCAGCATCTTGACGGGCTGCCGCTGCTGCTCATCTCGCCAGTGCTCGACTATGTGCCCCAGCTCTACGGCATGGTGGCACGCTCCGGCTACTCCATCCGGCTGTTCGATGCGGTGGTCAAGGAGATTGAACAGGAGTATCAGCACCCCTTGAGCACGGTCGATCCACTGGGTCGCCTTGCCAGTCGCAACGGCGAGGCCATCATAGTGCACGATGAAGAGGACAGATTCGCCCCCCATAGCGACTCCCTGCGGGCCAGCCAGGATGGGCATACCCGGCTGGTGAGCACCCGGGGTCTGGGCCACGGTCGAATTCTTGCCAGTGCGCCGGTATTCGCCGCCTTCGATCAGCTGGCACGACCGGAAAATCCTCTCCGGGCCCTTTGACCGGGGGCCATGAAAAAAACGGGCAAGCGCCCGTTTTTATATTTGATACAGCGCCTTATAGTTAATTTGTCAGTGGGAGCATCCTTATCAGAACACTATAAGGCGTCAGCATATGGCCAGACCCAATACAGCGTTGTTGCTCACCGGAGGCGGAGCGCGCGCCGCCTATCAGGTCGGTGCCCTCAAGGCCGTGGCGGAGCTCTATCCGCGCAATCTCGGCATCCCCTTTCCCATTCTGTGCGGCACCTCTGCCGGGGCCATCAACGTCACCGCACTCGCCTGCTACGCCTCCAGCTTTCATCTGGGGGTGCGCAAGCTGGAGTGGGTCTGGCGCCGCTTCGAAACCCACCATATCTTCGATTTTCACCCGGGGCGCCTGCTGTGGCGACTGATGTACGAAGGCTCGGCCGGCCTCATCAATCCCGATACCAACCACGCCTTTCATCTGTTTGACAATGCGCCGCTGCGCCGCCTGCTGGATCAGCTCATCGACTATCACCGCATCGATGACAACATCCTCTACGGCAGTCTGGAGGCGCTGGCCATCACGGCATCCGATTACGACGACGGTCTCTCCACCACCTTCTTTCAGGGACGGGCCGACCACCATCCCTGGGAGCGAGCCAGACGGCGCGGGGTGCGCACCCTGCTCACCTCGGATCATCTGCTCGCCTCCTCGGCGCTCCCCTTTGTCTTTCCGGCCACCCATATCGGCGACAAGTTCTACGGCGATGGCTCCATCCATCAGCTGAGTCCGCTCAGCCCCGCCATCCATCTGGGTGCGGAGCGGATCCTGCTGATCACGCTCGATCCGCCGGCGCACTCGGCACCGACTCACCACCATGGCCACCTCACCAGCTCCAATATCGCCAGCCATCTGCTCGATACCGTCTTTACCGACACCCTCAACTCCGATCTGGAGCGGCTGTGGCGCATCAACCAGACTCTTGACCTTATTCCGGAGCGGGAGCGCAATCGCCTCAAGCTGAAGCGGGTGGAGACCTGCGTGCTCAAGCCAAGCGAAGATCTCGATGCCATCGCGCTGGCCTATCTGCGCAAGCTGCCGGTGCAGTTGCGCCGTCTGTTGCGCGTGTTGGGGGTGAAGGGGGATGAGACCAGCAGTCTGGCCAGCTTTTTGATGTTTTATCCGGGCTACTGCCAGCAGCTGATCAAGCTGGGCTATCGGGAAACCCTGAGAGAGCAGGCCCGGGTGATCGACTTTCTCGGTATCGAGCCTCAGCCGAGGGAGAGAGAGTAACCCTTCTCAGCGCCCCTCCAGCAGGCGCTGCTCCGCCTGCTCGATGGCGACCGCGGTACCAAACAGGATCAGCCGATCACCAGCCTGCAGGGTCAGCTCATCTCGAGGCTCCAGCATCTGATCGCCACGCTGCACCTCCTTGATCCTCACCTCATCCAGCGGCAGCTCACGCACTTCGCGCCCCACAGCCCACGCCTGATCATGCAGCATCAATGGGTGGAGGCGCTCCAGCAGCTGATCAGCTTCCAGATTGTTGGCGCTCTGATCCCCCCAGTAGAAGCCGTGCAGAAAGCGATACTGGCTGCTGCGCTCATGCTCCATGCGCCGGATCACCCGCCCGAGGGGAATATCGCAATTGACCAGCAGATGGGAGACCAGCATCAGAGCCCCCTCCTGGGATTCCGGGATCACCTCAAACGCCCCCGCCTGCTTGTACTGCTCGAGAAAGCTGTCATCCCGGGTGCGTACCAGCACCTTGAGCTCCCCCGCCAGCTCGCGGATCAACGCCAGCATCGCCTCCACCCGCTTGCGATCGTCGAAGGTAATGATCACCAGCCGGGCCCGCAACAGACCGGCCGCCAGCAGGATGTCGCGCCGGCTGGCATCGCCAAAGGCCACCTGCTCCCCTGCCTGCTTGGCCTCGCTCACCCGCTCCGGGTCAAGGTCGAGCGCCAGAAACGGGATCTCCTCGAGCTTGAGAAAACGGGCGCAGGTCTGCCCCGCCCGGCCAAACCCGGCGATGATGACGTGCTGGCTCTTGCTGAGCCCCGACTGGGCGACTTCGGAGCGGGTCAACAGCGCCGGGTCGGTCAGACTGCGGGCCAGCGAGTGGGCCTGAGTGACCAGCCAGGGGGTCATGGCAATGGAGATGATGCCGATGCCGATCAGCCGGGAGACCAGTTGCGGATCCAGCAGGCCGTGGTGGAGTGCCAACGCCAGCAGCACAAAGCCGAACTCCCCCACCTGACTCAACATGATGCCAGCCGCCATGCTGTCGCGCTTGCGCTCTCCCATCAGCCGGCCGGCCAGCAGCACCAGCAGGGATTTGCAGAGCACCAGCACCACCACGCAGAGCAACACCTGCCACCAGGCCTGAGCCACCAGCACCCAGTCCATGTTCATCCCGATGGTGATGAAAAAGAGCCCCATCAGCACGTCGCGAAAGGGCTTGATGTCCACCTCAAGCTGATGGCGATAGTGGGACTCCCCCAGCATCATGCCGGCCAGAAAGGCTCCCAGCGCCATCGAGAGACCGAGCGAATAGGTCATGAAAGCGGCCAGCAACGCCACCAGCAGGGCGCTCAGCACGAACAGTTCATCGGAGCGGGCCCGCGCCACCTCGTGAAACAGCAGCGGCAACAACCACTTGCCCACCGCCAGCAGGCTCAACAGGGCGAAGAGCCCCTTGAGAATTGCCCAGGCGATCTCGGCAGCCAGCGCGCTGCCCTGCACCTGTGGCTCAGCCAGAATGGGGATCATCACCAGCAGAGGCACCACCGCCAGATCCTGAAACAGCAGCACACTCACCCCCAACTGGGCACGACGGGTGTGGAGCTGCTTCTGCTCGCCCAGCTGCTTGATCACCACCGCCGTCGAGGAGAGCGCCAGCGTGCCCCCCACCACCAGCGCCTGCGCCAGACTCAGCCCCAGATGCCAGCCAAACCAGAAGAAGAGCAGCGAGGTGAGCAGCACCTGCAAGCCGCCCACTCCCAACACCAGATAGCGCATCGCCAGCAGCTTGGGGAGGGAGAACTCCAGCCCCAGCGAGAACATCAGAAAGACGATCCCGAGCTCGGCGATGGTCTGCATGATCGACTGGCCGGTGATCACCGCCAGTCCGTGCGGGCCCAGAAGTACGCCGGCAATCAGGTAGGCGAGGATCACCGGCAATCCAAAGCGTCGGAAAATTGCCACCAGCAGGACGGCGGCGAAGAGCAGGATCAGCAGGTCTGTGTACAAATTTTCCC
The DNA here is from genome assembly GCF_038739755.1 of Aeromonas sp. SE22. Classification (NCBI taxonomy): domain Bacteria; kingdom Pseudomonadati; phylum Pseudomonadota; class Gammaproteobacteria; order Aeromonadales; family Aeromonadaceae; genus Aeromonas; species Aeromonas sp. SE22. The sequence continues at coordinate 376,603 of NZ_JBCGFD010000002.1, forward strand.
CTCCTTTTTATCAACTTAAGTCTAGTCAGCCGATCCTTGGCTCAGGAAACATATATTGGGCATGCCAATTGCAGGTGAAGGGGAGCAGTCAAGTGGTTACAGGTGGAAGACCATGGAAAACAGATCGTCACTCAATGGCTTTAGCCATGGCATCGAGCAGTGGGTTCGCCAGATGGAGCGGCTCACGCCCTTGCCCAGCGTAGAACGCAATCAGTTGCTGGAGCAGTTGCTGGGGCAGCACGAGCTCGGCGGCCTGCTGACAACTTTTGCCGATCGAGCGGCAAAAATTGTCAGGATCCACAGTCTCTATATGGACGGTAGCCACCCCCATGTACTGATCCAGCACCCACCGATGGCCACCCTCAACCTGCACAGCTACCTGTTCGAGCTGCGCGGCCAGCATGAGCAGCTGCTCGGCCAGCTCCACTACGAGCTGGAACACCCGCTGAGCGGCAGCCAGCAGCGTGTGCTGCTGCAGTACCATCAGCTGCTCAGCCTGTTGCTGCCCCTCTACATGCGGCTGGAGAAACTGGATCAGCAGGTACGCCTCGATCACCTGACCGGCCTTGGCAACCGCTCCTATTTTGACGAAGCCATTGGCCGCGCCATCGAGCAGCACAGCCGCGAGCCCCATGGTCTGGTGCTGGTGCTGCTGGATCTCGACCGCTTCAAGCAGATCAACGACACCTGGGGCCACCCGGTCGGGGATCTGGTGCTGAGCCGCTTCGCCCAGCTGCTCAAGGGGTGCATCCGCAGTACGGATCAAGCCTTCCGGCTCGGGGGGGATGAGTTCGCCCTGCTGCTGCAACCGGCCGAACCCGAAGCCTGGCGTCCGGTCTGGCTGCGCCTGCAACACATGCTGATGACCAACAAGGAGCTCAGCACCTTCTCGGTCGGTTGCAGTCTGGGGGCAGCCAGCTGGCAATCAGGCGTCAGTGTACAAGCTCTTTACGAGGCGGCAGACAGCCACCTCTACGCCCGCAAAAAAGCCGGCAAAGCCGGCCTCGCGGAATAACCGGGTACTCTTCTTTGCTCCGGCACATGAAGCCATGTGACCGGAGCCCTTTTTTTCACTCCGATTCCTGCTCAGGCAACAGCAACCCCTCTTGCGTTGGCAACCATTGGCATGAGAGCCCCCCCTGCTCTGCCATAAATCCGTCGCAGACAAAGAGTCCGACCACAGCCGCCACCTGCTCGCCATAGTAGAGGATAGGGATCCGCCCCCGCTGCCACGAAGGAACGCCGTACTCCTGCAGCAGCTTCTTCAAGCGGCGGCTGCCACCACGTCCCACCGGCTTCAGCATGGCCCCCGGCACCACGCCAAAGCGCACCGACAGAGGCTCCTCCGGTCTGGGCAAACGCAGCAACCCCTCTCCCGCTTTTTCCATACGTACCACCAGTTCACCCAACCCATCCGGCAGGGTCAGCGGCTCGCCCACGGTGAGCGGCAACAGCTGATGGCAGGGTTGCAAGTCCGGGCTCACCAGATAGAGGCGCTCCTGAAAACGGCGGCAACTCAGGTCGCCCCAGTTGAGCTGCGGATTGGCATCGGGCCGCGCCAGCGCTACCTCCTGCCACAGCCGGGCAAGCTGCTCGCGCGATGGCATCTCGCCCCCCTGACGGCGGATCCAGTAGCGCAGCAGGTTGTTGCGCCGGGTCGGCGAGAGTGCATGCAGCGGGCCGATATGGAGCGCCTCCCCTTCGCCAGCCAGATGCCAGTCGCTCTCGGCCAGCTCGTCCAGCAGCGCTTCCTGCTCGGCGCACAGTGCCATGCTGCGGACGGCTGTGCGGGCAATGGCAGGCCAGCGCGCCTTGAGTTGGGGGATAAGCGTCTGGCGCAGAAAATTGCGGTCATAGCTCACGTCCTGATTGCTCTCATCCTCGACCCAACCATAAGGCAGGGTGGCGGCAACCTCGGCCAGTTCGGCTCGGCTGATATCGAGCAGCGGCCGCAGCAGCAGACCGCCAGCAAAGGGCTGGCTTGGCAAGATGCCGGCCAGACCGCGCAGACCGGCGCCGCGCTTGAGGGCCAGCAGCAGAGTCTCCAGCTGATCGTCCTGATGGTGGGCAGTGAGCAGCCACTCCCCCTCCGTCATGTGCGCCATCAGCCGCTGGTAGCGGGCGGTGCGTGCCTGCGCTTCCAGACTCTCGCCATTGCCGCGGGCAAGGGTTACCCGCTCGACAATGAGCGGCACCGCCAGCTGCTGGCAGACCGACTCGCAGTGAGCCACCCACTCATCGGCATGGGAGCTGAGACCGTGGTGCACGTGCAGCGCCCGAAGCGGCAAGCCGTGCTCACGGGCAAACTGCGCCGCCAGCGCCAGCAGCAGGGTTGAGTCGAGGCCACCGCTGAAGGCCACCAGCAGGCGAGTGGAACCTTCCGGCTCTGGCAGAGTCTGACAAAAGCGAGAATAAAGATGAGAAATCATAGGCTTCCCCAAAACGGACCGGCCGATCTTAGCAGAGTCGCGGCTGGCAAGCTGCACTGTGGCAACTCGGGGCTCGTTCGGGAGCATTCATCCTGACGACGCCGCTTGCGCCGGCACGGCAACCCACCCTAGAGTAGGGCTCGCCTGCGCAGACCCGAAAGTCACCAGTTCAGAAGAGGCGCAGGCAGGGAAGCAAACAACCCGATGTGGAATCAGATCCCATGAACAACAAGAAAAGCATTCTGGTCGGCCTTATCGGGCTGGCCCTGTTGGCTGGTTGCAGCCAGGCGCCCGAGAGCGCGCCGAAACACTCCGGACTGGCGCTGGCCAATATGGACACCCGAGTCAAACCCGGCGATGACTTCTTCCGCTACGTCAACGGCAAGTGGCTCGCCACCGCCAAGATCCCCGACGATCGCCCCGCCGATGGCGCCTTCTACATGCTGCGGGACAAATCCCTTGCCGACGTGCGGGTGCTGGTCGAGGGGCTGGCCCATCAGCAGGCCACTACCGGCACGCCAACCCAGCAGATCCGCGATCTCTACGCCAGTTATCTGGATCAGGCTGGCCGCGACGCCAAGGGGCTCACCCCGCTGGCGCCAGCGCTGGCCGACATCGACCAGATCCGTGATCAGGCGGCGCTGGCCCGCGCCTTTGCCCAGTCAGGCCGCATGGGCGGCGGCGCACCGTTCGGCATCTGGATAGATGCCGATGCCAAGGCGCCGGATCGCTATGCAGTCTACCTCTATCAGGGTGGGCTGGGGCTGCCGGATCGCGACTACTACCTCAAGCAGGATCCCGACAGTCAGGCGCTGCGCCAGAAGTACCAGCAACATATCGCCGCCATGCTGAGCCGCCTCGGTGAGTCTGACCCGAGCGGCAAGGCCAAGCGGATTCTGGCCCTCGAAACCCGGCTCGCCACCATCCAGTGGGACAACGTCGCGCTGCGGGATCGGGAGAAGAACTACAACAAACGCCCCGCCAGCGAGCTGGCACGCCTTGCCCCTCACCTCGACTGGCAGGCCTATCTCGATGCGGCCGGCATTGCCGCCCAACCGGATCTCGTCATCGGTCAGCCGACCTATCTGAGCGCGCTGGATCAGGTTGTGGCCCAGACCCCCATCGCCGACTGGCAGGCCTACCTCAAGTGGCAGCTGCTGACCGACTACGCCCCCTATCTCGACAGCGAGACCGACCGCGCCAACTTTGCCTTCTACGGCACCACGTTGAGCGGCACGCCCAAACAGCGCGCCAGCTGGGAGCGTGGACTGGGGGTGTTGAACGATCATCTGGGTGAAGCGGTTGGCCAGCTCTATGTGGCCCGCTACTTCCCGCCTGCGGCCAAGGAGCGGATGGAGCAGCTGGTTGAGAACCTGCGCACCGCCTATCGCCAGAGCATTGAAGAGCTCGACTGGATGTCGCCGGAGACCAAGACCCAGGCGCTCGAAAAGCTGGCCAAGTTCCGACCCAAGATCGGCTATCCGGACAAGTGGAAGGATTACAGCGCCATCGCCATCAAACCGGATGATCTGGTCGGCAACCTGCAGCGCTCGCAAGCCTTCGAGTATGCCGACAATCTGGCTCGCCTCGGCAAGCCGGTCGATCGGGACGAGTGGCACATGTCGCCGCAGACGGTGAACGCCTACTACAACCCGAGCAACAACGAGATCGTCTTTCCGGCGGCCATTTTGCAGCCCCCCTTCTTCGACATGACAGCGGATGACGCAGTCAACTACGGCGCCATCGGCGGGGTGATCGGCCACGAGATGGGTCACGGTTTTGATGATCAGGGGGCCAAATCCGACGGTGACGGCATGATGCGTGACTGGTGGACACCGCAGGATCTCAAGGAGTTCCGCTTCCGCACCAGCCGGCTGGTGGCCCAGTACAACCGCTTCGAGCCCATCAACGGCCAGTTCGTCAACGGCCAGTTCACCCTGGGCGAGAACATCGGCGATCTGGGCGGCCTCACCATAGCCCACAAGGCCTACGAGCTGTCATTGGATGGCAAGGAGGCGCCGGTGCTGGATGGCTTCACCGGCGAGCAGCGCTTCTTCCTCGGCTGGGCGCAGGTGTGGAAAGGAATGTATCGCCCCGAGCTGATGCAGATGTTGCTGCGCTCCGACCCCCACTCGCCGCCCGAGTACCGGGTCAACGGCGTGGTGCCGAACATTCCCGCCTTCTACGAGGCATTCAACATCCAGCCGGGGGACAAACTCTATCTGCCGCCCCAGAAACGGGTGAAGATCTGGTAATGATAAAAAAGCAGGGCCCAATCATGGGCCCTGATACAAAAGAGAAAAATATGAACAAGACGCTTCTGGCTCTGGGACTTCTTTCCCTATGTGCGAGTGCTACTGAAGCTTGGGCCAGTACCATAAAACAGCGAGAGTGCTATCCCTCACAGGATCTTCGTATTTGTCTGTATCAGGATTCTCGCGTTGCATCGGATCCAAATGCGGGTTTTTATTCTGAAGCAGAAGGCCCCTGGGAACCACCTCTGGTCAACGCAGAAATACGCATTTTTGGCAAAAAAATGAACAACTTGCTCGATTGAAAGTATTTCGTTTAGCAAAAATCCGTCCTACCAAGTTGATAGATCAAACAAAACCAGTTTTTCTTCTGGATGAAGATCGCTCTATGGGAGCCGGAGGATTTAATGGTGTGGAATCACGACCTTTTACTGCATCACCCAAAGGCATCCATTTTTTACCGCTAAAAGGATCTGATATAAACAAAACCTGGACACTTTTATCAGCACTCAGGGCTAATTGGCGCGAAGTTCCCTCCGGTTTTTTGGTAGTAAGTTCTTTCCCAGATATCCCTAAACAAGGTGAGTGGGATGGCGAGTCGACCAAAACCACATTTAGCAGACTAACTCTCGACAAAGGCATATTTACTATTTCAAGTAGAAGCGAACCCATATATTGGGAAAGCGAAAGTGATTTTCCAGAAGAACAGTTGTTTCCAAAGTAGTGAACTCAAGAAACAAATGAATACCTTTCATCCAAATAGCCAACACATGACAGGAGCTGCCATGAAGCGAGCATTATTATTTCTTTTGGTTATTGGTACATCAGTTCAAGCCGAAGAGGGATTTAGCAAACAGCTGACACTCCCCTCCGGTCAGGTGATCACGGTGGCCGAAGGACGCGGTGAACCCGCCTCCATAGGCAGCTACGATGTGCGCCTCTACTCCGGCGCCAATCCCCAGTTCCCGCTGGATCAGTTCATCGACGGCAAGGTGCTGCCGCGCGATGGCTCTATCAAGGAGCTGAAATTGCTGGATCTCAACGGTGACAAGCAGCCCGAGCTGGTGGTCATCATGGAGAGCGCCGGCAGCGGCAGCTACCTGAGCGCCGACGCCTTTACCATCAGTGCGCAGGAGGGGCTCGACACCTTCAACCATGTCGAGGGACTCGGCCCCAAGGAGGATGTGATCGAGGCGCTCAAGGATCCCAAGGATTAAGGCGCGACTGCCCCACATCCTTCAGAAATAGAAAAAGCCCTGACCAGCAGGGCTTTTTTGTATCCAGAATCGGCGACGCTGCTACTCAAGGCGAGTGGCCTTTGTGCGCACCAGCGGCAACGCCATTTCGTGCTGGGCCGCCACCAGTTGCAGCTCGTAGGCCCCCGTCAGCCAGGTGCGAGCCAGCACCGCATCGACACTGGCATTGGTGCGCTCGAACGCCACCACCGGAGTGAAACCGGCCAGCAGATTGGCCAGCATGGTGGCACTCAGCAGATCCCCGACCCCGATGGGGTGGCGGGCAAAAGGGTAGAGCGGACGCGAAAGGTGAAACGCCCCCTCCTCGCACACCAGCAGCATTTCGAAGCGGTCCATGGCAAAGCCGGCTTTGCCCAGATGTTTCACCAGTACCATCTTGACCCCCTGCTCCCGCAGCTGCTGGCACGCCGCCTGCGCCTGCGAGACATTGCCGATATCGCGACCGGTCAGCTGCTCCAGCTCCAGCAGGTTGGGGGCCAGGAGGTCGGCGCGGGGCAAGGCCCGCTCCCGGAAAAAGTCGGTGACGCCGGGCGCCACTATGCACCCCTTGTCCGGGTGACCCATCACGGGATCGCAGAAGTAGAGGGCGCCGGGATTGCACGCCTTGAGCCGGGCCACCGCTGCCAGGATCTCCTCCCCCTGCTCGGCCGAGCCGAGATAGCCGCTGAGCAGCGCATCGCACTGGGCCAGCACGCCAATCTCCGCCAGCCCATCCACCAGCTGGGCGATATGGCCCGCCGGCATCACCATCCCCTGCCACCCCTCACTGTACTGGGTGTGGTTGGAGAACTGCACCGTGTTCATCGGCCACACCTCGATGCCGAGGCGACGCATGGGAAAGACGGCGGCACTGTTGCCGGCACAGCCAAAGACCACATGGGATTGAATGGAGAGCACTCGCTTCATGATGACTCACGCAAGAAAAGAGAAATTCCGGAGGGAAAAACGGGCCTTGCGGCCCGTTGTTGTCACTGTGATTAACGCAGCACCTTGACGGTGTAGCTGCCATCGGCCTGACGATAGAGGCCGTGGATGTCGGTCTCGAAGCCCGGGTAGTGGGCACCGATCTCGCACAGCATCTCGAGGAACTCGAGCACCGGCAGAGAATCCTGGGTCACCATCTCGCCCGGCAGAACCAGCGGTACTCCCGGCGGGTACGGCAGGATCATGTTGGCGCTGATGCGGTCAACCATGTCACGCAGCGGTACTTCCACCACGTTGCCGGCCAGCTCTTGCTGCCATGCGGCGTGCGGAGTCATCTTCATCTCCGGCAGTACGTCGAACGCCTTGAACATCAGCTCCGGCAGACGGTACTTGCTGGTCAGCTCGTGAATACGCTGCGCCAGCTCCTGGATACGCATCCCTTCGTAGAAGCTCGGGTCTTCACGATAGAGGCTCGGCAGGATGCTCTTGATGGTCAGGTTCAGATCGTAACCACGCTTGAACTCGGTCAGGGCGCGCAGCAGCTGCATCGCCTTGGACTGATCGATACCGATGGAGAAGAGGAACAGCATGTTGTAGGGGCCGGTCTTCTCGACCACGATGCCGCGCTCGTCCAGGAACTTGGAGACCAGTGAAGCAGGAATGCCCTTCTCCAGCAGTTGGCCGTCACGACCCATACCCGGAGTCAGCAGGGTGACCTTGATCGGATCCAGGTACATGTGGTTGTCATCGATGTCCTTGAAGCCGTGCCAGTCATCTTTCGGATCCAGCTTCCAGCACTCGACGGTGTCGATATTGTCCGGCTGCCATACGTCGAAGAACCAGCCTTCGCTCTGATCACGCAGACGCTTGATCTCTTTGCGGAAGGAGATGGCGCGATCGATGGAGTCCTTGATCAGACGCTTGCCGGTGTTGCCACGCATCATGGCAGCAGAGATCTCGGTAGAGGCCACGATGCCGTACTGCGGCGAGGTGGAGGTGTGCATCATGAAGGCTTCGTTGAAGGTCTCTTCCTCCACGTCCCCCTTGATGTGGATCATCGACGCCTGGGAGAAGGCCGCCAGCAGCTTGTGGGTGGACTGGGTTTCGTAGAACACCTTGCCCGGCATCGCTTCACCGCTCATGCCGCACTTGCCTTCATAGATCGGGCTGAAGTTGGTGTAAGGCACCCAGGCACTGTCGAAGTGGATGTAAGGAGTATCCAGACTCTCCTTGATGAAGCCGGTGTTGTAGAGCAGGCCATCATAGGTGGAGTTGGTGACTACGGCGTAACGGGGAGCCTGGGCACCCGGTGTCGCGGCAACCTTGGCAGCGATGGTCTCGCGGCTGAATTCGCTCTGCGGGATACCACCCAGAATGCCGTAGGCGTTGCGGGTCGGACGGAAGTAGATCGGCGTCACGTCGTTCATCATCATCAGGTGAGTGAGCGACTTGTGGCAGTTACGGTCAACCAGCACTGTGCTGCCGGCCGGCGCGGAGTACATGCCGACGATCTTGTTGGCAGTGGAGGTGCCGTTGGTAACGATATAGGAGCGATCGGCGTTGAAAGTACGGGCGATGTACTCTTCGGCTTCCTTGTGCGGACCTGAGTGATCCAGCAGGGAGCCCAGCTCCGGCATGGAGATGGAGACGTCAGCCTTGAACGCGTTCGGGCCGTAGAAGTCATAGAAGATGCTGCCGGCCGGGCTCATCTGGAAAGCGGTACCACCCATGTGACCTGGAGTACAGAAGGTGTATTTACCCTCTTCCACGTACTTGAACAGTGCCTTGGTGAACGGCGGCAGGATGGCGTCCTGATACTCCTGAGTGGCCTGACCCATCTTGAGGGCGATGTCGTCAGCCATGCCGAGACGGTACTCAAAGAAGTGCACGTTCAGACGCAGGTCGGTCAGGTGAATATCCAGGGTAGATTGGTCGTTGGCGAAGGCGAAGATCGGCAGCTTCTCGTTGCGATCGTGGATCTCCTTGCACAGACCCAGAGAGTATTTGTCCCAGTCGAAGATGGCGCCGCAAACGCGGGGGTTCTTCTCAATCAGTTTCAGCAGGTCGGCGACGTCGACCGGATAAACAACCTCGAAACCCTTGCGCTCGAGGGAGGCTTGCAGCTGGCGAATGGGTTCTTCTTTAAAGAAAACGCCGAGGTGGTTGAGGATGGCAATGATATTCATCGTAATGCTCCACACGTAAAGGGGCGCTCTCCATCAGGGATGGTGAGTGAAGAGCGCTCGGAAGATAAAGGGGAAATCAGTTGCTGGGTTGTTCGTTCAGCAGGGCATCGTGCTGACGCAGACCCAGTTTTTTGGCGTAGAACATCAGGATGATGAGCGACACCACGAAGGTAGCTGTGAGGTTGGAACCCTTGGCACCCATCAGGGCTACCAGACAGAAGACGCAGGCCACACCGGAGAAGATCATGGCGCCGATGCTGCGGGAGGTCATGCCTTCAAAGCGGATCAGGTTAATGCTGGAGTAGAAGTAGGGCAGCATGGTCAGCAGCACCGCATCGGTAGTCAGCACATTGAAGAGGTCGGCAGCGTGAGCGGACTGGGAGGTGAAGGCGGTCAGGCCAATCATCAGAGCAGTCATCTTCAGGGAACCCAGGATCAGACCCTTCTTGGCCACGCCGTTCTTGTCCACTTCGCCGTAGATTTTCGGGAAGTTGCCGTCGTTGGCGGCACGCTTGCCCGCCTCGCCTACCAGCATCATCCAGGAACCGAGCGAGGTGAAGCAGGCCAGAGCGGTGAAGGCAGAAACGAACGGTGCAGACCAGCTACCGAAGATGGCGGAAGAGGCCATGGCAAACGGGGCGCCGGAAGCAGCCACTTCACCGGCCGGGAACATGCCGCTGATCACCTGGGTAGAGAGGATGTAGATAACACCCGCGATACCGGTACCCAGCATGGTGGCGAGCGGTACGGTGCGCTTCGGATTCTTCACCATGCCGGAAGAGACGGCGGCAGATTCAACACCGACGAAGGACCAGAGGCAGATCAGCACGGCGCTGATGACCGCATGCAGGTCGCTGCCACTGGTGGTGTTCCAGTTCTGGCTGTAGACGGCGCTGTCAAAGTGAGTCCAGCCTACCAGAGCGGTACCCACCACCGGCAGCAGGATCAGTACCAGACCCAGAGTACAGAGTCGGCTCACCCAGCTACCGCCAAGCAGGTTGACAAAGGTGAAAATCCAGACGGCGGCGATGGTGGCTGCAGCGGCCGGGATCGGGCTGTTGAGAATGGGGAAGAAGACCGAAAGGTAGGAGACGCCGGTAATGGCGATGGCCAGGTTACCGATCCAGTTGGCGTGGTAGTAGAGCACACCGGTCTGGAAACCGAATACCGGAGAGATTTCACCGGCGTAGGCAATGGGGCCACCCTCTTGCGGGTTCTTGGTAGCGAGGCGGGCGAAAACGAAGGCGAGGCCCATGGCGCCTACCAGACAGATAGCCCAGCTGAATACAGAAATGGAACCTATGTTGGCCAGTGCCGAAGGCAGCAGTGCGATACCGCTCCCCATCATGTTGCCGGCCACTACACCTGTACAGGCGATAAGGCCGATCTTCTTGCTCGTATCTAGGGACATAAGATCTCCGGGTCTTTAAAAAGGTCGGGTCGTCACATACACAGTTGGCACAACGTCCGGCCAACGAATGGGCACAGACTAGGCCTCTCGTCCCCGAAAAACATAAGGAGCAGCTAACGGATAAAAATATGAGGCAACTTTTTTCACCCTCCTCGCTAAATCGATAAAAAACCTTTAAAAACAGTAAATTGATGATGACCAACCGAGCTTTCTTGATAAAACCTTGATATCCGACAGCCCGGTTTTTTCGCCTTGATAACCCCTTTATCTCGCCGTCTTGATATTTTTCCCGCGATAACCCCGGGATAAAGGGGCTCGCACAGAACCTCCCCGCTCTCGCCTACCCTGTCCATCTCATCGACCCGGCCAATCCCATCGCCATAAGCACTATCCGGCATGCACTTCACTCTCTCCTTTCATGGCTGCCGCTCCTCAGATGAAGGTGCATCTGCCTGCTCAATGCACTGTTGGCAACCCGTGCGGCGCCAAGGCCACACACGCTAAAAGACGTAATCGGAAGAAGTTCGCTCCGGCTGGGCATAGCTGGAGGCACGGGAATTCAGGAACGCAGGAATGCAGGAATGCAGGAATGCAGGAAATGGATGATGCGAAGAAACGACTAGAACCAACGGTGTACCCGGCACGGTTCGCCGGAAGATCACCCTGGGTAGCTCACCACGATATGGCTTGCAGATAACCTCTTTCAGGAGTCGCAAGCCTGATGAAAGGCGGCCAGAAACGGCTCAGGCCACCCGAAGGTGGCCTGAGCGAAGGGCCGGATGTCATGCCGGCAGCAACAAAGGGCGCGGAATTAGAAGAGCTTCACCTTGCTCTGACCCAGTGCATCGAACAGCGCCGGGGTGAGGGTCTCCATATTGCTGTAGAAACCGAGCTGCTGGCAGAGCAGATAGGTCTGCTCGGTCGCCTCCATCAGAAAAGCCTGACTGTAGGCGTCCCCCGCCTCTTCCGGACGGCCATCCAGCTCCGCCAGCTTGCCCTGCAGTATGTAATAGAGCACCGAGCGGCCGCGTTTTGCCGCCTGCTCCAGCAGATAGTTGGCCTGCTGCTGCTCGCTGTTGAGCACCGCCTGCAGCGCCAGCGCCTCCCACACCCGGGATGGCAGGGCACCGCCAGTTTGCACCACGCGGGCGAGATGGGTTCCCACCTCCTGCAGCCGCTCGCTCTCGGACTTGCCAGCCAGGGTAGCCAGCACCTCACCGGCCAGATAGCGCTCCGCCAGCAGCAACGGCTGATCAGGCTGGAGCGCCAGCGCCTCCTCCAGCAGCTCGATACCGCGCTTGAGAGCGACCGGATCCCGGCTGTTGGTGTAGTAGTGAGCCTCCATCATCGCCATCAGGGAGGCATCATCGGTGGGCCACCCCATCCCCGGCTCGGCATCCGGCTGGTCGAGGGCGCGCAGCAAATCCTGACTGCTCTCTTGCAGCACGCCGTGCACGTTGTGGCGGCTCAGCTGGTACTGGTGGCTGAACAGCACCCGGTTGGTGTTGATATTGCGGTATTCCAGATCGAGGTAGGTGCCGCGCGGCTGGCGCGAGACCCGCACGCTCAGCTCCTTGCCGGGCATGATGCCCCCCATCAGGGTGGTGGCGCCATACTGCACCCGCAGTGGCGTCGCCGCCGCCACCTCGGCCATCAGGGCGCGAGTGATGCCGTCGGCAAGGCGGACGTTCTCGTTGTTGTCATCCATACCGGAGTGGAAACGGAACACCAGCAGGTTGGGATCCAGCATGGAGTGCACCTGCGGCGCCGTGTGCTGGTAACTGAGCAGGCTGACGATGGCAACCAGAATGACGGCCACGAAGATATCGAAACTCACCATCTTCCAGCGGCTGCGGGCATCCTTGGCATGGTTGGAGATGGCGCGGGTCAGGGGCCCGGCGGGAAAAGGGGCCACATTGGCGAGTGGCTCATCCTCAGCGGGCGGACTGAGATCGGAGAGGGTCGGATTGAGTTGGGAATTGGCAGAGGAGACTGCATGCTCATCGGCAGCGACCAGCTCCTGCTGCGGCCGTACCGGCGCAACCAGCTTGTAGCCACGCTTGGGCACGGTGACGATATAGTCGGTCGCATCGGTGCGACCATCTTTGAGGATCTTGCGCAGTTCGAAGATGGACTGGGTCACTACCTGATCGGTCACCTCGGCGCCATCCCACACCTCGTTGATCAGGGCATCGCGACCAAACACGGTGCCGGCATTGCGGGCCAGAAACCGCAACAGGTTGACCAGCCGGGGTTCGAGGTAGACCTCGCGGTCGGGACGGCAGAGCGTGTTGTCGTCAACGCTCAGGGTCCAGTCATGGATCTCAAAAACCGATTCGCTCATGATTCACTCGCAGCAGATGGAGACAATGCTCGATGAGAGTGACGCAGGACCTGGGCTGACTGAACGGAACGAAGCGCTGTCACGCAAGGGCGACAGAGAAGAAGAGAACCGAAGCAGTAACATCTCTGTGAGCCAGTCTGGCCAGGCCATCCTGTTGACGTCTGAAGGGCATCCTTGCGGGCATTCCGGGCTGAGCCGGAAAAGAGTCACTTTAAGCAAAACGAGAGCCGGATCCCACTTTTTTTGCCGACAAATCACCGATGAGTTGATCCAACAGGGGGTTTGGGGCCTGGGATAAGAGAATAGAGGGCCCATATGGGCAACCTCTCCATAGCCCCTTCCACAACGATGATGAATTGTTGAACTGGATCCGGCTCTCTTCTTATAATCGCCGCACCGTGCCATAACGAAACACAAGGAGGTAAAACATGGTTATCCAAGCGTGCCCGATCATTTCGGCCCGCCTGTTCGGCACATTTGCCTGCTCTTGCCTGCATACCATCGCGCTGCGATAGCGGGTTCGAGCAAAGCCGACTCCCCTCCATACCGAGACCTTTCTCGACTCTGCCGTTGTCGCCAGCGCTCCTGATGACAGGGATTTCCGATCCCGCGATTTAAGAGAGCAAGAGCATGACAACCCTGATGAGTACCCATTCCCTGCAGATGAGTGCGGGGCACCTTCCGTTATTTGACAATCTCGAACTCGGCATCCGCGCAGGCGACAGGCTCGGTCTGATTGGCGCCAACGGCTGCGGCAAGAGCACCCTGCTGGCGCTGCTGGCGGGCGAGCGCACGCCTCAAGCCGGCCGTGTCGTGCAGGCCGCAGCCTGCCGCTGCGAGTTCGTGGCCCAGCAACTACCCGCCGGGCTCTCTACCCTCAGCACCCGCGCCGTGCTGTTTGACGTGCTGGGCAACGACCCCGCCGCCGAATGGCAGGTGGACAAGCTGCTGACCGAGTTGCAGCTGGAAGCTCAGGCCACGCTGCCGGTCAGTGCACTCAGCGGCGGCCAGCACAGCCGACTGCAGATAGGCCGTGCCCTGCTGCGCCAACCCAACCTGCTGCTGCTCGATGAGCCCAGCAACCACCTTGATCTGCCCGCCCTGCTATGGCTCGAGCAGTTTCTGCTGGGCTGGCGCGGCGCCTTCGTGCTGGTCTCCCACGATGGCCGCCTGCTGGATCGGGTCACCGAGCAGACCCTGATCCTGCGCGATGGCGAGCTGCACCGCTTCGCCCTGCCCTGCAGCGAGGCGCGAGCGGCGCTGGCCGCCGAGGATGAGCAGGCCCTCCTGCGCCGGGCTGACGAGCAAAAAGAGATAGACCGCCTGAGCGCCAGCAGCAAACGCCTCGCCATCTGGGGGCGAGAGCATGACAACGAGAAGCTGGTGCGTCAGGCCAAATCCATGGAGAAGCGCATCGCCCGCCTGCAGGAGGAGCAGAGCCAGGTGGCAGCGCTGGCCCCCTGGCGGCTCGAGCTGCGCGGAGTGAGCCTGCCTGCCGACACGCTGCTGCGACTGGAGACCCTCGACGTATCGCCAGCGCCAGCATTGCCGCCGCTGCTGCGCGCCGAAGGACTCTGGCTGCGGGCGGGAGACAAGGTCGCGCTGCTCGGAGCCAACGGCACCGGCAAGTCCTCCCTGCTGCGCCAGTGCTGGCGCGAACTGGCCGCGCAGAGCCCGCAGGCGGGCTGGTACTGCCACCCCGGCGCCAGCATCGCCTATTACGATCAGTCCCTGCAGCAGCTGGCTGACGACGCCGCCCTGAGCGATGCCCTCTACCCGCTGGCTCCTCTGCCGGAGACGACCCGGCGTCAGGCGCTGATCCGGGCGGGCTTCCCTTATGCCCGTCACGGCCAGCAGGTACGTACCTTGAGCGGGGGCGAGCGGGCACGGCTGCTGTTTCTCGCCCTGTCGCTCGGCAGCCACCACATGCTCTGGCTCGACGAGCCCACCAACCACCTGGATCTGGCAGGCAAGGAGGAGCTGGCCGAGGCGATTGCCACCTTCCCGGGCGGCGTGCTGCTTGTCTCCCACGACCGGGAGCTGATCGAGCGCAGCTGCAACCGCTTCTGGCTGATCAGGGACGGGCAGATCCGGGAGGCCCACAGCGCCGAGCGGGCCTATGCCGAACTGCTCGGCGATGCCCCCTTGCCGGCAGCAGACAAGGCAAGCAGGGCCCTCCCCGCAACAGCGCAGGCACTGGCCGACCCCGCCATGGGGAAGGCCCCGGCTGGACAGGCAGATGACGAAGAGGCGCTGCTGGCACGCTGGTATGAACTCGATGCCCTGCTCGCCGCCGATCTGGCCCGCAAGCCCAGACACCAGACCCCGCGCCTGCAGCAGCAGTGGCAGAGCGAGCTGGCGCACCTTGCCGAGCGGCTCGGCTTTGTCTGATGCCAGCATCATCCATCCCGCATTACTCAACTAACGCGGCCAACCCGGGTTGGCCGCAAGGAGTCATCATGACAGCAACACAACCCGACATCAGGCTGGACCCCGTTACCGATGCCGACCTGCCCCACATCTTCCGCGGTCTGTCGGATCCGCGAGTCGTCGCCTACTACGGCGTCAGCTACGACAGCCTGACGGCGTGCCAAGTCCAGATGACGTGGTATGCAGAGTTGACCCGTACCGGCAGTGGCGCCTGGCACCTCATTCGTGACCGGCACACGGGCGAACCACTCGGCGCCATCGGTTACAACGATGCCGACCCGACTCACCAGCGGGCCGAGCTGGGCTACTGGCTCTATCCCGAGCATTGAGGTAAGGGGGTGATGAGTGCGGCGCTGCAACTGTGGCTGCCGCTCAATTACCGCACTACCGACCTGCACCGGCTGCTGGCGGTGGTGGAGGAGCCCAACGTCTCCTCCGCCCGCCTACTGGAGCGGGTGGGTTTTCACTACGAGGGCACGGCGCGGGAGTGTGAACGCAAGGGGGATGACTTCATCTCCCTGCGCCACTACGCCATCTTGCGCAGCGACCTGCCCGCAAGCCGCTGACAGGCAACAACAAGCCCCGCACTGCGGGGCTTTTTCGGGGGCTACTTGATGGCGCAAATATCGTCAGAGGTCAGCAGGCGGCGTCTGCGCCGCCACAGGGAGAAGCAGCCGTAGCCAAGAGTGAGCACTACCGCATAGAGCACCTGAGTGGCGAGCGCCACCAGCACCAGAGCACAGAGCAGCACGCTCACCCCAGCCAGCCCCTTGCCGACCCCACCGAGCAGGCGCCAGCCCGCCGCCATGCAGAGCAGGTAGACCAGCACGAAGTTACCGTTGGCGTAGCGGATCAGCTCATCGAGCGGCAGTCGCAGCCAGATGATCAGGGTGATGCAGAGCAGACAGATGGCGAGCACCAGAGTAAGCGCCCGCAGCGGTGCGCCGCGGGCGGTGAGCACGGCCAGCGAAGCGGGCAGCTTGCCTTCGCGCGCCATGCTCCAGATCAGCCGGGCAAAGCCCTGAATGTAGATGTTGATGCTGGCAAAACAGGAGAGGTAACCGAGCACCGCCACCAACCACTTGGCGGTGGGGCCGAACAGCAGCGCCAGCAGGGAAGGGATAGCAGTGGCGTTTTTCGCCTCATCGCCGTAGAGGCCATATTTGAGCACCACCAGCGAGTGGATCCAGTAGATGAGCCCCGCCAACAATACCCCGCCGAGCAGGGCGATGGGGTAGTCCCGCTCCGGTCGCTTGAACTCCTCCCCCATGTGGGCGAAGGCTTCCAGCCCGACGAAACACCAGAACATCACCGCCAGCGCGGTGGCCATGGCGGGCCACTCGTCCGCGCTCGGCAAGGGCCGCGCTGCGTCACGCCAGCTCACCTCCCCTTTGAACCAGATAAGCAGGGTGAGCCCCAGAATGGCCAGCGCAATCAGCAGTTGCAGATTGCCGGAGGATCGCGCCCCGCGTAGCCCCAGCAGAAAGACCCCGAGCAGGGTCAGCAGCTGGATGGCCCAGAGGGTCCACTCCCCCATCTCGAACAGGGCGTGCCAGAAACCGGCGGCAATCATCAGGGCGGCGGGCAGCCCCACCGGCAGCACTGCCAGAAACAGGAAGGCGGAGAAGCGCTCGGCGCCGTTGCCAAAGGCGAGGCCAATCAGGTGCGGCGCCCCGCCCGCATGGGGATAGCGGCGGCCGAGGCGGGCGAAGGTAAAGGCGATGGGCAACACCAGCGCAATCAGCAGCAACCAGGCCCAGAGCGAGGCCCCGCCCGCCAGCGAGGCGGCGGTCGCCGGCACCACGAAGATCCCGGTGCCGAGCAGCGAGGTGGCGAGCAGCCCCATCCCCTGCCAGAGCCCGAGATCCTTTTTCAACCCAGACATATCCTTTTGTCCCGACTAGAAAAACATCCCGCCATGTTAGGCCTGCCCCGCCCCTTTGTTAAGTACGATGGTTAAGCGCGGTGGCGAAAATATGCAGCCTTTTATTCAGGCTCGGGCTCAGCTTGCAGGGATTCGGCCAGAAAATCCCCCAGCAGGGTGATCTTGAGCACCTGCCGCCGCGCCGCCGGATAGATGAAGTAGAGGGTCTTGGCCGGGCTCTGATAGTTGCCAAGCAGCGGCAGCAGACGTCCCGCAGCGATATGGTCACGCACCTGTTCGGCGGGCTGCAAGGTGATGCCGGCCCCCGACAGCGCCGCCGTCAGCAGCGCCGGCCAGTGGTTGATGCGCAGGCGCGAGGCGACCCGCACCTCCTCGCTCTGGCCATCCTCGCCGACAAACTGCCAGCGCTCGTGCTCGCCCCAGTTGCCGTGCAGACACTGGTGGCGGGCGAGATCGGCCGGATGACGGGGCACGCCGTGACGATTGAGGTAGTCGGGCGCCGCGCAGAGGCGGTAGTGCTGGGTCAGCAGCGAGCGGGCAATCAGCGCCTCATCCTGCGGGCGCAGGGTACGGATGGCGGCGTCAAACCCCTCCTCCACCAGATCGACCCAGCGCGGGGTAAGCTGCAGATCCACCTCCAGCTTGGGATAACGGTCGAGAAAAGCGGGCAACAGCGGCACCAGCCGGTGGTGGCCAAAACTGAGGGGGGCGGTGATGCGCAGCCGTCCGGCCGGCTCGGCCAGCAGATTCTGGGTGAGTGACTCGGTCAGAGCCAGCTCCTCCAGCACCCGCTGGCAGCGAGCGAGAAAGAGCTGGCCCAGCTCGGTCAGGGTCTGCTGGCGGGTGGTCTTGTGAAACAGCTTGCCCCCCAGCCACTGCTCCAGCCCCAGCACATGCTTGCCCACCATCTGGGCGCTGATCCCCTCTTCGCTCGCCACCGCGCTGTAGGAGCCGAGATCCACTACCCGGGTGAAGATACGCATGCTGGTCAGTCGGTCCACAACCCCTCCTTTTTGCCCGTTTCAAGCCCGTTTGGCCCGCGACAAGGGCTCTGATTCACAACCAAAAGTTTAGTAAGAAATGATTTTTAGCCAATTTATCGCACTTTTGGTTACCAATATAGTGGCCAGCAACGCCACCAAACAGGACATATCCCCATGAAAAACACCTATCTGGCCGCCCTGCTGGTCGGTCTGCTGGCCACCGGTGTCAGCCAGGCGGCCGAAAGCAGCTTTATCAGCAACCTCGATCACGCCCCGGCCACAGCAACTCAAGCCCGGCCCGATATCTTCCGGGTCAGCCTGCTCGGTACCGGCACCCCGGTGCCCCAGATCAGCCGCGGCGGCTACAGCACCCTGGTCGAGGCGGGCAACCAGAAGCTGGTGTTCGACTTTGGCCGCAACTCCGCCACCCGCCTGTGGCAGCTGCATATTCCCATCGGCCGGGTCAACGCCTTCTTCCTCACCCACTTCCACTCGGATCACACCAACGGACTGGCGGATCTCTGGCTGACCGGCTGGCTGCAACCGGCCTATGGCCAGCGCCACGCACCGATGGAGCTTTACGGGCCCAAGGGCACCGATGCCCTGGCTCACGGCCTGCAGCAGGCCTACGCCACCGATATCGCTACCCGGGTCAAGGATGAGGGGACGCCGCTCGACGGGGTAAAGATCAACAGCCACGAGGTGACTGCCGGGGTGGTCTACGACCGGGATGGGGTCAAGGTGACCGCCTTTGACAACGACCACGGGGTCAACATCAAGCCGTCGTTTGGCTATCGCATCGACTACCACGGCCACAGCGTGGTGCTCTCCGGCGATACCCGCTACAGCCCGCAGGTGGTGAAAGAGGCCAAAGGGGCGGATCTGCTGGTGCACTGCGTCTCCATGACCTCTGCCGAGCAGATGCAGGCCAACCCGGGTTACAAGGCGATCGCCGGGCACCTCGCCTCCCCCGAGCAGGCCGCCCGCGTTCTGAACGAAGCCAGACCGGCCCTGACCGTGTTCAGCCACATCGGGCTCAACGGCAAGATCACGGTCAAAGATCTGGCGCAAGATCTGCGTGCCCGCTACACAGGGCCGTTCGTCATCGGCAATGACCTGATGCAGATTGACCTGCCCACCACGCCCTCCGGCAAGGGCTACGCCCTCTGGCAGGCGGAGAATATCGACAACAAATAGGTGACATGGATGGCGGTCAGTCATGACCGGCATCCGCAATCGGCACCACAGGGCTATCTTTAAGAGGTGTTTGACCACAAGGAGTTATCTCATGAGTCTGAAATGGAAGCACCTCGCCCTGGCCACCCTCCCCCTGCTCGGCATGTCGGCCGCTCAGGCGGCGCAGTTGACCAGCCTTGAATGGCCACCCTACACCAGTGCCAGCCTGCCTGAACAGGGCAAGACCAGTCAGGTGGTGACCGCAGCCTTTGCCCTGGCCGGCGACCCGCTGACCATCAAGTTCTACCCCTGGCAGCGGGCGGTGGACGAGGCGACCAACAACCCCGAGGTGCTCGGCTACTTCCCCGAGTATCTCGATCCCAAGAGCAGCTGCCTCTTCTCCGATCCCATCGGCCACGGCCCTCTCGGCTTTGCCCAGCGGGCCGATCAGCCGGTGAGCTGGCAGACTCTGGACGACCTCAAGGGCAAGAAGATCGGGGTCGTCACCGGTTACGTCAACACCACCGAGTTTGACCAGAAGGTGGCCAGCAAGGAGCTCTCGGCCGATGCCACCACCTCGGATAGCCAGAACCTGCTCAAGCTGGGCAACGGCCGGCTCGATCTGGCGGTCATCGACCAGAACGTAATGACCTATCTGCTGGAGAGCGATCCCCATCTCAAGGGGGTCGCCGCCAACCTCGCGTTCAACAGCAAGATCCTCGAGGACAAGTCGCTCCACGTCTGCTTTACCAACTCCGCCAAGGGCAAGGAGGCGCGGGACAAATTCAACAAGGCGCTGGCCAGCGACGAGGTGAAGAAGCTGATGAAGTAACGCGCTACGCCGCAAACAGCCATAAAAAAAGCCGCCTCTTGCGAGGCGGCTTTTTCATTCAACAGATTGACCGGCGTTATCAGGCAATCAGCTTGTAGATGATACCGGACATGGCGATCAGGCCGATGATGGTCACGAAGCCGTTGCTGATGTTGCCAGCGTATTTGCGCATGGCCGGAACCTTGGCGATGGCGTACATCGGCATCAGGAACAGCAGCATCGCGATGATGGGGCCGCCCAGATCTTCGATCATGCCGAGGATGCTCGGGTTGATGGTAGCGATGGCCCAGGTGGTCAGGATCATGAAGATCGCGGTCACTTTGTTCAGCTGCTTGACGTCAACGTTCTTGCCCTTTTCACGCAGAGCCTTGGCCATCAGGCCGTTCATGCCCTCTTGCGCACCCAGGTAGTGACCCAGGAAGGATTTGCTGATGGCAACCATGGCGATCAGCGGAGCCACAGTGGCGATAACCGGGTTGTCGAAGTGGTTGGCCAGATAGGACAGGATGGAGATGTTCTGTTCTTTGGCAGCAGCCAGGTCAGCCGGGGAGAGGCTCAGTACGCAGCTGAATACGAAGAACATAACGGTCATCACCATCATGACGTGGGCGCCCAGCAGGATGTTGCTGCACTTCTTCTCGGCGTTCTCACCGTAGCGACCTTTGTTGTCCACCGCGAAGGAGGAGATGATCGGGGAGTGGTTGAAGGAGAACACCATTACCGGGATAGCCAGCCACAGGGTCTTGATGAAGTCGCCGTTGAAGGCATCACCCAGCGCCGGAGCTTCAGTGATGATGGCGCCGTTCCAGTGCGGGATCAGGTAGAGCGCCAGGCCCATCAGGGTGATCACGAACGGGAATACCAGCACGCTCATCGCTTTGACGATAACCTGGCCGCCGAGGCGAACGATCGCCATCAGACCGAGGATCAGCGCCAGAGACAGGATGGCACGGGGAGGTGCAGTCATGCCCAGCTGGTGAACCATCAGGCTCTCGACGGTGTTGGTGATGGCTACTGAATACATCAGCAGGATCGGGTAGATGGCAAAGAAGTAGAGCAGGGTGATGAACTTGCCTGCGGTCTTGCCGAAGTGCTCTTCTACTACTTCGGTGATGTCGCCATCACGGGTAGAACCGGACAGCACGAAGCGGGTCAGGCCACGGTGGGCGAAGAAGGTCAGCGGCAGGGCCAGGATCAGCATGGCAACCAGCGGCCACAGGCCACCTACACCGGCGTTGATCGGCAGGAAGAGCACACCGGCACCGATTGCGGTACCGTACAGGCCCAGCATCCAGACCACATCGGCCTTGTTGATGCCACGAGCGGCGTTGCTGGCTACACGACCATCAGCTGCAATATTCATGTCAGACATAAGTTGTTCCTGTCATCTAGGAAAAATGGGATTCTTGTTCATTCGGGCCTTGGCCCGGTTCCATCTCCCTGGAACGCCTGCTCTTCTTCCCTGTAGCTCTCACGCCCCGGCAATCTGGTCATCACTCCATGTAACAACAAGAATGCAACAAACAACGGCATGAGTTTTTGACTCTGAGGGGGGACACCTGCTCGCCTTAACAACTCGACAACATGCGTCTCTCTCGATGGGGTGACTTTAATTAAATGACCTTATTAATCACAGCGTTTTTTTGAATTAATCAACCAAAGTTTGATTCGAGTCGCCTTTCGGACGACTAAGATCACACTCAAGGCGCCTTGTTGTGAGTTTTTTTTAACATTTAAAATTAGTTTCACTGGATTCAATGAATTTTGATAATTTACATTTTTAAAACAAGCGGCCATTTCCGGGTGGATTGTATGCAACATCCCCTTGGCGTACCCTTGTGATTCACGCCTTTTTGTTGACTCAAGATGACCATAACCCGTACCGATCTCGCCGAACTGGCGGTGTTTGCCGCCGTCGCCCGCCACCGCAGTTTCAGCAAGGCCGCTCTCGAACTCGGCGTCTCCGCCTCCGCCATCAGCCACAGTCTGAAGGGGATGGAGGAGCGACTGGGGGTGCGGTTGCTCAACCGCAGTACCCGGGCCGTGGTGCCGACCGAAGCGGGCCAACGGCTGCTCAAGCAGCTGCTCCCCACCCTCAATACCCTCGAAGAAGCGCTTGCCGAGCTGGCCCGCAACAGCGATGAACCGGTGGGCAGGCTCAAGCTCTGCGCCCCGCGCAATGCCATCGACAGCCTGCTGGCACCGGTGCTCATCGACTATCTGGCCCGTTATCCGCGGATGCAGGTGGAAGTAGTGGAGCAGGAGCTGATGCCGCGCATGATCGAGGATGGCTTCGATGCCGCCCTCTTTTACGGGGATCTGCTGCCCAAGGAGATGATCGCCATTCCGCTCGGGCCGCCACAGCGCTATCTGGTGGTAGGCTCCCCCGCCTATCTGGCGCAAAACGGCACGCCGGAGCACCCGAGCGAGCTGAGCCGCCACGCCTGCATCGGCTATCGCCTCACGCCACACCACCACTACCGCTGGGCCTTTGCCGCCGATGGCAACCTGCTGGAGATAGAGGTAACAGGGCCGCTCACCACCAGTACGCCGGCCCTCTATCTGGGCGCTGCCGAGGCGGGGTTGGGGCTGGCCTACTGCCTTGAGGAGGAGGTGAGCCAGAAGGTTGCAGAGGGGAAACTCATCACGGTGCTGGAGCCATGGAGCCCCACCTTTGCCGGCTTCTATCTCTTCTATCCGAGCCGCCATCAGCTTGGCAGCGGGCTGCGCATCCTGATCGACATGCTCAAGGCGCACTATCAAAACAGCGGATTACTGAGTAACATTCAGCAATTCATCAAGTAGAAACCAGATTATCACCAAAAAAGTATTAATCTAGACTAACTGTTCGATAACCGAGCACATCGAGAGAACAGATATGTCTGCCTACTTCACATTACGGCAACGGGCCATGACCCGTCGCTTCTGGGCCTATGCCCTCCCTTCGATCCTTGCCATGCTGGTGTCCGGTGCCTACTACCTGGTCGATGGCATCTTCGTCGGCCACTATGTGGGGGCGGCCGGTCTTGCCGGCATCAATCTGGTCTACCCGGTCATCATGGTGCTGCTCGGTCTGGCCGCCATGATCAGCATGGGTGCCGCCACCGGCATCTCCTACCAGCAGGGTGCCCGCAACTTCGCACTGGCGCGCAAGACGCTGGTCAATGCCCTCTGGCTGCTGCTGGTGCTCGGTATTACCGCCCCCATCCTGCTCTATTACCTCCACACCGATATCCTGCTGGGGCTCGGCATCGAGCAGGGCACCGAGACCTGGAAGCAGGCGAGTGACTATCTGCTCTGGATTGGCGGCGGTACCCTGCTGCTGGCAAGCAACCTGGCGGTGCCCTATCTGCTGCGCAACGACGGTCGCCCGAAACTGGCCATGGTGCTGGTGAGCAGCGGCGCCGTGCTCAACATCCTGCTCAACTACGTGATGGTGGCCAGACTGGGGCTGGGACTGATCGGTACCGCCCAGGCGACCCTGATGGCGGAAGGGGCAGTGAGCCTGATCGGCCTTGGCTACTTCTTTACCCCCTGGGCCCGACTGCGCCTCGGTTGGCGCGACATGGTGCCGAGCCTGCCCACGGTGCCGAACCTGCTCTTTACCGGTCTGCCGAGCCTGATTGCCCAGTTCAACCTCGGCCTGCTGCTGATGCTGCACAACAGCCAGCTGATGGTGTATGGCAATGTGAAGGATCTCGCCGGCTTTACCGTGGCCGGTTACACCGAGGCGGTCTTTATCGTCATCCTGCAGGGGCTGGCCTTCGGCATTCAGCCGCTCATCAGCAAGGCGGCGGGGGCCAAGCGCAATCGCGACCTCAAGTACCTGATGGAGATGGGGCTCAAGTTCACCTTCATCTACGGCATGCTGGTCTGGATCACCATCCAGCTGCTGCCCCAGCAGGTAGCCATGCTCTATACCGGCGATGACGACCCCGAGCTGCTGGCCGCCGCCGTCAGCAGTCTGCTGCTCAATCTGGGCGCCATTCCGCTGGAGGGGATCATCATGTTCGGCATCGTTCTGCTGCAATCCATGGCCCGTACCCGTCAGGCGCTGGTCATCTCGATTGCCAAGACCTTGCTGCTGCTGCCGCTCATCTTCCTGCTGCCGCTGCTGTGGGGCCGTGATGGGGTGCTGATGGCCCAGCCGGCCACCGTTCTGCTGCTCACCCTGCCGCTCTGCTGGCTGCTGTGGCGTGAATGGCTGCGCCTCAAGCGCGCCTGCGCCCCCACAACCAAGCGCCGCGCCAAGCCGGTCAGGGCCGACGGGGCCATTCAGCTGGCTCGCTAAATTCTGCCCAAACCCTGCCTGCAATCGGCATAAAAAAACCGGCATCCCTGATGCCGGTTTTTTCATCTCTCACTGCCCGAGCCAACTCAAGCCATCACTTCCGGCCTGAGCTGAGCCATCAACCCGGGGTTGTCGCTGTAATCCACCGGAATGGCCACCACGGCCGGCCCCTCCACCGCCAGCGCGGCACGCAGGGTGGCGCGCAGCTCGTCGGCCGAGCGCACCGCAAAACCGGCCGCCCCGAACGACTCGGCGTAGCGCTTGAAGTCGATGGCACCGAACGACACGCCCGAGGTACGGCAATACTTCTGCTGCTCCTGGATCGCCACCATGTTGTAGCCGTTATCGACCCAGATGATGTGGACGATATTGCTCTTGAGCCGTACCGCCGTCTCCAGCTCCATGCTCGACTGCATAAAGCTGCCATCCCCCGATACCGAGATCACCTTCTCCCCCGGCCGTACCAGCGCGGCACCGATGGCCCACGGCAGGGCGACCCCCATGGTCTGCTGACCGTTGGAGATAAGCACCTGACGGGCGCGGAAGCTGTAAAGGTAGCGGGCGATCCAGATATGGAAGCTGCCCATGTCGACGCAGAGGGTCATGTCATCGCGCACCAGATCCTGCAGCTCGCGCACGATCCGCAGCGGGTGCACCGGCGTGCCGTGCAGATCGTCGGCCCGCATCGCCAGCCGCAGCCGCTGCTGGCGCACCCCTTGCAGCAGGCGATCCACCTCGGGGATACGCAGCTTGGGCGAACCCATCCGGCGGGTCAGTTGCAGCAGGTTGGCACGGATCGACCCCAGCAGCTCCGCCGCCGGGCAGTAGCAGCTGTCGATATCGGCGGGCAGCACATCGATATGGAGGATGCGGCGCACCCGGTCGCCATTCCACAGCACGGGGTCGTACTCGATGGGGCTATAGCCGATGGCGATCACCAGATCGGCCCCCGCCAGCAGCTGATCCCCCGGCTGGTTGTTAAAGAGCCCCACCCGCCCGGCGAAATCATCGAAGTGGCAACTGTCGACCACCCCGGCCGCCTGATAGGTACCTGTCACCGGCAGCCGCGCCTTGTCGAGGAAGGCGCGCACCGCCTCGGCGTTCTCCGGCCGGCTCGCCATCAGGCCGAGCAGCACTACGGGATTGTCCGCCTCGCGAATGAGCTCGAGCGCCTGGGTCATGCTCGCCTCGTCGGCGGTGCCAGGCTCCGGCATCTCGCGCGGCACCAGCACCTCCCCCAGCACCGGCTTGTTGATGATGTCCATCGGCAGGCTGACAAAGGCAGCACCCGGGCGGCCAAACTCGGCGGCACGAAAGGCGTTGGCCATCACCTCGGAGAGGGCGGCCCCGCTGTTGACCTGAGCGCTGAACTTGGTCACCGGACGGCAGAGGTTGACCGTATCCATGCTCTGGTGGGTGAGCTTGAGGCAGTCGGCGCGGCGCACCGCACCGCCCAGCGCCACCATGGGATCCCCCTCCGAGGTGGCGGTCGCCAGCCCGGTAATAAGGTTGGAGCAACCGGGACCCGAGGTGACCAGCGCCACCCCCGCCTTGCCGGTCAGGCGCCCCACTGCGGCAGCCATAAAGGCGGCGTTGGCCTCATGGCGCACCACGATGGTCTCGATGGGAGAGTCCTCCAGCGCATCGAACACCCGGTCAATCTTGGCACCGGGAATACCGAACACCTGCTTGACCCCCTGCGCCTCCAGATGGCGCACCACCAGCTCGGCGCCGCACTTCCACTGTCTGTTTTCCATGATATTGCTCCTTCTATATCAGCCTTCTGCGGCCTGAATGGCGCGATCGAGATCGGCGGGGTTGAGGTCGGCCTGCCGGAAAGCGGGATCCGATGGCAGGGCCAGATTGAGATGACGCACCACCGAGAGACGCAGGGTGCCGTGGGCCATGGTGTAGTCGAGCAGATGGCCGCCGCCGCTGCGATCGGCGGTGATCATGTGTTCGTGAAAACCCGCCACATTGATCCCCTGCACAAACGGCGGGCAGCGAAAGCCCACCAAGGTCCCCGCCACCGCGGCAAAACGGAACAGCGGCTGCTGCTCGATGGCCTCCAGCATGGGGCGATAGGGCGGCTCCTGACGCGGCACGGTGCGCACCTTGGCCGACTCGAACTGGCCGTCGAGGCGCATGGCGACGAAGACGTTGTCGGAGCCCACCAGCCGATCGACCCACTGGTGAATTTCGTCGCGGCTGAGCGGATGGTCGAAGCGGCGCTCCAGACAGGGGCGAAAGTGGGTCATCACCGCAAAGGGGGTCTTCTGATCGGCGCGGGCGGGCCGGGCCGAGCCATCGGCCCGCAACTGGTGGATCTGGCGCTCGAAGGCGATCAGCTCGCCATCGAGGTGGTTGAAGGTACCGAGACCAAAGTCGCCGTGGCGCAGCAGCTCGCTCATGGTGGTCTCCCCTTCGTAGACCCCCGCCAGCAGGGCGCTCATCAGCGAGCTTTGGTAGATCTCGCCGCCATCGTGCTGCCTGCGCCAGCGGGAAAACTGCTGGCTAACTTCGAGGGCACACGCGCATCCGGCACTGTCAGATGTTGCAATACGTTCCATTCGGGTTTCACCTCCGGCCTGAATCCTGTTAGCGTTCGGATTCAATGGTGACCCGGATCACATTTCAACGCCAATACACCGATCCCGCGACTTTGAGACTCTTTCGATATGGAACTGCGAACCCTGCGCTACTTCATGGCGGTCGTCGACAAACAGAACTTCACCCGGGCAGCCGAGGTGCTCAACATGGCCCAGCCGCCCCTGAGCCAGCAGATCCGCAAGCTGGAAGAGAGCCTCGGCACTCCGCTGCTGCGCCGTCTCACCCGCGGCGTCGAACTGACCGAGGCGGGTGCGAGCCTCTATCGGGATGCCACCCAGATCCTGACGCTGGCCGATGCCGCCAAACAGAAGGTGAAGCGGATCGCCCGCGGCGAGCAGGGGGCGCTGCGTATCGGCTTTGCCGGCTCTACCGTGCTCCACCCCGCGGTGCTGACCCTGTTGCACGACTATCGCGAACGCTACCCCGAGGTGGCGCTCACCCCGCAGGAGGGCACCATGCCGGCACTGGTGGAGGCGCTGCGCCACGACCGGCTCGATGCCGCCATCCTGCGCCTCCCCTGCAGCGGCAGTCAGGGGCTGGATCACCACCTCATCGAGCAGGAGCCGCTGCTGATCGCCCTGCCCACCAGCCACCCCAAGGCCAAGCTCGGCCCCATCGCCCTCGCCAGCCTGCGCGATGAGAGCTTTATCCTGTTCCCCCGCGAGATTGGCCCGGGCCTTCACGACGGCATCATGGCCCTCTGCCGGGAGGCGGGATTCGAGCCGCAGCTCGGCCCCGTCTGCCCGCAGGTGATCTCCACCGTCGGCATGGTGCAGGCGGGTTTTGGCGTGACCCTGGTGCCAAGCTCGGTGGCTGCGTTGCGTCCGGTCGGAGTGAGCTATCACCCCATCGCCGGCAGCGGCCTGATGACCGCCATCAGCCTCGCCACCCGCCCCCACCCCGGCAGCGCCGTGTTGCGCCGCTTTATCGCCCAGATACAAAAAAGGCCTCCCGAAGGAGGCCTTTTACGGCAATCTTGATGCCTTGCTTGACAGTCGCGGTTTACTTGACGGTCACGCGGGCAAACTTGCGCTTGCCGACCTGATAGACGGCGGTACCGGCACCGATGAGCGCCTTGCCATCTTCCAGCTTCTCGCCATCAACCTTGACCGCGCCCTGCTTGATCATCCGCAGCGCTTCGGAGGTGGTGGCCACCAGATCGGCATCTTTCAGCAGGTTGGCAATGGCCAGACCTTCGCCTTCCAGAGCCAGCTCGACTTCCGGCATTTCGTCCGGAATGGCGTTCTTGGAGAAGCGCTGGGTGAAATCTTCGTGGGCCGCTTCGGCTGCCGCTTCGTCGTGATAACGGGCGATGATCTCTTTGGCCAGCCAGATCTTCACGTCGCGCGGGTTGAGAGTGCCGGCAGCGATGCCCGCCTTGAACTCTTCAATTTCAGCCAGCGGACGGAAGGAGAGCAGCTCGTAGTAGTTCCACATCAGATCGTCGGTGATGGACATGATCTTGCCGAACATCTCGCCCGGAGCGTCGTGGACGCCGATGTAGTTGCCTGCGGACTTGGACATCTTCTTGACGCCGTCCAGACCCACCAAGAGCGGCATCATCAGCACGCACTGGGTCGCCATGCCGGCATCTTTTTGCAGCTCGCGGCCCATCAGCAGGTTGAACTTCTGGTCGGTACCGCCCAGCTCAACGTCCGCCTTCAGCGCGACCGAGTCATAGCCTTGCAGCAGCGGATAGAGGAATTCGTGAATCGCGATGGACTGGCCGTTGCTGTAGCGCTTCTTGAAGTCGTCGCGCTCCATCATGCGGGCCACGGTCTGCTTGGCCGCCAGCTTGATCATGCCGGTCGCACCCAGCTCGCTCAGCCAGGTCGAGTTGTACTCGATGCGGGTCTTGGCCGGATCGAGGATCTTGAACGCCTGCTCGGCATAGGTGAGGGCGTTGTGCTTGATCGCCTCTTCGGAGAGCGGCGGACGGGTGGCGTTCTTGCCGGAGGGGTCACCCACCATGGCAGTGAAGTCACCGATCAGCAGGATCACTTCATGGCCCAGATCCTGGAAGGTTTTCAGCTTGTTGAGGATCACGGTGTGACCCAGGTGAATGTCGGGGGCCGTCGGGTCCATGCCCAGCTTGATGCGCAGCGGGCGCCCTTCCTTCAACTTGGCAACCAGTTCCTCTTCAACCAGAATTTCTTCCGCTCCGCGCTTGATCTCGGCTAGCGCCACCTCGAGCTGGGACATTTTTTGACTCTCCATCACGATTCCACAGGGCCAAACATATTACTGGAATGGCGGGCCAATTGGAAAGGCTGTAAAATCCGTCCATTCTGCCCGACTTCATCTGCATCTCATGGTTATTTGGCACGCCTTCAACTCTCTCCCTCACTGGCACCGCAAGATGGTGCTGATTTTGAGCATCATGATCATGATGCTGGCGGCCTGGCCCAGCGAACAGGCGGTCGCTACCCGGGTCGATGAAAACGGCAACGAGATTGCCCTGCGACAGCAACAGGAAGAGAACAGCGACGACAATCTGCCCCAGGACGACATCACCGCAGATGCCGTGCAACCGGCCACCCCGCCCAAGCCGAGCTATGTCACTAAGCATGTGAAGGTGCGCCGCGGCGACAACATGGGGGTGATCTTCCAGCGTCTGGGGCTCAGCACCACGGATCTGCACCTGATCGACCAGCTCGATGACAGCAACCCGCTGCGCATGTTGCAGCCGGGGCAGGAGCTCACCTTCAAGCTGACCGAAGATGGCCAGCTGCACAGCCTCTACTACCCCCACAGCCTCGAACAGGCGCTCAAGGTGAGCCGCAAGGATGACACCTTCGTCGCCCGCAGCGTCAAGATCGCCCTCGACACCCGTGAACAGGTGACCAAGGGGGAGATCCGCTCCAGCTTCTGGGGCTCCGCCGTCGAGGCGGGCATGACCGAGGATCAGATCATGGACTTGGCCGCCATCTTCGGCTGGGACATCGACTTTGCTCAGGACTTGCAACCGGGCGACAGCTTCCGGGTGGTCTACGAAGACAAGTTCCGCGATGACGAGCGGGTAGCCTCCGGCGATATTCTGGCCGCCGAGTTCGTCAACCAGGGTACCGCCTACCGCGCCGTGCTCAATGAAGATGGCAACTACTACACCCCGGAAGGCAAAGCGATGCGCAAGAGCTTCCTGCGCGCGCCGGTCAACTTCAAATACATCAGCTCCAACTTCAACCCGCGCCGCCTCCATCCGGTGACCGGCAAGATCCGCCCCCACAACGGCATCGACTATGTGGCGCCGGTGGGCACCCCAATCATGGCGGCGGGCTCCGGCAACGTGGTGGCGGCGGGCTACAACCAGTTCAACGGCAACTACGTCTTTATCAAACATGCCGGCAACTATGTGACCAAGTACCTGCACCTCTCCAAGCGCACCGTCAACAAGGGGCAGCGGGTCAAGCAGGGGCAGACCATCGGCCTGTTGGGGGGCACCGGTCGCGTCACCGGCCCTCATCTGCACTATGAATTCGTGGTGGGCGGCGTACACAAGAACCCGCGCACCCTCAACCTGCCGCAGGCGGAGTCCCTGAGCGGACGCGAGCTGGCCAACTTCAGAAAACTGGCGACACCGCAACTGGCCAAGCTCGACAGCCCCGAGCTGCAGCTGGCCCAGAACAAGCGAGAGAGTCGCGGCAACTAAAGCCTTCGGGGCTGGCGGGGTAGCGGCCCCGTCAGCCCTTTTTATTTTGCCTGCGCATGGCTCTGCGCCATGTTGCATCGGTGTCGGGAAGCGGACTATCCCGACCAGCGAGTGAGGAGAGCCAATGGCTGAACGCTATATCGGATTGATGTCAGGCACCAGCATGGACGGCATCGACGCCGTACTGGTGGTGATCGACGGGGATCAACTGCGGGTCGAGGCGGCCCTCAGCCACCCCTGGCCCACCGCCCACGAGCTCCATGAGCTCTGCACGCCAAGCGACAACGAGATCGATCGCATGGGGGTGGCCGACAATCTGGTGGCGCGCGAATTTGCCGCCGCCACCCACGCCCTGCTGGCCAAGACGGGCCTCACGCCCGCCGATATTCGCGCCATTGGCAGTCACGGCCAGACCATCCGCCACCGCCCCCAGCTTGGCTTCACCCTGCAGATTGGCAACGCGGCCCTGCTGGCGGCGCTGACCGGCATCGATGTCATCGCCGACTTTCGCACCATGGACATGGCCCTCGGCGGTCAGGGAGCGCCGCTGGTGCCCGCCTTCCATCAAGCCTTTTTTGCCCGCCCCGGCGCCCTGCGGGTGGTACTGAACCTCGGCGGCATCGCCAATATCTCGGTACTGCCGGGTCATGCCAACGGGGTCTATGGCTTCGATACCGGCCCGGCCAACACCCTGCTCGACGGCTGGTATCGCCGCCATCACCCCAAGGGAGCCGGTTATGATGCCGGCGGCCAGTGGGCAGCCTGTGGCCAGATCATTCCCGAGCTGCTGGAGCAGCTCTTGGCCCACCCCTACTTCGCCGCCTCCCATCCCAAGAGCACCGGACGGGAGATGTTCACCCTGGCGTGGCTCGATGGTGAGCTGGCTGGCCGCCCCTATGCTCCGGCGGACGTGCAGCGCACCCTGCAGGCGCTCACCTGCCACAGCATCGCCCGCCAGCTGCCCGCGACTCCCGAGGCGTTCGGGGCCAGCCAGCCCAAGACCGAGCTCTTTGTCTGCGGCGGGGGTGCCTACAACACCCCGCTGCTGGCGGAGCTGGCCAGCCTGCTGCCCGGCTGGCGCATCGCCAACACCGCCGAGCTGGGGATTGCTCCCGACTGGATGGAAGGGGCTGCCTTTGCCTGGCTGGCGGAGCGCTTTATCAAGCGCAAACCCGGCAACCTGCCCGCCGTCACCGGCGCCAGCCGTCCGGCGGTGCTCGGCGCCCTCTATCCGGCGGGCTGACGGGCCCATATCCAACCTTGCTATCGCCTGTCAGCACGCGGCTGGCAGGCTTGTTCCCCCTCTTCGATTCACCTGCGCCAGTTAATGCAGCCCCTCGATATTGAGGCTGTAGTAGTGTTCATCCTTCTCGATCTTGCCGGTAAAGCGAAAACCGAACGAGGCGTAGAGCTCTTTGGCAATCCGGTTATCCTCGTCGATCATCAGCAGCACCTCCCGATACCCCTCGCGGCCAAAATGGGCCAGCAGCTCGCCAAAGACCTGCCGCCCCAGCCCCTGCCCCATAAAGCGGGCATCCAGCATAAAGCGGAAGATCTCGACCATGTCGCCCGGCGCATCACACCCCTTGTACATGACAAAGCCCACCAGCTCCTCCCCGCGATAAATCGCTCTGGGCTCAAAGCCCGGGAAGTAGGCCGCCTCCACCAGCGAGATGGCATTGCAGCAGAGATACTGCTCGAACAGGGTGCCCACCCCGTCCTTGTTGGTTGTCAGCTCGCACACCTCGAAGCAATTCGAGGCGTCGATCTTCTCGATCCTGATCATCTACATCCTTCCGTTGTATCCGGCCCGCTGGCCGCGCTAAATAAGCCCTCTCCTCTCTTTGCAGTGTCATAACGCGGCACAGTCATAACGCTTGCACCGTCATCACGGGCAAAACCGGAGGGGTCGCCTGCCACAACAACACAGGGTTGTGCGCCCGATGGCAGGCTCAAATTGTTTCACCTGAGTAACAAAGAACAGAAACACCATTTCACTGGTGCAAAAATAGCGGGGGGCTCTGACGGCAACCGGTCGGGAAACCGCGGTCAGGGCCGGTGGCCGATCCTGACATGCAGGGGTGAAGGGAGTCTGAACGAGCCCGTTTGCCCGGCTCGGCGCCGCTGAAAATTCATGGCATACGGCTGATGCGCTGGGCTCCTTGCAGCGGCGTGCCATGGGATATTCAGAAAACCTTTTCACCGGCCCCATGCAAAAGCGCTGAATTATATTCCCGTTACATCTTTGCAGGGGCCTGAATATCCCGCGGCTACCATATTTTCGCTCTGCCAGATAGTGCTTATAAAAAAGCAAAAATAGATATTTATGCGGCAAAAAATGAATGCACTGCCAGCAAGCCTGAATAATTGACAATTATCCTGAGTGCCAGCCACCCATATTTCTGGCGCCAATACCGTTGGCGCGGGCCTCGCCCTGCAGGGTGCTAAAGATGGCCGCCAGATGCTTCTTATCATCCCTGAATTGATCCGCACCGGAGATATATTTCAGGGCGTTGAGCCATCTCATAGAAACGCGATCCCGGTTTGCATCGCTATTTTGCGGTTCATAGAATCGCGCTTGTCTGAACCCTCTCCCCCTCTGGTGTCGCAATGGTTGCCGGGCGCGCTATATCGCCGCGCCCTGCCCACATTTTTTGTCGCTGGCGGGAGGAACCCCTGACCCCAATAACGATGATTACAACGAGGTGTATCCCAATGAGTGGCACTATTATCAAGTCGGCCCGCAATACCCCCAATGCTCCGCAGCATATCGGCCCCTATACCCAGAGCGTGGCCTTTTCCCACTACAACAATATCTCCGCCCAGCTGCCGGTCGACCCGAAAAACGGCGCCCTGATCGAGGGTGATATCAAGGCGCAGGCCAGACAGTGCCTCACCAATATCAAGGCCATCGTCGAGAGCATCGACCATGTGATGGACGACGTGGTGAAAGTGACCCTCTTCCTGCAAGAGATGGCCGACCTCGAGGCAGTCAACGAGGTCTATCGCGAGTTCTTCCCCCGCAACCTGCCGACCCGCACCGTGCTGGCCGTGGCGGGTCTGCCGCTGCACGCCAAAGTGCAGATGGATGCGCTCATCTCCAACGGCGAAGGCACCTTCCCGCAAGCTCCGTGCCCGCTGGTGAAGCTCGCCCGCAACAGCGCCCGTGCGCCGCAGGACTCGCTCTCCACCCAGACAGTCGCCTTCTCCCACTACAACAATATCGGCGCCCAGCTGCCGGTTGAGCCCGCATCCGGCGCCCTGATTGGCGGCGGCCTTCGCGAGCAGGCGGCCCAATGTCTGCACAATATCAAGGCGGTGCTGGAGGGGATCGACGTGCCCTTCGACGATATCGTCAAGGTGACCGTCTACCTGACCAATCTGGCCGATCTGGATGCCGTCAACGAGGTCTACACCACCTTCTTCCCCGACTCCGCCATTGCCCGCGCCGCCGCCTATATGCCGGCCCGCAGCGTGATTGCCGCCTCCGCCCTGCCCATGGGTGCGCTGGTGCAGATGGATGCGGTCATCTCCCACGGTGACGGCACCCCGCCACAACTGGTGGAAGACAGACACAATCTGGTGATCCGCCCGCGCAATACCGACAAGGCACCGCGCAGCCCGCTGCATACCCAGACCGTCGCCTTCTCCCACTACAACCATATCGCCGGTCAGCTGCCGGTTGATCTGGCCACCGGCAAGATCCTGACTGGTTGCGTGCGGGAGCAGACCGCCCAGTGTCTCAGCCATATCAAGGCGATTGTGGAGAGCATCGGCCATGTGATGGACGATATCGTCAAGGTCAATATCCAGCTCGCCGATATCGCGGATCTGGCCGAGGTGGATGCCATCTATACCAAATACTTCCCGGCCTACCTGCCGGCCCGCACCGTGATCGCGGTGCGCGAACTGCCCGCCGGCGCGCGAATCCAGATGGATGCGGTGATGTCCAACGCCGAAAGTACCCCGCCGCAGGCGTAAGGTTTGCGGAAATAACAAAGAGACCGGCTATATGCCGGTCTCTTTTTACATGCCAGACAAAGGGATGGCCCCTCAGCCCTCGATATCGCGGTTCCTGATCGCCACTCTGACCGCCTCCGCGGTGGTGGCCACCCCCAGTCGACGGCGGGCACTGCGCAGATGGTTCTCGACCGTGCGCACCGAGAGCTTCAGGGTGGTGGCGATATCGGCATGGCGCCAACCCCGGGAGACCCACTCCAGCACTTCGCGCTCACGCCCAGTGAGGCCACGCTCGTGACCCGCTACCGGCATCTCCATCAGGCGACGGGCTGCATGAAAAGCCGCTGCCGCGATCAGCGCAAGGCCAACCCGAGTGTGGGCACTGGCATCGATCTGATCGCCGCCAAAGCTCATCGCCCCTTCCAGCCCCAGCGGCCCATAGACGGGTACCTGCAAGCCATGTCGGCCCGGCCCCTCAGGCTGGCGAACGATACGGTACTGCTCACCAACGGCACCAACCGTTTTGCTCCAGAAGAAGGGCTGGTCTCGCTCCCTGATATGCATCGCCATCGGGCACTCGCGCATATAGGCATGCAGGTCGACCACCTCACCGCTCTCCAGCCACTCCCCCTCCAGCCAGTAGAGATGCTCGACCACCCCCTCCTCGCTGGCGCTGATGGAGAAAAGCGCAAAGCGGTGATACCCCAGCGGAGTGGCAAAGGCGCGCACCAGTTGCTGGATCTCCTCCAGCCGCTGGCACCCTTCCAGCGCCACCGCGACCTGCAACGCATTCGCTGGCGATGACGACAACCTCATCGCTTGGCAACCGCCTCCAGCAAGGTGGTGGCGGCCAGCTTGCCGAGGTTATTGCCCGCCAGCGGGCTGTCACCGGTCAGCAGATTGCGATCCCGGCACACCTCCCCCGAGATGCCGTTGTTGACGATCTCAAAGCCAATCTCTTTGAGCTTCTCGCCAAACTTCCAGGTGAGGTGGCCCGGCATATAGCCAATTGCCGGGGTCTGGGCATCCAGCTCGTCGGGGAAAGCGCAGACCTTGTAGCCCGCGAAGGTCTCTGGATTGGCCACCGCCAGCAGCGCAGCAGGCCCGTGACAGAGGGAGATGATGAAGCGATCGTTGGCCATCGCCCACTCCAGCAGCGCTTTCACCTCGGCACTCTCCGGCAGCCCCATCAGGGCGCCGTGCCCGCCGGGAATAAAGACGCCGATATAATCCGAGTCGGCGGCCAGCGCCTCTTTCAGCAGATCGGCCAGCTTGGCCGGTTGGCGGAACTGCGCCTGATATTTGGCATAGAGCCCCAGCACCTCTTCATCTTCGCCGGGCATGGCCCACCACTCGAACTTGACCGAATTGCCGGAAAGGGTAGCCACATCAAAGGCAAAGCCCGCCTTGTCGAGGTGATACATGGGCAGCAGGGTTTCGACCGGATGGTTACCGGTAGAAAACAGGGTGCCGTTGTCGGTGGGCAGATAGCGCTCATCGGCCCCGATCAGCAGGATCTTCCAGCGCCCCTCCCGATAGGGAGCGGGATAGTCAGCCCCGGCAAGGTCAGATTTGCGCGAGGTGAACTGGCTCAGGGAGTAGGGCGACGGGAAGAAAGCATTCTGCTCTGCCGGATCCGGGGTCGGTTGTTTATCGTCAACAAGCATATCGGTCATGGGTCAGGCTCCAGTAGTGGTGGACTCGGTCTCACAGTATTGACTGTCAGAGACCAAGTAAATGAGGGTTTTCCCTCAACCGCCATGACTATGGCAAGGGATGTGACAGCGCTGCGACAAAACCTGAACAGAGCGCCCGCCAGACTTAGGCCACTGCGGCAAATGCCCTGACGATGGCATCCATGACCGCCCTAACCCGCGCAGCATGTTGCACATCCTGATGGGTCACCAGCCACACATCGTAGGATTGCTGTAACTGCCGCTCGGGCCAGACCCGCATCAACCCGGCTTGCTCGGCGAGCGGAACCGCCACCTCGCCAAGCCCCAACCCCATCAACAGGGCCTGACGCAGCATCAGGCTGGTATTGACCCCCGCGGCGACCGTGGCCCCCTCGGCCGCCTCTTCGAGCATCATGGGCGAGCGCGCGCTCTGCCAGTGGGGCTCATACACCACCAGCGAATGGCCCGCAAAACCGGTGCCCGCTTCGGGAATGCCATGGCGAGCCAGATAGTCGGTGGAGGCATACAACCCGACCGGCCAGGAGGCCAGCTTGCGAATAATCAGGTCGGGATTGTCCGGCTTCACCGTCCGGATCGCGATATCCGCTTCCCGCAGAGACAGATTGACCACCTGGGTCGAGGTATTGAGGATGACCCTGATATCGGGATAACGCTGATGCAGATCGGTCAGGGCCGGTATCAAAAAATCCATCCCCAGGGTGTCTGTGGTCGCCACGCTGACCTCCCCGACCAGACGGTTGTCGACCCCTTGCGCCGCCCGCACGAAATCAATAGCTGCCAGCTCCATCTGCTGGGCGCTGGCCAGCACTATCTCTCCGACATTAGTCAGCACATACCCTTTGGATGTACGGAGAAACAGCGTGGCCGCCAGACGATGCTCCAGTGCGGCAATCCGTCTGCCAATGGTGGCCTGATCGACCCCGACCACACGGGCAGCGCCCCTCAGGCTACCTTCCCGATGCAACGCCAGAAAAATTTTCGCATCATCCCAGTTCATCACGACTCCCGGTTGAAATGCATTTTTGCATTACAGGTGAGGGATAATACTGCGTTTATTCATCAGCAATCTCCACTATCTTGGTGCTCATCCCACTAGGGGAACCTCATATCACCTCGTTACAGGAGCAGCTGATGTCTCATTCTCATTTCATTCCCGCCACCATGAACGCGGTAGAGATTACCCAGCCCGGTGGCCCCGATGTCTTGCAACTGACCACCCGCGCCACACCAGCGCCCAAGCCCGATGAGGTCTTGATCCGGCACTATGCGACCGGCATCAATGGACCGGATGTGATGCAGCGCAAGGGGCTCTACCCGCCTCCGGCAGGGGCATCGGATATTCCCGGGCTGGAGGTCGCCGGGGTCGTGGTCGCCAAGGGGGAGCAGGTGGAGCATCTCAAGGTTGGCGACAAGGTCGCCGCGCTGATTTCGGGTGGCGGCTATGCCGAGTACAGCGTCGCCCACCAGAGCAATGTCCTGCCCCTGCCGCCCGGATTGAGCTTTGTCGAAGCCGCGGCACTGCCGGAAACCTTTATGACGGTCTGGTCAAATATGTTTGAACGGGGTCAGTTTAAAAAAGGGGACATTATCTTGATCCATGGCGGCGCCTCCGGCATCGGCACGACCGCCACCATGCTGGGCAAGGCATTTGGCGCCGCAAAAATCATCACCACGGTCGGCTCACCCGAGCAGCAGGCCGCCAGCATCAAGCTGGGCGCGGATGTGGCCGTGCTCTACAAGGAGGAGGATTTTGTCGAGGCCGTGCATGCCGCCACCGATGGCCATGGCGCCGACATCATTCTCGATATCATTGGCGGGGAGTATGTCGCGCGCAACTATGCTGCAGCTGCCATCAATGGTCGCATAGTCCAGATCGGCATAATTGCGGGCGCCGCCCCCAATCTGGATCTGTTTCCCATGCTGCAAAAGCGGCTGACCCATATCGGCTCTACCCTGCGCTCGCGTACTCCGCAGGAAAAAGCCGATCTGATCGCCCAGCTGCAAACTCATGTCTGGCCATTTATCGAACGCGGTGAGGTCAAACCGCAGGTTTACCAGACCTTCCCGCTGCATGAGGCCGCCGCCGCCCACCATTTGCTTGATTCAGGCCGTCATATCGGCAAGCTGGTATTAACCATGGAGCCGTTGTCGTCAGATTGATAAAGCCCATAGTGGAGCAGGCCTAGGTGGATGCGGTGATATCCAACGCGGAAAGTACCCCGCCGCAGGCGTAAGGGGTGCGATAAATAAAAAGAGACCAGCTGAGAGCCGGTCTCTTTTTATTTAACATGTGAGGCATTATTTTTATGGCATCGTCTTAAAGAACGCGAATGTTCAATTACGCCTAACTAATCTACTAAATGTTGTCACCATCACCACATTCATCAAGTTGTTTTAAAATTTCCTGATGTGCACTCATCAGTTTTTCATATGTATTAGAATCATATATTTCATAATCAGCATCACTTACATCCTCAACCGTAAAGGTAGAATGAAACGAAGATCCCATACCAACAAATACCTTGTGTGAGAAATCTGAAAACTGATCTGCTGTAATATCAACAATTAACCCTTGACGTTCTAACCAAACATGAGAACACCAAGAGCCGTCCTCTTTATCCCCTCGACAAGCTAATACATATTTAAACCCACCATAGCCTAAATCCTTCAAATGCCTACCTAAAATTAGGGCTGTATCTCCACAAGCTCCAAAAGGGAAATCATGAAAAGTAATTGGCAAGCGTTCTCGAAGCGTTTTTTCTATTGCATATCGTATATTTATAGCGATCAATTCTATTTTTTCATTAGCTGTCATAATGTCATTTCCTTCATTTTATACTTTTTAACAAAAATAAAACGCCCCCCATCTTGCGATGGAGGGCGTTTTATTTTCCGGCTATTGGGCCAGAGTGGCCCAATGGTCAGCTATTACAGGGATTCAGCGGTCGCAACCACGTTTTCCACGGTAAAGCCGAATTCCTTGAACAGCAGCTCGGCCGGTGCGGACTCACCGAAGGTGGTCATACCGATGATCTTGCCGCCAAAGCCCACGTACTTGTACCAGTAGTCGGCGATACCCGCTTCGATGGCCACACGCTTGGTGACGGACATCGGCAGGACGGACTCTTTGTACTCGGCAGACTGGGCGTCGAACACGTCGGTAGACGGCAGCGAGACCACGCGCACGGCACGGCCCTTGGCAGTCAGCTGCTCATAGGCGGCAACGGCCAGTTCCACTTCGGAACCGGTGGCGATCAGGATCAGCTCCGGAGTACCGGCGCAATCCTTCAGCACGTAGCCACCCTTGGCGGTGTCGGCCAGCTGCTGGGCAGTACGATCCATCTGGGCAAGGTTCTGACGAGAGAAGATCAGAGAGGTCGGGCCGTCGGTACGCTCGATGGCGTGTTTCCAGGCGATGGCAGATTCAACCTGGTCACACGGACGCCAGGTGCTCATGTTCGGAGTCAGACGCAGGGAGGCGATCTGCTCAACCGGCTGGTGAGTCGGGCCATCTTCACCCAGACCGATGGAGTCGTGGGTGTAAACGAAGATGGAACGCTGCTTCATCAGGGCGGCCATGCGCAGTGCGTTGCGGGCATACTCCATGAACATCAGGAAGGTGGCGCCGTAGGGGATGAAACCACCGTGCAGGGCGATACCGTTCATGATGGCGGACATGCCGAACTCGCGGACACCGTAGTGGATGTAGTTGCCGGAGGCGTCGTCGTTGGTCAGGGACTTGGAACCGGACCACATGGTCAGGTTGGACGGAGCCAGGTCAGCGGAGCCACCCATGAATTCCGGCAGCAGCTTGCCGAACGCTTCCAGTGCGTTTTGGGACGCTTTACGGGTTGCGATCTTGGCCGGGTTGGCTTGCAGGGTTTCGATGATCTTGGCGGATTCGGCAGCCCAGTTGGCCGGCAAGTCGCCTGCGGTGCGGCGCTTGAATTCGGCAGCCAGAGTCGGGTGAGCGGCTTCATAGGCGGCGAACTTGGCAGCCCAGTCGGCTTCCAGTTTGGCGCCCTTCTCCTGACCGTTCCACTCGGCAGCGATGTCGGCCGGGATAACGAACGGAGCGTGGTCCCACTTCAGGAACGCGCGAGCAGCGGCGATCTCGTCGTTGCCCAGCGGTGAGCCGTGGCAGTCGTGAGAACCGGATTTGTTCGGGGAGCCGTAACCGATGATGGTACGGCAGCAGATCAGGGTCGGCTTGCCGGTCTCGGCCTTGGCGGCTTCGATGGCAGCATTGATCGCTTCCGGGTTGTGGCCGTCAACAGCCGGGATAACGTGCCAGCCGTAGGCTTCGAAGCGCTTGACGGTGTCGTCGGTGAACCAGCCTTCTACGTGACCATCGATGGAGATGCCGTTGTCATCCCAGAACGCGATCAGTTTGCCCAGTTGCAGGGTACCGGCCAGAGAGCAAGCCTCGTGGGAGATACCTTCCATCAGGCAGCCGTCGCCCATGAAGGCGTAGGTGTAGTGGTCAACGATGTCGTGACCCGGCTTATTGAACTGGTCAGCCATGGCCTTCTCGGCGATCGCCATACCAACGGCGTTGGTGATGCCCTGACCCAGCGGGCCAGTGGTGGTTTCAACGCCCGGCGCGTAACCGTACTCCGGGTGACCCGGGGTGC
Source organism: Aeromonas sp. SE22 (assembly GCF_038739755.1). Taxonomy (NCBI): domain Bacteria; kingdom Pseudomonadati; phylum Pseudomonadota; class Gammaproteobacteria; order Aeromonadales; family Aeromonadaceae; genus Aeromonas; species Aeromonas sp. SE22. Next base: position 417,552 of record NZ_JBCGFD010000002.1, read on the forward strand.
GAGAGTGCAGCTGGCGGAAGTTTTTCAGATCGTCGATGGAGAGGTCATAACCGGAGAGGTGCAGCAGGGAGTACAGCAGCATGGAGCCGTGGCCGTTGGAGAGGATGAAACGGTCGCGGTCGGCCCACTTGGGGTTGTTCGGGTTATGTCTGAGGTGGCTGCGCCACAATACTTCGGCGATATCCGCCATTCCCATGGGGGCGCCCGGGTGACCGGAGTTGGCTTTTTGAACGGCATCCATACTCAATGCGCGAACGGCATTGGCAAGCTCTTTACGAGAAGGCATCTGTATCTCCTGCGATTGCTTCATTTGATGGCCAAGATGTAAGGCGCGTTATTGTCCCAGCAGGGCGCGCGGCGTGCAAATGTTATCTGGACGAATAAAGCCGCTTTGGGAGGACAATCGCTTTTCTTGGCAGCGTTTGACCAAACAGAACAGCCGCAAACGTTTGATTTCCATCCCCTTGGGGATAGTAAGGAGCCAATGGTGGCCTTCTTGCGACACAGCGACAAAATAGTGCTGGCAATCGGGGGGGGCGCTAACTAAAATAGACGTCCAGATGTAGATACCTCTACACCGTCCTATTCATCCGGTTATTGCCGTGGCGATAACCCAGACAAGCTGAGATTAAAATCATGGCAAAGCTGTTTACTTCCGAGTCGGTCTCCGAAGGCCATCCCGACAAGATTGCGGACCAGATCTCCGATGCGGTACTGGACGCCATCCTCAAGCAAGATACCAAGGCACGTGTTGCCTGTGAGACCCTGGTCAAGACCGGTATGGTCATGGTGGCCGGTGAAGTAACCACCTCTGCCTGGGTAGACATCGAGCAGATCGTGCGCGATACCGTGCGTGAAATCGGCTACACCCACTCCGACATGGGCTTCGATGCCGACTCCTGCGCCGTGCTGAACGCCATCGGCAAGCAGTCCCCGGATATCAACCAGGGTGTTGACCGCAGCGATCCGCTGGAGCAGGGCGCTGGCGACCAGGGCCTGATGTTCGGCTACGCCACCAATGAAACCGACGTGCTGATGCCGGCCCCCATCACCTACTCTCACCTGCTGGTGAAGCGTCAGGCTGAAGTGCGCAAGAACGGCACCCTGCCGTGGCTGCGTCCGGATGCCAAGAGCCAGCTGACCTTCGCCTACGACGATGCAGGCAAGATCATCGGTGTGGATGCCGTGGTTCTCTCTACCCAGCACGCCGAATCCATCAGCCACAAAGATCTGGTTGAAGCGGTACGCGAAGAGATCATCAAGCCGGTGCTGCCGGCCGAGTGGGTCAACAAGGACACCAAATACTTCATCAACCCGACCGGCCGTTTCGTTATCGGCGGCCCGATGGGTGACTGCGGTCTGACCGGTCGCAAGATCATCGTCGACACCTACGGCGGCATGGCCCGTCACGGTGGTGGCGCCTTCTCCGGTAAAGATCCGTCCAAGGTTGACCGCTCCGCTGCCTACGCCGCCCGTTACGTTGCCAAAAACATCGTCGCCGCAGGTCTGGCCGATCGTTGTGAAATCCAGATCTCCTACGCCATCGGCGTGGCCGAGCCGACCTCCATCAGCGTCGAGACCTTCGGTACTGCCAAGGTCGCCGAGGAGCTGCTGGTCAAGCTGGTACGCGAGCACTTCGAACTGCGTCCGTATGGCCTGATCCAGATGCTGGATCTGAAGCGCCCGATCTACCAGGCTACCGCTGCCTACGGTCACTTCGGTCGCAACGAGTTCCCGTGGGAGCAGACCGACAAGGCCGAGCTGCTGCGCTCTGCCGCTGGCCTGTAAGGTTCACGGTTGTGATAAAAGGGGAGCCTGGCTCCCCTTTTGCTTATCCGCCATTTGACGAGAACCCGATGTCTGCCACCTCTACCCGCCTCGACCCCGCCCTGCACCAGCAGCTGCTCGCACGCGTCGACGCCTGCTTTGTGCAGGCCGAAGCGCGCCTTGGCCGCACCTTCCCCCGCCCGCAAGTCCATTGCAACATGCGCGGTCGGGCGGCGGGATCGGCGCGGCTGCAAACCTGGGAGCTGCGCTTCAATCCCGCCCTCTGTCAGGCCAACCAGCAGGCGTTTCTGGCCGAGGTAGTGCCCCACGAGGTGGCCCATCTGCTGGTCTATGCCCTGTGGGGGGAAGGTCGCGGCAGATCGCGGGTGCTGCCTCACGGCCGCCAGTGGCAATCGGTGATGCGGGAGGTGTTCGGCCTTGAGCCCAGAACCACCCACAGCTTCGACCTGGCGGTTCTGGCCCAGCGCACCATCCCCTATCGCTGCCTCTGCCAGCAGCATCAGCTCTCTATTCGCCGCCACAACAAGGTGGTGCGCGGAGAGGCCCGCTACCACTGCCGCCGCTGCAAGCAGCCGCTGGAGCGGGAACGGCCGGAGCCCGAACAGTAAGCCAGCCGGTGTCGCGCTCTTGTGATAGGGTGCCTGCCATCGTTCGTCAATCATCCCGTTTGCAAGGAATCCCATGCGTTTCATCTCCTCCCTCGCCCTGACCCTGCTGGCCGGTTTACCGCTGCTCAGCTCGCCTCTGCACGCCCAGACCTTTCGCGAAGCCAAGCAGGATCTGGTCAAGCTCTACCGCAGCCAGCCAGACGCGACCACCTTCTACTGCGGCTGTGACATCAACTATCAGGGCAAAAAGATGAGCCCTGATCTCGCCAGTTGCGGCTATGAGCCGCGCAAGCAGCCCAAACGCGCCGCCCGCATCGAGTGGGAGCACGTAGTGCCCGCCTGGGAGTTCGGCCACCAGCTGCAGTGCTGGCAGGATGGCGGTCGCAAGAACTGCGAGAAGGTGAGCCCGGAGTTCAACAAGATGGAGGGGGACATGCACAACCTCTTCCCCGCCATCGGCGAGGTAAACGGCGATCGCGCCAACTTCCGCTTCTCCGACTGGAACGGCAAGCCGGATCAGTACGGCCAGTGCCAGATGCTGGTGGATTTCAAGGAGCGTCGGGTGCAGCCGCCCAAGGGGCCGGTACGGGGCCAGATCGCCCGCGCCTACCTCTACATGAGCGAGCAGTATGGGCTGCGTCTGGCAGCGCAACAGCGTAAACTGTTCGAAGCTTGGGATCGCCAGTACCCGGCAGAAGGCTGGGAGTGCGAGCGCAACCGCCGCATCGGCAAGCTGCAGGGCAATACCAATCCCTTTATTGAAAAGCAGTGCCAATAACCCCATTTGACCAAGGAGGGGGATCGCCCCTCCTATCATGAAACTCTTTCCTTCTGCCGCGTGAGCCTTGCTCGCCGCAGGATATGAAGGGTTTCCAAGCAAGAGACTGACTAGCAGACATGCGCATTCCACGTATCTATGAACCGGCCACCCTGCAAGTTGGCCAGACCATCGCCCTGTCGGAAGACGGCGCCAACCATATCGGCCGGGTACTGCGCATGCAGCCGGGCCAGCAGCTCGAGCTGTTCAACGGCGATGGCAATCAATATCCCGCCACCATCGCCAGCGTCGGCAAGAAGTCGGTGGAAGTGACCATCGACAGCTGCGACGTCCAATCAGTGGAGTCACCGCTGGCCATCCACTTGGGTCAGGTGATCAGCCGCGGCGACAAGATGGACTTCACCATCCAGAAATCGGTGGAGCTGGGCGTCACCTGCATCACCCCACTCTTCTCCGAGCGCTGCGGCGTCAAGCTGCCGGCCGATCGGCTGGAGAAGAAACGCGAACAGTGGCAGAAGGTGGTGATCAGCGCCTGCGAACAGTGCGGCCGCAACGTGGTGCCCGAGGTGCGCATGCCGATGGAGCTCGACGCCTGGCTCGCGGAAGAGACCAAGGAGCTCAAGCTCAACCTGCACCCGCGCGCCGAGTACAGCATCAACACCCTGCCCGTTCCCGAGCATGGCGTGCGCCTGCTGATTGGCCCGGAAGGGGGATTGTCGAGCGACGAGATCGCCCGTACCGTGCAGGAAGATTTCAAAGAGATGCTGCTGGGGCCGCGGGTGCTGCGCACCGAAACCGCCGCCCTGACTGCGATCACTGCGCTGCAGTGCCGCTTTGGCGATCTCGCTTGATACTATCGGCCGCATCAATCAGCCCCATGGCTGCATCGACGCAGCCGCAAGCGGCCGATTACGCTGCGCTAATCGACCCTACAACCCTATCGAGCCATTAAGAAGGAACAGCGGATGACCATTAAACTCGGCATCGTGATGGACCCCATCTCGGCCATCAACATCAAGAAAGATTCCAGCTTTGCCATGCTCGAAGAGGCGCAAAAGCGCGGCTATGAGCTCTTCTATCTGGAGATGAAGGATCTCTACATGGAAGCCGGTCGCGCCTTTGGCACCATGCGCCCGCTCACTGTCAAATATGACTATGCCGACTGGTACACCCTGGGCGAGGTGGTGGACCAGCCCCTCTCCAACCTCGATGTGATCCTGATGCGCAAGGATCCGCCGTTCGACACCGAATTTATCTACGCCACCTACATGCTGGAGCGGGCCGAGGATGAGGGTTGCCTTATCGTCAACAAGCCGCAGAGCCTGCGTGACGCCAACGAGAAGCTCTATACCGCCTGGTTTGCCGAGCACACCCCGACCACACTGGTGACCCGCCGCGCCGACAAGCTGCGCGCCTTCCACGCGAAACACAAAGACGTGATCCTCAAGCCGCTGGACGGCATGGGCGGCGCCTCTATCTTCCGCATGAAGGAAGATGACGCCAACGTCGGTGTCATCATCGAAACCCTGACCGCCCACGGCAGCCAGTACTGCATGGCGCAGACCTATCTGCCCGCCATCAAGGATGGCGACAAGCGGGTACTGGTGGTGGATGGCGAGCCGGTTCCCTACTGTCTGGCCCGTATTCCGGCGCAAGGCGAAACCCGTGGCAATCTGGCTGCCGGTGGCCGTGGTGAAGCGCGTCCCCTGAGCGAAGCCGACTGGGCCATCGCCCGCGCAGTGGGCCCGACGTTGAGAGAGAAAGGGCTCATCTTCGTCGGCCTCGATATCATCGGCGATCGGCTGACCGAGATTAACGTCACCAGCCCGACCTGCATTCGCGAGATTGAAGCAGCCTTCGACGTGCACATTACCGGTATGCTGATGGATGCCATCGAGCGCCGGCTGGCCAAGGCCTGAGCCAGCCACAGTTAAATTACTGCTCGATGTAGTGAGCGAGTGTTAATGCAAAGAGGCGGCCCCGGGGCCGCCTCTTCTATTTCATGCCTTGCTCATTGGTATGAAGGCTTAACAACGGAACTGCCCCACCTTCAGCTTGAGATCGCTCGATAGCTGCTCCAGCTCGTGACAACTCTGGTTCATCTCGGAGGCAGCCGACGTCGACTCGGTCGCAATCTGGGCGATATTGACTACGTTGCGGGTGATATCTTCAGCCACCTTGCTCTGCTCCTCGGCGGCGGTGGCGATATGGGTATTGAGCTCGTTGATCATCTCCACCGAGGTGACGATCTCGCCGAGCGCCTTGCCGCAAGCGAGCACGGTGCGATTGGACTCCTCGACCTGCTCCAGCCCGTGCATCATGCTGTTGGCGGCCTCGCTCGCCCCCTGCTGCAGCTTGACGATGGTCTTGCCAATCTCTTCGGTCGAGCGCTGGGTACGCTGGGAGAGTGTACGCACCTCATCCGCCACCACCGCAAAACCGCGTCCCTGATCCCCTGCCCGAGCCGCTTCGATGGCAGCATTGAGTGCCAACAGGTTGGTCTGCTCGGCAATGCCGCGAATGGCATCCATCACGCTGCTGATATCGCGGCTGTCATCGGCCAGCTGGGTGATCATCGCCGCCGTACTCTGGATATGGGAAGAGAGGGAGGACATGTGCTGGATGGCATCTTCCACCACCTCATGACCGTGACGGGCACTCTGGTCGGCCACCCTGGCCGCATCGGCCGCTCCGGACGAGCTGTTGGCCACCTCGGCCACGGTCGCGCTCATCTGGTTCATGGCCGTCGCGCTCTGATCGGTCTCGGCCTGCTGCTGGGCAAAGCGCTGGCGGCTTTCTACGCCGATATGAGCAAGACGAGCGGACTCCTTGGCAAGGTGCTCCGCCATCTCGTTGATCTGGTTAATCAAACCGCGGAAGTGGCTGATCACCTGATTAAGCGATTGGGCCAGCGCCCCCATCTCGTCCTTACGCAATACCGGCGCCTGTTGGCTCAGATCGAGCTCGGTCTGCATGCCGCGCAGCACCTGACTCATGGCCGCCAGCGGCTGACTCACGCTGCGGCCGGCCCACATGCCGAAGAAGAGCACGCAACCGCCCCCGATCAGAAACAGCAGGAGAAAGAGCTGGAAGAGGCGATCCTTGAGCTGGGTCAGCTCGGTCATGCTCTGTTCGGCAGCGGTCAGCTGATACTGCACCAGAGTGCTGACCGCATCGCTGAGGGGGTCGATGGCACCATAGAGGAGCATGATCCGGGCACCAAGATTCGCGCGTACCTCGTCCGGCCCGCCATCAAGCACCTGCAATACGGCGGCAATCTGCTGATCGGCCGCAGCGAAGAGCATCTGCACCCGATCCGCCTCCTGCGTCTCCCCCTGACCCATCGCCATGTTGCGGTAATTCTGCCATCCCTGGGTCACATCGTGCTGAGCCTGCGTGATGGCCGCTTTCGCTTTCTCCGGCGTAAAGCCGCCCACATTGGCCTTGTTGGTGGCATCAATGACGTTGACGGCGTAGAGATCGGCAATGTGCTTGAGCTCTTTCAGTTGCACCACCTCCCCCTGATACATGGCGTTCATGCCTGCCATCAGCTGGGACATCGCCTGGGTTGCCCCCACCAGCAAGGCCAACAGTGCCAGCAGAGGCACCACGCAACCCAGAATCAACTTCTGCCTGATTGAAATCCCTTCCATGGTTTTCTCTCCCTACCCGGATAAATGGCGGGCCGGCACGCCTTCGATAAAAAGCGGTTTTGCCCACAGAGGCGAGCTGCCATAATTGCCGCAAATACCTTTGCAATATCTGGCCCATATGCAAACACTGCAAAATCACTTTCTTCTTGCCATGCCAAGCCTCTCGGACCCCTACTTCGAGCGTTCGCTGGTCTACTTGTGCGAACACAACGAAGAGGGCGCCATGGGGCTGGTCGTCAACATCCCGGTCGACATGTCCGTTGAGGCCATGCTGACCCAGCTCAAGCTCACTCCCCCGACCGTTGCGGAACTCAAGCAGCCGGTGGTGCAAGGGGGGCCGGTGCACGCCGATCGTGGCTTTGTACTGCACAGCTTCCGCCCCGGTTTCGGCTCCACGATGCAGGTGGGGGACGAAATGATGGTGACCACTTCAAAGGATATACTGGAAACCCTGGGTACGAGTGAGGCTCCCGATCATTGGCTGGTGGCACTTGGTTACGCTGGCTGGAGTGCCGGACAGCTGGAACAGGAGCTGGTTGATGGCGCCTGGCTGGTGATCCCTCCCAATCCTGACCTTATATTCAAAACCCCCATCCACAAGCGGTGGCAGCAAGCTGCGGCCAGCATCGGGGTTAACCCGATCCACCTATCAAGCGATGTCGGCCACAGCTAACCCCTGCGACGCATATTGCGTTGTATTTCGAGGATTTTTTCATGTCATCACGCAGTATCATGGGCTTTGACTACGGCACCAAGAGCATTGGCGTTGCCATCGGCCAGGAGCTGACCGGCACTGCCCGTCCCTTGCGCGCCCTCAAGGCCAATGACGGCATCCCCAACTGGGACGAAATCGAGAAGCTGCTCAAGGAGTGGCAACCGGATCTGCTCATTGTCGGCCTGCCCCTGAACATGGATGGCACCGATCAGGAGATCACGGTTCGTGCCCGCAAGTTTGGCAATCGCCTGCACGGTCGCTTCGGCAAACCGGTCGAGTTCAAGGATGAGCGACTCACCACCACGGACGCCCGTGCCCGCCTCTTCGAGCAGGGTGGATATCGCGCGCTGGAGAAGGGCAGCGTGGACGGCGTATCGGCGCAGCTGATCGTTGAAGCCTGGATGGAAGAGCAGTACAACTAAGCCATCAACAACAAGGCAGGGGATGTGCCCCTGCCTTGTTTGCATCTCTCTCCCCGTCACGCCTGTGACTGCGGCGCCAGCAACCCCTCTTCCTCCTGCGGTGCGGCGTTCATCATCCGGTTCAGCCATGGCACCATCAGGCCCATCACCACGGCGATAATCAGGGTCGCTATCCCAATCTTGCCAAACACGCCGGTGTAAATGGGCAAAGTCAGCAGCGGATCCGTGACCCCTTGCGGTACGGCGGTGAAGGTGGCGACATAGCCCCCGAGCAGCGATGCCATCGCCTGAGTCAGGAACCACATCCCGAGGATAAAGCCCATCAGGCGTTGCGGCACCAGTGCAGCCACCATGGCCAGACCCAGCGCACTGATCATCAGCTCGCCGATACTCTGGAACAGGTAAATAAGCACCATAAACCAGGGCGAGGTGAGCCCCTGCTCATCGGCAAACCACCAGCCGGAAGCAGCGGCGGTCAGGAAACCGAGCGAGCAGAAGAACATCCCGAGGGTAAATTTGAGCGGCATGGTGAGATCCCGCCCCTTGCTGCCCATCCGGGTATAGATCACCGCCAGCACCGGGCTACCAACCACCACCCAGAAGGGGTTGAGCGCCTGGAAGCTGACCGGGTTGACGCTCATGCCCAGCATCTCGTGATGCATGTTGTTGATGGCAAAGAAGTTCAGTGAAGTCGGCATCTGGGCGTACAGCACATAGAAGAGCACCGCCTCCAGCATCAGCACGAAGGCCACATACATCTTGTTGCGACCCACGCTGTCGAGCTTGAACGCCTCGCGAAAAAAGACAATTACCACGGCGATAGTCACCGTCATCAGCACCATGTTGGCGATCACCACGTGGTGCATCAACCAGGCACAGAAGAAGACCATGACCACCGAGCCAGCCAATACCATCAGCAACTTGCCGTAGTTGAGGGGCAGATGATCCGGCTCTGAGCCGATATCTTTCACCATATTGCGGCAAGCAAAGAAGGTGAGCAGCGCAATCACCAGCCCGACACCGCAGAGGTTGTAGGTGACGGTATAGCCGTAGTGATCGGCGATGACCGGAGCCAGCGACAGGGAGATAAGCGAGCCGATATTGATCGACATGTAGAAGAGGGTAAAGGCACCATCCAGCCGCGGATCCTTCGGGGCATAACATTTGGAGAGCAGACTGGCCGGGTTGGCCTTGAACAGGCAGTTGCCGACCGCGATGGTACCGAGCGCATAGAAAATCAGGTCAGGATTGTAAATCGACATGCCGGTCATGAAATAGCCGATAACCAGTACAACCGCCCCCAACACCATGGTGCGCTTGGTCCCGAGAATATGGTCGCCAACATAACCACCGATCGAGATAAGGCCATACACCAGCGCCGAGAAAGCGCCGAAGGTGATAAACGACTGCTCCTGGGAAAAACCCAGTTGCTGTACAAAGAAAACTGCCAGGATCCCCTGCACGCCGTAATAACCGAAGCGCTCCCAGAGTTCGACAAAAAATATCATGAAGAAGGGTTTGGGCTGTTGTAACAACCCGGTCGGTGCTGTTGCTGGACGCATAGTAACCTGCCTTGATAGCTGCTTATTGTTATTAATCTGATGGCGGTGAGCCCATGAAATGAAATACCTGCCAAGCCACCCGGCTGCGACCTTGCCCTGTGCCGGCAAGCCGCCGCTCGATATCTGGCAACAGATGTTTCATTCGTCATCTTCAAGGTGCTAAGTGGGGCAAGAAGCGACACTGATGCACCGCAAAGGGGCGAGCAGAAATAAGGGGGCACGCCCCGTCATTTCAAGGTGAGGCATGTTATGTCACTGGCAATTAACTGACTTAATGGTTGATCACACTTTAAAACCCGACTTTCATGATGTTTTCTAATGAAACAGGATTACAAATTCTCTTGCAAAGAGTGTCACTCGAGACGTGATTTATCTTCAATTCTGTGTATTGAACGACAGCAAATGGCTCTCTGTGCTGCTATCGCAGACTCAGGACAACTGGCAGGCACAAAAAAGCCGGCGCAGATCCGCCGGCTGAATTCAGGTAGCCCCCCGGGCTGGCGCTCGCTGATAGAGCCGCCTTATCTCCTGCAGTAACCACCTAACCTTTGAGTCCTGATTATGCCGCTTGTGCCAAAGCAGAATAAAAGTGAGTTCCAGCTTGCTGTAGAGGCGCTCGGGCAGAGGTAGCGGCAAGGTAACGAGATTGGGATGATATTTGGCCGCAAACGCGGTGCAGTAGGAGGGCGCAACCGCAATAAGCTCCTGCTGCGACTGGGCTGCCATATACAGCGCCTGCTCAAAGCTGGATACCATCACGGATACATTTCGCTTGAGCCCTTCATCCTCCAGCAACATATCCAGACTCCATGTCTCTTTGACCTCCAGCACCACGCTGCAATGGGAACAGGCCAAAAAGTTCTCCAGCGACCACAGTTGCCGAAGCAGCGGATGATCTCTGCGCAGGAAGACTACGGGCCTGTCGCAAAAGAGCTCTTCATGATCGATGTAGTAGGGAAGATTACCCAGTTTGAGCAGAGAGCGGTCGTAACTTTCGCGCACACAGACACCCAGATCTGCGTCGCCATTGACAAGGTCGCCAAGGGAGTGGCGATTCCATGCCAGCATCTTGACTATCGAGTTGGGGTACTTTTCATGAATTTTGATGGGCAGGTCACTGAGTAGATAGAAAGGGGATTGCACCATCAGACTGAAGCGAGCCCCATCGGGGATAGCATCACGATTAAGCGAGGCGATCACCCCGGTAAGCTGGAACCAGAGTTCCAGCTCATCCCCCAACGTCAAGGCAAGATTGGTAGGTTGCAACCCCCTGCGCCCTCTCACAAAAAGCGGATCGGCAAACCACTCCCGCAACTTGGCCAATCCCTTGCTCACAGTGGAAGGCGTCACATTGAGCAGCTTGGCCGCACCGGCCACACTGCGCTCAGCCAGCAGGTATTTGAAAAGCACCAGCAGATTCAAATCAAGATCTTTGAGCGCACGCATATCTCTTCTCGTCAGGCATTAGCCATAGCTGCCTTGATACAATAGCGGCCCGTCATAACGCTTGCCATCGCAGCGTAATGACGGGCCGATAGAATGGCTTGCCGTTGAACCTCAACAGCAAGAGACTAATTCCCGTACTGCCATCAACCTGATTTGTGACGACTCAAACTTTGCCTAGCTCTTTGGCACCACAAAGAAGAGACCTTCCAGATTCGGGAAACCAATCACCAGCATCTCTGCCCCCCCGTCATTTTTAAAGGTTGCCATATAAGCGACCACACCATCCATGGCCTTGGCTAACGCGTCGTTATTGTAGTAATCATTAGGCGTCCAGTTAGCCCCCTTTGCCGGGTCAAACTGGCATTGTTCAAATCCACTAAAATATATTATGTCACGACGAGAGCGTGGTACATTATTACGGCCAAATAATGTACATCCGGCAGCAGGCAACTCCAGGGTAACTGTCACCATATCCCCATTGCGGGTAGTCTCTACATTCCCCAGCATATCGGTTGCAAGCCCATTATTGGGATGCCAGCTGGCTGTATTAACAAGGCTGGTTTCTATCGGTGTTAACTTTATTTTACCAGACCAGTTGGCATAACTGGCCGTCCCAATCAAAGATAAATTAAGCCCATTAGTGGCCTTTTTCACCTCATCAACCATGCTCAACTTATTGGATGCAATAGATATTTTTTGCCTGCTCTGTTCGACTGATGGTGCGCTATGACTTCTGCTCACCCTATTCACAACCAGCTCGCCCGGCACCTTGGTTACTTGATTAAAACCAGTAAACCATGAACTAAATATTTGACCGTCGTCCACCATAACTTGCCAATTATATTTCTGTCTTGACCCAAAGTTATAGTTTAAAGCTAAACCTGCCAAACCTAATGTACTATCACTATTTATTAGTTCAGACTTATAAAAAATGGCCGACTTGGGATCGATGTTTTTAACATCGTGGGGGGTTATTTTACCATCGATATTAACCAATTGTTGCGGAGTGTCTGGATTACTCTGCTTTACTACAGTGACTTTGGATTCTTCGGAGCCACCGCCACAACCATACAAAGCCCCCACACAGCTCACAACCAACAATATACTCTTCAGTTTCATCACACCTTGTCTCCTCTCTTTGTCATCCTGCGCAATCAATTCTTGTCGTACGAGGCGCATACAGGCCTGCGCTCAAACTGCCAAACACAGAGTCCCAAAATCCCCGTTTTGTCTCTATCTGCACGACATTTTCAACACCATGACAAATAGCTGCTGCATCAATTTTGTCATTTAGACCGAAGTCGACATCAGAAAAGAAGAAATGGCTGGTAATCTCTTCTGAATGGATAATCGCACCTTTATTAAGTGCAATAGTCTGTGAGCCATCAGAGTGAACAGTATTCTTGGCACAGCCACAGAGTAATACGGTCAATAAACTGGTGACCATTATAGTTTTGCAATTAATCATATAAACAACCTTTTTCAGTTCCACTCACCAACTACATCGAACCTTTACTGCCATAACCAAGGGGTCAAATAGAGCTTCTCTGGTAAAATAAAAGTCGTAATGATTTACTTCATGAGAGTTCAAATACTAATAGACGCTCCCCTGAATAAACATCCAGATGTAAAACAGGGTAATAATGTCAAAAAAGCCAATATTATTAATGTTGTAATTACTGCGTAGCCTCTGGCATACACAGAAAACAATATTTTCAGTGCAATGCAGAGGCGTTTATTATAAGTGGCAGTATCTAACAGAGGGAGGTATAGAGTCTATAGCAAAACAGGAAGTCAGAACGTTCCATTACGGAATCAGTGTTAAGATAATGTATCAATATAAATACATTTTTATCAGTATCAGCTATTCAGCGCGCATAAAAAAACCGGAGCAAACGCTCCGGTTTTTATCCATTCGATTGTTCCGACTCGCGATTGTAGAGCCGCCTTATCTCGTTGCGCAGCCACATTACCTTGGCATCCTGATTGTGCCGCTTGTGCCAGAGCAGGATAAAAGCGATCTCCAGCTGCTGATAGAGTTTCTCCGGCAGTGGCAAGGGCATGGCAATCAGGTTGGCATGGTGCCTGGCCGCATACCCCCCGCAGTAGGAGGGCGCCACCGCGATAAGCTCGTGACTAGACTGGGCGGCAATATGCAGCGCCTGCTCGAAGCTGGAGACCATGATGGGCACCTCCCGCTTCAGCCCCTCGTCCTCCAACAGACTATCAAGAGCCCAGGTATCATTCGCTTCCCACACCATGCTGACCTGGGGACAAGCCAGAAAATTCTCCAACGACCACTTCTGCTGCAGCAGGGGGTGATCCTTACGCAGAAAAGCGACTGGACGATCGCTGAACAGCACTTCGTGATCGATGTAATAGGGCAGCCGGTTTACCTTGGCCCGGGAGCGGGAATAGGTCTCCCGGGCACAAAAACCGAGATCGGCATCGCCATTGACGATGTCGTTGAGCGAGTGATGATCCCAACCCAGCATCCTGACCACCGAGTTGGGATACTTTTCGTAGATGGTCATCGGCAGATCGCTCAGGAAGCTGATGTAGAAGGGGGACTCCATCACCAGACTGAAGCGGGCACCATCAGGGATCGCCTCGCTGTTGAGCGAGGTGATGCTGTCGGTCAGCTGATACCAGACCTTGAGCTCCTCTTCCAGCGTCAGGGAGAGATTGGTCGGCTGCAGCCCCTGTCGTACCCGGACAAAGAGGGGATCGTCAAACCACTCCCGCAGCTTGGCCAACGCCTTGCTGACCGCCGACGGGGTGACGCAGAGCCTCTTGGCTGCACCGGCGACACTGCGCTCCTGCATCAGATACTTGAAGACGATCAGCAGGTTCAGATCGAGCTCAACCAACGTACGCATATCCCTCCTCATTCCCGTTTATCCCCGCGATTGCGCTTCGCGAGCAGCAAGCCATGGTACCAGCCCTTTCACTCCCAGGTAACTGAGCAACGTCAGCAGCAGGGAGCAGAAAAGCATAGCCAGCGGGGAAAAGCCCAGCTGCCCCGTCAGCCAAATATAGAGGCCGGACAGGCTGATCTGCATGACGCAGAGCACCGCGCTGGCGAAGGCCACATTGTGCTGGCAGCCATCCAGCGCTTTTCCCATGGCCACCCCGAAGCCGCAGGAGAAGCCGACACAGACCAGTGCAAAGCCGGCCAGCAGCAGTGCGACATCATTGCCCCGCAACCAGCTGCCCAGCAGCAGGCATGCCGCCATCAGATAGGCAAGGTGGGAGATCGCCAGCACTCGCTGTTTGCCCAGCCAGCGCAACAGCAGAGGCGTCAGGAAGGAGGTCGACATGCTCACTCCCGCCATCACCATCATGACGACGGAGTACTGCTCGGGGGAGAACCCATACTCCTGCATCAGGATCAGGGGAGAGACGCTGACGTAGACCAGAATGGCGGTCACGCTGGTGCTGGTCAGCAGCGAAATCAGCATAAAGCGCGGGGAGCGCAACAAGGCAAATGGCAAACCTCCAGCGCTCTCCTGCCTGTTTGCCGGCCGGGTCTCCTTGAGCATCAAGAAGTTGATCAGACCGGTCAATACCGCCACCAGAGCCATCGTGACGAAGATCCCCTGCCATTGAAAACGGGAGAGGATGAGGTAGCCCAACACCGGCGCCAGTACCGGAATGACGCAGATAACCCCGTTGATCATGGAGAGGGCCATCGCCAGCCGCTCTTCGCTCAGCACATCCCGTAACACGGTAAAAGTCATGATATAGAGTGCCCCCGCCCCGACCCCCTGCCAGAATCGCCCCAGATAAAACTGGGTGACATCGGTTGAATGGGCTGCCACCAGCGAGGCGGCAAGAAAGATGATGGCTCCGCCCAGCACCACGGGGCGACGGCCATAACGATCGGCAATCATGCCTCCCAGCAGGACTGTCGCAGCCATGCCAAAGAGATAAATGGAAAAGGCGGTGTGGATCTGCGCCTCATTGGCCTGCAGGCTCTCGGCAATCCGGGGGACGGCGACCAGATAGAGATCAATGCCGACCGGATAGAGGATGATCATCAGAAAGGCGCACAGCAGAAAAGTTCTCATGGAGGCTCCGTAACAGAAATCTGGCCCCTGTTCTGCCAAAAGCGCGGCAAACAGCAGGCAAGCAAGTGACTATGCGGAGCACTATAGGGGGGGCTTACCACCACACCTAGTGAAGAGATGGCGATCGATACATTCCAAAATGGAAATATTGTTTCTGCCAATGTGCGATTAAGGCAACTGAATGGACAAGCCGCCGGGCAGAAGAAAACTATGAGCTGAGTAAAAATAAACGCGATAAAAAGTGCGCCGGGCAATCCCGGCGCACTTGCTTACGGTAAAACGCTATCCCCGTGATCAGTCGGCCAGCTTGCTCAAAATGGCGTAAGCCGCCTTGACCCGGGCATCATTGGGATAGTTGCGGTTGGCCAGCATGACGATGCCAATCCCCTTGGCCGGGACAAAGGCAACATAGGCACCAAAGCCGTTGGTCGAGCCGGTCTTGTTGTAGAGTCGCGCCCCCCCCGTCTCTTGGGACGCGGCAACAGGTTTGACCGGGTTGGCATTGTAAATCACCGCCGAGGAGTTGCCCGCCAGCAGCGCCTGCTCGGTGACAGGATAGGCATAACTCTCCCAGCCCAGCCCCTGAGTCATCTCTCCTACCGAGAAGAAACCGGTGTGAGTCATGGCAATGGCCTGCTGTATGACGACGTCACTCTGCTTGGTCATGTTGGCCTCGACAAACTTGATGAAATCCGCCGAGCTGGTCTTGATGCCATAGGCCTCGTCCGCCAGCACTCCCGGATTGACCCGGATCGGTTTCTCCTCTTTGGCATAGCCGTAGGCGTAATCACCCATGGCTGCCGCAGGCACCTTGAGGTAGGTGTGGGCAAGGCCTAGCCCCGGCAACAGAGTCTGGCTCATCAGTTGCTCGAAGGGTTGGCCCAGAGAGCTCGCAGCCAGATAGCCGAACAGACCTATGCTGGGGTTGGAGTACTCCCGCTGGGTACCGGCGGCAAAGAGCGGCGTCCACTGGCGGTAGTAGGCTTGCATCTTCTCCGACGAGTCGAGCGCATCGGGGAACTGCAGGGGCAAGCCGCCTGCACTGTAGGTGGCAAGATCGGCCATGGTTACGCCATCGAAGGCAGACCCTTTCAGCCAGGCTGCGTGCTGGCTCACCTTGTCATCCAGCTTGAAGCCCCCCTTGACCACGGCGTAGGCACCGAGGGTAGCGGTCAGGGTCTTGCTGACCGAGCCGATTTCAAACAGGGTCTGCTCGCTGACGCGCTGACCGCTCTCCCGGTTGGCAACGCCATAGTTGAAATAGTGGGCCTTGCCATCTTTCAGTACAGCAACCGCCATTCCCGGGATCCGGTACTCCTTGAGCACGGGTTGAATGGTGCCGTCCACGATGGTAGCGAGCGGAACATCCTGCGCGGCAGAAGCGAATGAAGAGATCAGCAGGGAACCCAGCGCCAACCGCGAAAGAGTTGTTGGTTGTTTCATGACATCTGTCTTGTGGTGAGTTGAGAAGTGCATCATAAGGACGCTTGGTGAGCTGAGCGTGAACAACTGTGAAGTCGGTGTGAAGTCATTGAAAAAATGGGCCATTTCAATGGTTTTACGGCGTACTGAGCCCTACCAGAGCGACTCGCGTATAAGCTGTAGGTGCCAAAAGAGAGAAGCAAGATACGGACAAGCCGAAAGCGGGAGGAATAGTGAAATCACAGGAACAGATCACGGCGGTGCTGAGAGCGCTGGAACAGGTGATTCTGGGTAAACCGCTGCAGCTCAAGGTTGCACTGGTCACCCTGCTGGCCCGTGGCCACCTGCTGATCGAGGATCTGCCCGGCATGGGCAAGACCACTCTGGCTCAGGCGCTGGCACAGGTATTGGGACTGAGCTGCCGCCGGATGCAGTTTACCGCCGATCTGCTACCCGCCGATTTGCTGGGCCTGCAGATCTTTGATCCCCGCCAGCAGCACTTCACCTTTCACCCCGGCCCCATCTTCACCCAGGTGCTGCTGGCCGACGAGATCAACCGCGCCAGCCCCAAGGTGCAGAGCGCGCTGCTGGAGGCGATGGCCGAGCAGAAGGTGAGCATCGAGGGCCACACTCACCCGCTGCCAACACCCTTCTTCGTCATCGCCACCCAGAACCCGGCCGATCAGGCGGGTACCTATCCCCTGCCCGAATCCCAGCTCGACCGCTTTGCCGTGCGGCTTTCACTCGGTTTTCCTCCTCGCGAGACGGAGCGCAGACTGCTGCGCGGCCAGCAGCTGAGCCAGCCTCTCCCCTGCCTGCTGGACGCCGATGCCCAGGCCCTGTTGCAAACCGAAGCCGAGGCCATTCACCTCTCGGATGCCACCCTCGACTACCTGCTGGCACTGGTACAGCAGAGCCGCTTTGATGGCGAGCTGCCACAGCCCCTCTCCCCCCGGGCGGCCCAGACCCTGCTGGCGGTGAGCCGGGCTTGGGCGCTGGTGGCCGGACGACGCTTCGTCACGGTGGAGGATGTGCAGGCGGTCTTTCCCTATGTGGCGGAGCATCGGCTGCGGGGCAGCTTTGGCGTGCAGCACGGCGAAGCCTGCCCCCTGAGCCAGCGGCTGCTGGCCAGCGTCGATCCGGATCGGCCATGACTGACTGGCGCCGGCTAAGGGATCGCTGGCAGCTGCGCTGGCTTGATCGCCGCATCCCTCCGGCACGCCAGATCACGCTGGGGCCGCGCAGCCTCTTCATCCTGCCCACCCGCATGGGGTTGCTCTATCTGCTGGTACTGCTTGCCATCTACCTGCTCGGCACCAACTACCAGAACAATCTGGTGCTGCTGGTCGCCTACTGCCTCGGCAGCCTGTTTATGACGGCCATGTGGCTCACCCATCGCAACCTGCTGGGTCTGGCCTTGATGGGCGGGCCCACAGCTACCGGCGAGGCGGGCAGCCAGCTCCCCATCAGAATACGGGTACAGAGCCCGCGCCCGCTCTACGGCGTTCAGTTCACCCTGGGTGACGGCGTGCTCTGGCAGGCCGAGATAGGCTCCACGCCCCTCGACCTGCTGTTGCCGGTCACAGGTCGGCGCCGCGGTCGCCTCCCCCTTGGCCGGCTTAAAGTCGAGAGCCGCTATCCCCTCGGCCTCTTTCGCTGCTGGTCGTTGCCGGATCTGCAACTGGAAGGGTGGGTCTACCCCAAGGCTGTCTATGGCCCGCTGCGGGAAGGTGAGAGCACCACAGCCGACGAACAGCAGGGGGATATGTTGCCAGCCGCCATTGGCGACTTTGATACTCTTCGGGTTCACCAGCAGGGTGAAGCCATGAGCCGGATCGCCTGGAAACAGCTGGCACAGGGGCGCGGCCTGCTCAGCAAACAGTTTTGTGAGCCGCATCGGGCTGGCCGCCATCTCACTCTGTCGCGGGTAGCTGTCGGCAATCTGGAGCAGCGGTTAGCGGTACTCGCCTGGTGGTGCTGCAACTATGGCAAACAGGGGCTTCCCTTCTCCCTGACGCTGGCCCGGGAGACGTTGGGGCCTGATAGTGGCCCCGCATTTGTGCAGCGCTGCCTGCTGGCACTGGCGCAACTGGATAACCCGGCAGACGAGGGCAGAACGGATGCTGCTCGATAACCGGCGCCTGCTGCCCCTCATCGCCCTGCAACAGCTGCTGATCATTGCCGCACTCTGGCCCCAGCTACAGCTATGGGTCATGGCGGTGGGCGCCATCACCCTGTTTACCCGCGCCATGATGCTGTGGCGCGGATGGCGGCCTCCACCGGCACGAGTGCTGGCGATACTGGCCATCGGCTGTTTGCTGATGCTCCTGCTGCAGTGGCGGGGATTGGGCACCCTGCCCGCGCTGGTCAACCTGCTCTGGCTCGGCTATAGCCTCAAGCTCATCGAGGTTAGGCGCGATCGGGATGTCGAACAGGTGCTGCTGCTCGCCTTCTTTCTGATTGCGCTGGCACTGGTGCAGCGCCAGAGCATCGGCTGGGCGCTGTTGCTGGCACTCTCGCTCTGGCTGGCGGTCACGGCACTGGTCAATGCCGCGGCCCCGCAGCAGAAGCACCCATGGCGCAGCGCAGGCGGCGCAATGCTGCTCGCCCTTCCCCTGCTGCTGACCCTCTTTATCGTGCTGCCAAGGTTGCCACCACTCTGGCAGATGCCGACCGCAAGTCGAGCCCTGACAGGCCTCTCGGAAGAGGTGGCCCCCGGCGACATCAACGAGCTGGTCAGCTCCTCCGAGCTGGTGTTTCGCGTCACCTTTGCCGATGGCCCGCCGCCGGCGCAGGAGCGCTACTTTCCAGTTATGCGGCAGGAGTATTTTGACGGACGGCGCTGGCAACTGAGCGCCGAGGTGAAAAGATGGCAGCAAACAGTCCCCTTGCTGAACGTGACATCCACGTTGTCAGATAGCCCCCTGCCCGCGGGGAGCTATGAGGTGCTCGCCGAGCCGCAGCGCCATCGCTGGGCCTTCGCCATGACGGCGCCCCGTGTGGTGGCGGGGCCGGTACAAACCACTCCGATCGCGACCCTCTATCGACAGGGGAGCAACGAGCTGGCCATCCGCTATCGGGCAAGCACAGCGACGCTCCCCGACGCTACGGAGCGTGAACGGCAGCGTAATCTCCAGCTAGCTGCCGAAGGCAACCCGCAGGCGCGGGCCTATGCCCGGGAGCTTGCCACCCGTTATCCCGAACCGAGCGCGCTGGTCGGCGCCCTGATGGCCCGATTTCGCAACCAGCCTTACACCTATACCCTGACGCCACCACGACTGGGCCCGGATGGGGTGGACGATTTTCTGTTCGATACCCGGCGGGGATTTTGTGGCCACTACGCCATGGCAACTACCTTTGTGCTGCGGGCAGCCGGTATTCCGGCACGACTGGTTACCGGCTACCTCGGTGGCGAGTGGAATCCGCAGGGCAGCTATCTGGCAGTCCGCCAGTTCGATGCCCACGCCTGGGTGGAGTATCTCGACCGGCAGAAGCATTGGCAGCGCATCGACCCGACCGCAGCCGTCGCACCGGAGCGGATCGAGGGCAATATGGCGCAGGCGCTAGGCGAGCAGTTTGCCGCCGCCGACCCCCTCTCTTTGCAGCGCTATCGCAGCTGGGCCCTGCTCAACCAGTTGCGCTGGTGGGGCAACAATCTCGACTACCAGTGGAGCCGCTGGGTATTGGGACACGATGCCAGCCAGCTCTGGCAACAGGTTGTGCTGCGCTGGCCATCGCTGGCCGGGCAGATCCCCTGGCTTATCCTGCTCAGTTTGCTGCTGGTCGCTCTGATGGTCAGCCTGCCGCTCCTCTGGCCTGCCCGTGAACCCGCAACCCTGCGGATCTGGCAGCCACTGCTGCGCCGGGGCAACGCGGCCGGCTGCACAGTGCAAGCGGGCGAGACGCTGGGCCAGTGGTGTGAACGACTGGCAACGCTGCGCCCCGCTCTATCCCGCCCCTTGCTGCAGGCGGCCTGGCTCTACCGGCGCTGGCGTTATGGGCCGCTCACCCCCCATCAGCAGAAACGCTGCCTGCGACAGCTGAAACGGCGAGTGCGCCAGATTTGCCAGAGCTGGGATCGCCAGCCATAAGCGCATCACACAAGGCATAAAAAGAGAGGGGAGCCACCGGCTCCCCTCTCTTGCACATCATGCAACACGGATTACTTTTTGACGGGATTATCCCAGATACCCTCTTCCAGCTGGGAGCGGATCTCGGGGTACTTGTTGGCATCAAAGGTAGGCACCTTGCCCAGCCTGAGCTGATCGTTGTAATCCTTCGCCAGCTTGATGGCAACGCCGGAGAGCAGCAGGATGGCCACCAGGTTGACGATGGCCATCAGCCCCATGGAGACATCCGCCATCGCCCAGACGGTCGGCAACTCTCCTACCGAGCCGAACATCACCATCCCCAGCACAAACATCCGGAACAGCATCAGGCCGCCCTTGTGGTTGTGCTCGAGGAACACCAGGTTGGTCTCGGCATAGGAGTAGTTCGCCACGATGGAGGTAAAGGCGAAGAAGAAGATGGCCGCCGCGATGAAGATATTGCCGCCATGACCAATCTGGGAGGAGAGCGCACGCTGGGTCAGCTCCACCCCGGTCACGCCGGAGCCCGGCTCAAACTGGCCTGACATCAGAATGATGGCTGCGGTACAGGTGCAGATGATGATGGTGTCCATAAAGACCCCCAGCATCTGCACATAACCCTGTGAGGCCGGGTGCGGCGGATAGGGCGTGGCAGTAGCCGCTGCGTTGGGAGCCGAGCCCATCCCCGCTTCGTTGGAGAAGAGACCGCGCTTGATACCGTTGATCATCGCCTGGGAGATGGCATAGCCGAGCGCCCCCGAACCTGCCTGCTCAATGCCGAAGGCAGATTTGAAGATCAGCATCATCACGTGGGGCAGCTCGCTGATGTTCATGGCCACGATGACCAGCGCCAGCAGGATGTAGGCCAGTGCCATAAAGGGTACCACCAGCTCGGCAAAACGGGCGATACCGCGAATGCCGCCGAAGATGATGAGACCGGAGAGCGCCACCAGTGCCAGACCGCTGACCCAGTCAGGAATGCCGAAGGCCACCTTCATCGCCAGACTGATGGAGTTGGCCTGCACCGCATTGAACACCAGACCAAACGCCAGAATGAGGCAGAGCGAAAAGAGCACCCCCATCCAGCGCATGCCAAGCCCCTTCTCCATGTAGTAGGCAGGGCCGCCACGGTAGTTGCCATCCTCATCCTTGACCTTGTAGAGCTGGGCCAGAGTGCTTTCGACGAAGGCGGTCGACATGCCGATAAAGGCGATCAGCCACATCCAGAAGATGGCACCGGGGCCACCCAGATAGATGGCAACGGCCACACCGGCCAGATTGCCGGTACCGACCCGGGCGGCAAGGCTGGTGCAGAGTGCCTGGAAGGAGGAGATGCCGGCGTTGTCCGATTTGCGGCTGTTTTTCAGCACGGAGAACATGTGGCCGAAGTGGCGGATCTGGATAAAACCCAGGCGGAAGGTGAAGAAGATACCGACCCCGATGAGCAGGTAGATGAGCACGGCTCCCCACATCAGGTCGTTTAGCATCGCAATCAAGGTGTCCATAATTCTCTCGTTGTTATTCACATCCATGGCCAGTGCAAATCTGCGTACACAGGCCGCTTTCTGTCTGTTGTTTAATTATCGTGTCGCTAAAGGGGCGGAATCTAGCACAGCGGAAGAACCCGGAATAGTGATCCCGATCACGCTGGACACAAAAAACGAACGGAAAACGCCACTAAAGCTCCATTTAAATCGCAAACTTTCAACAAATCCAATAATTTAATCAGACAAACGCGAATATAGCTCCATAGGAGTATTTTTCTGCCGGCCTATTTCTCTCCGTCAGAAACAGGCAAACGCTTGCATGAAACGCCTTTCAAGAGGGGATATTTCGCAAAACGTTTTCGCTGTAAGAAAATTTCAAGTGCGCAACTCAATAATTTATGTGATCGGCCACGCAAATATGAATATTGGCTAAAAAAAATGGCTTGGCGGCAAACCGGAAACAGTCCGCCGAAAAATATAAAAAACCTTATTAATCAGTATGTTTTGTGCATTAAAACGGAACTTCTCAACAGCCTGAATATTTAACAGCCAAGTGCCCCTATTGCAGGAAGCACCACATAAGTATTAATTAGGCAGGCAATGATGATGGGTCATACCCATCGCGCTTTTCTGAGCCTGAGGCATCAAGATCCTGTAATTTTATTTCAGAACCACCGTCTCAAGCCCGCAACCCAGGGATTACTCCCTCATTAAGAGATGACATTCGCTATGGCCGATAAATTAACCCAGCTGAAAGCCCTGACCACTGTTGTTGCCGACACCGGCGATATCGAAGCGATCAAACGCTATCAGCCCATCGACGCCACAACCAACCCCTCTCTGGTACTGAAAGCCTCCGAGATCCCCGAGTACGCACCGCTGATCGAAGATGCCATCAAGTGGGCCAAATCCCAGAGCCAGGACAAGGCACAGCAAATCATCGACGCGGGCGACAAGCTGGCAGTCAACATCGGTCTGGAAGTGCTGAAGATCGTTCCGGGCCGGATCTCCACCGAAGTGGATGCCCGTCTCTCCTTCGATACCGACGCCAGCATCGCCAAGGCCCGCAAACTGATCCGTCTCTACAACGAAGCCGGCATCAACAACGACCGCATCCTGATCAAACTGGCCTCCACCTGGGAAGGGATCCGTGCCGCCGAAGTGCTGGAGAAAGAGGGTATCCAGTGCAACCTGACCCTGCTGTTCTCCTTCGCCCAGGCTCGCGCCTGTGCCGAAGCCGGCGCCTTCCTGATCTCCCCGTTCGTGGGCCGCATCCTCGACTGGTACAAAGCCAAAAATGGCCGTGATTACACCGCCAGCGAAGATCCGGGCGTGGTCTCCGTTACCTCCATCTACAACTACTACAAGCAGCACGACTACCCGACCGTGGTCATGGGCGCCAGCTTCCGCAACACCGGCGAGATCCTGGAGCTGGCAGGCTGCGACCGTCTGACCATTGGCCCGGCCCTGCTGGAAGAGTTGAGCAAGGCTGAAGGCGCTGTGGTACGCAAGCTGGACTACACCGGCGAGCGCAAAGCGAAACCGACCCCGATGACCGAGGCCGAATTCCGCTGGGAACTGAACCAGGACGCCATGGCTCACGAGAAGCTGGGTGAAGGTATCCGCATGTTTGCCATCGACCAGGGCAAGCTGGAAACCATGCTGGCTGGCCGCCTGTAATCGGTTAATTTTTCTACGAAAAACCGGGCCCTCTCAGGGGAGCCCGGTTTTTTTGTACCCGACTTTTAGCACGGTCATAGAGCTGTAACGAAAACGTTTTATTTTCAACCTCGTTATGTTATACGGATGGTGAAAACGATAAAAACCAAGGAGGGAGCCATGGAAATGTTCAACTTCGATTATGACGAGGTAGTTGAGCTCGGTTCACGTAGCCGCGGGACAACGGGAAAAAAACGCAAATGGCGCGAGATTGAGGCGTTGAAAGACAAGCACCGCCTGCAGAAGGAGCTGCAATCAATCGATATCGCCTATGAAGGTCTGACCGACGAGATTGAGCTGTAATCGAGCCAATCTTGGTAAAAGCGCCCCGCTCACCCGGGGCGCTTTTTTGTTGCCTCCAACCGGCGTTCAGAAACACGCCTGACTGCTTGTTAAAGGGCCATAAAACAAAAGCCCCCGTATCGACGGGGGCTTGGTGCAGAGCAGAGCAAGTGGACTTAGCAGTAGCCGTAGCCCAGCAGACGCTGGTAACGCTGCTCCAGCAGCTGCTCGCTATCGAGCGGGCGCAGGGCATCCAGATCCTGCTTGATGCGCGCCTTGAGGTTTTTGGCCATCTTGGCGACATCGCGGTGAGCGCCACCAAGCGGCTCCTCGACGATGGAGTCGATGAGCTTGAGCTCTTTCAGGCGCTGGGCAGTGATGCCCATCGCATCGGCCGCCACGGAGGCCTTGTCGGCACTCTTCCACAGGATGGAAGCGCACCCTTCCGGCGAGATGACGGAATAGGTGGAGTACTGCAGCATGTTGACGCGGTCACCCACGCCGATGGCCAGTGCGCCGCCGGAGCCGCCTTCACCGATCACGGTGCAGACTACCGGCACGGTCAGACCGGCCATCACCTTCAGGTTGCGGGCAATCGCTTCGGACTGGCCACGCTCCTCGGCACCCACGCCCGGGTAGGCGCCCGGAGTGTCGATAAAGGTGATGATCGGCATCTTGAAGCGCTCGGCCATCTCCATCAGGCGCAGGGCCTTGCGGTACCCTTCCGGGCGCGGCATGCCGAAGTTACGCTTGATCTTCTCCTTGGTCTCGCGACCCTTCTGGTGACCAATCACCATCACCGGCTCGCCGTCGAGACGGGCGATACCGCCGACGATGGCCTTGTCGTCGGCATAGGCGCGATCGCCAGCCAGCTCGTCAAAATCGGTGAAGATGTGCTCGAGGTAGTCGAGGGTGTAAGGGCGCTGGGGATGACGCGCCATCTGGGATACCTGCCAGGCACCCAGATCACCGAAGATCTTCTTGGTCAGCTCTTCGTTTTTCTTCTCCAGCCGATGGATCTCGTCTTTAAGATCCACGGCACGATTGCCTTCACTCACATGTTTGAGTTCATCAATCTGCGCCTGCAACTCGGCAATCGGCTGTTCAAAATCCAGAAAAAGACTCATAGGGCCTTAGAACCTCTAATCAAAAACCAACTCGACCCGCTCTCGCCCAAGCAGGACGCGCAAGTCATCTAACAGTTGATCGGTGGGCGTCACCCGCCACTCGGTACCGAGCGTCAATCGCACCCGGGAACCGGGGCGACGATAGTTTACCTGAACCGGACAGACTCCGGCACGGGCGGGCTCCAAAATCTCGCACAAACGCGGAAAAAAGCGATCATCGATACGCTGTTCATCAAGGGAGATGCGAATTGCTCTGGCAAAACGCTCCCTCGCATCGTTGATATCCAGTAATTCACGGGCCGACATTTTAAGGCCACCGGAGAAGTCATCAAAGCTGACCTGTCCAGAAACCACCAAAATACGGTCTTTTTGCATCAACTCTTCGTACTTTTCCAGCGCTTCGCTGAAAAGTGTCACATCGAGACGGCCGGAGCGGTCGTCCAGAGTGAAGATCCCCATCTTGTTGCCGCGCTTGGTCACCATGCTGCGGGCGGCAATCACCAGCCCCGCCGCCGTGGTCACCGTATCGCGGGAAGTAGGATGCAGATCGCACAACCGGCCCGACGTATAACGACGCAGCTCGCCGCTGTACTGGTTGATGGGGTGGCCGGTGAGATAGAGCCCGAGGGTCTCGCGCTCCCCTTCCAGCCACACCTTGTCAGGCCAGTGCGGCACATTGGCGAACGCCTTCTTGACGTCGTCAATCTCTTCGGTAAGCACGCCGAACATGTCGACCTGCCCCACAGCCTGCGCTTTGGCATGCTGCTCGGCGGCGCGCATCGCCTCTTCCAGGGTCGCCATCAGGGCAGCTCGGTGGGGGCCGAGCCGATCCATGGCACCGGAGAGAATAAGCTTCTCCATCACCCGCTTGTTGAGCTTCTTGATGTCGACCCGGTTGCAGAAGTCGAACAGATCGCGGAACGGGCCATCCCGATCCCGCGCGTCCAGAATCGCGTCGATGGGGCCTTCACCCACCCCCTTCACCGCGCCGATACCGTAGACAATGTGACCGTCTTCGTTGACCGAGAAGCGATAGCGGCCGGTGTTCACATCAGGCGGGATCACGGTCAGCCCCATCCGCTGGCACTCGTCCACCAAGGTCACGATCTTGTCGGTGTTGTCCATATCGGCGGTCATGACCGCCGCCATGAACTCGGCCGGGAAGTGGGTCTTGAGCCAGAGGGTCTGGTAGGAGACCAGCGCATAGGCGGCGGAGTGCGACTTGTTGAAGCCGTAGCCCGCAAACTTCTCCACCAGATCGAAGATCTTCATCGCCAGTTCGCCGTCGACGCCATTTTTGATGGCGCCCTCTTCGAAACCGGCTCGCTGCTTGGCCATCTCCTCGGGCTTTTTCTTACCCATCGCCCGACGCAGCATGTCCGCGCCACCGAGCGTGTAGCCCGCCAGCGTCTGGGCAATCTGCATCACCTGCTCCTGATAGAGGATGATGCCGTAGGTAGGCTCAAGGATGGGCTTGAGGCTCTCGTGCTGCCACTTCTCATCCGGGTAGGAGATAGCTTCATTACCGTGTTTACGGTCGATGAAGTTATCCACCATGCCTGACTGGAGCGGGCCCGGTCGGAACAGGGCCACCAGTGCGATCATGTCTTCGAAGCAGTCGGGCTGCAGCCGCTTGATGAGGTCCTTCATGCCGCGGGATTCAAGCTGGAATACCGCTGTGGTCTCGTAGCGCTGCAGCAGATCGAACGAGCGCTTGTCATCGATGGGGATGGCGGCGATGTCGACCGGCGGCTTGCCCTCTTTGGCAAGACGCGGGTTAATCATGCCGAGCGCCCAGTCGATGATGGTGAGCGTTCGCAGACCGAGGAAGTCGAACTTCACCAGACCGGCGTATTCCACGTCGTTCTTGTCGAACTGGGTGACCGGGTGATGACCCTCGTCATCGCAGTAGAGCGGCGCAAAGTCGGTGATCTTGGTGGGCGCGATCACCACGCCACCGGCGTGTTTACCGGCGTTGCGCACTACCCCTTCCAAGCGGCGGGCCATGTCGATGAGGTCTTTGACCTCCTCATCCTGCTCGTAGAGCTCGGGCAGCTTGGGCTCGGCCTCGAACGCCTTGGCCAGCGTCATGCCGGGATCCGGCGGGATCAGCTTGGAGATGCGATCGACAAAACCGTAGGCGTGGCCCAGCACCCGGCCCACGTCCCGCACCACCGCCTTGGCCGCCATGCTGCCGAAGGTGATGATCTGCGACACCGCCTCCCGACCGTACATATCGGAGACGTGCTCGATCACCTCGTCGCGCCGATCCATGCAGAAGTCGACGTCGAAGTCGGGCATGGATACCCGCTCGGGGTTGAGGAAACGTTCGAACAGCAGGTCAAATTCCAGCGGGTCGAGGTCGGTGATCTTGAGGGCGTAGGCCACCAGAGAGCCCGCACCCGAACCCCGGCCCGGGCCAACGGGAATACCGTTGTCCTTGGACCACTGGATAAACTCCATCACGATGAGGAAGTAACCCGGGAACCCCATCTGGTTGATTACTTTCAGCTCGATATCGAGACGCTCATCATACTCGGGACGGCGCTCGGCCCGCACCGCCGGATCCGGGAACAGGAACTCGAGACGCTCCTCCAGACCCTCTTTCGATTTGGCCACCAGAAAATCTTCGGTGGTCATGTCGCCGGTCGGGAAGTTGGGCAGGAAATATTCGCCAAGACGCACCGTCACGTTGCAGCGTTTGGCGATCTCCACCGTATTCTCCAGCGCCTCGGGGATGTCGGCAAAGAGCTCGCACATCTCCTCCTGACTGCGCAGGTACTGCTGCGGGCTGTAGCGACGGGGACGGCGTTTGTCCATCAGGGTATAGCCATCGTGGATGGCGACCCGGATCTCGTGGGCGTCGAAGTCATCGGCGTTGAGGAACACAACCTCGTTGGTGGCCACTACCGGCAGCTCGAACTCGGTGGCAATGGCCACCGCCATGTGCAGATAGACCTCCTCGTCAGAGCGGCCGGTGCGCAGCAGCTCGAGGTAATAGGCATCCGGGAAGTGGGTCTGATAGAAGGCGACACACTGCTCGGTCATCTGGCGGTTACCCTTGAGCAGGAACTTGCCCACATCCCCCTCACGCCCGCCGGAGAGGACGATCACCCCCTTGGCGTGTTCGGCAAGCCAGGCCTTGTCGATGACCGGACGCCCCTGCACATGGCCGCGCTGATAACCGCGGGAGATGAGCAGGGTGATGTTCTGGTAGCCCTCGTTGTCCATGGCAAGCAGGGTGAGGCGGAACTGTTCGTCGCCAAGCTCGTCACTCTGAACCCAGAGGTCGGCGCCGACGATGGGTTTGATCCCCTTGCCGTGGGCGGCACCATAGAAGCGCACCAGACCGCACATGTTCATCTGGTCGGTCAGGGCAATTGCCGGCATGTTGTCGGCCGCGGCAGCCCCGACGATGGGATTGATCTTCTGCAGTCCATCCACCATGGAGAAGTCGGTGTGGACTCGCAAATGGATAAAACGGGGGTCAGCCATCGTCATGCCCTCTCATTACGCAAGCAGAACCAGCCAAGGCAGAAATCGTTCTGACAGATCAGCATGGATTATTCGAGCCCCAGTGCGCGGCGCACCGGCTTGAAGCTTTTGCGATACTCCGGCAGTGGGCCGCGCTCGGCCAGAATGGCGAGGTGCTCCGCAGTCGGATAACCCTTGTGGCGGGCAAAACCGTACTCGGGGTGACGGCTGTCCAGCTCGGTCATCTCCGCATCACGGGTCACCTTGGCGAGGATCGAGGCGGCGCTGATGGCGGCCACCAGACTATCGCCCTTGACCACGGCACGCGCCTCCATCGGCAGAGCCGGGCAGCGGTTGCCATCGATAAAGACCAGCTCGGGGGTCACCTTCAGCCCCGCTACGGCGCGCTGCATCGCCAGCATGGTAGCATGCAGGATGTTGAGCTCGTCGATCTCCTCCGGGGTGGCGCGGCCGATAGCGAAGGCCAGCGCCTTCTCTTTGATCTCATCAAACAGGGCGAGTCGCTTCTTCTCGGAGAGCTTCTTGGAATCCGCCAGCCCGGCAATCGGATTGGCCGGGTCGAGAATGACCGCGGCGGTGACCACGTCACCCACCAGCGGGCCGCGGCCCACTTCGTCCACACCGGCAACCAGCTTGTCGTCAGGAATATCGATCATCATCTTGTAGCCTTGAATCAAAACAAGGAAGGTAGGTTCGAATAGCGAAGCGTATTCGAACGTTCCCTGGGCATCTATTAGTTAGGTGAGCGTTCGGTGACACAGTGACGCGATCGTCCGATTACGCCGCAGCGCGGCTAATCGAACCTACCGCTGCTACCTGCCGAGCAACTCTGCTACCGCCTCGGCAGCCTGCAGATCGGCGTTGCAGCGAATGAGTTGATGGAGCTCGGTGAAGGTGTTGACCAGCGCACTGTTGTCGTGCTCGAAATATTTGCTCACCTCTTCCACCAGATTCTCCGGGGTGCACTCGTGCTGGATGAGTTCCGGCACCAGCATGCGCCCGGCCAGCAGGTTGGGCAGGGAGACAAATTCGGTCTTCACCAGCCGCTGGGCCAGCCAGTAGCTGAAGGGCTTGAGCTTGTAACCCACCACCATCGGCTTTTTCACCAGCATGGCTTCGAGCGCTGCGGTGCCGGAGGCGAGCATCACCACATCGGCTGCGATCATCGCCTCGCGGCCCTGCCCTTCCAGCAGCACCATCTCGAGATCCGGCGCCACTTCGGCCTTGATAGCCATGAATTGCTCACGTCGTTTCTGGTTGACCAGCGGCACGATGAAGCCGAGATCCGGATAGCGCACCGTCAGGTGTTTGCACGCTTCGAGAAACAGAGGGGACATAAAGCCCACTTCCGCCGTGCGGCTGCCCGGCAGTACCGCCAACCAGCGGCGGTTGGCATCGATACCCAGCTTGCGACGCACGGCAGCCTGATCCGGCACCAGCGGAATGTCATCCGCCATGGTGTGGCCAACAAAACGGCAAGGGGCCTCGAAGCGGTCGTAGAAGGCTTTCTCGAACGGCAGGAAGGCGAGCACCATGTCGGTGGCGCCCTTGATCTTGTGAATGCGGTTCTGACGCCATGCCCACACCGAGGGGCTGACATAGTGAACCGTCTTGATACCGGCGCGGCGCAGTTTCAGCTCCACCCCGATATTGAAATCCGGTGCATCCACACCGATGAAGATATCGGGCGGATTGGCGATGAAGTGGCGCAGCAGTTCGCGACGAACCTTGAGGATACGCGGCAGACGGCCCAGCACCTCGGTGATCCCCATGACGGAGAGCTCTTCCATCTCGAACAGGGCCTTGACGCCCAGAGCCTGCATGCGCGGCCCGGCGATCCCTTCAAACTGCGCGTCCGGGTAGCGGACTTGCAGCTCGCGCACCAGACCGGCAGCCAGAATGTCGCCGGAGACCTCTCCGGCGACGATACCGATACGAACCGGATCAGGCACGGATGATCCCGCGCTCGTTGTCTTTGAGGAAGTCCACATAGAGCTGGACGGCCGGCTCGGCTTGCGCCATCTCGATCAGCACCGGCAGCACCTCTTCGATGGTCTTGCCAGAGCGGAAGATCTCTTTGTAGGCACGCTTGACGGCGGAGATAGCATCGGCGCTGAAACCGCGGCGACGCAGACCTTCGGAGTTTACCCCGAACGGCTTGGCGTAGTTACCGGCGGCCATCACGTAGGGCGGCACGTCCTTGTTCAGGGCGGCACAGCCACCGACGAAGGCGTGGGAACCGACACGGCCAAACTGGTGAATGGCAGAGAGACCGCCGAAGATCACGAAATCGCCGATCACCACGTGGCCCGCCAGGGTCGCGTTGTTGGCGAAAATGCAGTTGTCACCGATGATGCAGTCGTGGGCAACGTGAACGTTGACCATGAACAGGTTACCGCAGCCCACCTTGGTCAGGCTCTGATCCTGGATGGTGCCACGGTGCACGGTGCAGTTCTCGCGAAAGACGTTGTTGTCGCCAATCTCGAGGAAAGTGCGCTCGCCGGCGTACTTCTTGTCCTGGCAATCCTCACCGATGGAGGTGTGCTGGAAGATCTTGTTGCCGCGACCAATCTTGGTCGGGCCCTTGATCACAACGTGGGAGCCCACCCAGGTGTTGTCGCCGATTTCTACCTCGGCGCCGATGACAGAAAAGGGGCCGATTTCAACCCCTTTACCGATCACGGCAGACTCATGGACGATAGCAGTATCGTGAATGGTGGCAGTCTGGTCGATCACGTGTGTTAAACCTCGCGTTTGGCGCACATCAGCTCGGCGGTACAGACCACTTCACCGTCGACGGTGGCGACACCGGTGAACTTGGCAATACCGCGACGCTCTTTCAGGAACTCCACGTCGAGCACCAGCTGGTCACCGGGGCCGACCGGACGCTTGAAACGAGCGTTGTCGATTGAGGCAAAGTAATAGAGTTCATTGGGGGACGGCTTGCCCACCATGGTAAAGGCCAGGATACCGGTGGCCTGCGCCATCGCTTCGAGGATCAGTACGCCCGGGAACACCGGCTTGGCCGGGAAGTGCCCCTGGAAGATCGGCTCGTTGAAGGAGACGTTCTTGATGGCGCGCAGGGTTTTGCGCTCATCGCTGATCTCGTAGTCGTCTACACGATCCACCATCAGGAACGGATAACGGTGGGGCAGCAGATCCATGATTTCCTGGATGCCCAGGCTCTTCTTTTCAGTAGTCAAAACAGTACCCTATACCAATCGTGATTATTCTTGATCCAGCTTCTTCTCAAGCTTGCTTAACCGCTTGTGCATCTCTTCGATACGCATCACCCGGGCGGCGGTCTTGCGCCACTCTTTATTGGTTTGCAGAGGGATGCCGGAAGAGTAGACACCGGGCTCGGTAATGGGTCGCATCACCATGGCCATACCGGTAACGGTGGCCTGGTCGCAGATCTCCATATGCCCGTTAAAGACGGAAGCGCCGCCAATGATACAGTATTTGCCGACCTTGAGACTACCTGCCATCACGGTGGAGCCCGCCACGGCGGTGCCGTAGCCGATCTCGACGTTGTGGGCGATCTGGCACTGATTGTCGATGATGACGTTGTCAGCGATGCGGGTATCTTCCAGCGCACCGCGGTCGATGGTGGTGCAGGCACCGATCTCGACCCGGTTGCCAATAGTCACGCCGCCGAGCTGGGGGATCTTGATCCACTCGCCACGTTCGTTGGCATAACCGAAACCATCGGCACCGATCACAGTACCGGATTGAACCAGACAGTCGGTACCCATGGTCACATTGTGATAGAGGGTGACGTTGGCCCACAGCCGGGAGCGAGCTCCCAGCCGGGTATTCTTGCCAACGAAACAACCCGGGCCAATGCGGACATCGTCACCCAGCACAACGCCGGATTCGATCACTGCATTGGCACCGATGGCCACTCTCTCACCCAGCTGGACGTCGGCTGCGATGACGGCACTCGGATGGATATCCATTGCCGGCTGCGGGGTAGTATCCAGCAGTTGGGCTACCCGGGCAAAACCCACGTATGGATCCTTGAGCACCAGTGCATTGGTGGGACAGAAAGGGAGATCCGCCTCTGTGATAAGCACGGCAGTCGCCTTGCTCTGCTCCAGATAAGAGCGGTACTTCTTGTTGGACAGGAAGGTAATCTCACCCTCCCCGGCCTTTTCCAGTGTCGCTACCTTGCGGATTTCCAGGGTTCCGTCGCCATGGACCTGGGCCCCCAGTTGCTGGGCCAGCTGTGCGAGAGTAAATGCCATCAATTAGTTGCTCTTGCTTACCTGAGAAATAACCTGGCCGGAGATGTCCAGCTTGCTGGCGGCATACGGGGCAGCGTTACGCTCCAGCACCAGATCGTAACCATTGCTCTTGGCGATGGAGTCGATGGCAGCTTGCACCTTGGTCAGGATCTTGTTGCGCTCTTCAGACTGACGACGGCCGTTGTCCTGCTCGAATGCCTGGCGCTTCTGGTTGAACTCCATCTGCAGCTTGGCCAGCTTCTCCTGGCTCTGCTTCTTCTGCTCGGCGCTCATGAAGGCTTCATCCTTGCGGAACTTCTCGACCAGCTTCTGGCCTTCCTGTTCCAGCTTCTGCAGCTCGCGCATGCGCGGCTCGAATTCGCCTTTCAGCTTGGCGGCAACGGCTTCACGCTGGGGCAGCTTTTGGAAAACTTCGCCCATGTCGACCACGGCGATCTTGGTCTCAGCGAAGGCAGAACCCATGCCGGCAGCCATCAGTGCAAAGCTCAAACCAGCTACTTTCAACGCTTTATTCACACTTACTCCTTGTTCCCTCATGGCGAGGGCTACCTGATTTACCCGATTATGCAAGCGGCATTGACACCGTCTTGTTACCTGGTGAGGCACGCAAGCTGCGCGTCCCATCATTGAATACCCCCACAGCATGGGTGGGGGTGAAACACTCATCAGAAGGTACGGCCGATGTTGAACGAGAAGAACTCGGTACGGTCACCCTCATATTTCTTGATCGGCTTGGCCAGTGCGAATACCAGCGGCCCCATCGGTGAGAGCCACTGCAGGGAGACACCGGCAGAGACCCGGATGTTACCCGGGCTGGAGTAGTCCTGGCTCAAGTAGTTGCAATCCGCCCCGGAAGCACAGGGGTAGGCACCATTGGCAAAATCGGTGCTCCAGACAGTACCGGCATCAATAAAGGCGGTAGAGCGGATCTGCGGACGATAGGTCTCGGAGACGAACGGAGTCGGGAAGACCAGTTCGAACGAGGCCACCGCCAGTGCATTGCCACCGACCGAGGTGTCGGAACCTTCGTAATACCCGGTCTCACACGGCTGATTGCCGGTACAGGTTCCGGTACCCGGCTTGTTATAGGTCTTGTAGATCGCCTTGGGACCGATGGTATTGCTCTTGAAGCCACGCACCGTATCGAAACCACCGGCGTAGTAGTTTTCGAAGAAGGGGAGCATGGAGTCATTGCCATAGCCATTGCCGTAGGAGACGCGCCCCTTGCCGATCACTACCCAGCTGTGATCCGCATCGAGCGGGAAGTAGTGGGCATCTTCGGCAGAGAGCTTGTAGTACTGCAGCTCCATGCCCGGCACGGTCACCTTGGCGTTTAAACGCTGGCGATCACCGGCGGTCGGGAACATCCCCTTGTTCAGGGTGGAGCGGGTCCAGCCAGCGGTCACATCGACGGTCACGAAGTCGAGGTTGGAACCATCCTGCGAGTAGAGGTTCCAGAACTGATCCATCTGCACCGACTGGCGGTTGTCGTTCCACTGATCCCAGCAGTAGGTGTTGCCATCGGTATCGGGGTTGTCTTTCAGACACTCCTGATAGTTCTGGGCATTGAATGACGGACGGCTCAGCTTGGTGCTCTCGACACCGGTACTGAAGTCGAGACGGTTGAACTCGTTGACCGGGAAGCCGCTGGAGAGACGGAAACCGATGGTTTCGTTTTCGTAATCAACGATATCCGCATCATCGGCACGGAACTGGTTATAGTAGACCCGGCCACCCAGGCTGACGCCATCGACGGTGAAATAGGGGTCGTTGTAGCTCAGGTCAACGTTCTTGGAGTAGTCGTTGGTGCTGGCATTGATGGCAACTTTCTTGCCGGTTCCCATGAAGTTGTCCTGGGAGATCCCCGCCTGCAGGCTCAGACCAGACTCGGTACCGTAACCAATACCGGCGTTGATGGAGCCGGCTGGCTGCTCCTTGACCTTGAAGTCGAGATCGACCAGATCCTCGTTGCCCGGCACCCGCTTGGTATCCACTTCCACACTCTCGAAGTAGCCAAGGCGGTTGAGGCGGCTCTTGGATTGCTCGATGTTGTCGGAAGAGAGCCAGGTGCCCTCCATCTGACGCATCTCGCGGCGCAGCACCTGATCTTCGGTGGTGGCGTTGCCGGTGAAGTTGATGTTGCGCACATAGACGCGCGGACCCGGCTCGACGTTGACGATGAGCTCGACTTCCTTGGTCTTGTCATTGATCTGCGGGAAAGTGACCACTTTCGGATAGGCATAACCATAACGACCGAGGAACTTGGAGAGCACCTCTTCGGTGTGGGTGACCTGGCTCGCGGAGTAGGTGCTGCCCGCTTCGATGGGGATCAGCCCCTTCATCTCGCCGCCGCGATCGATCAGCTCCCCCTTGAGTTGGACGCCGGAGACCTTGTACTGATCCCCTTCCTTGATGTTGAGGGTGACGTAAACGCCCTTCTTGTCCGGGGTCATGGAGACCTGGGTGGACTCCTGCTGGAAGCGGATATAACCGCGGTCCATGTAGTAGGAGCGCAGGGTTTCGATATCACCGGCCAGCTTCTGCTTCTGATAGCGCTGATCCGCAGTGAAGTTCCACCAGGGCACCTCGTCACGCAGGGAGAGCTGGGCAATCAGCTTCTCTTCCGGGAAGACGCTGTTGCCGACGATGTTGATCTGCTGGATCTTGGCAGCCTGACCTTCGACGAAGGTGAACTTCAGGTCAACCCGGTTGCGCGGCAGCGGGGTGACGATGGCCTTGACCTTGGCGGAGTACTTGCCCACGCCATAGTAGAAATCTTCCAGCCCTTTCTCGAGGGAGGTAAGCACGGTGCGATCCAGCGGGTCGCCGACACGGATGCCGGAGGACTCCAGACTCTGGGTCAGCTGCTCCTCTTTGATATCCTTGTTACCGGAGAACTCGATGCTGGAGATGGTCGGACGCTCCTTGACCATCACCTGCAGCACCTGACCATCACGGTAGACCTTCACATCCTCGAAATTGCCCGAGGAGTAGAGCTTCTTGATGGCATTCGCCAATGCAACGGAGTCGACAGAGTCGCCAACCCGGATCGGCAGGTTCAACAGTGCCGCACCCAGGGTCACCCGTTGCAAACCTTCGACCTGGATGTCTTGCACCACAAAAGAGGCAGGGGCCGCCTGGGCCAGGAAACTGGCGCCCAGCAGGCAACTCAACACCAATGCTTTTTTAACAGCCATTTTGTTCTTATGTGTCCTTGTTGATGCTCTGGCCTCAGAGGCGAGCGAAATCGTTAAACAGCGCAATGCCCATCAATAACATCAGAATGGCGGCACCGATCCTGAAACCCACTTCCTGAATTCTCTCCGACACTGGTTTGCCAGTGACCGCTTCGATAAGGAAATAGACCAGATGGCCACCATCGAGCACCGGCAGGGGGAACAGGTTGATGATCCCCAGGTTGACGCTGATCAGCGCCAGAAAACTCAAGAAATAGACCAGACCATAGTCGGCACTGCTGCCCGCCCCCTTGGCAATGGAGATGGGGCCGCTCAGGTTATCCAGCGACACTATGCCAGCAACCAGCTTGCCGATCATGTCAAAGGTGAGCGTGATCAGGCTCCAGGTCTTCTGGGCTCCCTGCCACAGGGCCTGCAAAGGGCCATACTGTAACAGAATTCGGTATTCATCCGGTAATGGAACCAGTTGCGGCGAGAGACCGACAAAACCAACCAGTTTGCCCTGCACCTTTCTGATATCCGGGGTCAGGGTCACATCAAGGTCGCGGTTGTTGCGCTCGACCACCACCTGCAACGGTGCGCCCGGTGCGTGCTGCACCAGCTCGACGAACTGGGCCCACTCGGTGATCTCCTGCTCGCCGACCCGCTTGATGCGATCGCCAACCTGCAAACCCGCCTTTTCACTTGCACTCTTGGCCACCACGGCCGACACCACAGGCAATACCTTGCCACCAAGGGGCACGATCCCCAAGCTGCCGATCGGGGATTCCCGGTCCGGATCAAACTTCCAGCTCTCCAGCGACAGATTCTTGTCGGTGGCATAGCTGGTCTGGGGGGCTTTGACCTTGAGGGTGACCGACTGATCGCCCAGATGGCTCAGCAGGGCATAAGTGACGCTCTCCCAGTCGCCGGTCTGCTCATCACCCACACCGACAATCTCCATGCCTGGCAGGATGCCCGCCTCGGCCACGATGGAAGCAGGGCGCACCTCGCCAATCACCGGTTTTACCGCCGGTACGCCGATCATGAACATCAGCCAGAGGGCAAACAGGGCAAAGACGAAGTTGGCCATGGGGCCAGCCGCAACGATGGCCATCCGGGCCCATACCGATTTGTGATTGAAGGCATGCTGCTCGTCACCGGGTTTGAGCTCATCCACCCGGCCATCGAGCATCTTGACGTAACCACCCAGCGGGATCAGGGCCAGCACGTATTCGGTGCCGTCCTTGCCAAGACGACGCCAGATCGCCTTGCCAAAACCGATGGAGAAACGCTCAACCTTTACCCCGCAACGGCGGGCAACCCAGAAGTGGCCAAACTCGTGCACTGCGACCAGCAGGCCAAGGGCAACGACAAAGGCCCCGATATTCCACAACACACCGCCCATCAGCCAAGCTCCTCAATCAGGTGGCGGGCACGGGCACGCGCGACGCCATCCAGGGCAAACAGATCGTCGAGGGAGCTCACGGCACTGCTCTCCAGCGCCAGCATCACCGCCTCGTTGATCCGGGCAATATCCATAAAGCCAATCCGCTCGGCCAGGAAGGCGGCAACCGCCTCTTCATTGGCCGCATTGAGCGCAGTGGTTGCAGCCTGCCCCTTGTGGCAGGCATTGATGGCCAGCGCCAGGCAGGGATAGCGATCGTAATCAGGCCGGATAAAGCTGAACTCTCCGACACTGAAGAAATCCAAAGGTTCCACGCCGGAAGGGATGCGATTGGGATAGGCCAGCGCGTGGGCGATAGGAGTGCACATATCGGGGTTGCCGAGCTGGGCCAGCACGGAGCCATCCTTGTACTGCACCATGGAGTGGATCACCGACTGCGGGTGGATCACCACCTGGATCTGCTCGGGCGCCGCATTAAACAGCCAGTGCGCCTCGATATACTCCAGCCCCTTGTTCATCATGGTGGCGGAGTCGACCGAAATCTTGGCCCCCATCGACCAGTTGGGGTGAGCGATGGCTTGTGCCGGCGTGACATGGGCCAGCTCGCCAACCTCGGTATAACGGAACGGGCCACCGGAACCGGTCAGCAGGATTTTGCTGATCCCCGCCGCCGCCAGATCGCAGAAACCGGGTTGGCGCTGCACCTCGGTCGGCAGGCACTGGAAGATGGCGTTATGTTCGCTGTCGATGGGCAGCAGCTCGGCACCATGCTCACGCACGGCTTCCATGAAGAAGGCACCGGACATCACCAGCGCCTCCTTGTTGGCCAGCAGAATGCGCTTGCCGGCACGTACCGCAGCCATGGTGGGGGCGAGTCCGGCCGCACCGACAATGGCCGCCATCACGCTGTGAGCATCGGGGTGAGCGGCTACGTCGCACAGGGCGGCGGCACCAGACATGACCCTAGTCGCACTGCCGTGCGCTTGCAGACGAGCAGCCAGCTCACGGGCGGCCTCCTCATCGACCATCACGGCAAAACGGGGGGAGAATTCGAGACAATCCCGCAACATGGCATCCACATTGCGGGCGGCGGTCAACGCCAATACTTGCCAACTGCCCGGGTTGTGGCGCAGCACCTTCAGGGTACTCTGACCAATGGAGCCGGACGCTCCCAGAATAACCAGAGACTTGTGCATCAGAACTCCTGGCTGAGTAGCAGATAGCTGAGCAGGAACACCGGCAGAGCGGCCGTCAGGCTGTCGATCCGGTCGAGGATGCCGCCATGGCCAGGCAGCAGAGAGCCGGAATCCTTGATGCCCGCTTCACGCTTGAACATGCTCTCGGTCAGATCGCCGAGTACAGAGGCGAGCACCGCCAGCAGCGAGCAGAACAGCACGATCCCCATCTTGGCTGGCACAAAGCCCATGAACCAGGTCACCCCTACCGCCAGCAGGCTGGCAGTAAAGAGGCCGCCACACATCCCTTCGATGGTTTTACCCGGGCTCACAGCCGGTGCCAGCTTGTGTTTGCCGAACGCCTTGCCGAAAAAATACGCGCCAGAATCTGCCGCCCAGACCAGTCCCATGACGAACAGCAGGATCCAGGCCCCCATCATGGGGTCGTGATAGAAGTTGTAACCACGGATGGCCACCAGTGACCAGAAGAAGGGAACCAGAGTCACCAAACCAAACAGGGACTTGAGCCAGACCGACTCTTTCCACAGCTTGGCGCTTTGCGGATAGCGCAGCACCAGCAGCAAGCCGAGCAGCCACCAGCTGACAGCGGTCCAGAGTACGCCCATCACCAGCGGGTGCAGATGGGGAGTCCAGAGCTGCTCCACCGGCAGCCAGAACAGGCTAGCCCCGAGCAGCAGGCAGAATAGGATGGGTAACCATTGTTGCGGGGCGGCAGAGACAAAGCCGCTCCATTCACGGCTGGCCAGCAAAAAGACCAGTGCAGCCAACAGGGCAAAAAACTTCAATGGCAGAAAGAAAAGTGCCCCCAATACCAGGGGGATCAACATCAAAGCAGTAATAATTCGTTGTTTTAGCAAAAGAAACCTCTCTCTTGGGAGCGGGGTTTAGCCGATCTGCTGCTCGGCGATCAATTCCCGGATCTGTTCACCCGTACAACCGAAGCGGCGTTCGCGGGCAACAAAGGAGGCAACGGCCTCACTGAACTCGGCCTCGTTGAAATCGGGCCACAACACCGGGGTAAAGTAGAGCTCGGCATAGGCGAGCTGCCATAAAACAAAATTACTGATGCGATGGTCACCACCGGTACGGATCAGAAGATCCACCGGGGGCAGATCGGCCATGCATACCTCGCGGCCAAGCATGGACTCATCAATCTGGTCGGCTGACAATTCACCGGTCGCCACGGCAGTGGCCAGCTTGCGGGCCGCCTGGGCTATATCCCACTGGCCGCCATAGTTGGCCGCAATGTTCAGGGTCAAACCCTTGTTGTTGGCGGTCAGCGCTTCCGCCTTGGCGATCTTGGCCTGCAGCCGCTCGCTGAAGCGGGCGGTATCGCCGATCACCTTGAGC
This sequence comes from Aeromonas sp. SE22, assembly GCF_038739755.1. Taxonomy (NCBI): domain Bacteria; kingdom Pseudomonadati; phylum Pseudomonadota; class Gammaproteobacteria; order Aeromonadales; family Aeromonadaceae; genus Aeromonas; species Aeromonas sp. SE22. The sequence continues at coordinate 457,591 of NZ_JBCGFD010000002.1, forward strand.
CGGATGCCGTTGCTGTGAAGCTTGCTCACCTCACGGCCCAGCACGGTAATGAAGAGCTCCATCAAGGCACTGACCTCCCCTTCCGGGCGACGCCAGTTCTCGCTGGAGAAGGCGAACAGGGTTAATGCTTCTATCCTGGCCCGGGCGGCAAAGGCCACCGCCTCACGCACCGACTTGACGCCAGCTTTGTGCCCATAGACCCGCATCTTGCCACGGTTCTGGGCCCAGCGGCCATTGCCATCCATGATGATGGCGACGTGACGGGGCAAAGAGGTGTTGGCACAATCACCCAACGCAGCCAAAAGCGACATGGTTTTCTCCCACAAAGACAAAAGCGCCGTGCAGGGGCACTACACGGCGCTCGTAATATACCTTTCAGGCGCTTAGATTTCCATTAGCTCCTTCTCCTTTGCAGCAAGGGCCTCATCGACCAGCTTGATGAAGGAGTCGGTCAGTTTCTGGATCTCTTCCTGGGCGCGACGGTCGTCGTCTTCGGAGATCTCTTTGTCCTTCAGCAGAGCTTTCAGATCGGCGTTGGCATCGCGACGGATGTTGCGCACGGCAACACGGGCGTTCTCCGCTTCACCACGAACAACCTTGGTCAGGTCACGGCGACGCTCTTCGGTCAGCGGCGGCAGCGGCACACGCAGGCTCTGACCGTTGCTGGAGGGGTTCAGGCCCAGATCGGAAGTCAGGATCGCTTTCTCTACCGCCTGGATCATGGAGCGGTCAAATACGGAGATGGAGAGGGTGCGAGAGTCTTCGGCTACCACGTTGGCCAGCTGCTTCAGCGGAGTGGCCGCACCGTAGTACTCAACCTGGATACCGTCGAGCAGGCTCGGGTGAGCACGGCCGGTACGGATCTTGGACATCTGGGTCTTGAGTGACTCGACACTCTTGCCCATGCGCTCCTTGGCGTCGTTTTTAATCTCGTTGATCACAGCGGTTTTCCTTTTGGCGAACGAGCCGCCACGCGGCTCGCATCTATCTTATTTGCTGACGTGATGGATCAGGGTACCTTCCGGCTCACCCATGATAACCCGGCGCAGGGCACCCGGTTTGTTCATGTTGAACACGCGGATCGGCAGATCATGGTCACGTGCCAGAGTAAAGGCAGCAAGATCCATCACCTTGAGCTCTTTTTCAAGAACTTCATCATAACTCAATTCATGGTACAGCACGGCATCCGGATTCTTGACCGGATCTTCGTTGTATACACCATCAACCTTGGTGGCTTTCAGCACCACGTCGGCTTCGATTTCGATCCCGCGCAGACAGGCCGCAGAATCGGTAGTAAAGAAGGGGTTGCCAGTACCGGCAGAGAAGATCACCACTTTGCCTGCACGCAGCTGGCTGATGGCTTCGGCCCAGACGTAGGAGTCACAGATCCCCTGCAGGGAGATGGCAGACATCAGACGGGCATTCACATAAGCACGATGCAGGGCATCACGCATGGCCAGACCGTTCATCACGGTTGCCAGCATACCCATGTGGTCGCCCACCACGCGGTTCATGCCCGCTTTGGCAAGACCGGCACCACGGAACAGGTTGCCGCCACCGATGACCAGACCGACCTGAACACCCAACTCAACCAGCTCCTTGATCTCTTGGGCCATCCGATCCAGCACCGCCGGATCAATGCCGAAACCCTCGGCGCCTTGCAGGGCTTCACCACTCAACTTCAGAAGAACACGTCTGTATGCAGGTTTGGGATTGGTACTCATGTCACTGATTCCTGGTCATATAAAGACCGCGACATAAGTCGCGGTCTGGGGAAACGGAAAAACCGGTTCGATTAAGCCTTCTGAGCGGCCGCGATTTGAGCTGCAACTTCAGCAGCGAAATCGGTCTCTTGCTTCTCGATGCCTTCGCCCACTTCGAAACGGGTGAAGGAGACAACGTCAGCGCCTTCTTTCTTCAGCAGCTCGGCAACGGTCATGGAAGGATCTTTCACGAACGGCTGACCAGTCAGGGAAACCTCACCGGTGAACTTCTTCATGCGGCCTTCAACCATCTTCTCGGCGATCTCTTTCGGCTTGCCGGAGTTGATGGCGATGTCGATCTGGATTTCGCGCTCTTTGGCAACGACGTCAGCGGAAACATCTTCCGGCTTGACGAACTGCGGGCTGTTGGCAGCTACGTGCATGGCCAGATCTTTGGCCAGCTCGTCGGTACCGCCAGTCAGCTTGGTGATAACACCGATGCGGGAACCGTGAACGTAGGTACCCAGGTTGTCACCTTCAACCAGCATCACGCGACGCAGGTTCATGTTCTCACCGATCTTGGCGATCAGGTTGGTGATGGTCAGCTCTACGGACTCACCGTTGCCGAAGTCAGCGGCTTTCAGCGCGTCAACATCAGCAATCTTCTGGGTAGCAGCGATCTCGACGATCTTCTGACCCATGGCCAGGAAGCCGGCATCCTTGGAAACGAAGTCAGTCTCGCAGTTCAGCTCGATCATGACGGCAACGTTGCCTTCGGTACGGGCGAAGATCACACCTTCAGCGGCGATACGGCCAGCTTTCTTGGCGGCTTTGGCCTGACCGGATTTGCGCATGTTCTCAATTGCCAGCTCGATATCACCAGCAGCTTCTTCCAGTGCTTTTTTGCAATCCATCATGCCAGCGGCGGTGCGCTCGCGCAGTTCTTTTACCAGGGCGGCAGAAATGTTTGCCATGTCCAGTATCCTCGGTCTTGAATTGACAAGAAACAGGGGCCACAAGGGCCCCTGCTAACCAATTACATCAGCTTGGTTAATAAGGGCTTTGCAGTCCTTATCAATTACTCAGCTTCAACGAAGCCATCTTGTTCAGCTTGAACAACGATGTCCTGAGCGCGAGCTTCCAGTACGGTGTCAGCAGCAGCATTCAGGTACAGCTGAACAGCACGGATAGCGTCGTCGTTACCCGGGATAACGTAATCAACGCCGTCCGGGTTGGAGTTGGTATCAACGATGGAAACTACCGGGATACCCAGGTTGTTGGCTTCTTTGATAGCGATGTGCTCGTGGTCGGCATCGACAACGAACAGAACGTCAGGCAGGCCGCCCATGTTCTTGATACCACCCAGGCTCTTCTCCAGCTTTTCCATTTCGCGAGTACGCATCAGCGCCTCTTTCTTGGTCAGCTTGTCGAAGGTACCGTCCTGGCTCTGGGTTTCCAGATCTTTCAGGCGCTTGATGGACTGACGAACGGTTTTCCAGTTGGTCAGCATGCCGCCCAGCCAGCGGTGGTTAACATAGAACTGGTCGCAACGCTCAGCGGCTTCTTTTACGGCTTCAGACGCGGCACGCTTGGTACCTACGAACAGTACCTTGCCTTTCTTGGCAGCTACGGAGCTGATGAAGTTCATGGCATCGTCAAACATCGGAACGGTTTTTTCCAGGTTGATGATGTGAACTTTGCTGCGAGCACCGAAGATGTAGGATTTCATTTTCGGGTTCCAGTAACGAGTCTGGTGACCGAAGTGAACGCCGGCTTGCAGCATGTCGCGCATAGAAACTTTAGCCATTTTATACCTCTGTATTGGGGTTAGGCCTCCACACATCCCATATAACCGACCCGTTAAGGCACCCCGGCATATGTGTCGATGTGTGTGTGTTGTTTAAGTAAGGGTGATGAAATCGGGACGCAAGTTCCCCATTCCGGCGCGCTTTATATCATAACTTTGGCCACGACACCACCGGAGCGAGGCTAAACGACTGCTAAATATGGATCCCGTCAACGGAGGTTGCGACTGCCATTTGACGTTGTGATGACAATCACACTGGAAGTACGCGGGGGTTGCGGATAAAATTTTGGCCTGATTGCAAACGCATCTATTTTTCATTACCTGTCCAGCCTGCCCTCGCAGGCCCGGTGGCAGGCCGCAAGAGAGATCCCATGTCCATTAAAATCAAGACACCGGAAGAGATTGAAAAGATGCGCGTTGCCGGCCAATTGGCCGCCGATGTGCTGGTCATGATTGCGCCCCATGTCAAAGCAGGCGTCACCACTGACGAACTGAACACCCTTTGCCACAACTACATCGTTGACGTGCAGCAGGCTATCCCGGCTCCGCTCAACTACCACGGCTTCCCCAAATCCATCTGCACCTCGGTGAACGATGTGATCTGCCACGGCATCCCGAACCACAAGAAGTTGCGTGATGGCGACATCATCAACCTCGACATCACCGTCATCAAGGATGGCTACCACGGCGACACCTCCGCCATGTTCATCGTGGGCGAGACCACTCCGCTGCGTCGTCAGCTCTGCAAGGTTGCGCAAGAGAGCCTCTACGCCGCCATCAAGAAGGTGCGCCCGGGCGCCTGCATCACCGAGATCGGCGCCGTGATCCAGCCCATCGTCGAGAAGGCAGGGTTCTCCGTGGTGCGTGACTACTGTGGCCACGGCATCGGTGCCGAGTTCCATGAAGAGCCGCAGATCCTCCACTACCGCAACGGCGGCAAGCTGGAGCTGAAGGCGGGCATGTGCTTCACCATCGAGCCGATGGTCAACAGCAAGAAGTACCACAGCAAGGTCAATCCGAAGGATGGCTGGACCGTCACCACCAAGGATGGCGGCGACTCCGCCCAGTGGGAACACACCCTGCTGGTGACCGAGGATGGCTGCGAAGTGCTGACCCTGCGCCCCGACGACACTATCGACCGCTTCATCAAACACAGCTAACATCGAACCCCGGCCCTTTAGCGAAAAGCGCCGGGGTTTTTACTGCCCGTTTCAGCCATATGCCTGCCACTTGTGTGTGAGATGCCATGGACGCCAGCCTGCTTTCCCCCCACCTGTTACCCGACGACCAGCTCACCCGCGACAACTGCAAAGAGTACCTGAGCCGCTTTCTCGGCTGGCTGCACGCCCGCTTCGATGCCGGTGACAACATCATCGAGCTGGTTGCCACCCGCTCCGAATATATGGATCAACTGCTCTGCCGCCTCTGGCAGAAGTTTGGCTTCGACAAGAGCGACCTCACCCTCATCGCGGTGGGGGGTTATGGCCGAGGCGAGCTGCACCCCCACTCCGACATCGACCTGCTGATCCTCTATGACGGCGACGAGCTGGACGAAGTGCTGGGGCTGCGCATCGGCGAGTTCATCACCCTGTTGTGGGATCTCAAGCTGGAGGTGGGTCAGGCGGTACGCAACGTGGCGGAGTGCATCGAGCAGGGCAAGGCCGACATCACGGTCGCCACCAACCTCATCGAGGCGCGCTACATAACCGGTCGCAAGGAGGGTTTCCGGCAACTCAAGGAGGCGACCGGCCCCCAGCACTTCTGGCCGAGCGAAGCCTTCTTTCGCGCCAAGCGCCAGGAGCAGGCGGAGCGGCACCAGCAGTTTCTCGGTACCGCCTACAAGCTGGAACCGGATCTCAAGTGCAATCCGGGCGGCCTGCGCGACATCCAGACCCTCGCCTGGGTCGCCCGTCGTCACTTCGGCGCCACTACCCTGTTCGAGATGACCAGCCATGGCTTCCTCAACCGGGCCGAGTACCGCGAGCTGCTCGACTGCCAGAATTTCCTCTGGAAGGTACGCTTTGCCTTGCACATGGCCATCAACAAAGGCGACAACCGCCTGCTGTTCGACCGCCAACGCACCGTGGCCCAGATGCTGGGCTTCGAGGGGGAAGGCAACGCGCCGATCGAGCAGATGATGAAGCGCTTCTACCAGACGGTGCGGCGGGTCGCCGAGCTCAACGAGATGCTGCTGCAGCTATTTGACGAGGCAATCCTTGGCAACAGCGCCATGGATGTACGCCGCCTCTCCGACGAGTTCCAGCTCCGTGGCCGCCTCATCGATGCAGTAGATGCCGAGCTGTTCGCCCGCGAGCCCGCCGCCATCCTGCGCCTCTTCTACCAGATGGCCCAGCATCCCGAGATTGCCGGTATCCACTCCGCCACCCTGCGTCAGCTGCGCGAAGCGCGGCGCAAGCTCAACTGCTGGCTGCAGGATCTGCCGGAATGCCGCCGCCTGTTCATGGCGCTGCTGCGCCACCCCAACGGTATCGGCCTGCCGATGAGCCTGATGCACAAGTACGGCATTCTGGCGGCCTACCTGCCGCAGTGGAACCTCATCGTCGGCCAGATGCAGTTCGACATGTTCCACGCCTACACGGTAGATGAGCATACCCATCGGCTGCTCAAGAACATTCACGGCTTTCCCAATCCGGCCAACCGCCAGAGTCACCCGCTCTGCCACGAGGTGTTCACCCGATTGCGCAAACCGGAGCTGCTCAGCATCGCCGCCCTGTTCCACGATATCGCCAAGGGGCGGCGCGGCGATCACTCGGAACTTGGCGCCGTCGATGCACTGGAGTTCTGCCAGCTGCACGGCCTCGATCGCTACGAGAGCCGGCTGGTCGCCTGGCTGGTGCGCCATCATCTGCTGATGTCGGTTACCGCCCAGCGCCGCGATATCTATGACCCCGACGTGGTCACCGACTTTGCCCAGAAGGTGCGCGACGAGCAGCATCTCGACCTGCTCTACTGCCTCACCGTGGCCGATATCTGCGCCACCAACGACACCCTGTGGAACGACTGGAAGGGCACCCTGCTGCGCGAGCTCTACTTCGCTACCCAGAAGGCGCTGCGCCAGGGGCTGGAGAATCCGCCCGACATGCGGCTGCGCATTCGCGAGAACCAGCGCCAAGCCAAGCAGCTGCTGGCACAGCGTGACGTGCAGGAAGAGGCGATCAACCAGCTCTGGAGCGACTTCAAGGCCGATTACTTCCTGCGTCACAGCCCGGAACAGATCGCCTGGCACTGCCGCCACATCATCGAGCATGGCGACAACCCGGCACCGCTGGTGCTGATCGGCAAACACCCGACCCGCGGTGGCAGCGAGGTGTTCATCTACTGCCGCGACACGCCGAACCTGTTTGCCACCGTCGCCTCGGCGCTGGATCAGAAGAACCTCAACATTCACGACGCCCAGATCATGAACTCGCGCAGCAACTTCGTGCTCGATACCTTTGTGGTGCTGGAGCCCAATGGCGAACCCATCAGTCCCAACCGCACCGCCACCATCAAGAAGGCGCTGGAGAAGGCGCTGCAGGAGCCGGGCAAGCTGGTGCTGCGCAACAAGCCACTGTCACGGCGCCACCGCCAGTTCAGCGTACCGACCCGGGTCGTTTTTCTGCCGCACAAGGGGGAGAGCCGCCACACCCTGATGGAGCTGACCGCCCTCGATACTCCCGGCCTGCTGGCGCGGATCGGTGCGGTATTCCAGCAGTGCGGCCTGTCGCTGCACGCCGCCAAGATCGCCACCTTTGGCGAACGGGTCGAGGACTTTTTCAGTCTGACCAGCCTTGATGGCGAGCCATTGACACCGGAGCAACAACTGCAGCTGGAAGAGCGGCTGGTGCATCAGCTCAATCCGCAGCAATTTGCTATGGAGTGAGTGCGATCTGATTCGAAAGAGGCTGTTTTCACCTCCATTTTCCTATACCAAACAAATGGTTGGCTGGGAAATATGAAAGAAATGGTCGCTGGCCGGAAGAATTCCGGTCAGCCACTTAAAAACAGTCGGAAAAGTGTGATACAACAAACAGAATTTTTTAAAGGAAACCTGTCATGACCGAGTTGCAACAGATCATTGAAGCGGCCTTCGAGCGCCGCGACACCATTACCCCGAGCACTGTGGACAGCGCTACCAAATCCGCCATCCTGCAAGTCATCGAGCTGCTGGACTCCGGCAAGGCCCGGGTTGCCGAGAAGATCGCCGGTGAGTGGGTTGTTCATCAGTGGCTGAAGAAGGCGGTACTGCTCTCGTTCCGTATCAACGACAACGGCATCATCAAGGGCGACGACGCCCAGTACTACGACAAGGTTCCCCTCAAGTTCTCCAACTACACCGAAGAGCAGTTCAAGGCTGCCGGTGTACGTGTGGTGCCGCCGGCAACCGCCCGCAAAGGCTCCTTTATCGCACCAAACACAGTACTGATGCCCTCCTATGTCAACATCGGTGCCTACGTTGACGAAGGCACCATGGTCGACACCTGGGCCACCGTAGGTTCCTGCGCCCAGATCGGCAAAAACGTGCACCTCTCCGGCGGTGTCGGCATCGGTGGCGTACTGGAGCCGCTGCAGGCCAACCCGACCATCATCGAAGACAACTGCTTTATCGGTGCCCGCTCCGAAGTGGTTGAAGGGGTGATCGTCGAGGAAGGTTCCGTTATCTCCATGGGCGTCTTCATCGGCCAATCCACCCGCATCTATGACCGCGAAACCGGCGAAATCCACTACGGCCGCGTACCGGCTGGCTCCGTAGTCGTCTCCGGCTCCCTGCCCTCCAAGTGCGGCAAGTACAGCCTCTACGCTGCCGTGATCGTCAAGAAGGTGGATGCCAAGACCCGTGCCAAGGTCGGCATCAACGCCCTGCTGCGCTCCATCGACGAGTAAGCCGTTTTACCGTGATTTAAAGGGCGCCTGATGGCGCCCTTTTGATTTTGGCGCCGCTGTCACAGGCAAGCAGCACAAGCTCGGTTAAGATAGATGGGACAGGATCGTTTCAAACCGAGGAAGCCTGATGTACGAGAATCTCAAGAGCCTGGGGATCCAGGATCCCGCCTCCGTCGACAGCTACACCCTGCGCCAGGAGGCCAACCACGACATCCTCAAGATCTACTTCAAGAAGCAAAAGGGCGAGTTCTTCGCCAAGAGTGTCAAATTCAAATACCCGCGCCAGCGCAAGACCATGCTGGTCGACTCGGGCACCCATGAGTACAAGGATGTCACCGAGATCAACGCCAACCTCAAATACGTGGTGGACGAGCTCGACAGCCTGACCCAGGGTGTGCATGTTCATGCCGACCCCGATATCAAGCAGAAGATCCTGCGCGACCTGCGTCATCTGGAGAAGGTGGTGCAGAACAAGATCAGCGAGATTGAGCGGGATCTGGAGAAACTCTAACCCTCCCCCTCTTGCTTAAAGAGCGCCCGCTGTGGCGCTCTTTTTATTGCCGCGTACCAGCAATACCGGTCAAGCGCTTCATGGCAGACTCCGTTCCCAGTCACCAAACGGCACAAAAAGAAGAGGGAGGCTTGCGCCTCCCTCTTCCGGAACCTGATGTCAGGCAACTGAATTAGTTGCTCTTCATCCAAATATCCATGTCGGTTTTCAGGTTGTCGGACTTGGTACCGAAGATGGCTTGTACGCCGGAACCAGCCACTACCACACCGGCAGCCCCCAGTTTCTTCAGACCAGCCTGGTCAACCTTGGCTACATCTTTCACGCCAACACGCAGACGGGTGATGCAGGCATCCAGAGAAGCGATGTTCTCTTTACCACCGAAGGCAGCAACCAGAGCGGCGGACATTTCGTCTTTACCTTGGCCAACAGTGGACTCGGTGCTCTCGTCTTCACGACCCGGAGTTTTCAGGTTCATGGCACGGATAACGAAGCTGAATACCACGTAGTAGATGGCAGCGTATACCAGACCCAGACCAACCAGCAGCATCATGTGGCTGGCACGCGGGGACTGAACAACGAAGTCGATGAAACCGTTGGAGAAGGTGTGACCGTGTACGATACCCAGGGTGTTGGTCAGTACGTAAGCCAGACCAGCCAGTACAGCGTGGATGGCGTACAGTACCGGAGCAACGAACAGGAAGGAGAACTCGATCGGCTCGGTAATACCGGTCAGGAAAGAGGTCAGGGCTGCAGAGGCCATGATACCTACTACCTTGGCACGGTTTTCCGGCTTGGCGGCGTGAGCGATGGCAAACGCAGCAGCAGGCAGACCGAACATTTTGAACAGGTAGCCACCAGCCAGCTGACCGAAGCCGTTACCGGCAGCGCGGGACGCGTCATCAGCGGTCAGGAAGCAGGTCATGATGCCGTGAACAGTTTCACCGGCACCGTTGACGCAGGTACCAGCCTGATAGAAGAACGGTACGTTCCAGATGTGGTGCAGACCGAACGGGATCAGAGAACGCTCAACCACACCGTAGATACCGAAGGCCAGTACCGGGTTCTGGTTGGCAGCCCAGTCAGAGAAGGCACCGATAGCGCCACCAACTGGCGGCCAAATGACGGAGAGGATGACACCCAGACCGATGGAGAGGAAACCGGTGATGATGGGTACGGCACGTTTGCCGGCGAAGAAACCCAGATACTCGGGCAGCTGGATTTTGTAGAAGCGGTTGAAGGCCCAGGCAGCGATACCACCGGCCAGGATACCACCCAGCACACCGGTCTCGATGCTTTCAACACCCATCACAGGTGCCATGACCTTCAGAGTGGCGACCATGATGCCGTAGCCAACGATGGCAGACAGACCGGATACACCGTCGTTATTGGTAAAGCCAAGAGCGACACCCACTGCGAACAGCAGGGCCATCTGGCCAAATACGGAACCACCGGCCTGTTCCATCAACTGAGAAACAATTTCCGGCAGCCAGCTGAAGTGGGCAGCACCCACCCCCAACAGAATACCTGCGACTGGCAGGACTGATACTGGCAGCATCAGCGCCTTACCAACCTTTTGCAGATTAGCGAAAGCATTTTTCAACATTGTGTGCGCTCCTGAATGGATTGTCGTCCCTGAACGATTTATTAGGATGAACTAACGACTCTTCATCGAAATATTATCGAATGGGGTTTGCTTATTTTGACCATCAGAATATAACCCAGCAGGTCGTAAATTTCTGCTTTCGATGGGTGTGGAATATTGATTTTGGAGGGAAGATCACAACTTGTTCTGGAGGGAGAATTACACATATTTTTAGAATGAAATTCTGCACACTCACTCTATTACACTTAAATATAAACTACAGTTTCATTTTGTATTTTTATCATTCCAAACAATACACGCGGAAACGACGTGTAACACAGCGTAACACGCTTATTCTGTATTATTACAGTCTACCGATTAAAAAGGCCTCCAACAAGGGAGGCCTTAATAAATATAGTGATCACTCAAATTTGCTTGAGCTTATTTTTGTGAGCGCTTCACCGCATCGACAAATACCTGTTTCGCTTTGGCCGAACCGGCACGCTCAGCTTCATTGACCAGCTGCATCGCCTTGTCGATATCGCCCGCTTTCACCGCCTTCTCGATCTGTGATTGATAGAAGGCTTCGGTTTCACTCAACATGGCCGGAGCCGGTTTGGCAGGGGCAGCTGCACTCGTTGCAACAGCAGCTGCTGTTGCTGCAGGAACAACAAGCTTGTTTGGGGCTGGATCGACGATCGATGTGTTGGCATCGATCGCTTCCTGGTAAACCGGTTTGTAGAAGTTATCGCCGAGCTTGGTGGAGCTCATGTCTTCCACATCAATGCTAACCACACCCCAGGCAGAGTGAGGGATCAGCGGATCCTTGGCGCCATAATCCTGAACACTCAATGACTTGGCCATCATCTTGGAGGGGCTCATCGCTTGGGTGGTTTGACTCAAAGTAGCCTGAGTGGTGTAAATCACCATGTAGGTTTCGTTGTTCGGGTTACCCACATAGGAGCGGTCAATGGTAAAGACCCCCTCAACCCGATCACCATCCAGCAGTCTGGCCGGCTTATAGGTAATGATGTCGGAACCGATAGTACGAGTCGGTTTGAACTGAGAGTCCAGCATCAATACAGTGGGGTTGAACAGGGTCTTGTCGATCAGACCAGCAACAGTAATTTTGAGATCGCCGGAATTGGTCGGCAACTTGAACGCTGCGTAATAGCTCTTGCCTTCCGGGAAGTTGAACGCCGGAGAGCTGCCATCAATGGCAATCAATTTTTTCTGCTCAGCGGCCAACGGCTGATACCGTAACTCACTGATACCAGAGCAACATACTGTGGCAGTGCCGAGTTGCTGCAGTGCGCTGGCACGGCTATCGAGGATACTCTTGTACTCCTGGGTGGGAGCCACAGTAGCCTCAAGAGACGCACACGCCGTCATCAGAGTGGAACACAAAATCGTCAACGCTACCTTGCTATATTTCATCTGCATACCCTACACGCCATCTTGAAAAAAAGAGCCCCCGACAAGCGGGGGCGACTTGATATCAGGTGATGGTGAGATTACCACCAAGCTTCAGCTTGTACACCGAAGTTCCAAGCATTGTCTTGTGCCTTGCCGTTGCTGTCAGCACGGAAAGCACCGTCCTGATCCACGTAAGAGGCGAATACACGGATTTCCGGACGAGCCCAGAAGCTGGAACCAGCAGACCAAGCCTGTGCGATGGTGTACTTGCTACCTTCCGTGGACTTGTCTGCAGTGTTTTTAGCCTTCTCGTTATCCTTGAAGTAACCCACTTCGACGATGGTCTTCATGACGTCGTTCCACTTGTACATCGGACGAGCGACGATGGAGAAGGTATCCAGATCTTTATCCTTGCTACCTTCCAGACCGTTGGCTTGTGCGTAGATGATCTGGTGGCCAAACTCGACCTTGTCACCTACCGGCAGTACACCCCAGTTGATCAGACGGAAACCATCGCCGCTTTCACCGTTGGCTTGCAGACCACTGCCTGAACCACCTTGGTAGTTAACACCTTGAGCAGCCAGACCATCCTTGAAGTACTGAGCAACAGTCTTGTTAAAACCGCCCAGCATGGATTGGGTCAGCTCAGCAGTCACCATGTGACCATCTTTCAGGTCCGGATACTTTTTCTTCTGCTGGTCGGTCGGGTTGCTCTTGGCAAAGTCATAACCCAGTTCCAGAGAGGCATCAGTCCAGAGCGGGATACCGGCATAACGGATATCAAAAGTATTGGTATCCAGAGTGTTAGTGTTGTCGCCCGCATCATACTTGTCCCACGGATCGTTACGAACAACAGCGACAGAGAGCTTGCCCGGACCAGCTTCGATATTTTCTACACCAGCACCAGCACCGGATACATCCCAGTAGTAGGTGTCGGAGATATGGATGTCATGACGCTGGTAGTAGCGCTTACCGGCCCACAGGGTTTCGTTGCCACCAAACAGGTTTTTGGCTTGCACGTTGAACTGACGCAGAGCGAAGGTAGCATCACCATCTTTGCCGTCACCTTCCCAGTCGCGCTTCTGACCAGAGGTCATGGCAAACATGGAGTCTACATAGAAGGTCTGGTTGTTCTTGTTGTAAACCTCTTGGCCCAACTGAACTTCACCATAAGTTTCGTTCTCGTTACCCAGACGACCCACTTTCTGCTTAGTGATGGTCTGCATGTCGCCGTTATCGGAAACACCAACACCGGAACGCATATAACCGTGGAAATCTACGGCAAAGGCGGCTTGGGAAGCCAGGGCGGCAGTAACAGCTGCAGCAATCGGGAGCCACTTCATTTTCATTGTCATATTCCTTATTTCCCGCTGTGAGGAGTGTGATCCTGAATATTTATCACCGGGCAATCCTGCTGGTGATAACCGAGGTCGATTATAGGGAGCACATATCACGACAAATATGAACCGACTCACAAAATGGCGACAAATCGCTCGGCAAACGATCGCCTCACACCAATGACGCAAAAAATCCAAAGACAAAGCAATAACTAGCTAATCACATCAAGAATAAAGCAATCAAGATCAACCTGAAACCGCTCTCATTGATTAATTCGCGACGAGATGAAAGTGAATATTTGAACACTCATTGGCAAAAACATGACTGAAATCGCTTTCATGATTGAACTTTTATTTGCCTGATATGTCTTGCTGCCTTTTGGAACAGCACAAACAAGAAAACGGTGTCAGTGAGAAATATGTCGTTATTGTCAGTGCGGATATTTGATGGGCATGGGGAGAATGGCGCACAAATAATAATCCCCTGCCGAACCGGACAGGGGACTTATATGAGGCAAATTACAGCGTAATTTTCCGGCTATATATGCCAGCTTTTTAGCCAGGCCAGAGCGACCCGTTCCGGCTCATCGTGCAGAGTCGCATCCAGCTCAAGGCGCGGGACAACCGCTGTCGCTCCCAGCTCCTGCAACTGGCTATCCAGCCGACGGCCGGCACCGCAAAAATGGTCGTAGCTGCTGTCCCCCATGGCAACCAGAGCGTACCGCAACCCCTTGAGCCAGGGGGCGCGCTCAGCCAGATCGGTAGCAAAGGGCTGCAGATTGGGGGGAATATCCCCCTGCCCCGTGGTGGCGCTGACCAGCAATAAAAAACGGCCGGGGTCGATATCCTCCAGCCGTGCCTCTTCATAAAGCGCGGTCTTGTGCCCTTGCCGTGTCAGCTCATCAGCCAGCGTCTCGGCCACCAGCATGGCCGCACCATAGACGCTCCCTACCACGATATCGATCTGTGCCATCACCTGCTCCCTGCCATTCCAATCGGATGATGAGTCACTTTATCGACAAGCTGGCGCCAGATGCAACCTGATGCGGATCAGTAGTCGCTCTCGCTGGCAGGCCAGCCCAGCTCGGCAAACAGGCTCAACACATCCTGACCAAGCGGCGCCTGGATCCGCATCGGCACCTTGAGGATCGGGTGGGTAAAGCTCAGGGTACGGGCCACCAGCAGCAGACGCTCGCAGCCATAGTGCTCGCGGAAGAAGCGGTTATGGCGGCCATCGCCGTGGGTGGTGTCGCCCACAATCGGGTGGAACAGATGATCCATATGGCGGCGCAGCTGATGCTTGCGGCCGGTTTTCGGGAACAATCTGACCAGACTGTAGCGACTGGTGGGGTGTTTCTTGGAGACCGCATGGGGCAGCTCGACCCGATGCAGCCGGCGGAAGGTGGTGACCGCCTCCTGCGCCGGACGATCCGGGTCGCTCATGGCGTCGGCAATCTTGTCCAGCTGCTCCTTGAGGGGGTAGTCGATCACCCCCTGCTCGGGCGCCCAGCCGCGCACCAGCGCCAGATACTCCTTGTGCACCTGACGGTTGGCAAACGCCTCGGTCAGGGTACGAGCCACCGCCGGATCGAGGGCGAACAGCAGCACCCCGGAGGTGGGCCGGTCGAGGCGATGAACCGGATAGACATGGCGACCGCCGATCAGATCCCGGGTCATCTGCATGGCAAAGCGGGTCTCGGCCTTGTCGAGCCAGCTGCGATGCACCAACAGGCCGGAGGGCTTGTTGACCGCCACCAACCACTCATCCTGATAGAGCAGGGTGAGCTGCAGCGCTTTCTCTTCTTTGCTCTGCTCGTCCATCATTGCTCGACCACTTTGCCGGAGAGCAGCAGGTCGAAGCGGGCGATCAGCCGCAGCAGGGCCTCCACCTCGGCCAGCTCCTCTTTATAGACTTCGCTGGCCATGGGGTAGAGGGAGACGCTGCTCGGCAACGGCGCCTGCATCACCACCAGCTGCTCCATGCGCGGGATCAGCACGAACTGCAACCACTGGTCAAAGCTCAGGGTATCGACACAAAAAGGCAGGGTACTGGCCAGTGCCTCCTCGCCCGGATGCTCCGCCTGCCAGCGCTCGAGGCGCTGCAGCTCGGCCGTGAGTTCCCCCAGCAAGCCGGCGACCAGCAAATATTGATTCATATCGTGCACTTCCTCATCACCACAGGTTGATCCGGGATGGCCGTGCGCTTGCCGAGCAAGGCAACAACAAGACACCAGCCAGAGCGGCAGCCTTCGCAGCCAACCGCCCGTAAAAAAGGGCGATACTATACACCTCCTCCCGAGCGGCTGCCATGCAGAGATCCCGCCGCAGACTCGCCATCAGGGCCGGAGCCAACGCTGGCTATCCGTGGCCATGGCCTTATAATCGGCCCGCATCATATTCAAGCCGGAGCTCTCCATGTCTGCGACGCCGACCGCCATCAATACTCTGACCGACTTTCTGACCCAGGCTGGCACCCAGTTCCAGCTGTTTGACATGGGCCGCCAGGTGCGGCCGCTGGCCAGCGACACCTTTGTGCGCATCGAACAGCAGCAGGAGCCCTACCCCTGGCCGCTGCAGCAGCACGCCTGGCTCGGCGTTCACTTTTTCCAACCGAGCGAGTCACGCCACTACCTCTGGTTCCTCAAGTTTGCCCTCGACGAGCGCGGCCTGCTCATCTCGAGCGGCCCCAAGCACTTCATGGATCAGGTGGTGGAGACGCTGGGCTACAAGCTGACCGGCGAGCTCGACGAGGAGAAAGCCAAGCGACTGGCTGACAACCCCTACACCTTCCGCCCGGCCGAGGCCAAGATGGCCAGCCTGCACGCCAAGCTGGCGCGCCAGCTGGAGCAGGCTCCGTCTGCCTATTACGAAGCGCTCTGCCACTATCTGGCTGCCCCCAACGACACCGGCTGGCAGACGCTGGGGTTGCAGGGTTTTGCCGATCTGGCGGAGCGGCTGCATGATGAGCGCAATCTGGCGCTGGTCTGCAAGGCGCTGCCCAAGCTGCCGCAAGAGCCACTCTACGCCCTCTGCCAGAGTCTGGAGAGCGCCCCCTTGCCACCGGCCGTGCAAGGCGCCCTGCTCGAGCGGATCGGCAAGGAGCAGGAGTGTGCCGCCCCCAACCCGGAGACCCTGGCCTACCTCTGCCGCGCCATGGCCTCCTGCCCCGGCAGCGCGCTGCGCACCAACAAGCTGCTGACCCTGCTGCAAACCCAGCCGAGCCCGGCGCTGCTGCTCGCTATCGCAGGCCGGCTCTGGCCCGATCTGCAGGATGCCAGACTGCTCGGCGACTATCTGGAACAGCTCGCCCTGCAACCGACCCAGTTCTTCAATCAGGTTTTTGCCGAGCTCGTCACTTTACCGACCCTGCGCAATGATATGCTGGCCAGACTGCGTGACCCGGAGCGCAGCGAGGAGCTGGGCAAGGCGATTGGCCGCCTGTTTGCCTCTGCCTGATCTGCAGGCCCATTGGCCACGGTTTGGGCAACAAGGGAGTCTGACCACAGGCTCCCGCTATCTGGCTGACAGCCGACTCTGACAATGATCCGACAACAAGGAAGCTGCCTATGGGAGAGATGCTCGGAATTCTGGCGCTGATGGCGATAGCCGGCGCGTTCTGGCTGCAACGCCGTCAGGCCGAACTGGCGTGGCAATATATGCGCCGCTACTGCCAGCACCACGACCTGCAACTGCTGTCGCTGGCCCGCAGCCGCCGTGAAGTGGCCGGCAAGCCGCTCAGGCTGCTCACCCACTACCAGTTCGAGTTCTCCAGCGATGGCGAGAGCCACTATCAGGGCACCCTCAAGATGCAGGGCCTGCACGTTATCGGCGTCGAGCTGCCGCCCCATCGCATTCCCACGGTTTGACATCCCCTTGCTTCATTACCCGGCCTGCTTATCCCCCTCCCAACCCGGGTCGGGGCCGGCCAGCCATATGGCACAGGTCGGGCGAACCCTTCTGGTGAGCACAAACGGTGTGCTGGATGCCGCCCGCGGTGCGCTCTCCTCGGTATAAGCTGAAGCTGGGTCATTTTCCTAAAACCCATAAATTTTGTTTATAGCGACCAAGCCGGGCCATCTCTCCTCTCTTCAGCCCTCGTCATAAGCGGCGCAATGCCCCCTCCGCCATCAGGATGAAACCCCAGCCCGCCGCGGGGGAAGAAATTCGCCTGTCTATAATCTCAGGGATTAGCCAAGGGAGAGACGAGATGGACCCCCTGCACCACGATTTGCCCGCCCTGTTCGCCCAGCTCGGCATGGCCAACGACGAGCTGAGCCTCTATCGCTTCGTCCACGAGCATCATCTCGACAACGAGACTCTGCTGCCGGAAGCGCAGTTCTGGAGCGCCGCTCAGGCCAGCTTTCTGCGCGATGCCCTCTGGCACGACTCCGACTGGTGCGAGGCGATCGACCAGCTCGATCTGATGCTGCGCCAGCCCCGCTGAGCCCTCCCCTTTTATCCCCTGCGGGCTTTGGTTAAGATCCTGCCCCGACCAGCCACTTCGGCCCCCCATCCATCCATTCAGCAGAGCACGCTTATGTCCGCCCACGAGATCATCCGTATCGCCAACGAACTGGCCGCCAAGGGGATCACCCCGACCACCGCCATGATCAAGGCTCGCCTGAGCCAGCCGGTTGCCATGGCCGAGCTGCTGAAGGTGCTGAGCCAGTGGAAACAGCAGCCCGCCGGCGCCCCGGAAGCGGCCAGCCAGGAGCAGGCAGCCCCCACCCCCGTTGCCGAGCCCACCCTGCTGCAGCTTGCCGAACAGCTCAATCGTCTCGAGCGCAAAGTGGATCGGCTCACCGACCTGCTCATCCAGCAGGGGAAAAACTGAGCCATGTATATCGTCGAACTCTGCTTTGAGTGCTATCGCGACACCTCCCTCGGTGAAGCCGAGCGGGCCATCGTCAACTATCTGGACATGCTGCGCTATCAGGGCCAGATCCTTGGCCGCGAGTTTCCCACCAGCATGCACGAGGGCTATTTCGTCAGCCGGGTGGTATGCCCGGAGCAGGACAGCCTGCACCCGGACAACCAGAGCGAGCAGGTCAAGCTGGCCGAGCAGCAGCTCAATCAGGCGGGGTTGCTGGCACCGAAACTCCATCTGCAAGGGGCGGATCTGCTCTCCGACAGCACAGATCCTTGCGGCCAGCAGGGCGAGCGCCCAAGCTGGATGATGCTCTACACCAGCTTCCTGCACACCTGCTCGCCACTGCGCTGCGGCGACCACTTTGCCCCCATCCCGCTCTATCAGGTGCCGGCCATCGCCAACGGCGATCACAAGCAGATCATCAAGTGGCAGGAGGATTGGGAGGCGTGCGACCAGCTACAGATGAACGGCTCTATCGCCGAACATGCGGCGCTGCACGAGATTGGCGAAGTGGGCAGTCGTCTCTACCGGCGCGGCAGCGATCTCGCCAAACGGCTGGAGGTGCTGACGGGCATCCCCACCTACTACTACCTCTACCGGGTGGGCGGCGTGAGCGCGGCCGAGGAGAAGGCGCGCCCCTGCCCGAGCTGTGGCGGCGAGTGGGCGCTGGCAGCGCCACTGCACGAGATCTTCGACTTCAAATGCGACTGCTGCCGGCTGGTCTCCAACCTCTCCTGGGATTTCAAGGATTAAGCGTGACCTGCCCGTGACCCCATAAAAAAGAGCCTTGCCGCGTGGCAAGGCTCTTTTTGTTGCGATATTCGTTTCGGCATTTCGTTTCGAGATCTGTTCCGCCAAGCGGTGGTGGCTCGAACCGGCGCTATTGCGGCAGGGTCTCCAGCCGCTCCAGAAACGCCGGCAATGAGGGAGCCAGCGGCAGCCGGCGGCCTGAGTCGAGCCACTCCAGCCACACCTGACCGCTCTCGTTATCAAGGGAGATGAGGGTCATCTCGTTGCGGGTGGTGGCAAGGAAGATGGAGGGAGTACGCTTGAGCTTGCGCAGCATCAGCAGGTGGCCGATGAGGTTCTCCTTGAGCAGGTCGAGATCCGCCTCGTTCCACGGCAGGATCAACTCAAGGCGCAGCCCCTTGAAGAGGCAGGGGACAGGGCGGCTGAACCAGTGGCCAAACAGGGTGGTCGCCGCAGGATGAAGCTGCAGCTCCAGCGCCTCGTTCATGGCGCTGAAATCGCCAGGCTCACTGCGCTGATGGGGGCGCCAGCTGATCTGACCGTCGACCGGTTCGCCAAGCTGACAGGGGGAGCGCCACTCCGACTCCCACTGACACAGGGGCAAGCCTCGTCTGGCCTCGCCGTCACGCTGCCAGCGAGTAAAAAAGTGCTTCAGGGCAGACAAAACTTGATCCGACATCGAAAATCCCCACAATTGCTGGCAAAGTCCGCTATTGCACCATCAAACCGGGTGACAGACAAGGTTGCCAGCGCCCCGTTGCAGCTCGGGGTTATCCCCGCTGGCAAGGCTGCGAGCACGCTCTGGCCATGCAATGGCCCGCTTCCTCCCAATCATGATGAACACATTAGGTGAGCAAACCTGTGAGCAAACAAGATAGATACGCCGGCGCCAGCGCCCTCAAGGGCTTGAGTCTGGGCCAGCAATCCGACTACATCAGCCAGTACACCCCCTCCCTGCTGCAACCGGTTCCCCGCAGCCTGAACCGGGATGATCTGAAACTCGGTGACGACCTCCCCTTTACCGGTTGCGATGTCTGGACGCTCTATGAGCTCTCCTGGCTCAACAGCAAGGGCAAGCCGATGGTAGCCGTGGGCGAAGTGACCATTCCAGCTACCAGCCCGAATCTTATCGAGTCCAAATCGTTCAAGCTCTACCTCAACTCCTTCAACCAGACCCGTTGCGACTCCATCGATGCGGTGGCGGCCATGCTGGAGCAAGATCTCGGCGCCTGCGCCGGTCAGCCGGTCAAGGTGACCCTGTTCCCGCTCGATCGCGCCCCGCACCAGATCGCCACCCTGCCCGGCGAGTGCATCGACGAGCTGGATATCGAGGTCGACCACTACGAGTTTGATGCCGACCTGCTGCAGGGCGCAGCCAGCAGCGAGCTGGTCGAGGAGACCCTGCACAGCCACCTGCTCAAGTCCAACTGTCTGGTCACCAGCCAGCCGGACTGGGGCTCTGTGGTGATCCGCTACAAGGGGCCGAAACTCGATCGGGAGAAGCTGCTGCGCTACCTCATCTCGTTTCGCCAGCACAACGAGTTCCACGAGCAGTGCATCGAGCGCATCTTCATCGACCTCAAGCACTACTGCCAGCCGGAGCTGCTCACCGTCTATGCCCGCTATACCCGTCGCGGCGGCCTCGACATCAACCCGTTCCGCTCCGATTTCGAGGCGGTACCCGCCAATCTGCGGCTGATCCGTCAGTAAAACGGGCTGACAATAGAAATGAGAGGGCGTCGGTTGGACGCCCTCTTCTTATCTGCAGGGGAAGCATGAGTAAACTCTGGACGCACAGGGGGGCGTTGGATAACATGCCCTCACCCCTGTGCCGTCCTTAATCCAATGAATCAACTGTTTTTTCTGGCCATGATGATGTCTTCCCTGTCCGCTCCGAATCTGGATCTGGACAAGGAGCAGCTCTCTGTCGACCTCCAGCAGGCTCAGTCGCTGGTTCAGACCGATCCCGCCAGATGCGTCCAGATCACCTCCGCCTTCCTGACGCGCGCAGCCAACAATCCCCAGCAGATCATCAGCAACCGGCAGGAGTTCGGCTATCGCGAACCGATCCTGAACTACAGCACCATCGCCCAGTCCGTCGGCGCCTATCTGCTCAAGGGGGAGTGCCTGTTGCAGCTGGGCCAGTATCAGGCAACCCAACAGGCGCTCGACAAGGCGATGGTTCTGGCGGACAAGGAGAATCTGCCAGAGCTCAAGGCACACGGCCTCTATCTCAAGATCCGCAGCCAGCTGCTCAAGCCTGACCACCAGAGCAGCAGTCGCCCCTTGCTCAGCGAGCTTGAGGAGCAGCTGACAGCCCCCAATCTCAAGCAGAGCCAGCTGCAGATCTACAGCCGGTTGCTACGCACCAGCTATGACATCGACAATCAGCAGCTCGAGGATGCCAAGGTGCATCTGGCCGAGGCACGCAACTGGGCAGCGAAAGCGGGCTATCCACTGGCCAGCGCCTGGGTCAGCGCCATCAGTGGCGACCTCTACCGCGCCCTGCAGCAACCCCAGCTGGCCCTTGGTGAATATATCGATGCCCAGCAGCAGGCGAGAAACCTCAACGATCCGCTCTTCCTCGGCCTGCTCTCCAACCAGATCGTCAAGCTCTACCAGCAGGAGCAGGAGCCCCAGAAGGCGCTCCAGTATGCCAATGAAGCGGCCAACTACTTCCACTCCATCGGCAATCCCTCCCTGCTGTGCGACTCGCTCATCGTGCTGGCGCGCCTCAACCGGGATCAGGGAGACCTCAATCTGGCGCTGGTCTACTTCTTCAACGCCCTCGACCTCATCGATGAAGGGAGCAACCGGCCACAGTCCTCCCTGCTCAAGTACGAGATTGGCAAGACCTACCTGCAAAGCGGCAACCTCTCGCTGGCCAGCAACTACCTCAATGCGGCACGCCAGTCCCATGAGCTGAACGATGCCAAAGAGCCGCTGATCGATACCCTGCTGCTGCTCGGCGAGCTCTATCTGAAAAAGCAGGAGGCCGCCATCGCCATCCTGCAGCTGGAGAATGCCCGGGCACTTGCCGACCAGATCGGCGATACCCGCCGCCAGTACGAAGTGTTCCGCCTGCTCTCGCTGGCCTACGAACAGAAAGGATTCCTGCGCCAGGCGCTGGACAGCTACAAGCGCTTCCACCGACTGGGTGAGGAGGTGCGCCAGCAGGAGATCGCCCAGGAGCAGGCTGCAATCCGTGACAACTATGTCCACGTCGAACGGGTGCAGCACATCAAGGAGCTGGAGCAGCAGCTAAGCCAGAGTCAGCACCAGCAGGAGCGCTATCTCTGGTCGAGCATCACCACCAGCCTGCTGCTCGCCCTTTTTATCTATCTCTTCTTTACCCTCTGGCTCAAGCTGCGCACCGCCCGTCTGCAGGCCAAGCGCACCGGGGAAGCCCTGCTGATCGAACCCCGCTCGGGACTGGCCAACTGGCAGCGCCTGATGAACCGCTGGCCGCGGGAGATGGCCAAACGCCAGCTCAAATCGGAGCGCTGGTATCTGAGCGAAGAGCCCACCAGCGAATTTGACGACAAGCTGCACTATTTGCTGTTCCGGGTTCCCTTCCTGATCAATGTGCGGGAGCAGCACGGCTATCAGGCCAGCAGCGAGATTGAACAAGCCTTTGGCGCCTATATCGAGACTCTGACTCCGCAGGATGGCCGCATCTACGATTTGCGCGAAGGGCACCTGCTCTATGTGGTACCGCAGCGGCATGTGGCCAATCTGCATCAGCTGGCCGGCGATCTGCTGATTGCCATCGCCGCCTTCCCCTGCGACTACCCTATCGATCGCCGGGTCAGCCTTGGCATCGTCAGCCACCCCTTCCTGCCGAAGGCAGCGACCGCACTCGATCACCATGGCCTGTTTGACCTCTGTTATCTCGCCCTGTCGGGAGCCATTCAGCTCAGTGAAAAACACCAGCAAAACGTCTGGCTGGAGCTGGCCGCCATCGATTGCCAACAGGCAGCATTTTTTAATGGGGATGTGTGGCAATGCGCCCTGATGGCAATTGACAAGGGACTGGTAAAAGTCAATTCTTCTCATGAAAAGCAATGGGTTAATTGGCACCAGCTTGCAAGGAAGCAAGACACCGGCCCACAACCGTAAAATAGATAACAGACGAGGCTCGATAACGGGTTTGGTCACTGTTGCTATCTGACACGAAAAACAATAATGACAACAGGGCGACCTGATAATGAATGACATCGCTGCCGTAGCAGGACAATTGGCAAGGCTAAGGGAATCCCTTCAGCAGAAACAGCTGGAACTCGACGGAGTACTCTCATTCTCCGATGCCGAGCGTGCCCGCGGCATTCAGTTTATCAACAAGCTGATGCTCTCCTGCCGTGGCTTCGACCGTGAGCTCGACAACCGCTTCGCCAAACTCAAGCAGAAACTGGACGGCAACCCCGCATTCACTTCTCTTGACGCCGATCTGCTGGCTATCGAAAAACTGCTGCAGCAGCACAGTAATGCCATCGAAGAGTCGATGACCCTGACCCAGGCTGCCATCGATCTGGGCTCCAGGCAGCTCAAGACCATCAAAGGTTTCCCGGAAGAGACCCGCAAATCCCTCAAGGAGTTTTTGGCCAGTCCTGCCGGCTACGGCATTGCCGACCATCAGAAGAAGGTGATCCGGCTGCTGGAGTTCTACCAGCAGGCCATCAAGATCCAGCTGCTGCCGAGCCAGCCTCTGCTGGCCAATCCGGGGCAATCAATAGCCGAGAGCGAGTACAACCCAAGCGAAACCCAGACAGAAAACGATGCTTTCGATCTCAAGGAGCATGTCCGTCTGGCCGACGAGTTGCAGCGTCTCATCACCGAGCTCGATTTTGCCGGTTCCATCGGCGAGAGCCTGAGTGACATTCGCCGCCAGCTGCTGATCGGGATCAACCCCGCTCTGCTGGCCGAAACCAGCCTGCAGGTGATCGAACTCATCATTGAGGGCACCCGTGAGGAGCGCAAAGCCTCCCGCGCCTTCCTGAGCACCCTCAACGAAAGCCTTTCCGCCGTTCACGTCGGTTTTACCGAGTCGCTGGATGAAGGGCGCGCTCTGCACAACGAGACCAAAGAGACCCGCGAGGCACTGGTGAACGAGTTGCAGGCCATCGATCAGACGCTTGCCAGCCACAACACCCTCGATGCGCTTAAAGAGGCGATTTCCGGCCATATGGGCGCCATCAACCAGCTGCTTCAGGAGCGCGAAAACACGGCGGCAAGGGAGCGCCATCTGCTCACCCGCCTCTCCACCATGGAGTCCAAGCTCAGGTTGATGAAGGAGGAGACTGCCGAGTACAAGAAGCGGCTCACCATCCAGAAGCACAAGCTGTTCCTCGACAGCCTGACCCAGGTGCACAACCGTGCTGCCCTCGACGAACGGCTGGAGCAGGAGTACAAACGTTGGCTTCGCTATCGCACTCCGCTTTGCATGGCCATTATCGACATTGATCACTTCAAGAACATCAATGACAACTACGGTCATATGGCGGGCGACAAGGCGCTGA
Organism: Aeromonas sp. SE22; assembly: GCF_038739755.1. Lineage (NCBI taxonomy): Bacteria > Pseudomonadati > Pseudomonadota > Gammaproteobacteria > Aeromonadales > Aeromonadaceae > Aeromonas > Aeromonas sp. SE22. Next base: position 481,967 of record NZ_JBCGFD010000002.1, read on the forward strand.
AAGTGGTTGCCAAGGCGCTGCAAAGCGCACTGCGTGACACCGACTTCATCGCCCGCTTCGGCGGCGAGGAGTTTGTGGTGCTGCTGCCCAACATCAATCCGGACAAGTTCCAGAAGCCCCTTGAAACATTGCGCCAGACCATCAAGAGCATTCCGTTCCGCTTTCGGGATGCCAAGGTGGAGATCACCATCTCCATCGGTGCCACCCTGTTCAAGGAGGGGGACAACCCGTCCGATGTGTTCGAGCGGGCGGACAAGGCGCTATACCACTCCAAGCATACCGGCCGGGATCAAGTGACTCTGGCCTGACTAGCGGTCAAAAAAACAGCGAACAGTCGTCCCCCTATTTCCCTCCCCCCTCAGTTACCACTACTATCGAAGTCAGGGGATGCAAGAAGGCATCCCCTTTTCTCCCCAGGGAAAAGCACAACGATAACAAGATGAGTAAAGGGGAACCCTATGATTACGCATATAAATCCGGTCGGCAGCATGGATTTGCTGTCACAGCTTGAGGTCGATCGCCTCAAGCAGACAGCCTCCAGCGATATCTATCAGCTGTTTCGCAACTGTTCACTGGCGGTGCTCAACTCTGGCAGCCACACCGATAGCTCCAAAGAGATACTTGAGCGTTTCAAATCGTTTGATATTCACGTGATCCGGCGCGAGCGCGGGGTCAAACTCGAGCTGTTCAACGCGCCGGAGCACGCCTTCGTCGATGGCGAGATCATTCGCGGCATTCAGGAGCACCTCTTCTCGGTGCTGCGCGATATCCTTTATGTCTCCAACCAGCTCGAATCGAACCGTCAGGTCAATCTGACCAATTCGACCCACATCTCCAACGTGGTCTTTGCCATCCTGCGCAACGCCAAGGTGATCCAGCCAGGCGCCGATCCCAACCTGATCGTCTGCTGGGGCGGCCACTCCATCAACGAGATCGAATACCAGTACACCCGGGCAGTCGGCAACGAACTGGGTCTGCGCGAGCTCAACATCTGTACCGGCTGTGGCCCTGGCGCCATGGAAGGCCCGATGAAGGGTGCTGCTGTTGGCCACGCCAAGCAGCGGGTACGCAACGGCCGTTACATCGGCCTGACCGAACCCTCCATCATTGCAGCCGAGCCGCCCAACCCCATCGTCAACGAGCTGGTGATCCTGCCGGATATCGAGAAGCGACTGGAAGCCTTCGTACGCCTTGGCCACGGCATCATCATCTTCCCGGGTGGAGTAGGTACGGCAGAAGAGCTGCTCTATCTGCTCGGCATCATGATGAACCCGGCCAACGAACGCCAGCCGATGCCCATCATCCTGACCGGACCGAAAGAGAGTGCGGACTACTTCCGTGCCATCGACGACTTCGTCAAGGCGACCCTCGGTGAACCGGCTACCCGCCTCTACCGGATCATCGTCGGCGATGCACCGGAAGTGGCGCGGGTGATGAAAGAGGCAATGCCGAAAATTCGCGAATATCGCAAATCGGTCGGCGATGCCTACTCCTTCAACTGGTCGCTCAAGATTGAGCCGGAATTCCAGCTCCCCTTCGAGCCGGATCACGCCAACATGGCCAGTCTGGATCTGCACCGCAACCAGCCGCCCCAGCTGCTGGCAGCCAACCTGCGTCGCGCCTTCTCCGGCATCGTCGCGGGTAACGTGAAAGAGGGCGGCATTCGCGCCATCGAGAAGAAGGGTCCCTTCAAGCTGCACGGCGACAAGGAGCTGATGCACCTGATGGACAAGCTGCTGGAGAGCTTCGTCAAGCAGCAGCGGATGAAGCTGCCGGGCAGTCAGTATGTGCCTTGCTACGAAATCGTACGCTGACGGGTACAGCAGGTAAATCGAGGGGCGCAATGCGCCCCTCTCTTTTGCCACTCAGCTGCCAACGGCCATCAATCCCCATCAGGCTCGCGGGTTTGTTACAATGGGGCGTTCCGACTGCCAAGAGTGCCCCATGTCAAATCCAAGGCCACACCTGCTTATCATCGATGCCCTCAACCTCATCCGCCGTCTGCATGCGGTGCAATCACAGCAGGCGCTGACTCCTGCCCAGGCGCTGGTTGCCACCCGCGCCAACCTCGTCAATACCTGCCGCAAGTTGCTGACCAATAGCGAACCAACCCATGTCATCGCGGTTTTCGACGGGGAGGTGCATAGCTGGCGCAAGGAGATCTATCCGGCCTACAAGGAGGGACGCACACCCATGCCACCCGAGCTGCGCGAAGGGCTGGGTACACTGCAGGATGCCTTCTGGGAGTGCGGCATCGACGCCCTGCTTTCAGAAACCGATGAAGCAGACGATCTCATCGCCACCCTTGCCTGTGGCATTGCCCAACACGGGGCAAGAGCTACCATCATCTCCACCGACAAGGGGTTCTGCCAACTTATCTGCCCGCAGATCCAGATCCGCGACTACTTCAACAAGCGCTGGCTGGATGCCGCCTTTGTCGAACAGCAATACGGGGTTGCGCCGACACAACTGGTCGATTTCTGGGCGCTGACCGGTATCGGGGGCTCCAACATCAAGGGTGTTCCGGGGATTGGCCCCAAGACCGCTACCCAGCTGCTGCAGCAATATGGCGATCTGGCCGCCATGCTAGCTGCCAGCGAGCAGGAAGAGACAGCGAAAGCACTGCTCAAGCTGCGTCAGCACAGGGAAGAGGCGCTGCTGGCCCAGCGATTGGTGCAGTTGCAACAGGATATTCCGCTAGGATTCAACCTGCGGGACATCCGTTACCCGCCCCAGCCCGAATAACGCCCGCACAAAAATGCAGGCAAGGGCGCGAACCATGACGAGACTCACCCTCGCCGTTGATGAAAATGAGTAGAATGTAAAGGAATGTGGTTGGATTGCTAAGTAAATGATATAAAGCAGCCCCATCCTCCCCTATACCCTGGAAGTGGAACCCTCTCATGTCCAAAAGAACAATTACCGTTATCCCGGGCGACGGCATTGGCCCCAGCATCATCGAATCAGCCATCCAGATCCTGACCCACGCAGGCTGTGATTTCGAATATGAGTATGCAGATGCGGGTCTGGTTGCCCTTGAAAAGCATGGCGAACTGCTGCCACAGGCGACGCTGGATCTGATCGAGAAGAACAAGGTCACCCTGAAAGGGCCGCTCACCACTCCGGTTGGCGGCGGTTTTACCTCCATCAACGTCTCCCTGCGCAAGAAATTCAACCTCTACGCCAACGTGCGTCCGGTCATCTCCTTCAAAGGCACCAAGAGCCGTTACGAAAACATCGATATCATCACGGTGCGCGAGAATACCGAAGGGATGTATTCGGGCGCGGGCCAGAAGCGCAGCGATGACAACAAGAGCGCCGAGGCGATGAGCATCATCACCCGCGAGGGGGCCGAGCGCATCGTCAAATTCGCCTTCGAGCTGGCCCGTCAGGAAGGGCGCAAGAAGGTCACCATCATCCACAAGGCCAACATCCTCAAGTCAACCTCCGGCCTGTTCCTCGAAGTGGCTCGTGAAATCGCCAGCCACTACCCGGATATCCAGAGCGAAGAGATGATCGTCGATGCCGCCTGCATGAATCTGGTGATGTATCCGGAGCGCTTCGATGTGATGGTCACCACCAACCTGTTTGGCGACATTCTCTCGGACCTGTGCGCCGGTCTGGTTGGCGGTCTCGGCATGGCGCCGGGTGCCAACATCGGCGATGGTGCAGCTATCTTCGAAGCGGTGCACGGCTCGGCGCCGGATATCGCAGGCAAGAATATCGCTAACCCGACCTCGGTGATCCTCGCCTCCATCCAGATGCTGGAGTACCTCGGCATGCAGGATAAAGCAGAGCGGATCCGCGAGGCGGTACGCACCACTATCGAATCCGGTGATCGGGTTACCCGGGATCTGGGTGGCAGCGCCTCCACCAGCGAATTTACTCAGGCCATCATCGATCGGTTATAAGTTAATCCATTGATATTGAAAGGGAGCTGCGGCTCCCTTTTTTATCTTCGCAATGACCTCACCCAGCTGTCTTTTGCCGTCTATTTTCATAGGAGAGGTGACAGGGAGGGTCTCCGATGCGTACTACCGGAATGGTATTTTTGACAGGGTTGTTACTCTTGACTGACCGAGCTGTCGCATTGGAAAACAGCACCAATCCGGGGGCAATGCTCCCGCGCCAGCAGGCGCTGACCAGTCGCGAAGTGTGGCGCTCTACGCTGGAGACCAACGATCTGCTCAAAGCCCCCAAAGCGCTCTCGTTCGGCATCGAAGTCACCACCGACAACTACGGCAATCAGCAGATCACCTCCTACCCGCAGCTCAATCTCACCCCGGAAAAGAGTGTCAGCCTCTCTTTCGAGCGCTACAAACCCAAGGTCAAGTTCAGAACCGGCACTATGAATACGGCGATAAAACTGAGGGGCAACGGGGTAAAGCTGCAGCTCAATCCGGTCGACAAGAGCATTCCCCTCGAGATCGAGCTGAAGGTCACCAATGACGAATCCTCCCTGCGCGTCGATTATCGCTTCTAGCCGGTGCCAGATAGCAAAAGACCGGTGAGTTTCCTCGCCGGTCTTTTTACTATCTCGGATGTGCGTCCTGTCTATCAGGCCTTGGGTTGCAGTTTGGAAACCCAGTACTTGTTGTAGACATGCACGGTGATCTCTTCACGATCGTGGTAGAGCTGCTTGGCCTGGATCACGAACGCGTTGTCGATCTCCTTGAGCATCTCGCGCAATACCTCGATATTGTGCACCGATTCGGCATAACGCTTCTTCATCGGCAGCTTGAGGTTGAACATCGCCTCCTGGCAATCATTCTCCCGGAACCAGTCCGCAATCATGTGAACGACCCGCGCCGGTTTATCGACCATGTCACACACCAGCCAGTAGGTGTTCTTCTTGCTCGGGCGCCAGACAAAGCCGTCATCGCGCACATGTTTGACCTGACCGGTATCCATCAGAGATTGCGCCATCATGCCGTTGTCGACCGCAGTCACCATCATGCCACGACGCACCAGCTGATAGGTCCAGCCACCCGGGCAGGCACCCAGATCCACCGCCTTCAGACCAGAGCAGAGACGCGTATCCCACTCTTCTCGCGGCACGAACACGTAAAACGCCTCTTCCAGCTTGAGGCTGGAGCGGCTCGGCGCATCGGCCGGGAAGCGCAGACGCGGGATCCCCATATGGAATCCGGAGTTGTTGAAGGAGTAGGAGTAACCCAGCAGCACGTGATCATTGGCCATGAAGAAGGCGTGGAACACCGGGCGGTTCGGCGTCTCCTTCTTGGTGAGGATTTCGTTGTTGCGCAGCGCCTGACGCAGCGGCACGGTGAACTTGCGGCAGAAGGCCGACAGCTCTTTCGCTTCGTTGGTGTCAGCAGTCTCGACCCGCAGATCGCCGCAAATGGTGTATTCGCGAACAGCGTCGATGATGGGGGTGATCCGATCCGCAACATCCAGATCCTTCAGATCGTGGGTGACCACCAGCATCTGACGGATAAAGATAAGCTCGCGGAACGGCAGCTTGCGAGCCAGCAGGTCGGCCTGCTCCTCGTCATACAGTTCGAATATCACATAACCACTGTCGTCCTTGACCCGGGCGAAACCGTAGCACTGCATGTTACCGGCACGCTCGGTGATCTCTGCAGCCGCCTCTTTCTCAAAACCGGGGCGGCAATAAAGCAGCAGATTATTCATTTTTTCCTCCAAGACGACAGCCAGCCCAGATAAGAGCCGCCCATCCCAACATAAAACAGAGGCCACCGGCCGGGGTAATGAGCCCCAGCCCCTTGCTGCCAAGCAGCACCATGGCGTAAATACTGCCGGAGAATCCCAGGATTCCCAGCACAAATGCGGTGCCGGCAACGGTAATCACCTTGCTGCGCACCCCGCACCAACCCAGTACCAACAGGGTCAATGCGTGAAGAAACTGATACTGCACGGCGGTATTAAAGGCCGCCAGACGCTCGGGAGCAATGCCGGTGGCGGCCAGTCCATGGGCGCCGTAAGCCCCCAGCATGGTTGCCGTCAGGCCGAAAAAACCGGCCAGCACCAGCCAGTGTCGATGGATACTCATCCTGACTCTCCTTCTGTAATTCCCCGACGGGTCAAACCGGCACCGGCACAACACCAACGAATTGCCGTATCCGGCTGGCGGCCTGTTGCAGATTATCCTGCTCGCAAAGACCACTGCTCTTTCTCGGCTTGAAACCATGATCACCATCGGTCAGCCAGTGGACCAATACGGCGGATGAGAAAGGAAAATCGGCCAGTTCGACGCGAGAACCGAAAGTGTCGCGCTCCCCTTGCAGCAGCAGGGTCGGCGTCTTGATCTGCTTGAGAACCTCGCCCCGCCAGCGGTCGGGCCGAGCCGGGGGGTGGAAAGGATACCCGAGAATGAGCAAACCTGCAGCATTCATCTCGCAATAGATCTCGTCACTGATCTCGGCCGCCATCCGCCCTCCCATCGACTTGCCAGCCAGAAACAGCCGGGGATGGGCAAATTCCCGCACCATCTCGCGCCAGTGGGCAAGCAAGACGGGTTGCCGGTCTGGCGGGCGACGCTTGCCATCCAGAGCCCGCTTGCTCATATAGGGAAAGTTGAAGCGCACTACCTCGATATCCGGCCCGGCCAGCAGACGCGACAGCTCGGCGAGAAAGGCGTGTTCCATTCCGGCGCCGGCACCATGTGCCAATAAAATGCGAACGGGGGCATCAACTGCCCCCTCACGGATCACCTCATGCATCGGCGAGTCGCGCTCTGCGGCGAGCCTCTTCCTGCTCCACCAGCTCCAGCATCCAGTCGCGGAAGGCTACGATCTTGCCCTGATCAGACTGCTGCTCCTGACAAACCAGATAGAAGGCATTTTTGCTCACCAGCACCTGCTCGAACGGACAGATGAGGCGGCCAGCCTCAATCTCGGGCTGAGCCAGCACGCTGTGACCAAGTGCCACTCCCTGACCGTGGATCGCCGCCTGGATCACCATGGTGGAGTGGCTGAAGATGGGGCCCTGATTGACGTTAGGCGCATCGATGTCGAGCTGGCGGAACCACGCCTTCCAGTCGCGGCGGGAAGTGTCGTGCAACAGAGTGTGCAAGGTCAGATCCTGCGGAGTGCGCAGTGGCTTCGGGCCAGTCAGCAGCAAGGGGGAGCAGACGGGGATCAGGTATTCGGTGTGAAGCTTGTCCGAGCGCAGACCCGGCCAGTTGCCGCGACCGTAGTAGATGGCCACATCAACATCATCGGTCAGGGAGCCTTCATCCAGATCGACCGCCTTGATCCGCACATCGATGTCGGGATGGCGCTCGCTGAACTTCACCAGCCGCGGCACCAGCCACTGGATGGCAAAACTCGGCTGCAGACTCACCGTCAACGCCCCTTTGGCGCTGCGTGCCAGCAGCTTGTCGGTCGCTTCCGAAATGGAGGCAAAGATATCCTTGATATCGAGGAAGTAGCCCTGCCCCTCTTCCGTCAACAGCAGGGAGCGGTTCTTGCGGCGGAACAGCTTGATGCCAAGATACTCCTCCAGCGCCTTGATTTGATGACTGATGGCAGCCTGGGTAACGAACAGCTCTTCCGCAGCCCGGGTAAAGCTTAAGTGACGAGCCGCAGCTTCGAACGCCTTGAGGGCATTGAGCGGGGGTAAACGACGAGACATGACACCAGCCGACGATGAGTTTTTCTAATGGGGCGCATTATAATTTGTCGGTTGCGGGTCGACCAGTGAATAAACATAATTCGCCCAGCAATCAGTCGCCATATGGCTCACATTTTCTACTACATGTTGGTTTGCATGGGTTTTTCGTGAGTCGTTCGACTGTGATTGTGGTGTTGTGTTTCTTCCTCTGCGGGAAGAGGGGTTTAAATCTTATCGATTTGACCCAGTCTGTCATCTGAATGTGTTTGGCGCCTCCTGTCGGATGGCGCCTTTTTTCATTCCCCTACACCTTGAACTGACCCACCAGCTGCTGCTGCTTGTCGGCCAGTGCCGACAATTCGCGACCGTTTTCGGCGGAAGTCGCAGCCTCGGCGCGGATGGTGTGGCTCACATCGCGAATGTTGCTGACGTTGCGGTTGATCTCGTCTGCTACCCTGCTCTGCTCCTGCGCCGCCCGGGCAATCTGCTCGTTCATCTGGTGGATGGTGGAGACCGACTGGATGATCTGCTCCAGCACCCGCACCGAGAGATCGACCTTGCCCAGCGTCTGGTCAGCCTGACCATGACCATCGTGGATCGCCTTGACCACGGCCCCGGTGCCGGACTGCAGCTCGCTGATCAATTTCTGGATCTCGACAATCGCATTCTGGGTTCGTCCCGCCAGATTGCGCACCTCGTCCGCCACCACGGCAAAACCACGGCCCTGCTCACCGGCCCGCGCAGCCTCGATGGCCGCATTGAGCGCCAGCAGGTTGGTCTGCTCTGCAATTCCCTGGATCACGGTGAGAATATCGTTGATGTTGTCACTGTTGGCGGAGAGCCGCTCAACCACCGGCAGCGCATTGTTGATGATGGCCATCAGCTTGCGCATCGCTTCCTGGGTATCGGCCACCACATACTTGCCCTCTTGGGCGGCAGCGTCGGTTTCATTGGCCGCAGCCACCGCCGAAGAGGCGTTGCCGGAAACCTGCAGAGCCGTTGCGCTGAGCTCTTCAAAGGCAGTAGCAACCAGATCGACCTCCTGATACTGGGTCTGCATGCCGCTGCTGGTGCGCTCGGCAACGTGAGCCGCCTGCTCGGCACTGGTACGCGTTCCTTCTACCGTGGCGATGACCTGACTGATGGTCGATTGCAGTTTGTTGAGGAAGCTGTTGAACCACTTGGCCAGCTCGCCGATCTCGTCCTGACGATGAATTTCGATACGCTGGGTCAAATCCCCTTCACCGGTGGCAATATCCTTGAGTCGGGCAACCACGGCACGGATAGGGGCAACGATTTGACGGGCCATCAGCCAGATAAAGCTCAAAGCCAGCAAGGAGATAAGCGCGCCAATCCCGAGCTGGGTAGCGACGCTGCGGCTCGATTCACTGGCGAGATCCTCTTGCAGCTGCTGGGCCGATGCGAGCACCACGGCTCGGGGCAATTCGATATAGATACCCCACTTGCGATCGGTACCACGCATGGTCACGGGGACAAAGGTTTGCAGTATGGAGCCGTCGCTGCTCCAGCGGCTCAACTCTCGCCCTTGGTTGAGCCACCCTTTCAGGTCAGCAGCAAGCCCCTGATACTTCTGATCCAGTGCTCGCCCCAGCGTGACATCGAATTGATCAGCCCCTGCCACACGCCCTTCATGGCTGACCAGCAAGATCCTGCCTTTGCCGTCATAGAGCTCCTTGTCCATGGTAGAGACCAGATTCTGCAATGCAGTCAGAGAGATGTCGACGCCAACCATCCCCAGCAAGTTGCCGTTCTCCAATAGAGGGGTGCTCACCGATGTGATCAGAACCTTTTTATCGCCGACGTCATCCAGATATGGTTCAAGCAGGCAGAGCGCCTTGGTGCGGATGCTGCAACGATACCACTCGTTTTCAACGCCGCCAGATGCGGTCGGTGTTTCGTCAGCCAGCACATCCTCGTTTTGCACCTCAGGCACCAGCTTGCCGTTGTCATAGGCCCAATAGGTTGAGAAACGCCCTTTGTCATTGGAGCCAATCTCGCTGGAGCCCTGATAGTTGCTGTCCTCTCCGTCCAGCTGATCGGGTTCAAACACAGCGTAAACGCCGAGCAGATTGGTGGAAGATGCTGCAGCATCGTGCAGCTGCTGGTTGATGGCGCCACGTAGCGCCTCGGAGTGAACAAAGTTGTCGGCCGCATTCTTGCGTTGGAACAGCACATTTTCAGCAAGCAGAGTCGCCCGGAAATAGGCCTCGTCCAGATAACTGGTCACCTTGGCAGCCTGCTCAGCACCCATCGCTTTCATCCAGTTTTCTGCCGATTGCTGCGCCTCGTGCATTGTTGCTTGTCGCACTTGCTCCTGCATCTTGTTGGCATTGTAAAGAGATGAAGCAACCAGAGCGGCTGCAGTAACCAACAAACAACAACCGGCAATCAGGGTGATCCGACCCTGGACAGAAAGAGCACTCATGCCAATATTCCTAACGTCATAGCGATATGGATAGTTTATCGACTTTATAAACAAAAACTTAACTATCTCAGAGCAAATCCAGCGATAGTTGGTTAACTTCTCCCTCTTTCGGCAAACCCACCACCAACCCCAGCAGACGTACCGATCGCCCTTGCGCCCGCAGCAACCCCTCTTTTAATAAGGGTATGAACAACTCGGCCTGATATCCTCCCTGACTGCGATAAACAGTTGTCTGGTGAAAATCGGCAAATTTGAGCTTGATCCCCTGCCCCATAAGCTGTTCTGCCGGGTAAACCTGCTGGAAACGGCGCTCCAGCTCGGGCAACAGTCGATTTAGCACCTCCATACAGGCCAATTCATCACAGAGATCGCTTGCCAGTGTGGTTTCCACGCCCACCGTCTTGCGAACCCGCTGTGCCTGCACCGGCTCTTCATCCAGACCCCAGATGCGGCTCGTCAGCATCTCGCCCAGCTTGCCGAACCGGCTTTGCAACTCCTCAGGCGCCAGTGCCCGGGCATCCTCACAAGTGAACAGACCTTGCGCCTCCAGCCGTTCTGCCGTCTTGCGCCCGACGCCGGGCAACTTGCCAAGAGGAAGCAGGCAGGTAAACGCCTCCACCTCGTCAGGGCGGATAATGAACAGACCATCCGGTTTGCGCTGCTCCGAGGCGAGCTTGGCCAGAAACTTGTTTGGCGCGACCCCAGCCGACGCGGTCAGCCCCAGTTCGGTGACGATGGCATGCCGGATCTCCCGGGCCATCAGGGTAGCACTGCCGCCGCAGCAACGACTGTGAGTGACATCGAGATAAGCCTCATCCAGCGACAAGGGCTCCACCTGATCGGTATAGCGATGAAAAATGGCTCTTAACTGGCGGGAAATATCCTTGTAGAGCGCCATCCTTCCCGGCAACAGCACCAGCGGCGGACAGAGCTTTTTCGCCAGCGCAGTGGGCATGGCCGAGCGCACACCAAAGCGACGGGCAACATAATTGCAGGTCGAAATGACGCCACGCCGCTCGGACGCCCCCCCTATCGCCAGCGGTACTTCTCGCAATGCGGGGTTATCCCGCATCTCCACCGCGGCAAAAAAGCAGTCCATGTCGATATGGATGATTTTGCGCATACCACTGTATAAATAAACAGACATCACATCATATTACTGCAAGCCCGGGAGGAGCTCTATCTCAATCAATGGCTGCGTTCCTGTTAGACTCCAAAGAGACCTCATCAATCACTGCAACAAGGAGTGTTGGCAATGAAATACCTCTGGTTGGGACTCTGTCTGCTGCCACTCGCCGGGATCGGCAAAAACAATCCGCCCGCCGAGTGCCGTTGGCTCTACGATCGCATCGCGGCACTGGAACAAGCCATCAAGAAGGGGGACAAGCTGGGCACGCAGGAAGAGCTCTCCCGCTGGCGCACCGAGTTCAAAGAGAAACAGTGCAAAGAGTACGACTACTGACCCAGGGTATCGTTCGTGCATAGAAAAACGGGCCCCTGCCGATATGGCAGGGGCCCGTTGTCAGACAAGATGAGAGCGCAGCTAAAGGCTCATGAAGCAGATAACCCTTGGCTAAGGCAACACCATGGGCGCCGCTACCGCCGCAGCCAGCTCATCACTACGCAGCACCCGCACCAGTTCGAGGGCAAACTCGATGGCGCTGCCCGGCCCCTGACTGGTGATCAGGCGATGCGCCTCATCCCTCACGACCCGAGCCGTAGAGAGCTGCGTTGCCGGTAACCGAGCCTGAAAAGCGGGGTGACAGGTCACGCAAGCCTTATCCAGCAAGCCGTGGTGGTGCAGCACGACGGCAGGAGCCGCGCAGATGGCAGCTCGCCAGCGACCCGCGCTTGCCTGCGCTCTGAGCAGCTCGATAGCAAGCGGGGTATCGCGGATCACTTCGCTGCCAGGCAGGCCACCCGGCACCACGATAGCCTCGAAATCACGAGGAACCAGCTCATCAATGTGGCAGTCGGCCACCAGCAGCACCCCGCGCGATGCCTTGATCTGGCGCTTGCCAAACGGGCAACAGGAGGCCAGTACCACCTCCAGCTGGGCACGCACCAAGGTATCGACAATCGCCACCGTCTCGATCTCTTCCGATCCGGGCGCAACCAGAACCAGTACGCTCATCTTTGCCTCCTTGCTGTTGACCTCGTCAGAGTCAGGCTGTCTGACTCTTCTCTTTGACCGCCTGATAGAGTCCCTGATTGACCGGGACCGCGATGCCATGCTCGGCCGCTTTGGCCAGGAGGAATCCGGTGATCGCTTCAATCTCGGTCTCTCGCCCCAGCTCCATATCCTGACACATGGAGGAGTAGTTGTCGGCGGTCAGCTCGACCACTGTCATCACCCGGCGCAGCAACTCTTCAGCGGTCGTGGCAATGCCTTGCGCGCTCATCACATCGGCCACCTCGACGCACACCTGCTGCAGTGCATCAGCAAAACGGGGGCCAGCCAGCTCACCATTTTTCAGCTTGTGCAACGCAGTCAGCGGGTTGATGGCGCAGTTGATGGCCAGCTTTTGCCACTGACGCTGCAAAATCTGCTCATCCCAACCGGCCTGACCGAGCGCCAGTGCCAGTTCGTCAGCCAGAGCGGCATGTGTCCTGGCGGCCTCATTGACCGGCCCGAGCCAGGTTTCGCCCTTGCCGGTGTGGCGAAACACGAAGTGGCCCAGCTGCATGGCACCATGGCTGGTCACACCGGCAATAACCGGATTGTGGGGAAACATGGCAACAACCTGCTCGGCAATCCCCATGCCGTTGTGCAGCAGTATGATAGGCACTTCAGCAGCCAGCTTACCAACCAGCGGCGCCAGTGCGGCCACCACCTGACTGGCTTTGGTCATCACCAGCAGACGCTTGATCTTGCCCGGTTTGCTGGCGAAACCACGCTCGATATTGAGCAGCTGAACGTGCCCTTCCAGCGAGGTGAAATCAAACCCCGGATGCAGGGTGGATTGATGATGCTCGCGCAACAACACTCGGGTTGACTGACCGCTTTGGGTCAACAGGGAGGCAAAAACGCCGCCGAGAGCACCGCAACCCAATATGGACCATTGAGTGGTGGCAGGCTGTCGGGAATTCTTTAATCCGCTTGGCATGGTGTGACTCTGTCAGGGTAAGGGTTGCAATCCTCTCAACCTGTTACCGGGGATAAGTGAAGCTGTCGCTGGCGGACACTATCGGGTCCACCCATCCTGTGCGCACAGGATTCTAGCAGAGCAGCCCCATCAAAATCAGCAAATTTGCCTTATTTCTGGTAGATTTGGCCCCCGATAATGCAACATGAGGAGCCCGGCTATGCCGTCATTCGATATTGTCTCTGAAGTCAAAATGAACGAGGTGTTGAACGCCGTCGACAACGCCAATCGTGAACTGGCCACCCGTTTCGATTTTCGTGGGGTAGAAGCCAGCTTCGAGTTGAACAAGGAAGAGGTCAAGCTGGAGGCGGATGCCGATTTCCAGCTCAAGCAGATGGTTGAAATCCTGCGTGGCGCCCTGCTCAAGCGCAATATCGAAAACAGCTCGATGGACGTGGGCGATTCCGTTCACTCCGGTAAGCGTTTCCACCTGACCGTCAAGTTCAAGCAGGGGATCGACAAGGAAGTGGCCAAGAAGCTGGTCAAACTGATCAAAGATTCCAAGATCAAGGTGCAGGCTGCCATCCAGGGTGATGAAGTGCGTGTCACCGGCAAGAAGCGTGATGATCTGCAAGAGACCATGGCACTGGTTCGTGGCGCCGAGCTGGGCCAGCCGATGCAGTTCCAGAATTTCCGCGACTAAATAATGTTGTTGCGTGGCGCCGCTACCGAGCATGTCACGCAATAAGCGCGAAAATAAAAAACCGGAGCCAAGGCTCCGGTTTTTGTACCTCAAGTTTGATTAGAACTTGTAGGTAACAGAGAAATAGTGACCGAAACCGGTAGTATTCAGAACACCAAAGGCACCATTGTTCAGGCCATAAATTTCGTTGAAGTACTTCAGGCCGTAACCAACAGCGTAACGATCGGAGTGCCAGTAGATACCATGGAAGGTCCCCAAACCATTGGATGAGTAGAAATCATCACCATGGGTATCGCGGTCAAACAGATAATCCAGATAACCTTGGTAAGATACGAAGCTGCCGTTGGAGAAAGTATAGAAAGGCTTGAACCAGTTCATGGAGAACTGATAGCCATTCCAGTCACCCTCTTCAGCCGCGAAGCCACTTTCGGTTGCATGGCGAGCATACAGGTTCATGCCAACTTTACCGAACCAAGGCACCTGAACGTCAGCACCCAGACCGACCATGTTCTCCATCATGTTGGCATCGTTTTTGTGACCGGTTTCAACGTTGTTCAAGGTGGCAATATAGAGTTCTTGTACTGGGCCAAAGGAGAGGTCTTTACCAGTCAGGGCGTCCAGAGAGAGACGCGGAGCAAACTTCATGAAGATGTTGCTACCATTGTGCTTGTCGCTGTGGCTGCTTTGGAAAATATCGAACACATCGACATAACCATACAGGTCAAACAGACCAGAACGACCACCAAACTCCATTTCAAAGTAGGTATCGTTGTAATCACCATTAGACTTCAGAAACGGACGTTGGTCGATGGTATGCATTACGTTGAACTGCATCCATTTGTAATCGTTTTTATGGATGTCACCGCTATAGTCAGCAGCGAAGGCCGGAGTGGCAGCAGCAGCCATCAGGCCGGCAGCGATCAGAGTCTTGGTAAATTTGGCCATTTTATTGGTCTCTTGTGCGTTAGTTGAGGTTTTCCGTAGCCTGCCCACAAGGAGCGAGAGGAATTCTAATCAAATAAAATAGGGGGAGAAACAACTTCTCGGGAACTTTATCCGGAAGTGTGAATCTAATCACCCCCGATTCTACGCAAACGCTTGCTATTTGTCAGCCGCTGAGAGCAACGCACTCCCCTTTCTGGCTACCAGCACAATCAACAACAACACAGGCAAGCCCAATAAACTGGTTCCGACAAAGAAGGCACTGTAGCCAATCTGCTCCACGATTTGGCCAGAAAAACCGGCCAGCAGTTTGGGCAACAGCAACATCACCGAGCTGAACAGGGCGTACTGGGTCGCCGAAAAGGCGACATTGGTAAGGCTCGAGAGATAGGTGACAAACGCAGCAGTCGCGATACCGGCGCTGAGGTTGTCGAGGGAAATGATCAGCGTCAGCAGCTCCAGATTGTGACCCACCTGATGGAGCAGAGCGAACAGCAGGTTGGTACTGGCTGTGAGCAGCGCGCCAAGAAACAAAATGCGCAAGGTGCCAAACCGCATCACCAGCACGCCACCCACAGCGGCCCCCGCCAGCGTCATGATCACCCCGAACACCTTGGTGATGGTGGCCACCTCGGTCTTGCTGAACTGCATGTCTACATAGAAGCTATTGGACATCACCCCCATCACCACATCGGCAACCCGATAACAAGCGATAAGCGCCAGGATCAGCATTGCCGAGTGACCGTAGCGACGGAAGAAGTCGGCAAAGGGGCTCCAGACCGCCTCATAACCCCAGGCCCCCACACTGGCCAGCGGTGCAGGCCAGCCACGGGCCAGCAACAGAGCCTTGCGTTCCCCCTGCTGCTGGCTCTGTCCTGCCAGATCGATTTCCGGTTCGTGACACAAGAGGGTTGTAATCACCCCAAGGGACATCAGCGCAGCCATCAGCAGATAGGTCACCTGCCAGCCGTGATAGTCATACCCGCTGTTGCTGCCAAACCAGGCCGCCAGCGCCAGTGCGCCGGCACCGGCGATGATCATCGCCAACCGATAACCGGTCATGTAGGAGGCCGCCATCGCAGCCTGCAGCCGCTCCGGTGCCGACTCGATGCGATAGGCGTCGATCACAATATCCTGCGTCGCCGAAGCAAACGCCACCAGCAGGGCGAACAGCGCCAGCTGGGTCAAACCACTCTTGGGATCACAAAACGCCATACCGACCAGCGCCCCGGCGATCAGCAGCTGGGAGAAGAGCATCCAGCTGCGGCGACGCCCCAGCAGGGTAGAGAGCAGTGGCAGCGGCATGCGATCCACCAGTGGCGACCACAGCCACTTGAAGCCATAGGCCAGTGCCACCCAGCTCATGTAGCCGATATCGGTCAGGCTGACATCCGCTTCCCGCAGCCAGTAAGAGAGGGTGCCAAAGACCAGCAACAGGGGCAGACCCGATGAGAAGCCCATGGCAAAAAGGATCAGCACTCTGGGTTCGAGATAAACGGCGAGGGATTCTCGCCAGCTCGGCTTGCGGATCATGTTGAACTACCTGACGAATCTGGGAAAAGTGCGCCATTTTGGCAGGTTGAAGCGCGATAGCCAAGGCAGGGAGATAGATGAACAAAAGGCTCACCCCGAACGGGATGAGCCTTCAAAACAGTTACCGGACCAGCCAAAGAGAGCGCGGCAGGGAAAACTGGCACCTACTTCTTGGCTTTCTTCTCTACCGGGGGTTCAGCCAGCAACACCACCTTCTTCAGGATGATGGGACTGGTCGGCACATCATTGGCACGCAGAATGGGGCTGTAGCCAGTCTGTACCTGCGCCAGCTTGTCGAGCACTTCCATCCCCTGCACGACCTGACCAAATACCGTGTAACCGGCACCGCCATCGGCGTTGAGGTTGTTGTTGTCGACCAGATTGAAATAGAACTGACGCGTGGCGCTATCGACCGCCTGGGTACGGGCCATGGCGATGGTGCCGCGCTTGTTGGGCAGGCCGCCACGGGATTCGTTGACTACCGGTTCATAGGTCGGCAGCTGCTGGAACTGCTGGTTGTACCCGCCGCCCTGCACCACGAAATCCTGGATCACCCGGTGGAAGATGCTGCCATCGTAGCTGCCATCCGCCACGTAGCGCAGGAAGTTCTTCACCGTCTGCGGTGCCTGTTTGGATGCCAGCTCCACCACGATATTGCCGTGGTTGGTTTCCAGCTTCACTTTCGGACCAGCGAACGCCAGCGGGGCGATCAACATGGCCAGCAACCAGAGTTTTTTCATCTTTACACCCCTGTGGTCGCAGGCTGACCTTTCAGATAACCACGCAGCGCCTCGTCGGCCATGATCTGCTGCAGTGCGCTACCCAGTTGCAGGTTGAGGGTGGATTCCAGATCCGCCATGCCCGGCTCGCTCGGGCTCTCCTTGCTGGAGGACATGTTGAACTGCTTGGTCAGACGGTTGCCCTGAAAATCAGCGATCACCTGCAGGCTGACACGGGACTTGGTGACATAGGTAAAGGTCTTCTCTTCCACATTGACCGCGGCGTTGGAGATGACCAGGGTCAGGTTGGTGGTACCGCTGTTGCCCACTTCCAGTCCCTGACTGCGCAGCCCTTCCGCCAGCCGCTCGGCCATCAGCAGGTTGAGCGGACGTTCGCTGTTGACCAGCACCGGCGCTTTCTCCTTGTACTTGATGGAGAAGACATAGGCGGCTTCACGCTTGTCCACCCCTTCCATGGTGATGCGGTTACCGGAGTAGACTTGCTGGTTGGCGGGGATCACCTGCGGGTTGAGCATCGCCGTCTCCGGCCAGTGAGTGGCACACCCGCCCAGCATCAGGGCGGCCAGCAGCAAGAGTGACTTTTTCATCATGGGTTTCCTTTAGCGTTTGATGGCTTTCAAAATAACGAATTTGCTGTTCGACGCAACGACTTGTGCGTTGGCAAACAGACGCTTGAGCTTGTTGTGATAGTCCAGATGACGGTTGCCTACTATCCAGAGTTCGCCCCCCCGAGGCAACACCCGGTGCGCATCGCAGAACATCTGCCAGGCGATATGATCGGTGATTGCCTGCAACTGATGGAAGGGAGGATTGCAGAGGATCCGATCCGCCGAACCAGCCGCGACACCGTCGAGACAGTTGTTGACCATAAAGCGGGCGCGCGGCAGCGCATCGGCCAGATTCTGTTCCACATTGAGCCGAGCCGAGGCAACCGCCATGTAGGACTCATCGATAAAGGTCACCTCCACCTCGGGATCCCGCGCCAGCAGCGAGAGTCCCAGCACGCCGTTGCCACAACCGAGATCGATCACCTGACGTGCGCTGTGGATGGGCAAGTTGTCCAGCATAAAGCGGGCACCGATATCGAGACTGGTGCGCGAAAAGACATTCGCGTGGTTGTGGATGAGCATGTCGGTGCCCTCCAGCGGCCAAACGGTCGGAAAGGGGTTGGCCAGCGCCGGCAGGTCAGCCTGCGGCTCGCAGTGGATGAGACGCGCTTTTTTCCAGGCCAACGAGGTACGAGTCGGCCCCAGATACTTTTCGAACAGCTTGAGGGTCGAGGTATGAATATCCTTCGCCTTGCCGGCTGCGATGACGCGGGTCGCCGGTGTCACTACCTCCCGCAGCGCCAGCAGTTGCTGCTCCAGCAGCGCCTGATATTTGGAGACCTTGATTACCACCAGCGCGGGGGCAACCGGTAGCGGCGCCAGCGCATCCTGCTGGGTGATCCCGCCAACATCCAGTCCGTTCTCGGCCAGATTGGCCAGGATCCCGCGCTCGCTGATGTAGGAGTCGGTCACGCAGCAGGGAGCATGGTCATGCAGAAAAGCTGTCAGTGCTCCGAAGCTGTCATTCATGATGATGACGGGGCCAGCCTGCTCGAGGGGAGACTCCGCCAGGGTATTGATCAGATACTCGTCTGCCGCATCCCATGCTTGCAGGGTCTCCTGGCTCAGGCGCGGATAACGATAGAGCGTGAGCTGGCAATGGGGCGTCTCGAGAAGGGTTTGCATAGGATGAGTCCAACCTCGGCTTGATTCGGATAACAGGCGCCAGGGACGACGCAAAGTGGCGCTATTCTAGCGAGGAGCAGGAATTTCACCAGTTGCAAGCGCGTCAGAGCGCGCTGCTGATGGATGATTTCCCTCGCAAGGGGGGTTATTCAGCCCCGCAACTGCCGATAGAATGGCCCGACATTCACGTTTCGGAAACAACACAGATGACCATGCAACAACTGATCGAAGCCAAGCTGACCGCAGCCCTCTCCCCCAGCCTGCTGGAAGTGATCAACGAAAGCCATATGCATCGGGTTGAACCGGGCTCGGAGAGCCACTTCAAGGTCATCATCGTCAGTGAGCAGTTTGCCGGAGAGCGCCTGCTTGCCCGCCATCGCCAGGTCAACGCTATTCTGGCCGACGAGCTGGCAGGGCCGGTTCATGCGCTGGCGCTGCACACCTACACCGGCAGCGAGTGGCAGGAGAAAGGCAATGCCCCGCGTACCCCGAGCTGTGTGGGCAAACCGTCGCTCTCCTGACGGAATTGACCTCCCGATAACCTGAACATCGGCAAATAGCCATAAATTAAACAAATCCTGTGCATTTCCAGCCTTTTTGACGGGTTGGAAATGCAATTTTCCAAGACGATGTTCAAGGCTGCTCCATCCAGGTCTCCCCCTCCAATTTCCTCGACAAAGCGCAAATAAAAAACCTTTAAAACCACGAGTTACAAGGGGTTTGGCGATTATTCATTGCAGGTTAATTTTGTGATGCCACGGGGATTTTGCCCATTTGGCATGGAAAAAAATGCACCTTGAGTGGTAAACTCAGGCGCTTTTGAATGACCTCGCATGTTTAATAATCGTTGTGTCAGCCCGCCTGGCACGGCTGCAATGCCGATTCATTCAACCACCCGTCGTGATGTATTTCTCGGCGCTAACCAACCTCTCTTCCCGTAACGGTAGTGCAATTAAGTATGATTACAATCAAAAGAGGACTGGACATCCCCGTGCTGGGTGCGCCAGAGCAAGTAATCTACGATGGCCCCGCCATCACCCGTGTTGCTACACTGGGCGAGGAGTTCGTGGGGATGCGACCTACTATGTTCGTCAAAGTAGGTGATCGCGTCATCAAAGGTCAGGAGCTCTTCGAAGACAAGAAGAATCCGGGCGTTAAATTCACAGCTCCCGCCACCGGTGTGGTCTCAGAGATCAACCGTGGTGCCAAACGTGTTCTCCAGTCCGTGGTCATCGACCTGGACGGCTCCGATGAACAGGTTACCTTCGAGCACTTTGCCTCTGCCGAGCTGGCCAAGCTTGAGCGCAGCAAAGTACAGGAGATCCTGCTTGCATCCGGCCAGTGGACCGCGCTGCGCACTCGTCCCTTCAGCAAAGTTCCCGCGGTAGGCACAGCCCCGCGCGCCATCTTTGTGACCGCCATGGACACCAACCCGCTGGCCGCCAACGCAGAGCTGATCATTAAGGAGCAGTCTCAGGCGTTCCTCGACGGTCTGGCCGTGCTGACTCGTCTGACCGACGGCACCGTCTATGTCTGCAAGGGCGAAGGCAGCCTGCCTCACTCTCCTCTGGCCAAGGTCAAGGAAGAGATCTTTGTTGGCCCGCATCCTGCCGGTCTGCCAGGTACCCACATCCACTTCCTGGATCCGGTCAGCAGCACCAAGGTGCAGTGGCACATCAACTATCAGGACGTGATCGCATTCGGCAAGCTGTTCACCACCGGCCAGATCTTCACTGACAAGGTGATCGCTCTGGCAGGCCCGAACGTGCTCAAGCCGCGTCTGTTGCGTACCCGCATGGGTGCCTGCATCAGCCAGCTCACCAACAACGAGCTGCGCGCTGACGAAAACCGCGTCATCTCCGGTTCTCTGCTGAGCGGTGCCAAGGCTGACGGTGTTCACGACTATCTGGGTCGCTACCACAATCAGGTTTGCGTACTGGGCGAAGGTCGCGAGAAAGAGTTCCTGGGCTGGATCAACCCCAGCGCCAACAAGTTCTCCATCACCCGCACCACCCTTTCTCATCTGATGAAGGGCAAGCTGATCAACTTCACCACCACTACCAACGGTAGTGACCGTGCCATGGTGCCTATCGGCAACTATGAGCGGGTGATGCCACTCGACATCCTGCCGACCCTGCTGCTGCGGGACATGATCTCCGGTGATACCGACGGTGCTCAGGCACTGGGTTGTCTGGAGCTGGATGAGGAAGATTTGGCCCTCTGTACTTTCGTCTGCCCCGGCAAGACCGAGTACGGCCCCATCTTGCGTGAGTGCCTGACCAAGATTGAACTGGAAGGTTAAGCGATGAGTTTCAAGCAACTTCTTGAAAAAATGGAACACCACTTCGAACCGGGTGGAAAGTACGAGAAGTACTACGCCCTGTTCGAAGCAGCGTACACCCTGTTCTATACCCCGGGTTCCGTAACCCGCAACGCCTCCCACGTTCGTGATGCGCTCGATCTGAAGCGCATGATGATCATGGTGTGGCTGGCCGTGTTCCCGGCCATGTTCTGGGGCATGTACAACGTTGGTAACCAGGCCATTGCCGCGATCGCTCACATGGGCTCGGCAGCCGGTGCCAGCAGCTGGCAATATGCGCTGGCAACCATGCTGGGTGCCTCCCTCGATCCCGCTGTTGCCGGTATTGGCAGCAAGATGATGATCGGCGCCGCCCACTTCTTCCCCATCTACCTGACCGCCTTCCTGGTCGGTGGCTTCTGGGAAGTGCTGTTCGCCATGGTACGCAAGCACGAGATCAACGAAGGCTTCTTCGTGACCTCCATCCTGTTTGCCCTGATCGTGCCGCCCGAGCTGCCCCTGTGGCAAGCTGCTCTGGGTATCACCTTCGGTGTGGTGATGGCCAAGGAAGTGTTCGGTGGTACCGGCAAAAACTTCCTGAACCCGGCGCTGGCCGGTCGTGCCTTCCTGTTCTTCGCCTACCCGGGCCAGATCTCCGGTGACGCCGTATGGGTTGCTGTTGACGGCTACTCCGGCGCAACCGCGCTGAGCCAGTGGGCACAGGGCGGCCAGATGGCACTGATCAACGGTGCAACCGGTCAGGCTATCAGCTGGATGGACGCTTTCCTGGGGAACCTGCCGGGTTCCATCGGTGAAGTCTCTACCCTGATGATCCTGCTGGGCGCAGCCATGATCGTCTACATGCGCATCGCCTCCTGGCGCATCATCGCCGGCGTGATGATCGGTATGATCGCCACCTCCCTGCTGTTCAACGTCATCGGTTCCGATACCAACCCCATGTTCAACATGCCGTGGCACTGGCATCTGGTGCTGGGTGGCTTTGCCTTCGGTATGGCCTTCATGGCAACCGACCCCGTCTCCGCCGCCTTTACCAACAAGGGCAAGTGGTGGTACGGCGCCCTGATCGGCGTGATGGTCGTGCTGGTTCGCGTAGTCAACCCGGCGTTCCCGGAAGGCATGATGCTGGCCATTCTGTTTGCAAACCTGTTTGCTCCCCTGTTTGACCACTTCGTCGCTCAGGCAAACATCAAGCGGAGGATTGCTCGTGGCGTTTAATAAAGACTCAACCTTCGGCACCATCAGCGTGGTAACCGGCCTCTGCCTGGCCTGTTCCATCGTGGTATCCGTTGCTGCCGTTGGCCTGCGTTCTACCCAAGAGGAGAACAAGGCGCTGGACAAGCAGAGCAACATTCTCTCCGTAGCCGGCGTCGATATCAGCGATGTGGCCAAGCGCGATCTGGCCAAGCTGTATGGCGACAAGATCGAAGCCCGTCTGGTGGATCTCACCACCGGTAACTTTGTTGACGGCGATGCCGACAACTTCGATACCAAGCAGGCTGCCAAAGATCCGGCGCAAAACATCCGTCTGGCTGCTGCCGACGACAAGGCTGGTCTGCGTCAGATCTCCAAGCTGGTTCCGGTGTTCTTCGCCAAGGATGCCGAAGGCAAGATCGACAACATCATCCTGCCCATTTACGGTCAGGGTCTGTGGTCGACCATGTATGCCTTCGTCGCGGTTGCCGCTGATGGCCAGACCATCAAGGGCATCACCTACTACGACCACGGTGAAACCCCGGGTCTGGGCGGTGAAATCGAGAATCCGGCCTGGCGCGAGCTGTTTGTTGGCAAGAAGCTGTTCGATCAGGATGGCATGCCGGCGCTGCGCGTCATCAAGGGTCACGCTCCGGCGGGCTCCGAGCACGAGATCGACGGTCTCTCCGGTGCCACTCTGACCGGTAACGGCGTACAGCATACCTTCGACTTCTGGATGGGTCCCAAGGGCTTCGGTCCTTTCCTGGCCAAGGTTCGTGCAGGAGAAATCAACAATGGCTGACAAGAGCGAAATGAAAAAGTTGCTGTTGACCCCTGTGCTGGGCAACAACCCCATCGCCTTGCAGGTGCTGGGTGTCTGTTCTGCACTCGCGGTTACCAGCCAGATGAAGACAGCGTTTGTAATGACCCTCGCGGTTATGGCGGTCACCGCCTTCTCAAACCTGTTCATCTCTTTGATCCGCAACCAGATCCCGAACAGCGTGCGGATCATTGCCCAGATGGCCATCATCGCTTCGCTGGTTATCGTGGTTGACCAGGTGCTCAAGGCCTATGCCTATGACATCTCCAAGCAGCTGTCGGTCTTCGTCGGCCTCATCATCACCAACTGTATCGTGATGGGTCGTGCCGAAGCCTACGCCATGAAGAGCGCGCCGCTCCCCTCCTTCCTGGATGGTATCGGCAACGGTCTGGGCTATGGCGCCATTCTGCTGAGCGTCGCTACCGTGCGTGAACTGCTGGGCTCCGGCACCTGGTTCGGCATCGAGCTGCTGCCGCTGGTGAACAACGGTGGCTGGTATGTACCCAACGGTCTGCTGCTGCTGCCGCCGAGTGCATTCTTCATCATTGGTCTGATCATCTGGGGCGTTCGCACCAAGGATCCCAAGCAGGTGGAGGCGAAGGATTAAGGTATGGAACACTATCTGAGTCTGTTGATTAAATCGATCTTCATCGAAAACCTGGCACTCTCCTTCTTCCTGGGGATGTGTACCTTCCTGGCGGTGTCCAAGAAGGTCAAGACCTCCATGGGTCTTGGTATTGCCGTTATCGTGGTGCAAACCATCGCCGTACCGGTCAACAACCTGATCTACAACTATGTGCTGAAAGCGGGTGCCCTCTCCCCTGACCTGGATCTGAGCTTCCTGAGCTTCATCACCTTCATCGGGGTGATCGCAGCGCTGGTGCAGATCCTGGAGATGGCGCTGGACAAGTACTTCCCGGCTCTCTACAACGCCCTGGGTATCTTCCTGCCGCTCATCACCGTGAACTGCGCCATCTTCGGTGGCGTCTCCTTCATGGTGCAGCGTGACTACAACTTCATGGAGTCTGTGGTCTACGGCGTGGGTTCAGGTGCAGGCTGGATGCTGGCGATCGTTGCGCTGGCAGGTATCCGCGAGAAGATGAAGTACTCCGATGTTCCGGAAGGCCTGCGTGGTCTGGGCATCACCTTCATCACTGCCGGCCTGATGGCGCTGGGCTTTATGTCCTTCTCTGGTATCTCCCTGTAATCGGCTTTCCTGCAATCAGAAAGGAACGATAGATGGAAATTATTTTGGGTGTGGTCATGTTTACCGTGATCCTGCTGGCACTGGTGGCAGTCATTCTGTTCGCCAAGTCCAAGCTGGTGACCGCGGGCGACGTGACAATCAGCATCAACGGTGACCCGGCCAAGGCTGTGACCAGCCCGGCCGGTGGCAAGCTGCTCGGCGTTCTGGCCGGCAACGGTATCTTCGTCTCCTCCGCCTGTGGCGGCGGTGGCTCCTGCGGTCAGTGCAAGGTGCGGGTGAAGTCTGGCGGCGGCGACATCCTGCCGACCGAACTGGATCACATCAGCAAGGGCGAAGCCCGTCACGGCGAGCGTCTGGCCTGTCAGGTCACCGTTCGTGGCGACATGGACATCGAACTGCCGGAAGAGATCTTCGGGGTGAAGAAGTGGGAATGTACTGTTATCTCCAACGATAACAAGGCCACCTTCATCAAGGAGCTCAAGCTGCAGATCCCCGATGGCGAGAGCGTACCGTTCCGCGCCGGTGGTTATATCCAGATCGAAGCGCCGGCTCACCACGTCTACTACAAGAACTTCGATATTCCCGAGGAGTATCGCGGTGACTGGGATCGCTTCAAGATTTTTGAGCTGGAGTCCAAGGTCGATGAGCCGATCATCCGTGCCTACTCCATGGCCAACTATCCGGAAGAGTTCGGCATCATCATGCTGAACGTACGTATCGCTACGCCGCCGCCCAGCAACTGGACTGCCCCTCCGGGACAGATGTCCTCCTACATCTTCAACCTGAAAGCGGGTGACAAGGTGACCATCTCCGGTCCGTTCGGCGAGTTCTTCGCCAAGGACACCGATGCCGAAATGGTATTCATCGGTGGTGGTGCGGGTATGGCGCCGATGCGCTCCCATATCTTCGACCAGCTGCGTCGCCTGAAGTCCAAGCGCAAGATGAGCTTCTGGTACGGTGCCCGTTCCAAGCGCGAAATGTTCTATGTCGAAGACTTCGACATGCTGGCCGCCGAGAACGAGAACTTCACCTGGAACGTCGCCCTGTCCGATCCGCAACCGGAAGACAACTGGGACGGCTACACCGGCTTCATCCACAACGTGCTCTACGAGAACTATCTCAAAAACCACGAAGCGCCGGAAGATTGCGAGTTCTACATGTGTGGTCCTCCCGTGATGAACGCAGCCGTCATCAACATGCTCAAAGATCTGGGCGTTGAAGACGAAAATATCCTGTTGGATGACTTTGGTGGTTAATCCATGCACAGTGTTGTAAAGACCTGGCTAGCCCTCGGGCTAGCCTTTTTCTTGACTGGGTGCGGTCAGGAAACGGTCCAATCCAAACCGGAGATCCACATCACCGGTAGCACCATGGGCACTTACTACTCCATCAAGGTGGCGGACAGCGTCATCACCGATCCGGCCAAGCTTCAAGCCGAGGTCGATGTCTTGCTGGAGCGGGTCAACGATCAGATGTCCACCTATCGTCCCGACTCCGAGCTGTCACGCTTCAACCAGCATCGCGGCTCCACGCCGGTGGTGGTCTCGCGGGATACCGCCCGGGTAGTCACAGAGGCCATTCACATTGGCCGTGAGAGCCAGGGGGCGCTGGACGTCACCGTCGGCCCCTTGGTCAATCTGTGGGGCTTTGGCCCGGACAAGCGACCTACCAAGGTACCGTCCGACGAGCTGATCACCCAGACCCGTCAGAAGACCGGTCTTGGCAACCTGCACGTCATCACCTCGGTGGATGCCGATACCCTGCAAAAGGATATTCCCGACCTCTACGTCGACCTCTCCGCCATCGCCAAGGGCTTTGGTGTCGACAAGGTGGCCGAGTATCTGGAATCCCTGGGGGCGCGCAACTATCTGGTGGAGATTGGCGGCGAGCTGCGGATCAATGGCGTCAACGGCAAGGGTCACCCCTGGCGCGTCGCCATCGAGAAGCCGACTGCCAATGCCGGCTCGGTGCAGGAGGTTATTGTCCCGGGTGACAATGGCGTTGCCACCTCCGGCGATTACCGCAATTACTATGAGCTGGATGGCCAGCGCTTCTCCCACACCATAGACCCGCGCACCGGCAAACCGATCCAGCATCGTCTGGTGTCGGTGACCGTGATCCACCCCTCCTGCATGACCGCAGACGGGCTGGCGACCGTGTTCATGGTGATGGGTACCGAGAAGAGCCTGGCCTATGCCAACGAGCGGGGTTTGGCGATCTTTGTCATCACCAAGACCGACAAGGGCTATGAAGAGGCCTACTCCGAGGCCTTCAAGCCTTATCTGGTCAAGAAGTAAGAGGTAGAGATGCAGATTTTTCTGATCACCTTCGGGGTATTCATGCTGGTGATTGTGGCCATGGCCATTGGCTACATCTTCCAGAAGAAGACCATCTCGGGCTCCTGTGGCGGCTTGGGTGGCGTCGGCATCGAGAAGGAGTGCGACTGCCCCGAACCTTGCGACAATCGCAAGAAGAAGATGGCCAAGGAAGAGGCCCGTCGCAAGATGCTGGAGGAGAACCGGATCATCTGATCTGTCTGCCTTGCGATAGACAAAAGCGCGCCATCGGCGCGCTTTTTTTATTGGCTTTCACACAGAGCACACCGGTCAGGATGTTCGCTCGATATAGAGGATCACCTCGCCCAGATGGATGCCGAACTTGCTGATGGCAGCGCGATTGATCAGGCGCTCCTCATCCAGCAGATACATCCAGTCATCGAAGCTTACCCGCACCACCTCACCGTCCGGCAGCGCCAGATCGAGTTGATAGCGCCAGTTGAGGGCAAACCCTTCGCTTTTACCTACCGCCTCTCCCACCACATCCGATGCTGTCCCACGCCAGTGGCCATCTGCCCCCTTGCTGAGATACCAGGTGCGAGTCTGCTGGCGACCATCGTCAAAATAGAACTGCTCGAACAGCTCGCCCTTGCCGTTCTGCCAGCGCCCGGTCATCTCGACCCGAAAGCGGCTGGTCACTTCGCCGCTGCGATCGGTCACCAGACCATGGGCCACCAGCTTGCCATTGAAGAAACGGGCGAGATCCCACTGCGGACTCTGGCCCCGATAACTGTCGAGACTGGCGCCACAACCACTGAGCTGCAGGGCGAGGCACAATACAAATAGACGCCGCCCGGGTAGCAGGGAGCGTAGCAACGACGGGATACACAGCATGGCAGACTCCACTATCAGGATTGGCCGCGCAGACGGCGGGTCAGTGCAGGATCCAGACTGTTGTCAGCCAGCCAGATTGCGAGAAAGGCGGCCGAAAATCGGGGATCGTCGAGGGAACCAAGGCGTTTGTCTTGCCACCAGAAGTGGCCATGCCCCGCCTCATCGACATAGAAGGTGAGCCGATCGCCCGCAGCGACATCAGGCCAGATTGCAGCAAGTTGCTCCAGCCACTGTTTGCGCTCGGCATCGCTCCCCACCCCGAGGCGCTGCCACTCGGACGAAGTGGCGCCGAGCAGATCATCCCGCTCGATGGCTCTGGCATAGGTGAGGGTAAGCGCTTGTGGATAGTGGCCCGGCTGGTAGCGACCACTCTCGCTAAACAGGGTGGCGTCGTAGAGCTTGAACCAGAGCCAATGCATCTGCCCCTGCCCGACCGGACGCAGCTTCTGCCAGGGGAGTGTTGCCGCATCGCTGGTAGTCGCAACGAGCAGGCTCAGGGCGGCAAGGTGGAGGCTAATTCCACCCCATATGCCAGTGATTGGGGTCTTCGAGTTCATGCCAGTCCATCTCCTGTTCCTGCAGGGTATTGATATCCTGCATCACCACCTGCACCAGCTGGCCCTGCGCATTCCGCTGGCAGGCAACCACCAGATAGAAGCGATCTGTCAGCTCGTGCTGGCTCTCTTTGGTCCACTTGGAAAAAAGCAGCGTGTCGGTCGAAAAGGAGTTCATCATGACTCACCCTCCAGCTTGACCATTACCCACAGGAGTACGGGTAACCACCACATCCAGATCACTGCCAGCAGCGCCGCACTGATCCCGATGCCCCAGGGTAAGTGTACTGCCCCCATGACGGCTCCCGCCACATAGGAGGAGGTGCAGCCAACCATGCCAAACAACGCCTGCTGCCAGCGGGGCAGACGCAGCAGCCAGCGCATACCGTGGGCCAGCGTCAGGGCAAAACCGAGCCAGAGCAGAGCCAGCCAGAGGGGAAAACCGGCGGGAAAGCGGAACAAGCCGAGCTGCCAGAGCAGGGCATCCAGCAGACAGCCGGCCACCGCGATGGGGAGCAGCCGCCAGTCACACTGACGGCTGGGTGAGAAGAGAAAATGCAGCAGCAAGATCACCAGCAGCGGGCCCGGCTGCTGCCACTTCACCGCCAGCAACCAGTAGAGGTTGAATCCCAGCAGGTGAGCCCACTGCCACATGGTCAGTGACCGCTTACTGGCAAATCACCCGACCAGCCAGCGGGCCCCGGCTTGGCGGCCTCCAGCTGCACCAGACTGATGGTGCGCTCCCAGAATCCCCCCTCGCAATAGGCGAAGTAGAAGTGCCAGAGCCGGATGAAATCCTGGCTGTAACCGAGCTTGGGCAGCTCGGGTGCCAGCGCCAGAAAGCGCTCGCACCAGTGAGCCAGGGTTCGGGCATAGTGATGACCGTGATCGTGCAGCCGCACCAGCTGCATATCGGTCTCCCGTGCCAGCAACCCCGCCATCTGGGAGATGCTCGGCAGGCAGCCACCGGGGAAGATGTAGCGCTGGATGAAATCAACCCCGCGCAGATACTGGGCATGACGCTGATCGGCGATGGTTATGGCCTGAATGAGCAGACGGCCACCGGGCTTGAGCAGCCGCGACAGCTGGCGGAAATAGTCGGGCAGAAAGGCGTGGCCCACCGCCTCGATCATCTCGATGGAGACCAGCTTGTCATAGGTCCCTTCCAGCTTGCGGTAATCCTCCAGCAGCAAGGTGATGCGATCCTCCAGCCCCTCCCGCGCAATCCACTCCTTGGCATAGTCATGCTGAGCCCGGGAGATGGTGGTGGTGGTCACCCGGCAACCGTAGTGGCGCGCGGCATAGACAGCGAGGCCACCCCAGCCGGTGCCGATCTCCAGCAGATGATCGTCAGGCCCCAGCTCCAGCCGCTCGCAGATGGTGTGCAACTTGGCTTGCTGACCCTCTTCGAGAGTGGCCTCGGCGCTCGGATAGATGGCGCTCGAGTACTGCATATGGCTGTCGAGAAAACCCTGATAGAGGGTATTGCCGAGATCGTAGTGGGCGGCGATGTTGGAGCGCGAGCCGGTCAGGGTATTGCGATTAAGCCAGTGACGCACCTTGTTGAACGGGAAGCTGAGCCAGCCGAGGCGCCGTTCAAGGGAGTCAAGCAGGGTCAGATTGCGGGCCAGCAGACGCACCAGCGCCACCGGATCCGGACTAGTCCACAGCCCCTCCACCCAGGTTTCTCCGGCGGCAATGCTGCCCCCCAGCAACAGGCGGCGATAGAAGGCCGGATCCTGCACCACCAGTTCGGCATGCAGATCGGTACCCGCGACGCCAAAGCTGTAGCGCTCACCGCCATCTCGCAGCAGCAGCTGGCCATGTTCGAGGCGACCCAGCAGATTGAGCAGCAGTTGCCTTGCCCCCTTGTCGATAAAAGAGGCAGAGAGGGTTGATTGAGCAAGTTCCATTAGCGGCTCTCCGGATGGGTAAAAATCGGGGTTCGTTTGATAAAAAGACGCAGGGCCTGCCAGTAGATCCCGAGCAGCACCTTCATGGTCATCCATGGCCAGCGGGCCAGCAGGGCCACCAGCCCCTTGCGCGACAAGGGTTCGCGAGTGAGCGCCAGGGTGGCGTCAAACAGCTTGGCTTCACCGGATACGGGATGACTCTCGATGTGGATCAGTGTCTCCCGTGCGGGCGGCCTGATCCGCCAGTGATAACGCATCGCGAGCCCCATAAAGGGGGATACGTGAAAATCCTTGTCATGGGGTGCCAGCGCCGCCAGATCCAGCAGGTAGTAGTGACGCTCATTCCAGGGGGTGTTCGACACCTCCGCCAGCAGATAGCGCGCCTCTCCCTGCCGGTAGCAAAAGTAGAAGTTGACCGGGCTGAAGTAGAAGCCCAGACAGCGCACATTGCCGAGCAGTAGCACCCGCCCCTCAGGATCGGCATCGCCACCCAGCTCGCTCACCTTCTGCCACACCGCCTGCTTGAGGCTCCCCTCGCTGCCCTTGAGATAGTCATGGCGGTGAAACGAGAGCAGCCCAACCCGCTCCACCCCGAACCAGCGCCCCTGATCGAGCTGCGGCAGCTCGTCGAGATCCAGTCCCAGCATAAAGAGGCTGTAGGAGAAGGTGTGAGCCCGCGGTGCAAAACGGCGGTGGCGCACCGACCCCTGCCAGATGGCGCTGGTGACGCCAACCAGTTCGTCTGTACGCTCATGTTCGGTGGCCACGGTGGCGCCGTTCATAGCTCGGCTCCGAAGCGCCTGGCGACATCCAGCGCGCTGCGTACCCCATCCTCATGGAAGCCGTTATACCAGTAGGCGCCGCAGAAGTGGGTATGCTGTTGGCCACAGATCTCCGCACGCCGCTGCTGGGCAGCGATGGAGGCCTGATTGAACACTGGATGGTGGTAGACGAAGCGGCGCAGTACCTTGCTCTCATCCACCTTGCCCCTGGGGTTGAGGCTGACGCAGAAGGGCTCCGGCGAGTTAACCCCCTGCAGGATGTTCATGTTGTAGCTCACCAGCGGCCGCGCCTCGTCGTTGCCATCGAGCTGATAGTTCCAGCTGGCCCATGCCTTGCGGCGGGTGGGCAGGCAGCGCGCATCGGTGTGGAGCCAGACATCGTTGGCCTGAAAGGGCATGTCGCCGAGGATTGCCTGCTCCCGCTCGCCGGGATCCGCCAGCAGCGCCAGCGCCTGATCGCTGTGGCAGGCGAAGATCACCTCGTCAAACCGCTCCTCGCCGTAACTGCTCAGCATCACCACACCATCCGCTTCCCGTCGCACACTCTGCACCGGACAGGCGAGGCGGATCTGCGACTGCCATCCGGCGGTGAGTGGCCCGATATATTCCCGCGAGCCGCCCGGGATCACGTACCACTGGGGGCGATTGGCCACATCCAGCAGGCCATGGTTGGCAAAAAAGCGCAGGAAGAAGCCAAGGGGGAAGGCGCGCATATCGGCCAGGGTCGATGACCAGATCGCCGCCCCCATCGGCAAGATGTAGTGGCGGGCGAAGTAGTCGCTAAACTCCCCCGCCAGCAGAAAGTCTCCCAGCGTCAGCTCGGGGACTGCATCCTGCTGTTGGCCATCTGCCAGCCAGGCCCGCGCCTCCCGGTTGAAACGCAGGATCTCGGCGACAAAACCGTAGAAGCGCGGACTCAGCAGATTGCTGCGCTGGGCAAACAGGGTGTCGAGATTGTGGCCGTTATACTCCAGCCCCTCCGGACTCTTTACCGAGAAGCTCATCTCGGCCGGTTGCCGCGCCATGCCGATCCGCGCCAGCAACTTCAAGAAGTTGGGGTAGGTGCGATCGTTGAAGACGATAAAACCGGTGTCGATGGCATAACTGCGGCCAGCCTGATTCACATCGACGGTGGCGGTGTGGCCGCCCAAGGTCGGCGCCGCCTCGAACAGGGTGATGTCATGGAGTTTGTGGAGCAGAAAACCGGCGGTGAGCCCCGAGATCCCTGAACCGACGATGGCGATCTTTTTCTTCATGAATGGCTTCCTTTCGATACGAGTGCGCGGCCAAGGCGCAGCCAGAGCCCCACCGGCAGCGCACCAAGCAGGCGCAGCAACCAGATGAAACGGCGGGGAAAGTGGATCTGGTGACGACCAGCGGTCAGCCCGTCCATGATGGCGCGGGAGGCCTGCTCCACCGTCACCAGACAGGGCATGGGAAAATCATTTTTGGCGGTGAGCGGCGTCTGGACAAAGCCGGGGCGGATCAGGGTCACCCCGATCCCTTTGCTGGCCAAATCGAGGCGCAAGGTATCCGCCAGATAGTCGAGGGCCGCCTTGGAAGCGCCATACGCCTCGGCCCGCGGCAGCGGCAGCCAGCTCACCGACGAGCTGACAATGGCCAGCCGAGATCCTGCACCTAGCAGCGGCAAGAAGGCGGCCAGCGCATGACCGGTGGCGATCAGATTGGTCTCAATCACCCGGGCAAACAGCTCGCTGTCAAACCCCTCGCCGACATCCATGTACTCGCAGTTGCCTGCGTTGAGGATCAGCAGATCGAGGGATGGCAGCGTGGCAGCCACCCCGCTCATTGCGGCCAGATCCCGGGCATCGAACTGCAGCGGCGTGACGCCAGCCAGCCCCAGCGCCTGTAGTCGTTCGCCATCGCGACCACAGCCCCACACCTGCCAGCCTGCACGCCGGTAATCGAGCGCCAACTGGCGACCGATGCCGGAGGTCGCCCCGGTAATGAGCACCCGGCCGCTCATGCGCCCAGTCTCCCCTTGATGGCGCGCACCACGGGCCCGAGCAGCGGCAACTGCTCGTAGAGCATGGCGCCCAGGTCAAAATAGTCCCTGTGCTGGCACACCTTGCCCGCCTCGTCGAACTCGAGGCGGGTGGCCCCCTCCACCGTCACCGGCTCACCACCACGCAATCTGGGGTGCGAGAAGGTCATGGTCCAGCCGAGCCAGGCCTGCTGCCCTTGTTGCTGCTGACTGGTGATGACGAAACGGCAGTAGGCGAGGCGCTGATAGAGGGCGGCAAAATAGTCGCCAAGGGCCGCCAGCCCCTCGATACGGTGGGCCGGATCGGTAAAGACCACCTGTTCGGCATAGACCTCGGGCAAACGGTGCAACTGCTGTTTGTCCAGTTGCTGATAGAGGCCAATAAAGCGGGCCAGCGGCTCGTTCATCCTATTTCTCCAGAGAGCGAAACATCTCGATGGCTCTCACCCGGGCAACGGCGTGATCCACCATGGGTGCCGGATAATCCTGCCGCCCCTTGAGCCGCAGCCAGTCGTGGGGCTGATGCACATAAGCGGCGGGAATATCGGCAAGTTCAGTTACCCAGGTACGGATAAACTCCCCTTGTGGATCAAATCGTTGCCCCTGAGTGGTGGGGTTGAAGACCCGAAAATAGGGCGCCGCATCGGCGCCGGTACCCGCCGCCCACTGCCAGCCGCCGTTGTTGGCCGCCAGATCGCCGTCGATCAACCGACTCATGAAGTAATCCTCCCCAAGCCGCCAGTGGATATGGAGATCCTTGGTGAGAAAACTCGCCACGATCATCCGCAGCCGGTTGTGCATCCAGCCGGTAGCATTGAGACAACGCATCGCCGCATCGACGATGGGGTAGCCAGTGCGCCCCTCGCACCAGGCGGCGAAGGCATCCGGATCCCAACTCCACGGCAAGTCCGCCGTCTCGGGCTTGAAGGGGCGATTCATGGAGAGGGTCGGGATCAGCACCAGCAGATGGCGATAGAACTCGCGCCAGACAAGTTCGTTGAGCCAGACAAAGCCGGGCTGGGCCTTCGACTGGGGCCGATAGCCAAGGCGCTGCTGGAGCGCCGCCACACACTGACGCGGGCTGATGATGCCCGCCGCCAGATAGGGGGAGAGCACGGACGTGCCTGCGATGGCAGGAAAATCCCGGGTCTCGCCATAGTCGAGCACCGCCTGCTCCAGAAAATCGTTCAAACGGCGCCGGGCTTCCACCTCCCCCACCGGCCAGCGGGCATCAGCCGTCAGCTCGCCGAGCGTCTCATCAACCCACGCCCGCTCGGCCAGCGGATGCCACGGCAGTGGCTCGCCCCGTGGCGCAGGAGCGCGATGAATGACAAACCCCTCCTCATCGAGTGCCTTGAGCCAGGCACGGCTGAAGGGGGTGAAGACCTTGAACATCTCACCCGAACCGGTCAGCACCCGCCCCGGCGGCAATACGCAACAGCCGTTGAACCAGTGACAACTCACCCCCTGCTCTGCCAGCGCGGCGCTGACGGCGTGATCGCGGCGCTGCTCATCGATCTCGATAGCCTGATTGGCATAGAGCTGGGTCACCCCCAGCTCGCGGCAGAGGTCTGCCAGCGCAGCGGGTGCCTCGGCAAAGGTATCCACTCGCAGCAGATGGAGCGGAATGCCAAGCGCCGCCAGCTCGCGCCCCAACTCATCCACCTGCGCCAACATAAAGCGCTGACGAATCGGGGCCATTTTGTGCTGCTGCCACTGGGTGGGGGAGATGATAAAGAGCGCGGCTACCGGTTCATCACCGGCGCAGGCATGCCGCAGTGCCGGGTTGTCGGCAAGGCGCAGATCGTTACGCAACCAGACCAGCTTCATGATTTTTTCCTCCCGCGTCCGCCGGCGCCAGCCGCCGCAGGCATGCCCGCCATCGCCTCGGCAAGGCTCGCCTGCCAGCCGTGGGCTTGCAGCCACTCGCCATCGTAGAGGCGCCCCAGCTCGCCAAAGAAGCGGGTACCGGCGGGCCAGCTGGCAGCCAGCTCCTGTTTGCCAAGACCGGCTCCCAGCAATACCACCCAGGGGGTAACGGCACGTCCTTCCAGCAGGCTGACATGGCGGGGCTCCACCGCCCCCAGCAGTTGCACCTCATAGCCCTGACCGATCAGCTCGTAGGCGGCCCAGACCAGATCGAGTGGGCCCACCTGTCCCCAGCTCGCCAAGGTGATCGGCACGCCCTTCTCCTGCTCGATCAGGTGGCGGGCGAAGCGGGTATGCAGCCAGCCCAGCCACACCTGTTGCAGCAGCTCGCCATCGGGCCGCTCGCGCCACAGCCCCAGCAGTCGCTCTACCAGCGGTTGCAGTACCCGGCTGCGCACCAGCTCGAACGGGTAGCTCGCCAGCAGATCGTTAAGCTCAGCCTCCGCCTTGCGCTGGTTGAAGGCGAGCAGCGCCTGACTGAACTGCTCCAGGGTCTGCTGCCAGTGATCGCTCACCGGCTGGGCGTGAGGTTCGCTCAAGAGCCCCTTCACCTGCCCGATGCTCACCCCCCGCTCCAGCCAGCTCAGGATCTCGCCGATCTGGCGAATATCCTGCTCGCTGTAGAGGCGGTGGCCCTTTTCGGTACGGGCCGGCTGCACCAGACCGTAGCGGCGCTGCCAGGCGCGCAGGGTCACGGCGTTGACGCCAGTGAGGCGGGAGACCTCGCGAATGGGGTAGATCCCCTCATCAGCCAGAGGAGCAACTTCTTGCGGTAAATCAGACATGACAACGTCCATCAAACAGAGGGGTGAAGCGCCCCGGCGCAAGCCATGCGCCGGGGCAACAGAACGGATTCAGAGCCCGTAACGCAATTTGAGCGTATCGGGGTGCGGATTGAGATAAACCTGCTCGGCAAGGTAGGGATTGGGGTACTCGCGCAGGTAGTGGCGGATCAGGGTGAGCGGTACCAGCAAAGGGAAGATGCCGGTGCGGTACTTGTCGATGGTATCGGCCAACTCCTGCTTCTGGGCCGGGGTCAGCACCCGTTTGAAGTAGCCCTGCAGGTGCATCAGCACATTGGTATGGCTGCGGCGGTTAGCCCGCAGGGTCAGAGCAGCCATCAACCCCTTGATGTAATTGTCGGCTACCTCCTGCAAGTTGGCGGACTTGCCCAGATTGCCGAGCAGCTTGCCAAGCGCCCGGTAGTGGGTGGTGGCGTGGGAGAGCACCAGATACTTGTAGCGGGAGTGGAAGCGGATCAGCGCAGAGGCGGTGATGCCGCGGGCGCAGAGCTGCTGCCAGTCGTGGTAGGCAAAGACCCGCAGCACGAAGTTCTCGCGCAGGATGGGGTCGCACAGGCGGCCATCCTCTTCGACCGGCAACAGGGGGTTGGCCTCCATCAGCGCCCTGGCAAACAGGCCGATCCCCTCCTTGGCGCTCCCCTCGTTGTTGGCACCATAAATTCTCACCCGCTCCATGCCGCAGCTGGGGGATTTGGCACAGAGGATGTAGCCGGAGATAAAGTCGAGCTGGCGTGCTTTCTGCTCGCTGAAGGCAATCAGCTTTTCGGTGACATCGAAGCTGCCGTTGCTCGCCTCGGCGCGGATCTCGCCGTGACGCTTGACCAGCCTGATAGCGGCACGGGGCGCCCCGAGACCAATAGCCATCTCGGGACAGACGGGGTGGTAGTCAAAGTGAGCGCCAAGATCCCGTTCGCAGAAGCTGGAGCGCTTGTGGCCCCCGTCGAAACGCACCTCTTGTCCCAGCAGACAGGCACTGATACCGACTTTAATCTTGTACATGATAACGCTCCTTGTATAAGCATTGATTCAGTTATAGCAGTTATACAAAGAAATGGAAGTTGTATAACTATTGCCAACTGATACGACACAAGGAGAAAAAGAGGATCACCGGAAAAAGAAAAAACCCATGGCAAATGCCATGGGTAAAAATCAAGACACTACGGACTACGGGAAGGGGGATTAGAAGCTGTACTTCACACCCAGGCTGGAGATGGAACCCTGTTGCACATCCCACTTGCGGTAGGTGTAGTCGGCAGTCAGAGCCCAGTTCTGGTTGAGCTTGTAGGCGCCGCCCACTTTGAAGTCGTGCATATCGCCGGTCATGTTGGCGTAGCGGTAGGCAGTGGAGAGCTCGACATTGCCGATGTCGTAGCGCAGACCCACTTCGCCGTACATGCTGCCGCTGTTTTTGCGAGCAACAGCATCCCAGCCTTTGTTAGCGATATCGCTGGCAAGTTCACGCTCAAGCATGTAGCCGGTCACACCGGTTTCGCCGTAGAGGTTCAGACCTGTGCTGAGCGGGGTAAAGACACCGACACCGATGCTGGATATAGACATGCTGTCGTTGCCGCTGCTGCGAGAGGTGTACTCAGTGCTGCCACGACCGTAGAAATTGGAGCCGAAGCTCTTGGAGAGATCCAGGCTCAGACCGCCAAAATCACGGGTGCCTTTACTGTCATTGCTGAAGGTACCGTTGAGATAGTCGGACTTGGTATGAGCCCAGGTAGCCGCGCCCTTGGCGTAGCTGAAAGCATCCTGTGCCAGTGCAGAGGTAGAAGCAAAACCGGCCAGAACCAGAAGGGAAACAGCGCTCTTTTTCATCTCATTAACTCCATTGATAAGCTCGTCGAGCTGGTATGGAGTTATTGTGCGGGGACGGCGTGGCGTTGCCGAGCGGCAAGCTGT
Source organism: Aeromonas sp. SE22 (assembly GCF_038739755.1). Classification (NCBI taxonomy): domain Bacteria; kingdom Pseudomonadati; phylum Pseudomonadota; class Gammaproteobacteria; order Aeromonadales; family Aeromonadaceae; genus Aeromonas; species Aeromonas sp. SE22. The sequence goes on from NZ_JBCGFD010000002.1 coordinate 519,342, forward strand.
TGCCAAATCATGTCAGATGTAAGCAGATATTGCGGATGATGACAGGAGTTACAAATGGCTGGCGTGAGGCTCACGCCAGCCGGTAAACATTCAGCGGAAGACCACCTCGTCGATCTCGACTCGCACCAGCGGCTGACCGGTCAATCCGGCCGGACGGGCAACCTCGAGGGCCAGTGATGGACGCTCCTGCCCCTTGCGCAGATAGGTCTCCGGCAGACGGTTCTCGGCGACCCAGAAACGGGCCTCCTGACGGGAGAGCTGTACCCCCTCCTGACTGAAGAGCGTGACCCAGCCACGGACACCGACCACATTGCGGGTACCGGTATTGCCCACCATAAAGGTAAGCATCAGGGGATCTGTCCCCTCAACCTTGTCGAGCTTGACCACGATCCCGTCACGCGCTGCCTGTGACAGCAATTCGGGGTGTGCCTTGGCCTGATCGGTCAGCACGGGGGCCGATACCGCGACCACGGCGCCTGCTTTCGCCCCTTCGGCCAGCGCCTTGACGGGCTCGGCCGGCTTGACCACCAGATATTCCCAGGTGAAGTCATCGTTCAGTTGCACCTGACGACCATCAGGCAGGGTCACCTGGGTAACAGGAGCGGCCTGCGCCAACACGGGCGAGAGACAGAGAGCAACCAGCAGACGGGAGAAAGATTTCATGGCATGAACACTCGGTAACGGGTGAAAGGGCGACAGTATAAACAGTCGCGCCCCTCCTTGCCTATGACGGGACTCACGTTCCCGCTGTCGCAGGAGTCTAGATAGCCAGGTCGTGGCGCTCTTCCTGCACCATGTCGAGGGTCACCAGATCGAACTCGGTTCCTTTGAGCGCCATCAGGATGTCCGGCTGGAGATCAAAGGCCTGCGCCCGCTGGTGTTCAGGCAGACGCACCCGGGCCAGGGTCATGCCGCAATCGGAGAGGGTGTGAAAAAACACCTGCGCCTCGTCCAGCCCCATGTCGGCCAGCATCTGCTCGGCTTGATCCACCATCCGCAGGTAACGCTGCTCAAGCAGCCGTGGATTGGTGAAGCGATGGCTCAGGCAGCCATTGCCCCCCTTGCCCCAGCGACCAAGCTGGCGCTTGTTGAAGCCATAGCGAAAATCCCGCCGGGTCATCTGGTTGTCGGCAAAGAACCAGATAGTGTGGTCAGGCAGAGAACCGAATTCAGCCAGATACTCATCCCGCTCTTCCAGCGCCGCCGGCACCAGCAGCGGGAGATGGTTCCACTTTGGATGTGCCCCCACATGTTCACGCAAGCGGCGCACCGGATCGATCAGCCCCTCCATATGGGGCAGGCGATCGCAGAAGATCATTTCGTCGGTCTTGATAATCCAGTGATCGATACCGTAGCGCTGGCAGTAACGACGGGCTCGCGCCACTTCACTGCGGCTGCGGGTCGGGTTGTCAAAGGTGATGGCATGGATCTTCACGCCGCTGGCACGGCACATGTCGATGCTGTAACAGGACTCCAGTCGCCCGGAAAAAGAGACCACGACCTCCTCAAACCCGGCCAGCCGCTCAAGCATCTGCTGCTCGCGGGCCAGGAACGCATGATCATATCCCTGATTCAATAGAACGACATTGGCACCCATGACAACAGCTCCGACGGATCAACAACAGGTTCCGGTATTGTGCAACGGGCAAGCTGAATAGACCCTTAAAAAGGTCAGGATTTGTGGTTAAAACTTGATAATGATCTCTTGCGATTCGGCCCCGACATCTTCGTTCTGGGCATCATAAACCCGCAGCCGGGCCTGATGGATCTGGTGAGCACGAAGGAAACCTTCTGCTTGCTCCAGCGAGGTGAAGGTAAGCCGCCCCCCCTCGCTGTCGGTCAGGCAGAGGCACTCCCCTTCCGCTTCTATGCATAGTTGATAACCGCTGCCATCCTTGCAGGCGATCAGCAGGCTCGACTCCGGATAGTGACTGAGCCAATTGCGAAACCGGCCATGCTCCATAACGCTCCCAAAGGGGCATTACCCCTTGCCGGTGGCGGGCAAACAGCCCAGCTCAACCAGCTGCTGGCGGCAACTCGCCGCGTCGGTGAAGACCATGCCCCTGATGCCAAGGGCCTCTGCCGCCGCTACGTTGGCGGGGCTGTCATCGATGAAGATACACTCTGCCGGTTTGAGATCGAACGACACCAGCAGGTAGCGATAGATATCCGGCTCCGGCTTCATCATCCGCACCCGCGCCGAGACCACCTTGCCGCTGAAAAAGCGCCAGAAATCCTGATGCTGCTCCAGCCAGTCGATGCTGGCGTGCCCCATGTTGGAGAGGGCATAGAGCAAATGGCCCGCGCCGTGCAGCTCGGCCATCAAGGTTAGCATAGCGGGATCTGGCAACAGCGACGGAGGCACCGCCTGCAAAATCGCCAGGTTTTCTGCGGCGCTCAGCCCGGTTCTGCGCTCTGCCTGACGAGCCATGGTGTGCAGTGACATGGTGCCTCTGTCCACCTCCAGCCAGTCCTGATGATTGAACAGCCGCTCCGCCAGCTGAGCGGCCCCTTCCGGGCCACGCACCGAGCTCACTATGCCGACCGGATCCCAGCTCACCACCACCCGTCCCAAATCGAAAATAATCGCCATCGCAACCTCCTGCAGCGCTGAATCGCGGGCCAATATTCAGCTTCATATAAAGCCGTTTATACGCTTGCCACTTGACCGGATACCCTGCCCCCATCTCGCGGTGCGGGCAAGTTTTACTTGCATCGCAGCGGCAAATCCCTTAATGGTTATGACGTTACTTCAAGGACACACTTATGCACGCACCATTCTTCTTTGCTTTCTCGTTTATCCGGCCCGCTTGAGGGAAGGCCTGTCGTCGTGTGAACAGAAAGCAAAGACGAATCAAGCCTCCCCTCGCGGAGGCTTTTTTTTGCATCAATATCAATCGATTAATTGGATAGGGAACCATCATGGCAACGCTCGACGAGATCAGACAAGACATCACCCGGTTGGATCAGGAGCTGCTTGCCCTGCTGGCAAAACGCAAGACCCTCAGCATCGAGGTAGCACGAGCCAAGCAAGCCAACCCGCGCCCCATCCGTGACCACCAGCGCGAGCAGGAGTTGCTGGTCGCCCTGATCCAGCAAGGGCGCGTGCTGGGTCTTGATGCCCAATACATCACCCGCATCTATCACACCATCATCGAGGACTCGGTGCTCTCCCAGCAGGCCTATCTGCAGAGCCTGCTCAACCCGGAGCAGCAGGAGCCGATGACCAGCGTCGCCTATCTGGGGCCGCGTGGTTCCTACTCCAGCCTGGCCGCCCGCAAATATCTGGCGCGCTACAAGGATCAGGTGATCGAGGTGAACTGCCAGAACTTCCGCGAAGTGCTGGATGCGGTGGAGTCGGGTCGCGCCGCCTTTGGCGTGCTGCCCATCGAGAACACCAGCTCAGGCTCCATCAACGAAGTCTATGACGTGATGCAGCACACCAGCCTCTCCATCGTCGGCGAGCTGACCTACCCCATCGAGCACTGCATTCTCACCGCCGTGCCGACCGAGCTTGGCCGCATCAAGACCTTCTATGCCCACCCGCAGGTGTTCCAGCAGTGCTCCCACTATCTGAGCAAGCTGGAAGGGGTGCGCCACGAGATCTGCGACTCCTCCTCCAGCGCTATGATGAAGGTGAAAGAGCTGGCGAGCGCGGAGGCCGCCGCCATCGGCAGCGCCGCCGGTGGCGAGCTCTATGGCCTGGACGTGCTGGCCGAGCAGCTTGCCAACCAGAAAGAGAACTACAGCCGCTTTATCGTGGTGGCGCGCAAGCCCATCGACGTGGCGCCGCAGATCCCGGCCAAGACCACCCTCATCATGTCCACCTCCCAGAAACCGGGCTCGCTGGTGGAGGCGCTGCTGGTGCTGCGCAGCCACGAGATCAACATGACCAAACTCGAATCCCGTCCGGTGCAGGGCAACCCGTGGGAAGAGATGTTCTACCTCGACGTCTCCGCCAACCTCAACACCCCGGCGATGCAGGCTGCACTGGTGGAGCTGACCAAGATCACCCGCTACATCAAGGTGCTGGGCTGCTACCCGAGTGAGGATGTCAAACCGACCGCAGTGCCGCCGGTACTGATGGGCAAATAATCGAGCCAAGCGGCAAGAGGCGGGCATCATGCCCGCCTCTGTTTTTTCTGCCACCTGCCCACCTGAAGCGCTGAACAGGCTGTACCCAGGTGCCAAAACTCGCCACCACGGGCTATTTATTGTTCAGCAAAGCTAAATGACTATTCACCATCATCAAGCAAAAATTGACGATAAAGCCCGCTAAAAAGGCCCTTTCTGTGGCTAAATTGCCTGTCCAGAGCCATTTTCCCCTGCCGAACCCCGGATCCTGACTCTTCCCGATAACAAAAAGGCGAGCCGCTGGCTCGCCTTGAACACTCCGCTTTTGACCGGTTCACATCAGAACTGACCGGCCATCAGCTGGTTGATGTTGTAGAGGGCGCGAGTATCGAGCTCCATCTCGGTGGCATAGGTGTTGCCGCGCGGATAGGAGGCCACCACCCGGGCACCACGCACCACGCCAGCGACCGACACATCGAGCGAGTTGGAGGTCTGGGTCAGGTCACGATAGCTGCTCTGGCCGCGCACCTGCTGGCCATTGAGCTGCTCGGCCAGCTCGCGATAGGCATCCATCTTGGAAGCTCGGATCGCCTGCAGCATCTTCTCCGACTGGGAGGGGCCGGGCTGGATGTCGATCACCGCATAGCCCACCGCCTTGAGCACCGGAAAATCATCGGGCTTGCCACCCTGGGTGTAATCCGTCACCCGGTTGTAGCTGCAACCGGTGAGCAAGAGAGCCAGCAGGCAACCAAACAACATCTTCATGACTCGCTCCTTATGGGGTCAGGTTGACCAGATGACCACCCGGTCGGGCCTGACTGTCACGCATCAGATAACCGCGGTTAATCGATGCCCGACCAAACGAGTTGTTGGCACCGAACAGATATTTCTGCGGGATCAGGCTCTGGGCCGTGGTCTCGACCATCTTGGTACGCATGTCGATGATGCGGGCGTTGACCAGAACCCCCTTGCTGTTGCGACTGAAGGTGCCGACCAGAATGCGTGAGATGGGCTGACGGGGAGAGAGCTCCTTGTAGTTGCGGCTCAGCACAAAATCCCCTTGCGGCGTTACCTTGATGCTGCCGGTCAGCTTGAAGTCCACCACCACCTCGCCGCGGCGGTTGAGCTCGTAGATAAAGCTCTCCTCAATCTGCTGCCCCATCCAGTTGGTATCCTGCAGGGTATCGAGATCGACAAAAGAGGCTACCGCGATGGGATCGGTCAGAGTGGAGAGCGATTTGCGCTCCATCAGCTGATCGGTCATGCGTGCCACCAGCCAGTTGAGCTCCATCCCCTGCGCCGCCTGACGCGGATCCCCCTGATCCCGATTGATAGGGTCGGAGCCGCAGCCGGCCAATGCCAGAGCGAGCGCCAACGCCGTGATGAATTTGTTCATGGATACCTTTCCTGTATCTGCACCTGATTTGTTATCGGACGCGTCGGCCAAACCTTGAGCCGGGAATGAGGCATGATTCTTGCTGAAACACTCGCTGTTAAGCCAATCTCTGGCGGATGGTCAGAAAAACGCCATCGAACAACTGTTGTGATCCATGTCGGCCCGCCATGCCCTCTTCAAGAGAAGAGGCTGCGAGTCGCCTAATCAAGGTATCTGCTATGAAATTACCGCTGCTGTTGACCCTGCTGCTGGCCAGCCTGAGTGCCCGCGCCGAGCTTATCGAAGCGCAGGGCAGTGCTGCCATTCTGGGGGGGGATGAAGTCTACGCCCGTGAACAGGCGACTCGCGATGCCCTGCGTCAGGCTCTGCTGGCCAGCGGCGCCGCCGTCTCCAGCGTGCAGCGCCTGGAAAATGGCAGCCTGCGATCCGAGCAGATCCAGATCCGCTCCGGCGGTGACATTCGCCAGTACCGCCTCAAACGGGAAGAGGTGCGCAACGGCCGCATGTACATCACCCTGGTGGCCGACATTCAGGCCGAACGCCAGATCTGCCAGACCCAGCACTTCGCCAAGGATTTGACACTGGTCAGGCTGCGCCTGCGCTACCCCGATCAGGCCAGCTACGGCGCCATGGATGACATGCCGGAAAACCTCTCGCGCCGGCTGTTCGAAACCCTCGCCAACGCCCCGCAAGGGGTCGCGGTGCGCCAGTGGCTGGATGAAAACCTGCGCATCGACCCGCTTCACCTGCAACAGGGGGATCGCAGCGCCCTCGAGGAGATCAAAGCGCTCAGCCTGCGCACCGACAGCCAGTATCTGGTGCTCGGCAGCATCGACGATCTCTCCATCGAACTGCAGGGCAACCAGCTGACCAGCTGGTATCAGGATCCCGTGCGCAATTTTCGCATGCAGCTCTACCTGTTCGACGGCATCAACGGCAGCCTGATCAACCGTAAGGTCTATGAAGGGCGCGCCACCTGGACCTTCGGCAAACGGGATCAGGTGGGCAGCAACAGCGGCCAGTTCTGGCAGTCGAGCTACGGCCAGGAGGTCAACTACCAGCTGCAGCAGGCCGCTCAGGATCTGGTGGCCCAGCTCACCTGTGCCCCGGTCACCGCCCGGGTGGTCGGCCAGAACGAACGCGGTCCCTACATCAATCTCGGCCGACGCAACGGAGTCAAGCTCGGCGACCAGTTCCGGATCCAGCACAACGCCGACTTCATCGACCCCTACGGCAAGTCCCGCATGATGCGCAACCCGGCCGACGGTCTGTTCGAAGTGGTGCAGGTGTTCGACGACGGCGCCATCATTCGCAGCCAGAACAAATATTCACCATTCAACATCCAGAACGGGGATTTGGCAGTATTGGAATAGGAATCAAGGGTTTAAAAGGGAGTTGCTTCTTGTATAATGCCCGCCACAAGGCTCCCGTAGCTCAGTAGGATAGAGCGGTCCCCTCCTAAGGGACAGGCCACTGGTTCTTATGTACTATAGGTTTTAGTGCGATAGAAAACATGATAGAGTAGGTTGTGATCGAGGCGTAGCTCAATTGGATAGAGCATCCCCCTCCTAAGGGGAAGGTTGTGGGATCGTGCCCCACCGTCTCGGAATTTTTCCTCCATAAAACAATAGGTTGTATGGAAAAAGTAAAGGTGATTCGCTTAAGTGCGTATCACCTTTTTTTTATCTATCAACTCATCTATTGCACTAAGAGCGCAAGCAAACTACTATTGCACTCCATAATGATACGTGCAAAGGTGATTTGGTGCGCAAACTTGCAAAGGTCGCAATTGGCATTGGCTCTCTTGGAATGAAGGGGTATGACCTTCTAGACACTGAGACTGGAGAGAGCATCCCTTTCTATGCAGACTATTTGCATACAATAATTTCTGAGCAAGTAGCCAATCAGAAGCGTTCCCAGAACACAATTGACGCAATTGCTGCTGACCTTAAGGTTTTCCTTGAATACGTAATCAACGCTCAGGAGTTGTTCTTTGAGCAAAGTGCGAAGACCAGCAGCACACTACTTGCAGAGATCATACTGTCCTACCCCGATTACCTGACACTCGGCAGCAATTCGTCAGCACCAATCGCACGAGACACGGCTACAGCTACAGGCCATGCCCCAATCAAGCCACAGAGTGCCAATCGCAATCTGAGCTCTGTTAACGGCTTTATTGACGCATCTGCTAACGCTCACCAAAAACTCAAAGAGGCCAAAATGCTAGGTCTCATTGACATAGATGTTCCCTCAGAAAACATCCATGCAGAATTGCTTACACGAAGAAAACTAAGCCTTTCAGAGCGAAAGCGATTACAACAGCAATCCGTTCTTTGCCAGGTAATGCGCGGTGGAGCAAAGTACACAAAAACTCGTTTATTTAGCATTAAAGCCTTGCCAAAAGGCGGACAATCGGCTGAATACAAATACTTCCCTGTATCACATATAGAGCCGCTCCTTGATGCAGCCCCGACCTACCGAGATAGAGCTCTATGGGCACTGATGTTTGGAACTGGTCTGCGGGTTAGTGAAGCGACACAGCTTCTTGTTACAGATGTCGATATTGTGAATGAAACTCTCAACGTTTTCTCTTATCGCAATCGAATCGAGTGCTTCGAAGGCATAAAGGATGAAGATATAAATAGATTATCCTTTAAGGGAAGAGAGACTGAAGAAGCTTATTTCATTTATCCATTCAATAAAATATTTTTTGAGTCCATCACAAAATACCTTCGTCTTGAAAGACCAAAAGGTCTCGAACATAACTACCTATTTGTTACTAACTCAAACCGCAGCCGTGGTAGACCGCTTTTCGCAACATCTAGATCTAATAGAGGGAGTTCGTTTAAAAAGATTCAAGAGACTATAGAATGTCCATTAAAAAACAACATCGATAAAAGATATACATTACATTCACTCCGGCACTTCTACGGATACTGGCTATTAAATTTTCATAGAACAGCAGATGGACACTCTTTTAGTCTTCTCGAAGTCCAAAATATGATGGGACATGCGAATATTGAATCAACAAAAAAATATGCAGTCACAGACAAAATAGTGGCTCAAGAAAAAATGAGATTAGCCAACCTTGTTTTGCAAAACAAATCAAGTAACGGTAACAAAAATATGCTATTGGAACATAAACAAAAAATCATTTCAGATCTGATTGCGGGAACTAAGTAATGAGAGTCGATACAAAAATTATAACAAATATTAATGATGCAACAGCTTGTGCTGAAAAATGGTTGCAGCAAGCATTTGATGAAGATTATGACTATGATTGGAATAACTGTCGTAGTGAATATCTTGCAAAGTTAGTATTGGCAAGCCTTAGAAGATATAACTGGCTTAAACACATTGAAGACGTATCACAGTATTTCAATAAATATGACAGTTCAACAGAAAACAAGACAAATATGGTCAGGTTCATTGACGTGTACCATACTCATGGTCAAAAAGCAGACTCGATGATCTACCTGATCATTAGCTTTCTGTTTATCCATCTATCATTTGAAGGGCATATTTCTCTTCGCTTCGGGCATCAAATACACCTCCCTGCGACACCAAATGTATTTAGGTGGTTCTATGTGCGAGGTTTAATTGTTAACAGTGTAGCTCATGTTTACATGGCATCCACGCCTCCTAGATATGCAGAGCTAAGAGAGTTTTTACCTGAAAAATATAGACCTTTCATAGATGAGTTAAGCAATGATAAGCGCTCAACTAGGCAACGTGCGGCAATGAATATGATAGAGGCGTTAACATACTCTAAAACCAGTTCATTGGATAACATTTCCGTAGATATTCTAATCGAATATTATAATGCTAATGAAGAGGCTGCTAGTTACTACATATCAACCAATGATCTTCAAAACAAAATAAGTACTATCACGTATTTAATTATTTTGGAGATGTTAGATTTAGCAAACGGTTCCACATTGAGAGCTGAGTATGAAAAGGCACTAGCCAAGAACTCATTTGTCATAGAGTCACCTTTGGATAAAAACAAGGGAAAAAATCTCATCAGAGTTACATCAACCGCCAGTGATGTAAAAAAGCTGACTAACCAGTATATTAATGCACAAGAATATGAAATTGAAACAACCCTTCGAGAAATTTCCGTTATTTCATTTGGTGAATATACATTTTCGGTTCGAGATAGTTTGTTGAGCTTTCGGCCATCTGAATTATCACAGGATAATTATTGGAAGAAGACTCAACTAGATTTCGTGGCATCAGCAACCGAATCAGGAACAAAAAAAACACACGAATCTAGACTGGCATACCTAAATTCTTATCTCTTTGACTACCTTCCTACTTTTTTTAGGAGTCATCCAAACACACCGATTAAATACCCCTCCTCTCCGGCAGAATTTCTAAGTTTTGTTTTCGTATCACAATCACAGACAATGGAGCATGCACATTTTGGTGAGCATGAAGGCACAATCTATCCAGTTGGGCTATTGGATTACATCTACGCAATCACAGAAGAAAAGAGCGTATCTAAAGGTTATTTAAAAACCAATGCCGGACGAGATACAATAGCTGGCATTCAGAGATATTTTGACTATGTAATTGCTAAGTTTTCAGGAGTTCCTTCATGTAAATTAGAATCAAACCCAATTTCGGATTTCGATAAAGATTCACATAAGGGTTACTCATATAAGCACACAGTAAAAGAAAAGATTAGTTTAGACTATTGGGTATTACTTCGCATGTATCTCTGTGAAGTAACGAAAGTAGTTCTCGCTAATGCAGAGAATGTCATTTTCAACAAAGGAAAAAACAAACATAACTTCAAGGTAAATAAAACTATCGAGTGGTTAGAGTACAAGGTTCATATAGAAGAATTTAATGCTTCGTGGTTGCAAGATTTTAATATTGAAAACTGGAAAGACCCTGTTAAGTTTACTCAGTATCATGGACTGGTAAACATGACTGTAATGGCATGGAGCGGCTTGAGAGACTCAAATATCCTATGGTTGGATGTTAGAAACTATTCTCAATGCTGCAAGAATGAATATACAGATGACGATTTTGTAGACTTATACGTTAACACCGACAAGGCGAAAACAGAGCCATATACAAGTCAAATTCCAGGTCATGTTATGCGCCTCTTAGATCGAGCAGCACGGCTAAGAATGAAAGTTAATAGAGTGGGTTTTAACGAACCAATCCATTACAATGGAGAGAGCTCTTCAAAGTGGCCTACGATCCTCCCACTGTTACAAAGAACCCCGCTAAATACCTCACATTATCATAACACCCAAAGAGGCCGTGAGAGCAGTTTTCTGTTGCATTTACTGCTTGAGTTTGAAAAGTGCCTACAAGCACATAACAAAAAAATGATGCTGGAAAATCAAGAACCAATATATTTTGAATCTTCACTATATTGGCTTCCATTGTATGCAAACCAGACAACGTTTAGAAACACGAAGAACTTTGTTCATGCGGAACAAGACTACACTGCAACATTGAGAAATAAGTCCACTGGAGTAGGACATGCATTCACTCCACTTAAGCGTGCCGTAATATGGACTCCACATTCTCTCAGGGTCACTTTTGACAGCGTTTGTTCCGTGCTGGCGAGTCCCAAAGCGGTAGGTGAGATTTGTACCGGACAATCAGAAAAAGTTGTAGGATATTACACAATAAACACACATGAAGAATCAGATTTAATCAGATCAATTCATGATGCAAGTGGTCTTAAAAAGCAATTCCCCCCATCAATTCTAGATCAGAGTCGCAATGAAACTGCCAAGATTGCGTCTATCAATGAAATTCAAGTTGATGAAAATGAATACCTAAAAAGGCATGAACAAGGTACAGCCATCAACGACTTCGGTTGCCACAGTATGTCTTCAATCGTAGTTAGCGGTATGCGCTCACCTATTGAGACACTATCTCAAGCATCAGCAAACGAAATATCATTCAACAGAACACACATATGTCCATTTAATAATGAATGCCCTAAAGATGTCATAGCAGCCCTAGCTGGTGAAAAGTGTTGTGCCATCTGTCCTTACGCTATCATCTGCTGTGACCATGCGGTTGCTATTGGCGTTGAATTGAAAAGGCTCGGTGATATTGCAGTAGATTTAACCAAGCAAATAAAAAATGGATCAAATCTCTTGGATGCAGAAAAAGAGAGCCTAAAAAGGGACAGGCAATTAGTTATAAAATCCGTTAGTGGATGGTATGCGCGGCATCAGTTTTTGTCCACCCATATTAACTCTCGTAATTTCTATACTGGCTCAAAAAATGATAAATTGGTGAAACATATATCAGGTTCTTTTTCGGGTCAAAACATCATGGATAGACTCATCGAGTCAGATGGTGTCAGTACAATGACCTCCCCCAAGCTTGAGCGAGAAGCGAGCAAGCTTAATCGCCAACTTACTGCTCTTATGAATAAGAACATTGAAGCTATTGAAATACTGGAAGATAACTCAAATAGCGAAGCAGAAGTAGCCCTTCGGTTAATTAAAATTATATGTGATACGAATAGAATAAATGAAACTCAACTGGCTAAAAAGCTAACAAATCCAGCTTTGATTACCTCAAGCATCAAAATTGGTGAGTTCAAATGAAAATATCGAATAAAGACAAGGCTAAATCACTACAAGCATATTATTCCGAGACCACTGATGCTCGGGCAGAAAGAATCTCAAAAATATTAATGGAGCTGATCCCTCTTAAAGTAAAGTTCCCTAACAGGACAAAACTAAGTGAATATGTTGCTAAAAAACTTAGCGAAGAGGAAGGGCAACCTGTTGCTAGCTCAACTATACGTAGAAATAAAAAATATGACGATTTATTAATTAAATATCTTATGAAAGTCAGCCCTGAAACGGTTGCCCACAAAAAAGACCTTGCAATTGAGTTTAATCTTGTCCAACGTAGCTTACAAAAACAAGTTGAGGAGAAGGAACTCATAATAAAAGAGCTAACAAGGAAGCTTAATGAGGCTGATGCTCTACTTGAAAAACGTTTAGCACTTGAATATTCAGAAAAATATTCGATGCAAAAATCCAGAGTAGAAAAGATAGAAGTTTCAGGAGGGGAAACCTACGAGGACTTATTCAATGAACTTTATAAGTTAATTTTAAAACTTGAATATATAAAATTTGAATTAAAAGATGGCGTTATTTATGACTGGGAGAGTGATGAAGCCATTATTAGCAAATCAAAGTTCCCAAAATTCTTTAAATGGTTAGCGAAGAAAATATAGTCTACAGTCCTCTCTATCGCCAGACACCGGCCTCAAACCGGTGTCTTTTTTACGCTACTTTCGTGCGCCCTTCCTTTTGTATCAATCTCAGAGCCGTCTTCAACATACTGTGGGGTTTCCCTTGCATCATCTTTCCCTGTTTGCCTGCCCCTGCCCCTGCCCATCCTCTACAGCCCAATTAGCTCGCTTGGGGAGTGGTCATATCTCTAAATCCGATTGAATCTTGATTAAGTTCAAAACAATCAAATGGAAGTGTATGATTTTTCATGAAAATGTTGTAGTAACTGATGTGGTGTACGCATCTACGTGGGCTGAATAAACTGATGCGCTTTGATACATAGATCCACTTGTGGGTAGGATAGAGATGGCAAGAATCCTGATGACTCGCGCCCTTGACGACAACGGCCATATCGTTGATGTCAAAGACGTTGTTAGTGGCAAAGGATGCAATTGCACATGCATCGGTTGTCAGGGCGCTGTCTGGGCAATGAAAGGGCCAATTAAAGCCCATTATTTTGCTCATGAGCCTAATTCAATCGAACAGAACTCCTGTACCTGGAAGCCGGAAACGGAAATACATATCCTAGCTAAAGAGGTTTTAGCAACTGACAGGCAGTTGTTACTGCCTATTGGAACTATAAACCCAATACATCAAAATATATCCTTTGATGAGATGGCATGTGAGGTTTATGAAGGTCGAGTTATACCTGATGTAATCGGATTCATCGATGGAGAGAAGGTTCTCATCGAAGTTGCAGTTACGCACTTTTGTGATCGAGGGAAAATTAAAGAATTAAAACGGGTGAATGCAACCTGTGTTGAACTTGACCTGAGTGGATTTCGTGTGAAAGGAGAGATAATCTCAAAAGAAGAGATAAGAGATTATCTAAAAAAATGCCCCAAAAAATGGGTATCTGTGGCCCCTGTTGGCAACTTCTCCGAAATGATGTATACGCACAATAGACAGCAGTTACTATCTTTACAGAATCAGTATTCATCTTTGAGTGCAAAGCATGATGCAGAGGTTAAAAGGCTTAATGCAGAATACAATGCGATAAAAAATACGAGTCAATCTGAGCTGAGTGATATGCAACGAGTCATTCAACAGTCTCGGCATGCAGAAGGCAAGGCTAACGCAATTCTGAGAAGATGGGAGATAGTATTAAAAGAAAAAGAGTCGTGCATTTTAGAGGCACAGGAAAGATTAATCCTATTGGAAGATCAATACAGAAGCTTTGAAATGGAATTAAAAGACCGTCTCTATCATATACAAGATGAGATTGAACAAAAGCAAGACTTACTACGCGACCTTCATAATTTAGATGAACTTAAAACTGAGTTTTATTCACAGGTTGATGATATAAATAGAACCATTAAAGCCAAAGAGGCTCAGCTTGATGCTGGTGAAGTCGAAATGCGTAGGCGTTCAGCCTCCTTAGACCTAATACAGAAGAATTTAAATGATAGCCTCATCTCGCTGCAAGAACGAGAAGAGGCTCTAACAGAAAAATCCAAAGACTTGGCAAGCATCGTTGATATTAAAGCAAGAGAGCAGGCTAAAGTAATGTTTGAGCAGTTGCTAAAAGAAAAATCAAATGAGATAAAAGCACTGGAGGAAAAAGAAAGGAAAGCAAAAAAAGATATTGATGATTTAAGGCGAAGATATAGTTCATACATCAAAATCCCATGATTTTTATATACATACGGATCGTGCAGGTATGGTTCTCACCTGAAAACCACATTCTATTCAACCATAGACTGACAGCACTTGACCTCAAGAGCACACCACATAGCGTACAAGCTCTATGGGCTCTAGGTACAGCAGCAATCAAGTCCCATGCTGCCGCGTATGGCGACAAGCGGGATAGTACGGCGTATCAACGTTCAGCACGATCTTTGAAGATGCAGCAAACCAGCTCTTTCTGCCTTAGTAGGTTTACGAAAGCACTCTCACATGCCAAGCTTTCTCTGTGAAGATGTTAGCGTTATTGACTAATCACCACACTATGAGTTGTATCAAGATAGAGAGGTGGAATAGTAGTGAATAAAATTTTTGTCACATTCATTCTTTTTATTATATCTCTTGATGTGTACTCAAAAGAGACAATCCATTGGGTTCAATATGACATCCCTCCATTTTATGTAAAGGATGGTAGTTATTCAGGTAGAGGTGTGGTTGATGTTACTGACGCAATGATAAGAGCTCAATTGCCCCAATATAACCATGTAATCATATGGGCTAACATCGCCAGGATCCGGCATATGATGGAGCAAGGACAGAAGGTGATTTGTGGTAATATGATAAAGACACCTGAAAGGGAAGCATATCAAATATTCTCAGCCTTTCATAAAAAGCTACCAACAGCGCCACACGTAGTCATACCATCTAGTGAGAGGGATAACTATAAAAAATATATGGTTAATGGAGATACCATTGACCTACTTAGATTGCTTAAATCGAAAGATAAAAAAGGATATTTTATCGCCTCTCGTTCATATGGTGGCAAGTTTGACCCTGCAATCCAGGAACAAAAAAATAAGAGTGTCAGCTACTCCCTTAATGCACCGATGGGGAATACCTTAGATCTCCTCCTAAAAGATAAAAATGGATTTACAATCGCGTATCCAGAAGAAATAGTTTATCACGCAGAAAGTAAGTACGGGTATGGTTCATCTACTGATTCAAAGTTAAATATAAAGTCTTACCGAGGTAAGTTAACGATTATAAACATATACGGTCAGCCAAAGGAAATATTGACCTATGTTGCCGCACCGAAAACCGAGTGGGGTTATAAGATCATGACAGACATTAATGAGGCACTAACAAAACTACAATCAAATCCAGACTACATTAATGAAAACTATATGTGGCGTGATGCAGTTCACCAAGACAAGAATTAACTATGTTGTAAAACTATCCAATACGGGTATTTTCATTATAGAGGCCATAGCATCTCTCACAGTGAATGCTTGCACCGATACATTTCTTCATCAGCTAATTTAAGTAACATATTTAAATCTGGTGGCATTGCTGGGTTATAGCTCACCATACCTATAGAACAAGATAGTGTATAGGGTTTTCCACTATGCACATTAAATTCATCAAATGCGATATTTATCCTACTGTGCATATATTTAAAGTAATCGCTACTTGCTTCAGGTAATAAAACCACATATTCATCACCACCTAACCTTGCACAAACATCTGAATTTCTAAAAATCATATTTATTAGTCTGGCTGCTTGGCACAATGCATCGTCTCCTACATCATGACCAAAACGGTCATTTATAGATTTAAAATTATTCAAATCGATAAATAATAATGTGAGATTTCTCTTTGCTCTAAATGCATGCTGCAAATATTTCTCTGCTAGAAGAATAAAGCCTCGCCTATTCGTTATACCCGTCAGTTCATCTATTGTAGCCATTTGTACGGCTCGTAATTCGCTCTCAACTGTAGATGCTAAGTCAGTAAATAAAATTCTCTCTTTGTCACCAAAAACCCTTGGCTTCCGATCGATAATGCACAAGGAACCAATGTGCAATCCATTCGTTATGACTAATGAGTGTCCAGCGTAGAAGCGAATATAGGGCTCCCCAATGACCAGCGGATTCTCAGCATAGAGAGGATCTTGAGTCGCATCCTCTATAACAAGCATGCTCTTTTTGAGAAACTCGTTCCTACAAAATGAGATATTAGGAATTGACTCATGCATGTTCAGACCATAACAAGGTTTAGCCCAGCCATGCTCATTATCTTCAAAAGATATTAGGGCAATAGGAACGTCGAAAATATTGCGAGCCATTCTTGTTATACGAATGAAACGTTCCTCTGTAGGAGAATCAAGTGCTTGAAGACGGCGTAACGCATCTAGGCGAAGAAAGTCGGGATCTGGGGTTTCATGAAGAGGTTGCATCCTTGCTGCCTTTTTTCATATCAGTTTAAAACGCGAATAGTATGGCATGGTTTTAGATGCAACATAATGTAATGTAGCATTACAGATGACAGATTTTAGCTGTAGTGTGATCGTTAACTCACTAGTCTCTCGTATTGGATTTATCTCGACAAGATACTAGCCCTACCCCACAACAAAGAGGGTTTACTTGAATCCGATCGTCACACAATTCATCTTTTTACTTTGCATGCATACATCTCCTCATCTGCTTGCCGGAGTAGTCGGTCTAAATCAGGTGGCATACTGGCATCGTAAATAACAATACCTAGCGAACATGAAAGCTGGTAAGGCTTACCACTATGACTATTGAAGTCACTCAGTGCATGATGTAGTCGTTCTTTAATTCTCTGACAATTTTCATTACAAGTTCCAGGTAAAAGAACTACGAACTCATCCCCACCCAGACGAGCAAATATATCAGAATCTCGAAATACTCGGCATAATAGTTCAGCCATTTGTTGCAATGCATCATCACCAATATCATGACCAAATTTATCGTTAATCATTTTAAAGTGATTCAGGTCTAAAAATAGCAATGTAGCTGGCGCTTTTATGCGAAACGCAAATCTCAAGCTTTTTTCAGCGAGCAGCATGAATCCTCTACGGTTAGTAATCCCCGTCAATTCATCTATTGTCGCCATCTGCACTGCTCGTAGCTCACTCTCAACCATGGATGCCAAGTCGGCTAACAGAGCTTGATCCCGTGAGCTAAGCACTCTGGGCTTAGAGTCTATGATACACAACGTGCCGAGCTTCAAGCCATTGCCAACTTCCAGTGGATGGCCAGCATAGAAGCGTATGTGCGGTGCTCCTGTAACTAAGGGGTTATCAGCAAATCGTGGATCTCGGGCGGCGTCTTCAACCACGAACAGTTCATCACCAAGAATCGCGTGACCACAGAAAGAAATGTCTCTCGGTGTCTCCAAGACAGGCAACCCACAACATGATTTGAACCACTGTCTATTTTCATCAACCAATGATACCAGCGCGATAGGCACCTCAAACATGTTACGAGCCATCCTGGTAATCCGGTCAAAACGCTCCTCTGCGGGGCTGTCAAGAATGGCTAAACGGCGCAAGGCATCTAAGCGGAGCCGTTCGTTATCCGGTACTACAGGGCTTTGCATCAACATCTCCTTGTTAACTAGAACTCTGCACTCAACAGGTCACTGAAACCATGCTTTTGCTGGCTGTTGTGAAACAGCTCGATATAGTCAAATAGGTCACTCCTAGCTTTATCTATTATCGCTTAAATCTTCCTTTTGGCCCGCTCTCGCTTAGGCAGTTGAAAAAACTACTACCCCACGATGTCGTGGCAGCGGAAATCTCTCTGGAAAATGTCCATGATGCCGAGGTTCTGCCGACTCTGCTCAATCCACTGCTGAGCAAGTAGGGACGTGTTGATGCAGATAGTGCCTATTACAGCAAATCCAGCTATTAGCTGATCTCGCGTAAAGGGGCTACTGCCTATCTCTCACAGCGCAAGAATGCAGGGCTAGGGAAAAAGGGGCGAGGCTATGCTGGTGATGCGCAAGGAAGGGATTGCACACAGGAAGCAGGTATTAGGCTATCACCTTCGCTAGCTAACAGAGCAGCGATGTATCGGTTTAAGCAGTTTCTGGCAGTGGAAATCAGCCTGCGAATATTCAACGGTTCAGTATGGGAAGTGATGGCGTATGTTGGAAACTGAACCACCTTGGCCTGCCTAACAGAAAGCCCCGAGTGTAGCGCTCACAAGGGGCTGGGTTAGTCATGATTTTTGGGTTGATTTAGGCTGCGACACTGAATGTGTCAATGAGTAAAAGTTGGCTCCAAAGCATAATGTCTGAAGCAAGCCTCCAGATTGCTGCGAATTGCCGGCGTCACATTGATGAACTCCAGACCGTATGCTTCTCCATCTTCCTCTTGTTTCGACCACATCACTTTGGCAGTAACTGCCAGCGGCGTCTGACTACGATAGAGATCTATGGACTGTTTGGGGGTGTAGATCTTGAGCTCGACTTGCGACTTTTTGGGCAATTCGAGGGACTGCACGGTGCGCAGACGTAACCCCGTTACACTAAAGTCCTCGGTAATCGATTCGTGGAAGACGCCTCCGGCCCCGATCTTCACCATCATGTGCTGATACATGCGTGGAGCCCTACGCATTTCTCGTTCAGCGCGGTCGGGATTATTGGTTATTTCGAAGCGGAACTGCTCCATGATATCGCGCAACTCGCTCGACTCTTTATAGAGGGTGCGGCTGATGATACCAGTGGTCTGCACCTTCTCGGTGTTTTCGGAGAGGGCATGTAACAGATCATGGAGATGAGCGTTGAGTGAGGTGAGCTTGTCCATCTGCTCGCTACTGGTGGTTCGGATTTGGCCTGCGGCCTCGACACTGCGTTCAATCTCTCCCATTAGGCCATTGATCGACTGACTTGCCTCGTGGGCCTTGTCCATCGTGAGGTGGGTGCGGGCAATTACGCTCTTCACAGTGGCCTCATTCTCGCCGATAAGCTGGCTAAGGGTAGTGACAATGCCATTAATCTCCTTGGTTGCCTGCCCAGCATGAGTGGCCAGTTTGCGCACCTCGTCGGCAACTACAGCAAAGCCACGACCATGTTCACCAGCTCGGGCCGCTTCGATGGCGGCATTGAGTGCTAACAGGTTGGTTTGCTCGGTTATAGCGGTTATTGATTGAGTGATCACCTGGATCTTCTGGCTCGCATCGCTCAGCTGGCGAGTCTTCTGCTCGGCCTGCTGCGCTTCGGCTACTGCACGGCGCATTTCATCGATATTCTCGCTCATCACCTGAGTACTGCGGTTGGCACTCTGATAGGCAAGTTCCGCCTGCTGTCCGACTTGATCAGCAAGCCCTGCTACCGCCTCGGCTGCGTAGGATAGATCGTTACTGGCACGGTTCACTTCACCCGAGTGATGTTGCTCAGTTTGGGCTGCATCAGTGATGGTCTTGGAAATATCGGAGATCTGGTAGGAGGATTGGGCCAGCTGGCGGGTACGCAGGTCAATCTGGCGCATGTGACCACTGAGCTGCTCAGCCATCATGCGCATGGTGCCTAGCACACTGTTGCCACCAACGCGGGCCTCGATCCTGACGGTCAGGTTGCCAGAGGCAATTTCGGAGGCGACCCAAGCAGCATAGCCAGGTTCTCCCCCTAAGGTTCGCATCAGATGACGATATTGGATCAGGTAGGCCATAACCACACAAAGAAGCGAAACCAAACCTGCTCCGAGGCTTATCCAGAGTGACAAGCCCTTGGCCTGATCCCGACTGGCGGTGGCACTGGTTATCCGGTTGTCGAGAGTTCGAGATATCTGATCCAGTTTCCCCGCTGCATCTTCAACCATGGCATCAAAGCCATCAGGGCTTTTCATGATAGCGTTGCCCGCGGCCTGTCCCTCATGGACATAAGCGTTAACCATGACCACACCTTTCTCATGCAGTTGATTTGCCACTTCCTGCAACGGCACGATTTCATTGGTGAGCTCAGGCAGAGTTCGGGCAAGCGTATCCAAATTTTTCAATGCATCATCACGGAACGTTGCTGCATCAGCGATCCCCTCTTCAGTATCACCAGTCACAGATGCATCAGTTAGAAATTGCTGGATCTGTACCAAATCGTAACGGGTTGCTTGGAAGGTGGATTGGGCGCGATCTAGTATTTCAACTTTCTCTTGGGCACGTAGCTGAGTTTGATTACTCCATATGGAGACAATAGAGGCAACCAGCAGTGGTACTGCAACCAGAACACCGCCCTTGATCATCATCCATTTGACAGAGTTGAAACGGAGCGGGCTGCGCGAGGCTACATTAGCGGCGTTCAGTTCGAGAGCATTGTTATCTAAAAGTCCTTGTGCGGTAGCCATGGCATCACCTCATTGACTAGTTACCGAATGGAAGAGCCATTACCAGAAAGGAAGCCAACAACGTGCTACCAAGCGGTTATCCCAACAAAAACAATAAACAGCATAAGCTAGGGCAGTGCGAAAAAACCACTCCTCGAAACAAAAATGACAAAACTATCAAATGTTGATTTTAGGCATAAATCAAACCAACTTCCTCTTCCTCTGTCATTTCTATCAGTGAGGTATCAACCACCTCAGACAATCGTTATCGGTAATCCCAGCGACCGCATACCACAACCCCAAAAGCGCCTAATACCGAGGAGCATTTTGCGTTTATGCGGCGCTGCTTCCCAAATCAGCCATCAAGTTACAACGTCCCCATGTGTAACGATGAGATGGGCGCCCTTAATCAGTTCGGTTGGCTTCATACTTATGCTGGCAGTGACAGCATTCAACTTGGGAAAGCGCGGCTGGAGCACGATCAAAGTCGTTGTGTACGGTTCTGGTTAACTCTTGAAAGAAGCTCTGGGCTCGGTTTAACCACAAGGGAGTGCAGCACCTTAGATTAGCTCCAGAATTTATAAGGAATGGACGAAGATGCCCAGTAACCACAATGGGTTGCTATTAAAAATGGCGATGTGCTTGTTCACATCGCCATGAAGTTAAATTCAGGGGTATCGATATCAATATCGATAACTCATCAAAATGCCCTGAGCACCATCATTCATAATTCCAGGTGCAAACACCAACTGTTGATCATACGGAGTGGTAAACACGTAGCTAAAACCAGTAGCAATCACTGCACTGGCGATTACATCACGCCAGTAATGATTATCTGACTCAACACGAGACCAGCCTACAGCTCCAGCAGCAAGGTATGCAGGAAGCCCATAGCTCCAGCCATAACGCATATGCAGATAGCTGGCACCACTAAAGGCCCAGGCCGTATGACCAGAAGGGAAGCTTTTCGAACCACCATTTGGCCGTGTTGCATCAACCGTATTCTTCAAAATCTCAACAGTTGCTGTAGTTGATACAAAAGAATAACCAAAATCCTTCAACCCTTCATAGTCGTCTTTATACCAGGAGATCCCTGCTGCAATAGCAGGTAAGGCAAATTGCCCGATATCACCATATGTCTCAAATGCACTAGATGCATATACAGGGCTAAAGAAACTACTAATGACAGCTGCGAGAACAATATTTTTATTCATATAAAATCCATTTTATGTTAATTCTTTTTCCATCAGCCTAACGGAACTGACACCTCTATCAATACGATTTGTTCATAAATATGATCTAGCGCATCAATAGAGTTTTAGCTCTATTGATGCGTGGTTTACATTTGTTTGATATTGATTCGATTCGCCCTTTTCCCAATAAGCAGGGCAATGATTTGCTCATTACTTAATCAGCGGTCTGCAATGCTTACCAAGCTCAAGTTCATCCTGACGTAGTTCATGCCCTTTAATTGCTTCACATTTATCAGTTATGGATTCTACCTTTCTTAATGCTGCATCCAACATCACATCTAAAGTGCTTAAGGTTTTTGCACGTCTAAATTTAATAAGCCAATCTATCTTGGTCATTTTCTACCTTAGTGACGTTTGATTAATCTTCTATAAACTATTCTGATTCATTTTATTTCTTATATAGACTTTGTATGACTGATACAATACAAGAACAAAAATAAATACAAAGAAGACGATGCTAGTGCTTGTTACCCCAAATCCAAGCCCACCATGTTTCTCAGATTGTGACAACAAATCACCTATAGATGCACCAAGCGGGCGAGTTAAAACATAAATAATCCAAAAGGTTAACACAACGTTTATTTTTAAAATCAAGTAGGCAGCATATATGATAAATATAAGTCCCCCAAACAAAAAGACAGAATTCATGTATCCTATATCCATACCCTCTGAGACCCAATCTCCCGCAGCGGTTCCCAGTGCAAAAGTCACTAATATAGCACTCCAGTAAAACAACTCCCGCTTAGGTGTATCGATAGACCGTATTGATAATGTCTTTTCCTGGGAGTACCAGAGCCAAAATGTAGCAAGAAGAATAATTGTAAAAACAATTGTTGAAACTTCCAATGGAACACCAACTTGATCTGTTAGGTTATCAGTGACCAAGGTGCCAAAGATACTAACAAGCACTACCGCTAGCCAATACTTCCAGGGAACATATTTATCAGAGTGAAGTTGCATCACCAAGGTGAAGACTAAAATCCCTCCCATGATAATAGATGTAACTGTTAGTCCAAGCCTCATGTTAAATATCAAATAATCAGCTGCCGTTTCACCAACGGTAGTAGACATCATTTTAATGATCCAGAAAGCTATTGTTACTTCTGGAACCTTATTAAATAAGCCCTGTGCTGATACATTGATATTGTTCATATGGCTACCTATTTATCCCACCTACTATAAATCACCACTATCTGTTTTGACTGACTATAATTGGAGCAGGCATATACATCATATGACACTGCTCCAACACTATCATTTAATGCACTTAGTTATCAGTATCTAAATCCAACGCTACAGTGTCATTTTGTTTGCTTCTTGTACTTGATATAAATACCAGCACAGCAATCGCTAATAGTAATGCGGCTGAGGCTGAATAGCGGCTAAGTTCTAACCCACCCTTGCTCAATGGTTTATCTAGGAAATCTCCAACAACAGCGCCAAGGGGGCGTGTGATAATAAAAGCAGCCCAAAACAAGAATGTACGAGAGATCTTAGTCCATAAGTAGGCTGCGACTATGGCCAGCAACATGCCACCGAATACTACGGAACTCCCTGCATACCCGAATCCGGCATCATCGGCAGTCCAGTCACCCAAGGCCGTACCAAGGGTTTGTGAAAACATGATGGTGATCCAGTAGAACATTTCTGTTCTGGGTGACGAAATTACACTGGATGATATCTCTCCTTGCGCTCGATACCACACCCCAAACGAACCAAGTAACAAAAGGAAGAGAATGGTCGAACCACCTGCATAACCAATTCCCAAAGAACGGTCTGCAAAGTCAGCCAACGTTGTACCTACCGTGGTGGTTGCGATGATCGTGACCCAATACAGCGTAGGGTTATAAGACTTGGCGGATATCTGAGCACTGACAGCAGCAAAAAAAATGACTGCAAAAATTGCTGTACTCACCAGATAGCCTAGATCCATCGACATCGATAACGCATCTCCGCCTGTCTCACCAAGCGTTGTTGCTAAAATTTTAATCATCCAAAAGGCCAGTGTGATTTCTGGCACCTTGCTTACGATGTTGTCGGTGTTGCTATGCATAGTTCACCCTATCCTTTGGTTAGACGAATCGCCGTCTATGAAAGAGTGTCAGGGATTTATTAAGAAACACTTAAGCTGGATGGCGCCATGTGAAAAAATTTAACATTGATGCGTAGCGAATGGTGGAGTGTCAAATGGACTCACAAACTGGGTGGTTCTACTGGGCTTTCTTGTCTGCAATTTTTGCTGCTCTGACTGCAATTTTTGCGAAGGTAGGGGTGGAAGGGGTTGATTCTGACCTTGCAACTTTGATCCGCACAGGAGTGATCATCGTTGTTTTATCAGCATTTATTGCTTACACAGGGAAGTGGGCCAATCCTTTTGGTCTAACACCAAAGACTTGGATTTTCCTTACTCTGTCAGGTTTAGCAACAGGCGCTTCTTGGGTCTGTTACTTTCGAGCACTAAAGATTGGTGAGGCTTTTAAGGTTGCCCCAGTAGACAAGCTCAGCCTTGTCTTGGTTGCTATTTTTGCTTTCACTTTCCTTGGTGAACGGCCATCGGTCAGAGAATGGTTGGGGATTGGCATGATCGCTGGCGGTGTCTTGCTATTGGCTTTCAAGCGATAGAAAACTGAACGAAGAGCATCTTAAGACTTCCTTAATTTTGGCTGTGTATCATTTCGGATAAGCGATTCGTGATTGAGATCACATTTTTATCAGTAAATGACAAAATGCCAATTAAGCTCACGTACAGCTTTGTTACCATTCATTTTCAACATACAGACAAGATGTATCGTTAGAAAGTGACTGTTGGGCTATTAATGGAGTAAGTATGCCTTCCCTTATAAAAATAAAAATTGTGCCGCTCATATTTTTTTTGGCACTGTATTTTGCATTTATGCTGAACTGGCGTGGAGTTCTCCATTTTTACGAAATTCTTTATAAATTAGAAGGTTTTAAATTTGGTTTCGCCATTTCATTACCAATATTGCTTGTTGCAGCGCTTAACTTTGTATTTGTTCCATTTTCGATACGGTATTTAGTAAAGCCTTTTTTTGCACTTCTTATCGCACTTAGCGCAATCGTTAGTTACACAATGATGAAGTATAGAGTCTTGTTTGATCAAAACATGATTCAGAATATTTTTGAAACCAATCAAAATGAGGCATTAGCATATTTAAGCTTGCCAATTATAGGATGGGTTACTATTGCTGGCTTTATCCCTGCCATTTTACTTTTCTTTGTTGAAATTGAATATGAGGAAAAATGGTTTAAAGGGATTCTAACTCGCGTCCTATCGATGTTTGCATCCCTTATAGTGATTGCGGTTATTGCAGCACTATACTATCAAGATTATGTTTCAGTGGGGCGCAACAATTCAAACCTCCAGCGTGAAATTGTTCCGGCCAATTTTGTTAATAGTACCGTTAAATATGTTTATAATCGTTATTTTGCAGAACCAATCCCATTTACTACTTTAGGTGATGATGCAAAACGGGATACTAATAAAAGTAAGCCCACGTTGATGTTCCTGGTCGTTGGTGAAACGGCTCGTGGTAAAAATTTCTCGATGAATGGCTATGAGAAAGATACCAACCCATTTACCAGTAAATCTGGTGGTGTGATCTCCTTTAATGATGTTCGTTCGTGTGGAACAGCAACCGCTGTATCTGTCCCCTGCATGTTCTCCAATATGGGGAGAAAGGAGTTTGATGATAATCTCGCTCGTAATAGCGAGGGTTTGTTAGATGTGTTGCAGAAAACGGGGGTCTCCATTTTTTGGAAGGAGAACGATGGCGGCTGCAAAGGCGTCTGCGACCGAGTACCTAACATCGAGGTCAAACCGAAGGATTACCCAAAGTTCTGCGATAAAAACACATGCTATGACGAGGTTGTCCTTCAAGACCTCGATAGTGAAATTGCTCAAATGAAAGGGGATAAGCTGGTTGGCTTCCACCTGATAGGTAGCCATGGCCCAACCTACTACAAACGCTACCCTGATGCTCATCGTCAGTTCACCCCTGATTGTCCACGCAGTGATATCGAAAACTGCACGGATGAAGAGCTCACCAACACCTATGACAACACCATCCGCTACACCGATTTCGTGATTGCAGAGATGATTGCCAAGTTGAAAACCTACGAAGATAAGTACAACACCGCATTGCTCTACGTCTCCGATCACGGTGAATCACTGGGAGCTATGGGGCTTTACCTGCACGGTACACCGTACAAGTTTGCACCGGATGATCAGACCCGCGTACCTATGCAGGTGTGGATGTCACCTGGTTTCATCAAAGAAAAAGGCATGAATATGGAATGTTTGCAGAAAAATGCCGCAGCCAATCGCTATTCTCATGACAACATATTTTCTTCTGTCCTGGGAATATGGGATGTGAAGACAGCTATCTACGAACAAGAATTAGATATCTTTAAGCAATGTCGGAATAATTGAGTTGCGAATCGTGGATATTTTAATGAAGTGGTTTTTACAGAAATAGACGTTTAACAGGTAATTATTATGTTTTCAGCTGTCAGAATAAAAGTTGTTCCATTTGTACTGCTATTGGCTTTGGTCTTCGCATTTTTGCTGAACTGGCCCGTTCTGCTCCATTTCTATCATATATTGTCTAACATCGAGCACTTCAAAATAGGGTTTGTAGTTTCAATCCCATTCCTACTTGTTGCTGCATTAAACTTCGTCTTCATGCCATTCTCGATCCGCTTTCTGATGAAGCCGTTCTTTGCATTCCTGTTTGTTACAGGTTCTATCGCCAGTTACACCATGATGAAATATCGTGTGTTGTTTGATGGTGATATGATCCAGAATATATTTGAAACAAATCAAAGCGAAGCTTTTGCATACGTTAACGTTCCAATAATAATCTGGGTTCTTTTGACCGGTTTGTTACCCGCAGCATTGATATTTTTTGTGAAAATTGAGTATGCATCTACCTGGTACAAAGGTATCGCCCAGCGATTGTTATCTATGTTTTTCTCTTTGGTAATAGTTGGGATAATTGCTGCCTTGTACTACCAAGATTACGCATCAATTGGTCGTAACAATCAGACTCTAAATCGTGAAATCGTTCCAGCTAACTTCATGTATAGCACCAGTAAGTACCTGTATAGACGCTATATGGCAGAGCCCATCCCTTTTGTTACTTTAGGTGATGATGCCACACGGGTTACGAAAAAGGACAAACCAACATTGATGTTCCTGGTTGTTGGTGAGACGGCTCGTGGTAAGAACTTTTCAATGAATGGCTATGAGAAAGATACCAACCCATTCACAAGTAAGTCTGGTGGTGTGATCTCCTTTAATGATGTTCGTTCGTGTGGGACAGCAACCGCTGTATCCGTCCCCTGCATGTTCTCCAATATGGGGAGAAAGGAGTTTGATGATAATCGCGCTCGCAATAGCGAGGGCCTGCTAGATGTGTTGCAAAAAACGGGGATCTCCATTTTTTGGAAGGAGAACGATGGCGGCTGCAAAGGCGTCTGCGACCGAGTTCCTAACATCGAAATCGAACCAAAGGATCACCCTAAATTCTGCGATAAAAACACATGCTATGACGAGGTTGTCCTTCAAGACCTCGATAGTGAAATCGCTCAAATGAAAGGGGATAAGCTGGTTGGCTTCCACCTGATAGGTAGCCATGGCCCAACCTACTACAAGCGCTATCCTGATGCTCATCGTCAGTTTACCCCTGACTGTCCACGCAGTGATATTGAAAACTGCACAGATGAAGAGCTCACCAACACCTATGACAACACCATCCGCTACACGGATTTCGTGATTGCAGAGATGATTGCCAAGTTGAAAACCTACGAAGATAAGTACAACACCGCGTTGCTCTACGTCTCCGATCATGGTGAATCACTGGGAGCTATGGGGCTTTACCTGCACGGTACACCGTACAAGTTTGCACCGGATGATCAGACCCGCGTACCTATGCAGGTGTGGATGTCACCTGGATTTACCAAAGAGAAAGGCGTTGATATGGCGTGTTTGCAGCAGAAAGCCGCTGATACTCGTTACTCACACGATAATATTTTCTCATCTGTATTGGGTATCTGGGACGTCAAAACATCGGTTTACGAAAAGGGTCTAGATATTTTCAGTCAATGTCGTACCGTTCAATAAATTAGATTGTTGGGGGCTCTGGCCCCCAATCATCTGTTAAATAATAGGTTTATTACTATTGCCTGTGTATTTCATGGTTGAAATTTTTTAACGGGCAAAGCAGAAAGAGGAAGCTAAAATGGCAAAGCCTGGTGCAACTGGAATTACCCGAATCATTCATGCCACCAATTATAGTATGAAGGGACTTTCTTCAGCTTGGAGACATGAAGCGGCTTTTCGTCAGGAACTGCTACTCATTGTGCTGTTGATGCCTCTAGCATTTTTTGTCGGAGATAGTTTAAATCAAATACTACTCCTAATGGTTATAAGTTGGCTGGTTGTGATTGTAGAGATCCTGAACTCAGCTATTGAAGCAGTAGTAGACAGAATAGGGTCAGAGCATCATGAGCTTTCTGGTCGAGCTAAAGACATGGGCTCTGCGGCTGTCTTCATTGCTCTGATGCTGAATGCCATAGTGTGGGGTGCATTGACAGGGCGTAATTTATTAGCCTGGTGGTAGTGTTATTATCAATAATATTTTCAATTATTCATGGCAGCCACCATAAATGGTGGTTGTTAAATGAAAATAATAGATGCTAATCATAAGGTGGAACTTTTTGTCTGTTTAGCCCGCACCATAGGTGCGAAAATAACCATATTTTATTATGGTTGCTTTTCTGTCTTGATTCTACTCATAGGAGAATTGACACTTAGTCAGTAATGACTACATGAGGTTTGAACCTGCGTATTAAAGCTTGACATGTTTGCAATGCTAATGCGAGTGTCGCTTCTAATAGAATAGTATGTGGGGAAGCAGTAAAACTGGTTTATCTTCGCTGCGAAGCAGCGGAATGTTTAAAAAATCTTTTGTTCTCATAATTAGTAAATGGACAGTTTTCAGAGTTTTTCAAGTGGCTAAAATGAAAAAATTTGAAAAAAAACTGTCGTGATGTTTTTTTGAACTGAAAGATGAGGCCCTCAGGCTGCCTAAATTTATAAGCACACCCCATGCTGAATTCGTCCCACAAGATCGATAACAGCTTGAACCCCCATCGGGGTATTCAGCAGTTGGGCTGGCGCTACACCACCTAGGCCCCAGGCGGTGCGGTTTAACCACGACAGTGTCTTGACGGTATCGTTCCTGTGAAAGGCGTGAACCGCATCGAGAGCCTGTGCAACTCCGTATACCCTGACACCCTGCGATATTGATAGGGGGGCTGCAATCCGCAGCTTGCGGGTCAGTGTACTCCGGCTAATACCAGCCCATTGGCAAACCGTACCCACATCCGTCTTCATCAATTCAGCGAGCCGATAGAGTATGTCCGGTGATACGCCAGCCACGATCCATTGATGTGCTCCTAGTGGGTCACGAGGAATACCAAGGGCTTCCAGGAGAAAGTTCGCAGTAGCTTCTGCGTCACTACTAGGATGATAGGTTGCATAGGGCATCATGTAGCATTCCTCAATGTACAAACACGATCTCTCATGAGCTATCCTACCCCAAACTGTCGTTTTGAGTGGAAGATTAACAACCAAATGCCCCTGCATTGAGGAGAGCTGATGACCGAGTTGGTCTGTACTGAACCAGGTTTAGGCATTGAGCTTGGGACTACTTTTCAGGTTCTATCGGAGAACGGCTCTGAATGGGAAATCCTGCTGGGGAATGAATACCGCAGGATCAACAAACGCAGCGGGCGCGTTACAGGTTGGAAAACACCTCCAAAATTTGAGTGCAAAGACATCCAAAAATAACATATCAAATGAGTGCTCAATGCTGGTTATGCCAGTAATAATGTTGACTAGCGGCTTCACCTTCTCATAAAATCAAGACATAGGGAGAGTCGCTGCCATAAGTGCGAAGTTGAAACAAGGGTGAGTCGCTACCCTGAGTGCGAAGTTGAAAAATGCTGAAACCCTGCCTCGTTGCGGGGTTTTTTGCTTTCTGGAGACATGGATGTGTAGTGGCCTAGTCATCCAAGACTACCTCTTAAGTTAAGAGGGGCGAATCTATAATTTCTTATCATCGACTCATTCTGTGAGCCAATGATATTGTCCTATCGGCTCATTTCGTGAGCCGATCAAGATCGTTCATCGGCTCATCTGGTGAGGTGGTCTCAACGCTCACTACCACCTAGATTTAATTTTTGGCTACATAGTTTCATATAAGATTGGAGTTTGGTCACCAAGCGACTCCACACGCGATTTCGCTCACGTCTTTTTGAATAATGCTATTTCTATAATCGTCTTGGTGCCAAAAACAGTGGTGCTAATGCTGGGGTTGAGAGATAATTTTCATGATATAAAAATGTGATATATGAGGCTATCAATGAACGAATTTCTGAAAATCCTGCTGAATATCCGTAGCCTTCGTGCTGCATTGCGTGAGCTGTCATTTGAGCAGCTGGTCGAAGTCAGAGAAAAATTCGAAGAGATTTTTGCTGAGCGTGAGCAGCAAGAAACTAAATTGAGGGAGGAGTCTGCCGAGCGCCTGCAAAAACTGGCAGAATTTACTGAGATGCTGAGAACAGCAGGCATCGATCCGAGCGAGCTGGTTGGTACTGCGGCTCCGGCGAAAGCTGAGGGTTCAGCTAAAGCCAAACGAGCTCCTCGTCCTGCAAAATACAAGTATACCGAGGATGGTCAGGAGAAGACCTGGACTGGTCAAGGTCGCATGCCCAAGGCTATCGCGGCAGCCGTTGAAGGCGGCAAAGCTCTGGACGATTTCCTGATCTAATATTGATAGCCCATGCAGTATTGCGTGGGCCTTTCATTATGTTTTTAGTAGGAGCCCTTATGGGGAGAACATTAAAGGACATCATCTCATCCGAATCACCTGAGGTTGTCCAAAGAGCCAAGGCGCTGGCCGAAGAGCAACTGGTACGTCTCAGTGTGACCAAATTACTTTCAAATCTCGGTGCAGGTGATGTTCCTGAAATTGATGCTGATGTTCTCGATAGTTTGTTGTCGCTCAAAAAGTCAGTTGAGAGCCATGACTGTCGGTTGAGTTTATTCGTTCATATGCCTGACGGCACTCATCATGGTGTCAATATTTAACTAAAAATCGTCATTGGTTCGTCAATCTGTACAGATCTCATCTACCAAATGAAATTAACGCCCCCATGGCGATGCTTTTTCAAACTCCCTCGGTGTGCAAGCGGATCTGATAGCGTGTATTGCGTCCGCCACCAGGTAATTTCTCAATGCACCCCCTACCCACCAATTCGGCCAGATGGCGTGTAGCCGTCGCCTTGCTGACTCCAGCGACTTTTTGATATTGACTGGCACTGATGCCATTTTCAAAACCCTGTTCGCCGCCATCCAGTAGGCGGTTAATCACTTTGGTTTGCTCTGGGCTCAGGCCGTCATGACAGTGCCGCTGCCAGAAAAATGCCTTGGCAAGGCTACGGGCGATACTTTGTAATGCCAGCTCTATGGAGAAATCCAGTGTGTCGAGGAACCAACAGATCCAGGAGGTAATATCTAGCGGCCCCCTCTGCGCTGACTCAAGCGCCCGATAGTAGTGCTCCCGCCGTTCGAGAATAGCAACTGACATGGCATATAGCCGAATGCTGTGGCTGTCAGCCTGTGACAGCGCGAGATCGGTCAGTGCCCGCGTGAGCCGCCCATTACCATCATCAACGGGATGCAGGGTCACGAACCAGAAATGGATGATTGCCGCACGAAGAAGGGGATCCATCGTGGGATCATGCCGAGTCTGGTTAAACCAGCGGATGAACTCGGCCAGTTGATCGTCCAGAGTTGCTCTGGGCGGTGCCTCAAAATGCACGGTGGGGCGATCAACACGTCCAGAGACAACCTGCATCGGCTCATCTCCTCGCATCTGACCTACGTTCAGTCGCTGCACCGACCATTCGTTGACGGGGAACAACCAACGATGCCATTGATAAAGCCTCTCAATCGTCAACCGTTGTTCATGGTTGTCGATGGCATCCAGCATCATGGCCGCGAGCCCCTCTGAGCGCTCTGATACTGGATATGACTGAGTTTGTGGCCCACCTAACCGCCGAGCAAGGGAGGAACGCACAGATTGAGCATTGAGGCGTTCGCCTTCGATAGCGGATGAGGAGATGATGTTAGCCAGTAACGTGTCCAACGTTTGGTCGGGGTTCCCCAACCTGGAATGACTACCGATTAGAATTCCCAGCCTGCGTTGCACCTTCCGTAATCTGGGCAATATCTCGCTATCCTGCCAACGAAAATGGGGCCAATCTGCTTGTTGCCAAATCCAAAATGGTTCCATTATTTCCTCATCCAACATGCTAGGGTCTCAATAATGAGCCGACCCAGCCTATCATTCGGCTCAATGTTTGAGCCGAATATAACACATGCAGCAGACCAGCAGAGCTGGTCATGAGGATGGAGATACAGGCTGAAAATCTCAGACCGGAGCTAATGAAAAACTGGATGTATTGCTGCTGTGTGGAGCTACAGCAACCAGTTGATAGACAAGGCGGGAGCTCGTTTTCGTTTCGAATGGTTCTTGTGAGCTTGCAGCTTGCGCTGCATAAAGCCACGCACAAGCAGATGCCGTCTGGTCTGCTCATTCATATGCCTGACGATACTCACTAATATTGGGATGCCAGTCTAAGCCACCAAAAGAGAAGAATTGAACCACCGAGTAGATTACCTGCCAGGTATTTCCAAGAGCGATCTGACAAGAACAAAATCGCCCCCAGTATCGTTATCAAACCCCAGAGATAGGGCATGAGCAGTACATATAGGCCAGTCAGTGAGTATTCATCGTTAAACCAGTCATAGACAGGCTGAATGAATAGGATCGATGCATTCAAGAGGTGATAGAGCATGAACAACACGAATACCCATGTTCTCTCTGTCTTCACTGCTGCGCTCACTTTAGTTCCCCTTGGAATGGATAGCTGAGTTCAATGACGGTCAAAAATGGTTTGTAGGCAAAGCGCTTGTAGTGTTGAAGAACAAACCAGCTTCTGAAACCGGACGCTAGGCCGTAGAACTTGACTCTTCCGGCTACATACATATTTACACATTTCGATGTAAATTGAGAGTATATTCATAGAAACTACACAAGCACTTGATTAAAATAAATGGATGTAAGTGCATTCATGTTTTCATTCTAGCAAAAAGTCTTGAGTAAAATTAGAGGTGTTTTTTGCATAATACTTCAAAGTATAAAAATAGTTATTATATGTTTTACAATCAGCTATACCCATGCTAATATTCACTGTGTATTTATACAGCTCTCGTTTGTTGAGTAATTCATCTTTTTAGAAAGATATATATGTCTGAGGTTAAAGTTATGAGTAAAATGAAGAAGGCTATAAGTGTTCTTTTCTTTTCCATAGAGGCCAAAGACTCTTTTTTTAATAATTTCATTTCGAATGTGATTGCGAATGTGGACAACGCCCTTCCTACAAGGGTATTCAATGTTAGAGATAAAAAGTATCTGCTTAAAACATCCATGCTCCCCGGCTCATCAGGAAGGGATGAATATTTTATAACTGTAGTAAGAGAGAGAAACACTTGGCAAGTTAAAGCAAGTAGAGATGGTAAAATTTCAGGCACTGCATCAAACCAGGGTATAATTGGTGACCCGTATTTTTTCTTTGTCGTCCCAAAGGATAAAATTCTACTTGGATTTACGTCTGGCCCTAATGGCAGCCTAAAAGGGGTCGGAAAGGCTTTATTAGAGCAGTTCAATTATGAACGAGGAAATAGTATAAGGCTGAATTTCATTCCAAAGGAGAAAGAGTTCTCCACACTGAAGGAGTTACCTGAATATAGCAGTCTTCACTTCAAAATAAATTCCTCATCATTATCCGATGTGTCTGATGACGCCCCAAAACTTATCAGAGATTTAAGTTCTGCTCCTTATATCGAGAGCAATATGCAGTTGGCATTAGATCTTGTGTTTGATGAGTCATCAAATTCTGCCTTTTCAAAGGATAACTTGCTTGAGATTGTCAGTTATCTATCCGAGCATGATGGATGCACCGTACTAAAAGTTAAAGGTGTCAGTAGCGATGGCTCCCCAATAAGCTTAGATTTTGGAAACGCATTTTATAACTACCGGACAGAAATTCAAACACGACAAAAATTTATTGATGAAGAATCATCAATAAAAGTGTTAGATGCCGCCATGCTCGACTATCGAAAGTCATTCAGAAGCTAGCAACTTAAGTAATTCCTTCTTTATTATTGGATGAATGGTTGACATCTGGTTAGTATGATAAAGCTCTAGAAGAGCATTTGTTGAATGTAACTCAATATCTCTTGGAAGCACTTGATGAATTTCAATTGCCGCCTCTCTAGATAAACCAAAGTTAATTAGACTTATTATTCTGTCATCACTGGCGCCGACCTCTATGAATGAGTGAAGTTTTACGCTTGATAAGTCTACCCCTTTATTCAACAATACTGTTGAAAGCAATACTTGATAGCAGCGTAGTGCGTTTGAAAGACGAAAGGTTATGTCGTTATTGATAACCTTTATTACATTTCTAACTGATGTGTTAACGCTCGTTGCTTGCTCTTTATTGGCTCTATTCCAATTGATTTGTTCTGTTATAATATCCTTTAATGTTTTTCCCTTAATCCACTTCTTTGTTATTAGGCATATATAATCGAGTGGATAGTTTTCAGTTGGGATGTAGATACCAAACTGCTGTAGCTTACTGCTAACCCTAAGTAATGTGTCATATAACTCTGCTGATTTTGGATGCGGTAAAATCCAGTCATCATAAGACGACAATGCGTTTAGATAATCAAATAGCTTATTTTGTTGAATATAGCCAACAGTAGGGCTAGCCTCAAGTGTAAATGGAGTGATTCGTAACTTACCATACGCCATCTTGATCTCCCGCTCAAGAAGGGATAAATCTTGCCGACTTAACTGAAGTTCATTAGCACTGAATGTTTTATCCAACTCATCCCGAGCATACTCTTTGATTAGTTTATTAGATATCATGTAGTAACGATATTGGTTCTCTTCATCATGAGGATACCTACCCTGAAGAGCGCTAATGACATTATGCAAGTCTTCGTTTAGGGTTTTAAAATATGTTGGAATCTTTTCCTCTTTGCCTTGCTCATCATCAAAATAATCGTCAAACTGCCAATCGTCAGGCTCAACCATAAATACATTGCCAGAAAAGTGTTGCAGCATTCTTCCTGCTCGGCCCGTGATATTGTTAATCTTTACATCTTCAACTCGCTCTGATGGCTGATGCATTATTGGCTGTATTGGATTCTTCATGAAAAGATTTTTAGCTGGCAGATTAACACCCTCAGCAAGGGTACTCGTACATGCTATATATTTTATATGATCATCTTTAGCTAGGTTCTCTACCATAATTCGAATGGAGCTAGGTAATGGGCCATAGTGAAACGCAACCCCCTTCCTTAGATTATTAGCAAGTGAAAAGTCACTATGAATAAAGTTTTCTACGTAGTCAGCAGCCTCACTCAACAATTCATTATCAAGGTTTTGAGGAATCAGTTTGGCAATGTCATCTGCAATTTTCTCACAATCAGCAGTTCTGCTTCTGTATATTATATTGCTATGTCCATGCCCCAACTTAAATACAATATCCGCCAAGTTTTTATCCTTGAATCCTTTGGGTATTGTTTTAACATTATTTGAATTGTGTCTAGATATAACTAAAGACTTCCCCTTTGGCATAACCGATATTAAAATCTTCGACACTGGTGAGTGCTTTGTTATTTCTTTTTTGAATTCAATCTCTCCAAATATTGTAGAAAATGCATCTTGATAGTTTTCAGCTGGCATGCTGATGATTACTTGAGGGAAGCTATCTTCAAGCAACCTCTCTATCGCAAGGTGAAGTAGTACCCCCCTGCTTTTATCTGAGATATTGTGTGCTTCGTCTATAAATAGATAGTTGAAATATATATCACCACGCTGTAGAAGCTCATATAGCCTTTCTTGAGTCATGACAAAAAAAGTCTTGCTCCCAAAGTCACCTTCTTTAGGTACGGAACAGATTTCAATATCGTTCTCTACATTGTTATCTTGGGCTAATTTATAAAGTTTCCCAGCAACTTCCGAAATCAATGCCCTAGTCGGTACGACTATAGCTGCAAATGCACCATCAGACTCAGCGAGCCTCTTTAATAGATAGCTCAGAATAATATGAGTCTTACCAGCAGATGTTGGTGCAACAGTTATAATATCTTCATCTGAAGATAGATTAATCCATAAAGAGCGCTGATAGTCAGTTAAAGGAAAATCGAGGTCGTCGATAGTATTCAAACGCTCTCTGAAATCCATTTGAGCCTCTGAATAAAAGTTGTATGAAAAATTAACACTAGGATGCCTTTTACTCAAGAGCTTGATATTCGGAAAATCCCCAGCGTTAGTGAACATATTTCGTGCGATGGGGACTAAGTCTGGATACTGGTCGGCACAAATATCTAATAAAATTGAAAGTATAATTGCACCTTCATTTCTTATTTTTTCGTCACTAGACTTATAGAATACTTGAGCTGATGTTATAAGTTTTTTTACTTCCTCTCTTTCTACGAGTTCGGTAGTTCCTGTTAACCATAAAACATATGATCCGAACAAACTATTGCTTGCCTCTATATATCCATTACTTCCTTTTATTTTAGCTGCAAGCTTAGTAGAGAAGTCACTCATTTTTTTATCCCGAGATATGCTTTAAAATCATCGACCAATACATCGACACAAGAAAATGGCAGCATGATTAATGCAACCTCTTCTATGTTAGAGCCATGATGCTCAACTTGATGATAAAAATCACCAATATAGGCAAGAGCCAGCTCACTATATTTTATAACAAAATCATCCTCTGTAACCGCTTGACCAATGATCTCCGGCTCAGCAAATCCAATGAAGCAGGGGGAGTGAATAAGTTCTGAAATGTCATTTTCAGAGAACGGATCTAGCAGATTTAGAAGCTTTTCTTCTAGTTCAGAGTCTATATTAGGAAAGTCCATGTAACTTTCTAATAAGTCAAATTCATCACTATATTTATCTTTGGCAGTCTTTATAGATTTAGCTGCCTCTGATGCTGCACTTTTAAAACTTTTATAAAGCTTTGACTCACCTAGATATAATCTGAATTCGCCATTTATATACTGGCCATGTACGGCATCAGCACCGAAAACTGGCATTCTAGGATTTGTTTTTAAGGATATCTTACTTAGTATCTTTGGTGCTTTAAAGTAAACATCCAAAAGAGTAAACAGGATTAGCTCTCCTAATTCACCTTTTGCTGTTTTCTGGCTTATTTTTCTTATCGCACGATCAAATAATCGCTTTGCGCTATTTGTGTCCTCAAGACCAAGCTTCTTCTCTATTTCACGACAAGAAAAAACAAAATTATATAATATGCCATTTTTTATTTTTTCAAAAAACTCGTCATGGCTACTAACACCATTTTTAATTGGTAGGTAGACTAATAGTGTTTTAACTTTTCGCCCATCACTCAGAACATGCGTTACATTTACTTGTTTTAAAATATTTTTTATTTCTTGATGGTTTTTTAATTGTGGTTGAAGGTAAGCGTCCATAACAGTGCCTATCAGCCAGTGATAGAAAAGATACTACCAAGATTGCTATGATTTTCAAACGAATATCGAGACATATATAGATATAGTCTGGTCTTTGATACCGTGCGATCTACAGGTTGTTTGAATACGTTGGGTGTATAAGAAAAACGAGGTAGTTTAGAGAAAACTATGGAGTGATTATCATGGCTACAATGTTCTTCTTGGATGCTTCATTAGGGAAGTAAGTCCCTAATGTCACACCCCAGTACCCTAGCAAGGCAATAAGCTTTCTCCAGGGTGATATTGACCTCACCACGTTCAATCCTTCCTACATAGCTTCTATCAATCTCGGCAACGTGTGCGAGTGCATCTTGTGATACGCCCAATTGAAGCCGTCTTTCACGTACCGCATCACCAAACTTTTTTGCTAAATCTTGCATGTCTCGCCTCTCTCTGGCGAGCACTATCTCTGGTTGTCTGACTTACAGCCACGGACTATAATCCGCAACTTGATTTTAATTTCCACTAATTATTGTCGTTCGAGACTGAGGATTACTTATGGGCTCCCAGACTGTGTGGCTACCAACCGCACTCTACACCGCACTAATTCGATTGCAGTTGGACGATTTCACTGCGACTGGGTGCGTAAGTGCTGTTTTTGGTGCCAAGGCTGAACCGAAGGTACATAGGAAGCGTTATAGCATTATTTATTTGAATCTCATCAAGCTAGTCCGTTTGGGGCTCCTAAAGAGAAAGCACGTTGATGATGGGAAGCGCTTTTCTCATTTCATCAAGACTCCCAAGTTCGATGAAGTGCATTTCAAGGAGGAATTTATTGGGCCGAGTGCGCATGTAACGGAATCAGGTAAGGAGCGTGAGCAGGAAACGTATGAATCCGTTCTGGAAGGACTGATCGCGAGAGCACAGCACTACCGTAAGGGGTTGCAGGAATGTGATTCAATGCTCGCTGAGTACCAGGAGTTAAAAGCGGACTTCTCCATATTGGATCCAGCGATTGAAAGGGCCATCAACAATACCGTTGCAGAGAGTCGCGATTTGCGGGGCAGGCTGGAAGCCGTGGAGAGGCTTTTGAGGGGGTTGATTGCGTTTAGAAGCGCCTCTTGATGTAATCGTTCAGCGTCAGGGGATTGATGCACACAGTTCGGAGGGAATGGGGTAATCCGTTTTCTCGATGCGGGCTCGGACAATGGTATGCAGTCACTCTTGGGGGCAACGTCCCAGTCAAGTCAGGCCACACACTACGTGTGGCCTGACTCAAGTGTGCATACAATAATGCATAAACCCAAACGGCCCGCTGCTTGCCTTAATGGTAAAGCGTTATCGTCAGCTCATTGGCATAGCTATTAGAAGTATGCATTTATGGGGTTCGCACCAACTATTGCACTTAGGGCAATAGCATTTTGCGCCATGATGTGACATCAAAATGCTGATTTTTAAGTTGTTATAAAAAAAATAAAACCTCTAAAAATAACACCTATAGTACATAATGGTTCGACTCCAGTCGGGAGCGCCATACAAAACAAGGGGTTGGCATCATCATGGTGCCAACCCCTTGGTCGTTTCTGACGGTGGTCAATCCCTCCTCCTCTCATCTGTGACACCCTCTGCATTCTTGGCTTGCACTCTCTCTGATAGACTGACTCTCTTTGGCTGGCACCTGCGCCCAAGCCAGCAGCTTCATCTTGCAAAGGAGTGTTGGATGTCCGGTTGTTCCTGGTGGGATAGATCCACCGGTTTTGCCTTGCTGACCATTGTGCTGTGGGCCTCGCTGGCCGCACTGACGTCGCGCATTACCAGTGTTTCGCCACTCGTTCTGGTGGGGCTGGTGCTGTTTTTCTGCGGGGCCGGGGCATTACCCTTTTGGCGCCAGTGGCGGGCCAGCCCGCTCACCTGGCTGATTACCATCACAGCCCTGCTCTTTTATCATCTGCTGCTTTTTATGAGCTTTCGCCACGCCCCGGTGCTTGAGGCCAACCTCATCAACTACCTCTGGCCGCTCTGCATCATACTCTTCACCCCGCTGTTGCTGCCAAATCATCCCCTCCACCTTCGCCACATTCTGGCGGGGATCTGCGGACTGGCTGGCTCCATGCTGGTGATGGTCGATGGCGAGCTGCAACTGCAGCAAGACTATCTGCCCGGCTATCTGCTGGCGCTGGGTGCAGCCATCATCTGGGGCGCCTACTCGGTACTGTCGCGCCGTCTGCCACCGGCGCCTGCCGTGGTCACTGCAGCAGCCTGTCTGCCCGCCGGCGTGCTGGCGCTTTTGCTCGCCCGTCTGCTGGAGGGGCCTCTGCCACTGGCACAGATCCCCACCAGCGACTGGAGCCTCATCATCGGACTGGCCCTTGGTCCCATGGGGGCAGCCTTTGTTACCTGGTATCTGGCGCTGCGAGACGGCGATCCACGCCGGATCGGCGCCCTTGCCTACCTGACCCCGCTGCTGAGTACCTTGCTGCTGGTGACATTGAACGGAGAGGCGCTGACCTCTCGCCATCTGCTGGCCGGAGCCCTGATCATGGGCGGCGCCCTGCTTGGCATGCGGAGCAAAAAAGCCCCTCCAGCCATCGCTGCCGCAAGCTAGCCCCTGCCACACTGGCAAAAATCGATGCGGTAAAGATGGTGTCATAAAAACGCCATCACTCCCCGTTAGGCTCAGGCCATGCCCCATGGATGGCCTACCGCTGACAGGAACCACATCGTGAAAATTGCCCACTACGTCACTCTCTCCTCCCTCGTTCTACTGCTGGTCGCGGGAGGCGAGGCGCTGGCGCTCTACCGGGGGTGGCAACAGCTGGCGCAGACCGAGCAGACTCAGCGACAGCATGAGGCGTTGCAGCAACAGGTCACGGTCGCGTTGCAAAACAGCTTGCGTGACTACCTCGCCGCAGGTGATCCCCAGCAACTGGCCGCCGCAGAGAAGATCCGCACACGGGTTCTGGTTGCGCTGGAAAATCAGCCACAAGAGATAGCCGCCCCTCTGCAGCATCAGCTGGAGGAGATGGGCAAGCGCATCGAGCACGACTATCAGGCGGCGGGCAAGCTCTCCGGCAACAGCCAGTTGCTGTTGCAAAATGCAGAGAACGAGATCGCCAGTCAGGCGCTGGCTCTGCTGCGCTACGGAGAACAGGGCGAAGGCGGTGAGCAGGCCGATGCAGCCCGGCAATACCGCTTGGCAGCCTCGGAAATTCTCGCCAGCCTGTCGCAGCTCGGCCACCAGCGTCAAAGCTACATGGAGCAGGGAAACGGCAAACTGCTGGAAGGGCTCACTCTCGAGCTGGAAGGGATGGCGAAGCAGGCGAACCAGCTGCAAGCGCTGCCACTACTCGGCATCTATGAACAGCCAGCGGCGGACGAATTCACTCTGGGAGAGCCTGAGCGCAAGGAGATAGGTGATCAGCCGCGCAGCGAGGTGCAATCACTCATCAAGCGCTATCCACAGGAGCTCGCTAACAGCCGCATGGCGCTGCAACAACAGCAGACTGCCCGCCATGCCGTACAGCAGGATATTACCCGGATGGTGCAGCTCACCCGCGAGATGGGCGACACGATTGCCAGCGAACGGCAGGCCGTCAACCAGAGACTGGCCACCATACTCGGCACGCTGGCGCTGATCCTGGTGGCGGTAGCCCTCCTTTTTGCGCTGGTGCAGCGACGCTGGCTGCTTGTCCCCTTGTTGCGCTTGCGTCACGCCTTTTTGCAGCTGGATAACACCGGACAGGCGGAGCCCTTGCCTGCTGCTCGCGAGCGCAACGAGCTGGGGGACATAGTTACCAGCTACAACCGTCTGATTGGCCGCCTGCAACAGGATCAGCAGCAGAAAGCGGGGCAACTCTCGGCGGTCTCCACCAGCCTGCAGGGCATGGTGAGCCAGGTGGAGGAGATCCACCAGAGCACCCGCACCACCGAGCAGGTCGTCGATGAAAGCGGCCAGATGATGGGAGAACTCAATCAGCTGGCTGGCGAGGTGCATCAGGTCGCTGCGGAGATAGCCCGCCATGCCAGCCACAACGAACAGGCCATGAGCCAGAGTGAAGGGCTGGTTGGCAACATGCTGCATGCGACCACCCAGACCGGGCTTGCCATCGACGAGAGCGGCGAAGCGCTGCAGGCACTCAAACGCTCGGTCAGCGACGTGACCGCCATCGTCGACGTGATTGGCCACATTGCCCAGCAGACCAACCTGCTGGCCCTCAATGCCGCCATCGAAGCCGCCCGTGCCGGCGAGCAGGGGCGCGGTTTTGCCGTGGTTGCAGACGAGGTGCGCCATCTCTCTGCCAACACCCAGCGCTCGCTCAACCAGATCACCGAGATCCTCGGGCGACTGACCCAGTCAGGCGACCAGCTTGGAACCGTGCTCGACCGCATCACCAGCGAGGCAAACAGCCAGCGCGAGCAGGCCGAGCGACTGCGGGAAACAACCCGGGCG
The DNA here is from genome assembly GCF_038739755.1 of Aeromonas sp. SE22. Taxonomy (NCBI): domain Bacteria; kingdom Pseudomonadati; phylum Pseudomonadota; class Gammaproteobacteria; order Aeromonadales; family Aeromonadaceae; genus Aeromonas; species Aeromonas sp. SE22. The sequence goes on from NZ_JBCGFD010000002.1 coordinate 561,203, forward strand.
GTGCGGGAGATCGCGCGCAATACCGCGGTGATCGCCCTGCAGGGCGCCGACAATGCCAAAAGTCAGGAACACAAACTGGCCAGCTTTGCCGACCTGATCGCCCGCATTCACCAGCATGCCCGTCAGGTCAACCAGCTCTCGGTGCAGGTCTCCTCCCACATTCACCATCAGGCCCGCCAAATCCCGCTGATCCTGGGCCAGCCAAATTGAATATTGCGTGCTAACAGCCCCGCCCCCTCTCCCGCCTGTCAGAGAGAGAGTTTTTTTGTTGCGCAAAATTATCTGTTACCTGCAGGTTAATATCGACCACAGACAGGCCATCGTTCTGCTCGCCCCCCACCTCCTTCTGCAACCCATTGAAAACGCTCTCATGGCCGCATGACGTGGAATGAGAGCCCTTCGCCTTCACGCAATGAATATTTGCACTCTGTCATACTTTTGAAACTTGGCGGGAACTTTTCATTGATATTTCGCACCGCGAACGTACTCTTGTGATTGTCCGATAGCCAAGAATCGGAACATAAAAAACAAAGAGTGATGAACAGAACTGCACTGCCACAGATGTGCCAAGACATCGGGATTGCAGAGATCAAACTGAACGATTTTTTGCCCTGCGGGGTTTTGATTGCAATGCCAATACCGAGCGGTGGGCCAGATACCGACTGCCGGAACAAAAAAAAGCTAAGTCCATAAAATCAGGAGCAATACAAAATGGAAAAAGTGATCTTCAAGCGCGCCGCGTTGAGTGCCGCTGTGGTAGCCGCTCTGGTAGCACCCGGTATGGCATTGGCAGCTCAGGACATGATGAGCCCAACCTACGGCAAATCCTACGAAAACTTCGTCAATGACGCCAAACTGACCGGCGGCCTCTTCTACTTCCAGCGTGACCGTCAGCGTATCGATGGTGACCCGACCGCCAAGGTCAAGGAAGGCAAATACCAGTCCAACCTGAGCCACGCCACTACCCAAGTAGCTCTGAACTTCAACTCCGGTTATGCGTGGGACACCGTTGGTCTGGATCTGGGTGGCTTTGGCGCCTATGACCTGGCTGTGACCGAGAATCATCCGGTCAACCAGGAGAACGAATTCTCCTTTGCTGGCAACACCTGGGGCAACAACTACAAAGATGGTTCCCCTGAGGGTGGTTTCAGCCTCTCCAACGCAGCGCTGAAGCTGAAATTCCTGGATGGCGGCATAACTGCCAAGGGCGGTTATACCCAGCTTTACGTACCGGGCGTCATCGGTGTGAACTGGTCCTATCAGCCGGGTACCTATCGTGGTGGCCAGGTTGAAGGCAACTTTGGTGGTCTCTACCTGACCTACGCCATCGCCGACGAGTACAAGGCCCCCTGGTACAAAGAGACTCAGGTATTCTCCCGCGCCAAGGCTTGGATGGACCCGTTTGCTGACGAGAACGTCATCGACTACATCCACGGTATTGCTGCTCGCTACACCTTTGAGAATGGCACTGCCGTTACCGGCTCTTTCGGTCAATCCGAAGGCTATATGGATAGCTACCACTTCAAACTGGCTCACAAATTTGACGTAATCGGCGGCCTCTCCACCAGCTATCAGTTCTATGGCTCCGAAACCGACACCTATACCAAGGGCGGTTCCCAGATCCAGACTTACGACGGCCTGGCATGGCAGCAAGCGCTGACCGCAGCCTGGAACTATGCCCAGTACGGCTTCCGTCTGGAAGGTCTGTGGACCAAGGCTGAAGGTGCAGAAGGCAACTACCTGCCCCGTCTGACCCGCGGCTACGCCAACTCCCAGGGTGCCAACGAAATTTGGTGGGATTCCCGCTCTGACTGGAACGCCAACAACGAGAAAGCCGTTTACTTCGGCGTAACTCGCTCGCTGGATGATCTGGTGGGTGCACCTGGCTGGTCTATCGGTGTATCCGGTGCCTACGGTTGGGATATTGAAGATGGCTTTGGCAAGAAAGCCGCCAACGGTGAAGATACCGAATGGGCTGCCAACTTCGATGTCAGCTACACAGTGCAAGATGGCAAGCTGAAAGGCACCCTGTTCAAGCTGCACTATACCGACTACAACAACGACATCAGCCAGGGCGGCGGTTGGACTTACTACCCCAACATCTTCGCCTCCGAGCACGACGTCAAGTTCCACATCATCATGCCGCTTACCTTCATGTAATCAGGCAATGCAATGTCAGCAAACCGGGCCACTTGGCCCGGTTTTCTTTTACCCGATCAGCAGGTTAACATGCTGACAGACTCCCACTTTCCATCCGTCTCTCCTCTCACAAGGATCTCCCTATGCCCCGATTTGTTCTTGTCACCGGATGTTCCAGCGGGATTGGTCTGGCTGCCGCCCAGGCGCTGGGTCAGCACGGCTTTACCGTGATCGCCTCGGCACGCAAGGCAGAGGATGTGGCCCATTTGCAGCAGCAGGGGTTGCTGGCAGTACAGCTGGATCTGGCGGAGCCCGCCTCCATCGAGCTGGGGGCCAGTGCGGCACTCCATCTTGCTGGTGGTCGCCTCTATGGCCTGTTCAACAACGGCGCTTATGGCCAGCCGGGGGCGCTGGAAGATCTGCCCACCGAGGCGCTGCGCGAGCAGTTCAACACCAACCTGTTTGGTTGGCATCACCTCATTCGTCAGGTGCTGCCCGCCATGCTGGAGGCCAAAGAAGGGCGGATCGTCCAGAACAGCTCGGTGCTGGGACTGGTCGCCATGAAATATCGCGGCGCCTACAACGCCAGCAAGTTTGCGCTGGAGGGTTACTCGGATACCCTGCGTCTCGAGCTGGCCGGCAGCGGTGTCCATATCAGCCTGATTGAACCCGGCCCCATCGATACCCGCTTTCGCGCCAACGCTCGCGCCGCCTTTCTGCGCCATATCGACCCGACCAGGAGCCGCCATCAGGCGGCCTACCAGCAGACCCTCAACCGGCTGGAGCGAGAGGGTGGCGCTCGTGGCTTTACCCTGCCGAGCGAAGCCTGTCTGCCGCCGCTGATCCATGCACTGACCAGCGCTCGCCCCAAGGCGCGCTATCCGGTCACCACCCCGACCAGAATTTTTTCCCTGCTAAGACGGATCCTGCCCACTCGCTGGCTCGACAAGCTCTTGGCAAAGTCAGCCTGATCCCTTGCGCTGGCGACGACCGGCGTCGCCTCGCTCAATAGTGCTCACCATTGCTGTAGTAGGCGCTTTTATCGATGGGGAAAACCTGCACCACCACATAGGTTTGTTCCCCCAGCGCCGCCTTCAGATGGCGGGTGATAAGGTCAGCCGCCGCATCCTGAATCTCCTGCGGCCTGGCAAACCAGTGCAGCTCGACAAACGGAAAACCGGACTCCAGCTCACCGTCACGAACCCGGTGGCTCTCGACCCGCTCCATGGTGACGAACTCCGGCTTGCCACCGGTCAGGGCACAGAGATCCGCAAGCAGCGGCGCGCTGATCTCCTTGAGGGTATCGAGTGAAACGGCGCGAAAACGAAGATGGGGCATGGCAAACCTCTTGGCTATCAGAAATGAGCACTTATCATAGAGTCTCCTGCGATGAAAAGAAGTCACCAGCCCGGATAAGGATCACCATGAAATTCCAGCGCTCCCTGTTTGCCTTTCTGCTCTGCCTGCTGCTGCCGCTCAGCGCCTTTGCCGATCCCGCCTTCTACAAGATCAGCAAGGGCAACCAGCAACACTGGCTGCTGGGCTCCATTCATGCGGGCAAGCCCTCCCTCTATCCGCTACCGGAGCCGGTCGAACGGGCCTGGCTGCAGAGCCGCGCACTGGTGATGGAGGTCGACATGAACAGCATCACGCAGGCGCAGTGGCAAGAGATGGGCTCTCTCACCCGCCTGGTAGATGGCAAGGCACTCAAGGAGCATCTGCCTGCCGAGCTCTACCAGCGCACCCTGATGGCTGGCGCGCGTCTTGGCCTCAATGAAGCTGCGCTCGCCCCGCTGCGCCCCTGGTTTGTTGCCATCACCCTGACTCAGGCCGCCATGGCCCGCTCCGACTTCAAGAGCGAGCTCGGGATCGATCAACACTTTGCCGCAGTGGCCGCCAAAGAGGGCAAACCAGTGGTGGGCTTCGAGACCCTGCTGGAGCAGCTCGGCTATCTTGCCAGCGTGGGTGACAACCAGACCCTGATGCTCTCCAGCACCCTCGACGAGCTGCCGATGCTCGACACCGGCTTTGCCGCCGTGATGAAGGCATGGCAGCAAGGGGACGAGGCAACGCTTATCAATCTGCTCAAGGAGGAGATGGCACCGCCCGCTCTGCAGAGCTGGATGGAGCAAACCCTGCTGGCCGAACGCAACCACAACTGGCTGGCCAAGTGGCAGACCCTGCCCAACGAGAGCTTTATTGTGGTCGGCGCGCTGCATCTTTACGGCGAGCAGGGACTGCTGGCGCTGCTGGAGCAGCAGGGGTGGCGCGTCACTCTGCTGACCACGCCCACCGTGCTGCAGAGCACCAAATAAGGATTCGAGTGAGAGCTATCACAATTTGCGACTGGTCATAAAACAATCTCACGGGGAGTTGATCGGGATCATCTCCCTGCAGATAAAGGGGTATTTATGATGCCTGTCATCCACCGGGTGACAGGAGCAATGAAATGGACTTTTGGCTGGATCTGATGTTTGGCAACAGCGTGGGCTTGATGTCGATGATGGTGATTATCGGCACCTTCATCCTGATCAGCTCTTACGCTGCCTACTTCATCTACAAGGTGATGCACTCGCAACCACCCAAAGCAGAGAAGTAACCCCCACAGGCGGCAGCAACTGGCCGCCTGTTTCGTCTCCGGCGCCCCGGTTCATCCCTCCCTGCGCGATTGAACCGGACGATCGTTTTGCGGATCGGCTGGCACCGCTATAATGGCCCCCACTTTGTTTCATATGGGGAGCCTGCCGTGTCACATAGCGACGAACTCTCGCTTTTTCTGAATGAAGTGGCCGATGTCAGGCCCATTCGCAGCGACAATATCCATCCCCAGGGGGTGAAATCCGCCCCGACAGAAGCCCAGCTGGCCCGCCGTCAGGCTGCCACTGCCGAGCAGCTGGCGCTCGATCACCTCACCATGGAGGCGATCGAGATGCTCGACCCGCACGAGATCACCGGCTTCAAGCGCGATGGCGTACAAGAAGGGGTCTACAAGAAGCTGCGGCTCGGCAAGTACGAGCTGCAGGCAAGCCTGGACTTGCACCAGAAGACGCTCAATGAAGCGCGTCAGACGCTGGTGCAGTTCATCGCCGATTGCGAGCAGCGCGATATCCGCTGCCTGCTGATCCTGCACGGCAAGGGGGAGCGCAGCACGCCGCGCGCCCTGCTGAAAAGCTATGTCAGCGCCTGGCTGCCGCAGTTGCCGGCGGTGATGGCCATCCACAGCGCCGAGCGCCGCCACGGCGGCAGCGGCGCCCTCTATGTACTGCTGCGCAAGAGCGAGCGCAAGAAAGCGGAAAACCGCGAACGCCACCAGAAGCGCCTCGGCTGATCCCGGGCGCCCGTCAGGGACGATCACAAGGACAACACCATGTCATACCAGAAACTTGAACAGCACCAGCAACAGCTGCACCGCCTCAACCACCTCTCCGCCATCTGTGGCTGGGATCGCGCCGCCATGATGCCGGAAGGGGGCAATGAGGCGCGTGCCGAAGCACTGGCCGAGCTCGGCCTCATCATCCACCACAAGCGCACCGCCCCCGAACTTGGCGACTGGATTGCCAAGGCAGAGAGCGAGCAGCTGGATGAGGTGCAGCGCGCCAACCTGCGCGAGATCAAGCGCCAGTGGCAGGATGCCAGCCTGCTGCCAGGCGAGCTGGTCGAGGCGCTGTCGCTCGCCGGTAGCAAGTGCGAACACGCCTGGCGCAGTCAGCGCAAAAACAACGACTGGGCGGGTTTTGCCCCCAATCTCGAAGAGGTGGTGAAGCTCTCCCGCGAGGTGGCACGTTTACGGGCAGACAAGCTCGGCGTGTGCCCCTACGACGCCATGCTGGCACTCTATGAGCCGGGCATGACCAGCGAACGGCTGGATCAGATCTTCGGCGATCTCGCCAACTGGCTGCCGCCCCTTATCCAGCAGGTCAGCGAGCGGCAGAAGGAAGAGTCCGTACTGCTGCCGCAAGGCCCCTTCCCCATCGCGGCCCAGCAGGCACTCGGTCAGGAGGTGATGGGGCTGCTCGGTTTTGACTTCGCCCATGGCCGGCTCGATGTGAGCAGTCACCCCTTCTGCGGCGGTGTACCGACCGATGTGCGCATCACCACCAGATACAACGAGCAGGAGTTTATCTCCAGCCTGATGGGCATAGTCCATGAAACCGGCCACGCCCGTTACGAGCAAGGCTTGCCACGCCAGCTGTCGGGACAGCCGGTTGCCGAGGCACGCTCCATGGCGATTCACGAGAGCCAGAGCCTGTTTTGCGAGATGCAACTCGGCCACGATCCCGCCTTCCTCTCGTTGCTGGCGCCCCATATCCGCGCCCACTTCGGCGATCAGCCGGCGCTGAGCCCGACCAATCTCGCCAGACTCTACAGCCGGGTCGAGCCCGGTTTTATCCGGGTCGATGCGGATGAGGTGACCTATCCTGCCCACGTCATCCTGCGCTACGAACTGGAGCGCGATCTGATAGAAGGGCGGCTCGAAGTAGCAGATATCCCCGAACTGTGGGATGCGAAGATGCAGCAGTGGCTGGGACTCTCCACCAGAGGCAACTACCGCAATGGCTGCATGCAGGATATCCACTGGACTGACGGTTCGTTCGGCTACTTCCCGAGCTACACGCTCGGCGCCATGTATGCCGCGCAGCTGCGCTTTGCGCTGGAGAAAGAGCTCGGCAGCATGAGTGAGGTGATCGCCGCAGGCCGCCTGCCGGAGATCTTCGCCTGGCTCGGCCGCCATATCTGGTCGCAGGGTAGCCGCTACAGCACGGATGAGCTGATCAGCCGCGCTACCGGCGAGGCGCTGAACCCGCACTGGCTGCGCCAGCATCTGGAACAGCGCTATCTGAAGTGATCCGTGCAATACGGGTAAAACATGACGGGGCTATGACAGGCCCCGTTTTTTTATTGGTAAACGATCCGTGTCAGAGCGGATCCTGCACGCTTAAAAACTCGCGCAGTTGCAAGATATTGCCCTCCGGGTCAAACGCATTGCGCACCACGAAACCGGGCCCGGACCACTGCTGCGGCAGCAGGCCACCACCAAGATCCGCCGCTTTCGCCTCCGCCCACGCAAGGCTTGGCACGGTAAAGAAGAGCTTGATGACCCCCTGTTCACGCAGAGCCGGCGGCGTCGTGACAACGACCTGTCCGATATAGGGCTCGGGGATGGCATGCACAAGCAGCTGGATGTCACCGTTCTCCAGCACGATCAGCTGCTCGCTCTGACTGCGGATCTCCATCTGCAGCAAGGTTCGGTAAAAGTGGCTCAGCAAGCCCGGTTCCCTGGCATAGATCAGGGCGCCGGCACGGGCGGGACCTGGCATAATGCAATCCTCGGTGATAAAGGCTCATCCACCTTCGCACAGTTGCGCATGACCTTCACCTTTTTCAGCGCACATTCCGCGCAAACTTAATTGCTATCCCTGTCCGTTTCTGGCTAGTCATCCCCCGCGATCCTGCTTAGTCTCTCACTCATCCCTTTTGTGCCGCATCAGCAAACACCCGGCACCCACCAGCAAGAGAGCCATGCTATGACGCCGCAGCACGAGCGTGACCAGTCACAGGATCACCAGATCAACGCCCTCAGCCGCGAGCAGTGCCACGCCGCACGGCTCGCCCGCGACGCTCGCTTTGATGGCCGCTTCTTTACCGGCGTGCTCTCGACCGGCATCTACTGCCGGCCAGTCTGCCCGGCACGTCCGCCGCACGAGCACAATGTACGCTACTTCCAAAGCGCCGCAGCTGCCGAGCAGTATGGGCTGCGACCCTGCCTGCGCTGCCGCCCGGAGCTGGCCCCCGCCGCCCGTGGCGATCTGCCGGTTGAGCTGACACGGCTGCTGGCGCGTATCGATCGCGGCGAGCTGGCAGACAGCACACTCGCCGAACTGGCGGCCGAGAGCGGTATCAGTGAGCGCACGCTACGCCGCCAGTTCGAGGCATACCTTGGCGCCTCGCCAAAGCAGGTGGAGCAGACGCGCCGCCTGCTGCTCGCGAAACGGCTACTGACCGAGACCCGGCTCCCCATCACTGATATCGCGTTTGCCGCCGGTTTTGCCAGCATCCGTCGCTTCAATGACGCCTGGCTCAACGCCTATGGACTGGCCCCGCGCACCCTTCGTCAGCAGGAAGGTTGTGACGATATGGCCGACCACAGTGTTTCAGGCCAGCGTGGGGCAACGTTGACGCTGCAACTGCCCTACCGCCCTCCGTATAACGTGGCGGCCATGCTGGCGTTCTATCGGCTGCGTGCGATCCCCGGGCTGGAGCGGGTGGATGGCGAGGTGTATGAGCGGCGCTATCTGGTTGGCGATCAGGTTGCACTGGTGCGCATCGCACAGGGCAAGGGGCACTGCCTCCAGCTCACCGTCCATGATCTGCCGCTCGCGGCGCTGCCTGATCTGCTCTATCGGGTGCGCCGGATGTGGGATCTCGATGCCGATATGCAGCGGATCGGCGATCTGCTCGGTCAGGATCCGCTACTGGCCCGTTTGCAAGCGCGCTGGCCCGGCGTACGGCTGCCGGGTGGTTGGGACGAGTACGAGGTGATGCTGCGCGCCATCGTGGGCCAGCAGGTCTCGGTCAAGGGAGCCATCACCATACTCGGGCGACTGGTGGCGCGCACCGAGGCCCAATTCGGGGTGGCGCAACTACCGACCCCCGCCCAGTTGTGCGAGCTCGATCTCGACGGTATCGGCATGCCCGGCAGCCGCATTCGCACCCTGCGGGGCGTAGCGCATGCACTGGCCAGCGGCGAGCTGACCCTCACTACAGCCAGTGATGAACAGTTGCTGGCACTACCGGGCATAGGTCCCTGGACGGTCGCTTACTGGCGTCTGCGCTGCGGGCTCGATACCGATGCCTTCCCCGCCTCCGATCTGGTGCTGCAAAAAGCGCTTGGAGGCGGTGCCAAGCTGCCGGTGAAAGATGTATTGGCGCAAAGCGCCGCATGGCAACCGTGGCGCAGCTATGCGGCAAGCTGGCTGTGGCACACCATGAGCGAAGCGCCTGCCTTGCTTACCGATACCGGTAGCAATGCAGCGCAGTCCGGTAACCAACAACAGGAGATAACATCATGATCCGCTACGATATTCTTCCGACCCGCTGCGGCGATCTGCTGGTTGCCATCAACGAGCATGGTCTGGTGCATGTGGACTTTGTCAGGGGCCTGCGGGCGCTGCCCGATATGAGCGGCTGGCAGCAAGACGCCGCAGCGCTGGCCCCCTTCCTCGCCGAGTTTGACGCCTATTTCGCCGGTCGCGAGCAGCGTTTCTCCCTGCCCCTTGCCGCCCGTGGCACCGCCTTTCAGCAGGCGGTGTGGCAAGCGCTGTGTGACATCCCCTATGGCGAGACCCGCAGCTACAGCGATATTGCCCGTGCCATCGGCAACCCCGATGCGGTGCGGGCAGTGGGCGCGGCGAACGGCCGCAATCCGCTCTCGATCATCGTCCCCTGCCATCGGGTGATCGGCCAAAACGGCAGCCTGACCGGCTATGCGGGGGGATTGGAGATTAAAAAGGTGCTGCTGGCGCTGGAGAAGCAAGAGAGGGAGCTAGCCACAGCGCAATAGTGCACAGGCCGACCGAAGAGGGATATCAACCACCACCGCCCAATCGGGTCGAGAAAAAATATGCCCCCGAAGCGGGGGCATAAGGGTTCTGCCATGACAGCGATGCACCGCTCGCAGCCTATTCAACCAGCTGATAGATCGCGTGGTTGACGAACTTGGGATCATTCGGCTTGACCCCTTCGACTCGCTTCAGCTTGCTCCCCGCCAGTTTTTCAGTTTCCGGGTTGGTTGAGGAGTAGAAGTACACCTTGGCACCGGCTGGCAACGCAGCAAGACTCCAGTTGTTATCCACTTTCTGCTCAAACCCTTCCGGATGCTGTTTGGCCATCTCCTTGACGTAAGCAGAGAGCACTTCGCGGGTCTCCATGGGATCTTCATGCACTACCGCTTTGCTGTCGATGCCCGGGAAATTGCCGCCACCGCTGCCGCGATAGTTGTTGGTGACCACATAGAAGTTCTGTTTCAGGTCGATCGGTTTGCCCTGATAGGTGAGCTCGGTGATCCTGTGCTTATCGCTGATCTGCTTGCCATCCTGGTCATAACGGGCTGGCTGGGTGATATCAATCTTGTATTGCACCCCTTTGATCATGTCGAAGTTATAGGGGCGGAAGTCATCTACCACCAGCCACTGCGCCTTGCTGGCATCGGGGACGATCTGGTTGTACTGGCTGACGCTCTTCTCCAGCCACTCTTGCACCGTCGCACCGTTAACTTTGGTTACTTGCAGGGTGTTGGGGAAGACATAGAGATCCGCCACGTTGCGCAGGGAGATCTTGCCTGCCGCTACCCAGGTAAAATCGTTCGGGCCGTTGCGGCCACCACGGAACGGTGCCACCGCAGACAGAACCGGCAGATCCTCGTTGAGGGCACAGTTCACGCCGTTATGGCTCAGACAATCCGCCTTAACTTGATCAATATGCCACTTCTGGGCATCGCTCACGATCTGGAGGGAGGCATCGTCCTGCACCACCGAGAAGAAGCTGTAGATCGGCTTGGCGATTTCGCTGATGGGGTCGGCCAGCCACTGATTGGTCGCATCATGAGTTTTGTCGACCAGCGCCTCGATTTGACTATCTCCCGGCACATCCATGCTCTTGTCGACCAGCCGCACTTCCGAGTGGCTGGAAGCCACCTGCCAGCGACCATCCTTCCGAGTCAGTTTGAGGTCGATAACCCCAAGATGGTTACCCGCAACCCCCGGCATTACAGCAGGCACGCCGGCAATCCGGCCCTGGGCATTATCAACCTGAGCGACATCCGGATACTCGCCCGGGAAAGCCTTGTGGGCATGGCCCAGCAACAGAGCATCAACCCCTTTCACCTGCGCCAGATAAACCGCGGCGTTCTCCATAAAGGGCTCCTGCGGCGTCCCCGTGATACCGGTGTGAGCCACTACGACCACCAGATCGACCCCCTTGGCACGCATCTCCGGGATGTAGTGCTCAGCCGTCTCGACCATATCGGCTACGATCACCTTGCCTTCCAGATTACGGCGATCCCACTGCATGATCTGGGGTGGATTCACCCCCAGAACCCCTACCTTTACCGTCTGCACGTTGCCATTGACGTCCTTCACCTGACGGTCGAGCAGCACATAAGGCTTGAAGCGGTTGGGCATGGCACTCCAGTCGATCTTGCCATTGCTGTCGCGTTTGAAATCGCGGGCATCGAACACGTTAGCATTCAAGACCGGATAATTGGCCCCCGACAGCGCATCGGCCAGATAGTCGAGGCCATAGTTGAACTCGTGGTTACCGAGGTTGCCGACGTCATATTGCAACTGGTTGAGCGCATTGATGGCGGGATGGCCCAGCTTTTTCAGGTAATCCGGATTGCCCTTGTATTGCGCAAACACGTAATCCGACAACGGCGTGCCCTGGATCAGGTCGCCATTATCGATCAGCAGGTTGTTGCCATTTTCCTCACGGGCTTTATGGATCAACAGCGCGGTACGGGAGAGCCCGAGAGAGTGGTCGACCTTGTTCTGGTAGTAGTCAAAACCAAGCAGATTGGAGTGAATATCGGAGGTCTCGATCAGACGCAGATTGACATCTCCGGGGGCGGCTTTTCCATTATCGCTATTGCAACCGGAGAGCAACAGCAATACGGCTACCGAGCTCAGCGTGAGGGTCGTCTTCATTGGAATTGTCATGAGTTGTTTCTCACTTTATGTTGTGTTTATCGTTAGTGCCAGCTCGCACATTCTACCTGCAAACCAGATAGATTCATGTGAGCAAAATTGCATAAATGGCTCATACCACTATCTGCCTTTCATATGCCCTGACAACGAGACAGAACTTAAAACAATGCCAATTAATGATGTTCGCAGCACCACGGTCATTTTTCAGCAGCAATACAACATCAAACCATTACCTCGACATGAATGTATAACCACTTGAAATTTAGTTTATTTTCCCGTCCGAACGGTCAAACTTGATTACGACCAACTTCCATTGCATTACTTTTAATATAGTGCCGACAAAAATAGCCATTGTATAAACACCGGTGATAACATTATTTTATGAATGAAATTACCAACAGCGCCTTAACAATAAAAACCCGACTTAAAACAAGAATATCAGAGTAATCACACTGGCTGATTGAAAAATAAACCCTTAAAAATCCAATGATGGAGCCAAACCTTATATCTATATACTGACTTTATTAAATTTTGATATTTCATTGGGAATAAATGCATTCCTCAAAATAGGTGACGACGTAGTTATCCAATTAATCTTATTCAGCGAATAGGTGTGCAAAGGCGCCATTCCAAGCTGGGAAGAGACCGAACAGTTCCAGCCAAAACAAAACCCCGGAGCCATGCTCCGGGGCTTTTTCATTTCTTCCCGACCAACTCTGACTCAATAGAGGCGCGCTCCGGCAATTACTTCTTCAAACGGCCCATCACATGCATTTCGCAGCGGTTGCAGTCAAAGCGCAGACGGAAGGTGTCTTTACCCATCTTGAGCTCCAGCGGCTCGGCCTTGAGACCGGGCACCTCGTTCGGGCAGAGATTCTGGCTATAGCGGATGCAGTGCTTGGTGATCATCAGCACCACTTCCCGCTCCTCCTTGTTTGCCTCGTAGGCAGGGGCAATGCGCTCCACCCCGTGCTCATGGAAGAACTTTTCGGCGGCGCTGTTCAGCACATTGCCAAGGTAGGAGAGGCGGTGCTGGGGATAGCTGATGTCCCGCAGGGCGATGCGTCGCTCGGGGCGCTGGTAGCTGGCCACGCGTGCGGCCTCCAGCGCGGCGATGCCATCCCGGCGCAAGCCATTGAGCTGTGATGCGGCGATAAATAGCGGCCTCGTTACTACCAACTCAATCTTGCGCGCCACAAACAGGGTATTGCCGAGCTTGCCAAGTTGCTCCCGCGCTTGTTGCAGCGCCCGCTCCGGATTGTCGGCCAGCTGTTTGTCACAGGGAAGCGTCACCGCGGCACTGATGCCCTGCTCGTCGGTGAGCGTGAGGCTAACGCCCTCATCGCACTCTGCCAGCACCATATCGACCCGGATGCGGCGATCCGCGCTCGCCTTCTCCAGCATCTTGCTGAACGCCTGATCGTGGTTGCGGTAGATTTCTGTCCCCACCTTCAGACCCGGCATGCGTTCTGACAGGAGTAACTGCTTACCTTCGACCTTGTTGAGGCGCATTCCCACCAGCTCGTTATTCGGCTTGAAGAAGCCCAGACCATCGCCGTTGTTAAGGCTGACCTGCTTGCCGTCGATCTCGATGCCGTCACGGGTCACCTTGGTGACCCGCCCCAGCGGTTCGCCCACATATTTCGGGCTCTTGGTGGAGTCGATCCCCTGCTGGCGACCATGGAGAAAGTAGTCTGTGCTGCCGCGGTTGAAGCTCTTCTTGGGATCTGGCGTGAAGCCGTAGCTGCAACGACCCGCAGAGGCAGCCACCAAATCGGAGCGACTATCCAGAATGGCGTCCAGCTTCTGCCGATACCAGGCAGTGACGTTTTTGACGTAGTCGAGCCCCTTGAGACGCCCTTCAATCTTGAAGGAGCGGATCCCCGCCTCGATCAACGCCGCCAGGTTGTCGGTCTGATCCATATCCTTGAGCGACAACAGGTGGCTGTCGGCCACCAGCACTTCACCGTCCGGCTTTTGCAGCGAGCAGGGCAAGCGACAGAGCTGGGCACACTCGCCGCGGTTGGCACTGCGACCGGTACGGGCATGGCTGATGTTGCACTGGCCGCTGTAGGAGACGCAGAGCGCACCGTGGATAAAAAACTCCAGCTGCACATTGGTCGCCGCACTGATCTCGCGGATCTGCGCCAGCGACAGTTCGCGCGCCAGCACCACCTGAGAGAAGCCCACATCCTGCAGAAATTTCACCTTCTCCGGCGTGCGATTGTCGGTCTGGGTACTGGCATGGAGCGCGATGGGAGGCAAATCCAGCGCCAGCAGCCCCATGTCCTGGACGATGAGCGCATCGGCACCGGCTTCATAAATTTGGTGGGTCAGGCGCCGGGCCTGCTCCAGCTCGTGATCGTGCAGCAGGGTGTTGAAGGCGACAAAGACCTGGGCACCGAAGCGATGGGCGTGGCGCGCCAGCGCTTCGATATCTTCGATGGTGTTGCCCGCAGCGCTGCGGGCACCAAAGGCAGGGCCGCCCATGTAGACGGCATCGGCGCCATGGTTGATGGCTTCGATGCCGTAGGCGAGGTTCTTGGCCGGAGCCAGCAGCTCCAACCGGTTGTTGTGGCTTAACGGGTGCTTGTTCTGGTGCATGGTCTCGGGATCAGGGCGGACAGCAAATGGGCGCTACTCTAGCCCATTCACCACCCACATGCCTTGATCCCGCTTAAGGTATCCACAAAATGCAGGATTAGATAACCACCTTGAGTGCCAGTCCAAGCAGCACCAAGCCGCTCACCTTATCGATGACAAAGGATTTGGCTTTAAGCCACGCCAGCACCGGCCCGCGCGAGAGCACCAGCGCCACCAGCACGTACCAGACTGCATCGATCCCGCCCGCGGTGAGCATCATGATTCCCCCTTCGCTCCAGCCGGTATCGGCCCGCACAAACTGGCTGAACAGGGCGATGAAGAAGACCGCAAGCTGGGGATTGAGGAAGGCCACCATAAAACCTTCAAAGGCCCCTTGCCGACCACGCAGCTGGTGCGCCTCTTCACTCGCTTCACCACTGGCTGGTTTTGCCAGCAGGGCTTTCACCCCGAGCCAGGCAAGAAACGCTGCACCGCCGTAGCGGATCAGATCAAACAGGATAGGGGTCTGGGTGATCAGGATCGAGAGGCCAAGCGCGGTTACCAGCGCATAGATACCAACCCCGAGGCCGTGGCCGAGCGCGGTTGCGACGCCATGCCCCTGCCCGCCCTGCACCGTGTTGCGGATGATCAGCGCCAGACTCGGCCCCGGGCTGATGGCGCCCATCACGCAGATTGCGGCCAGTGCCAGCCAACTCGTCAGTTCCATGCTTTTCCTCTTTATATGCTCGATATGATGCCCTGCATTCAGGGTACGGGCTGAGCCATTATGCCAGTAGTGAAAGTTATGAATAGATTCCATAACCAATGGCTATGGCACCACATAACTGACTGCGGCTAACCGCCGAGATCGAGCAGCTTGCGACTCTCGCCGACGGTACGTTGCAGGTGATCCCGCAGGAATGGGTAGGCCAGCTCGCGAAACCAGCGGTGAGCCGGATCCTGATGGTGGCGCTGATGCCACAGCAGATGATACTGCTGGTCGCGGGTAGCAAATGGCAGATCGACAAAGGTGAGCTCATGGCCGCAGGAAAGCTGCCAGGCGATATGAGCCGGGGTGGTCATCAGGCAATCGGTGCGCAGCAACACCTCCACCGCGGCCTGAAAGAAGGGGACTCGGGCAAACCAGCGCCGACTCAGTCCCTGCGGTGCCAACACCTGTTCAACCGGGCTGTCCTTGTCGCCACCGCCACTCACCTGCAGGTGAGGCCAGGCAAGATAGTCATCGAGACTCAGCGCCTTGCCCGCCAGCGGGTGGTGACGTCCCATCAACACCGCCAGCCGATCTTCCCCCTGATGCAGACCGCGTATCTGATCCGGCACCTGTTCGGTGATGGTGGAGACCAGATCAAGCTCCGACTGCCACAGTTGCGGCAGCAGATGTTTGTCCCACAGGCTGTACTCCAGCGCCGCCAACGGCGCCTCTTTGGCGAGCGCAGCACAGATGTCCGGCAGGATATGCTGGGCTACATAATCGGAAGAGGCGAGCCGAAATACCCGCTCACAGCGGCTCGGGTCAAACCCGGGCGCCTCGTAGAGACGTTCCAGCGCACCGAGAGAATCCGCCAGCTGAGCTGCCAGCGCTTCAGCCCGTGGCGTCAGCAGCCAGCGTTGCCCCTCCCGCACCAGCAACTCGTCGTCAAACTCGCAGCGCAACTGGGCAAGCTGCTTGCTGATGGAGGGCTGGCTCAGGTGCAGCAGCTCGGCAGCCCGGCTGATATTGCGGGTCTCCAGCAGCACCTTGAGGGTGGGCAGCAAGTTGAGATTGGCTCTGAGCAAGGAGATACCCTCATCGGTGGAGAAACGCCTATCTTAGGGCAGACGAGTCCCGTGTTTTAAGAGAAATTTCCAGCCATGTTCAGCACGTTGCGACCTTTTCCAGCCAGATGGCGCAGCCACTTGCCCAACACATAACCATGACCACAAGATGACAGTGGTTGTCTCGTGCGGCATAATTGCACGATTTTCCGCCCGCAGGGCGCTCCACTTTGAGAAGCGGTAACAAGATGAAATACGCCAATATCACAGGCTGGGGAAAATGCCTGCCCCCCTCCGTGCTGACCAACGACGACCTCAGCACCATCATGGATACGTCTGATGAGTGGATCTATCCCCGTACCGGCATCAAGCAGCGTCGGGTCTCCCATGTCAGTACCTCTGACCTGGCGACTCTGGCTGGCCGTCGCGCGCTGGCCTGTGCTGGTCTCGAAGCGAGCGACCTCGATGGCATCATCCTGGCTACCGCCACTCCGGACAACCTGCTGCCAAGCGCCGCCTCTGCGGTGCAGAAGAAGTTGGGCGCCGTCAACGCTGCCGTGTTCGACCTCAACGCCGCCTGCACCGGTTTCGTCTACTCTCTCTCGGTCGCCACCTCACTGGTACAGACCGGCATGATGAAAAAGGTGCTGGTGATCGGCGCCGAGCGCCTCACCTATCTGCTGGACTGGGCCCGTCGCGATACTGCCGTGCTGTTTGGCGACGGAGCCGGTGCCGTGGTGATCGAGGCAAGCGAAGAGGAGTGTGGCCTGATCGCCAACAAGCTGGGCTGTGACAGCGAAGCGCGGGAGATCCTGCATGTGCCGAACTTCGGCACCGATCGGGTGCGCTTTGCCGATATCGACGGTCTGTTCACCTTCAACTTCGAAGGTCAGGAGATCTTCAAGCGTGCAGTGCGCGGTATGGGCGAAGCGACTGCTACCGTTTTGTCTCAGGCGGGAGTGACCCCCGAGCAGATCGACCTGATCGTCCCCCATCAGGCCAATATCCGCATCATCGAAACCCTCGCCAAGCGGATGAATGCGCCGATGGAGAAGGTGATGGTCAACATCGAAAACTACGGCAACACCTCGGCCGCCACCGTGCCCATAGCCCTGTGCGAAGCGCTGGAGCAGGGCCGTCTCCAGCCAAACTCCTATCTGCTGACCGCCGCTTTCGGTGCCGGCCTGACCTGGGGTGCCGCCATCATCAAGTGGGGCGATCGCGTCACCCCTATCAACAAGTGCGAGGCGGAGCTGCCGCCATGCGACAAGAGCGCACTGGAGCTCATCGCCCATGCAGTGGAAGGGTGCCAGAAAGCCCACGCCAACGAAGCCTGACAGCTACCGCTTTCAGCAAAAGAGCCTGCAACTGCAGGCTCTTTTTTTATCCAGTTCACCCTACCCCTCTTCTTGTCCCCTTAACAGCGCCTCTGGCTACCTGCCATAACAGACCAATTTGCAGCCAAGTATTTTTTTTACGCTACCCTTATTGTGCCAACTATAAATAAAGAAAGAGATTCAAGAGACCCTCACATTAAAACCATCGGCTCTTGAACCCCAAAAAATTTTGCACTGGGATAAAACTTCAAATGACACAACCAAAAAGTGGCGTAAACACACCGCTTTGGGAACCGGTTTGCTGGTTCTGCGGTATCGGTCTTGGCGTGCTGAGCTGCCTGCTGTTACAGCTTGCCGGCAGCCTTTCGCTCATTTACCTGCTTGTTATCGTGCTCTTCTCCTGCGGGGCTTCTCTCTGGACATCTCGCCATTTCCATCAGCAGTTGCACCTCCAGCAAACTCGCGCAGCTGATTCCGCGGCCATAGATAACAGCGTACATGCCCACTCCATAGCTGGTCTCGAACAGGTATGTGAAAAAGTTCTCCCCATCTGGTCAAAGCAGATTGAAAACTCTCGCCAACAGACCGAGGAGGCAATGATCGATCTGACTCAACGCTTCAGCGGACTGGCCACCAAGTTGGAAGAAGCCGTCAGTGCCTCTCATCTTGCAGCAGGAGAACTGGGAGATGCCAACTCTCGCGGCATGGCGGGAGTTCTGAGCGAAAGCCAACAACAGCTCAATGAAGTCGTGGCCATCTTGCACTCGGCCCAAGCCAATCGGGATGCCATGCTGGCCGAGATAAAGAGCCTGACAACCTACACTATCGAACTCAATGCCATGGCGATGGATGTTGCCAAGATTGCCTCCCAGACGAACCTGCTGGCACTCAACGCAGCCATTGAAGCCGCACGGGCTGGCGAAGCCGGACGTGGTTTTGCCGTGGTAGCGGATGAAGTGCGCAACCTGTCACGCCTCTCGAGCGAAACAGCCCAAAAAATGACGGATAAGGTCGACACCATCAACACAGGGATCAGCCGTGCATTCCAGATTGCAGAAAATGCCGCGGCACGGGATCACGCTTCGGCCCTCAATTCCGAACAAACCATCGAGCAGGTGCTGAGCCGCTTTCGCCATGCCACCGACAGTCTGGCTGAGTCAGCATCTTTACTGCAAAACGAAAGCACCGAAATCCATCGCGAGATCTCCAGCGTTATTGTCTCACTGCAATTTCAGGACAGAGTTAGCCAGATCCTGAGCCATATCCGGAAAAATATGGAGAACCTCTCGAACCACCTGCAATCGGAGCAAAACAACCAGCAATCGGGCCCCATCCAGATCGATGCCAACCGGTGGTTGGCTGATATGGAACTCTCATACGCCACCGATGAGCAACGCAATATTCACCATGGTCGCACTACCCGTACAGTCCAAACGCAAACAAGCAGCGCTGACATCACATTTTTCTAGGAGAGATATATGGGCAAAACGATCCTGATCGTGGATGACTCGGCAACCATTCGCCAAGTCGTAGGCATGACGCTCAAAGGCGCCGGTTATGAAGTCATGGAAGCCTGTGATGGCAAGGACGCGCTCAAAAAACTCGACGGCAAGAAGATCAACCTGATCATCAGCGACGTCAACATGCCCAACATGGATGGCATCACCTTTGTCAAAGAGGCGAAAAAGCTGGCCAGCTACAAATTCACTCCCGTCATCATGCTGACGACTGAGTCGCAGGATAGCAAAAAGCAGGAAGGCCAGGCTGCAGGCGCCAAAGCATGGGTAGTCAAACCGTTCCAGCCGGAACAGATGCTCTCCGCGGTATCCAAACTGATCATGCCATGATCCCGGAGCTCATATGACATTGCAAAGCGAGATGCTGGATAACAAGACAGTGGTCACTCTACCTGACGAGCTCACCATATACACAGTGGGCGAAATCAAAGAGGCACTCACCCCCTTGATCTATCAAGGCCGGGAACTGGAACTCAATCTGGCAAATATTGCCGAGATAGATAGTGCGGGACTCCAACTGCTGATCGCAGCCAAAAAAAGTGCACAGCAACAGGGTTACCCCCTCTCGCTGGTCTGGCATAGCAACGTCGTGCTGGAACTTCTGGAACTTTGCCAATTATCCGGATTCTTTGGCGATCCAACTCTCATCACTCATGACGAGCGGCCCTGAGCCACCATGACAAGGAGTCACTGTGAGTATCGATCTTGATCAGGCTTTACAAACCTATATTGCCGAGGCGCGTGATCTACTCGAAGAGATGGAATCCGCTCTACTCTCACTTGAAGGTGAGCCAGATAATAGCGAACTGATAGGTGCCATCTTCCGTGCAGCTCACACCATCAAAGGCTCTGCAGGGCTGTTTGGGCTGCAGCCGATTGTCGGATTTACCCACATCGTAGAGGATCTGCTCGACCAGATAAGAAACCAGCAACTTGTGGTCACCTCTCCCCTGATAAAGGATCTTCTGGAGAGTTGTGACCACATCCAGCTACTCATCAGCATCGTGGCCGAACAAGGCTCAGCATTGAGCGATAGCGACGAAATGCAGGATCAGCGCTTGCGGCTTGCTCTCACCCGTTACCAATGCGTACCGCAAACCACGTTGCCAGACACAGTGCCCACTCCCGAAGCCAAAATTGAAAAAGAGGGAGCGGTCACCAGCTCAGCATCGCTATGGCATATATCTCTGCGCTTTGGCCCGGACGTGCTGCGCAACGGCATGGATCCTGCGGCCTTTCTGCGCTATCTCTGTACTCTCGGTACTATCACTGCACTGGAGACCATTCACCAGGCCATACCGGATTGGGAGCAATTTGATCCGGAAAACTGCTATCTCGGTTACGAAATTGATTTTGACTCCCAAGCAGACAAGGCAGCCATCAGCGACGTCTTTGAATTTGTCAGAGATGACTGCCAGATTGTCATTCTCCCCCCCCACAGCAAGATCACCGAGTTCATCAATCTCATTGAATCACTGCCGGAAGATAACGCCATGCTGGGGCAACTGCTGGTCAACACCGGAGCCCTGACTGCAGAAGAGCTGGCCGCTGGACTACAAACCCAGCAAGCAACATCCAATGAAACCGCACCCAAGCTTGGTGAAATCCTTATCGCACAAGGCGCTGTCAATGAAGCCGTTGTTGATGCGGCACTGAAAAAACAAAACCAGACCAAAGAGAGCAAAAACAAGGAGGGACGCTACGTCAGGGTACATGCCGACAAGCTGGATGACCTGATCAATCTGGTTGGGGAGCTGGTAGTCGCCAGCTCAGGGGCAAACTTGCTCGCACAGCGCATCAGGGAAGCCCAGCTACAGGAAGCCACATCGGTGATCGCCATGCTTGTGGAAGAGATCCGCGATAACGCATTACGCCTGAGAATGGTCCCCATTGGTGATACCTTCAACCGCTTTCAGCGAGTTGTACGAGATGTAAGTCAGGAGCTAAACAAAGAAATCACCCTGGTAATATCAGGTGCAGAAACCGAACTGGACAAATCCGTCGTAGAGAAGATCGGCGACCCGCTCATGCATCTGGTCAGAAATGCGATGGATCATGGTATCGAATCGGCCGAGCAACGCCTACTTGCGGGCAAACCTGCCAAAGGAACATTGAACCTCAACGCCTACCACGACTCTAACAGCATCGTTATCGAGATCAGGGATGATGGTGCAGGCCTCAATAAGGCAAGGATCCAGCAAAAAGCCATTGAACGCGGTTTGATCAGTACCACCAGTACGCTGACAGACCAGGAGATTTACCAACTCATCTTCGAGCCCGGCTTCTCCACTGCCGAAGCAATTACCAATCTCTCCGGCCGCGGCGTCGGTATGGATGTGGTCAAACGCAACATTACGGCATTGAGGGGCACAGTTGAGCTGGACAGCATTCCAGGCAAGGGCACCAGAGTGCAAATCCGCCTTCCGCTGACACTCGCCATCATCGACGGTTTTCTAGTCAGGGTCTGCGATACCCATTATGTGATTCCACTGGATATGGTGATCGAATGCGTAGAATTAACACCGAGTGCTCTGGCCGATACACAAGGACGAAATTACATCAACTTGCGAGGTGAAGTGCTGCCATTCATTCGTCTTCAGCACTACTTTGATACCCAGGGCATCAGGGGACGTCGTGAGAATATTGTCGTTGTGAGTTATGCAGGGAAAAAATCTGGACTGGTAGTCGATGAGCTGCTGGGAGAATTTCAAACTGTCATCAAACCTCTGGGTAAATTATTCCAGCGGCTACAGGGAATAAGCGGTTCAACCATTTTGGGAGGAGGAGAAATTGCTCTTATCCTCGATATTCCATCGCTTATTCAGCACGCAATAAACCAAGAATCAGGACAATTTAGCCGATTCAATCCCCCATCAATCCAAACCCAAATCAGCATCAACTGAGGAGTCACATATGTTTAAAAACTCCACCATAAAATTACGCCTCATTGTTCTGCTTTGCCTGCTTTGCACACTGCTGCTCGGAGTTGGCAGCCTTGGCTTATATAATATGCAAAGCAGCAATACAGGGTTGCAACGGGTCTACAACGACCGGGTGGTTCCACTCAAACAACTGAAAACTATCTCTGATCGCTACGCCGTCTCGATCATCGACAACGTCAATAAAGCCAATGCAGGTCTGATCCCGGCAGAAGAGGCTCTGACCCAGATTCAGCAAGCGCAAAAAGAGATCAAGGATGTATGGCAACAATATCAATCAACCACTCTTACCAGGGAAGAGCAGCGCCTATCTGCCGAAGTCACAAGCCTGTTTAATGCAGCCAACCAAGACATTGGCAAGCTGGAAAAATATCTGGCAACCCAGCATGGCACGATCTCTGGCATGCTCAGCAACTTCGACGGGGCTCTGTACAACTCAATAGACCCCATAGGTAACAAGATAACCGAGCTGGTAACCCTGCAACTCGATGTAGCCAAAGCAGAATACACTGCGGCCCAATCTTGGTACCACATCATGCTCATCACCATGGCCAGCGTTGTCGCTGCAGGCATGATCCTCGCTGCCTGGTTGGGAGCCATTCTGATCAAAAGCATCATTGCCCCGATTGAACAAGCACTGCATGTGGCCAACAGTCTGGCTGCAGGCAACCTGGATGTGTCTATCAAGGTTGAATCAAATGACGAAGCAGGACAGTTGCTGCTCGCCATGGACAATATGGTCAAAACGCTGGGAGCACTGATCACCGACATAGAGACTCTGGTTACCGCCGCCGTTGAGCAAGGGGATTTCAGCCATAAAATTTCACTGGAGGATCGCCAAGGCTATATCAAGCGAGTATCAGAACTATTGAACCGCTTATCTCATGTAACGGATACCAGCCTTGAGGATGTGATGCGCATTGCAACCTCTCTCTCCAAGGGAGACCTGACACAACGCATTGACGAACCCTACCCCGGGATTTTTGGTCAGACAAAAGATGGCTTGAACCAAACCATTGTGGCACTGACACACATCATTGAAGAGGTACGCAACGCCGCAGATAACCTCACCAATGCATCCAACCAGGTGAGCAACACAGCACAAGCCCTAAGCCAGGCAACCAGTGAACAAGCAGCCAGTGTGGAGGAGACAAGTGCATCCATCGAGCAGATGAGTGCCAGCATCAATCAGAACACAGAGAATGCCAAAATCACCGACAGCATGGCCAGCAACTCGGTAAAAGAGGCAACCGAAGGTGGGCGTTCTGTTCAGCAAACAGTGGCTGCCATGCAGCAAATAGCCAAGAAAGTCAGCATTATCGATGATATTGCCTATCAAACTAACCTGCTGGCACTGAACGCAGCCATCGAAGCAGCTCGCGCCGGCGAACATGGTAAAGGTTTTGCTGTGGTCGCGGCTGAAGTTCGAAAACTTGCTGAACGCAGCCAGGTCGCTGCACAGGAGATTGGTGAGCTATCTTCCGACAGCGTCAGCAAGGCAGAGTGCGCTGGCAGTTTGCTTGAGAAAATTGTCCCCTCGATCCGCAAAACATCCGATCTGGTTCAGGAAATTAATGCGGCCTCCTCTGAACAAGCCAGTGCAGCCAACCAAATCAGTCTGGCGATGAGTCAACTTAATCAGGTAACACAGCAAAATGCGGCCAGCAGCGAAGAGTTGGCAGCCACAGCGGAAGAGATGAGCTCGCAGGCAAGTGAACTGCAGCAGACTATGTCCTTTTTCTCGTTGGAGAAAAATGCGCAAACCAACATCAGTCAGTATGAGCAGAGCCATAAAAGCCATAAAGCATCTCCTCCCAGAGGAAGCTTTATTGCCCCACCACAACGGGCTATTCCGCCACATCAGCCCCCATCTTCATCCGTGAATGAAGCTGATTTTATTCACTTTTAACCGGAGGACCGCATGAACAGTTCAACCAATATCACGCTGCCGCCGGCAACATTGAACGAACAATCAGGCGACGCCCAGTACCTGACATTTCTGATTAACAACGAGATGTTTGCCATCAATATTTTGGGCGTCAAAGAGATCATCGAATACGGCAACATTACTCCCATTCCCATGATGCCAAGCTTTATACGCGGGGTGATCAATCTGAGGGGATCTGTGGTATCTGTAGTGGATCTTAGTGCCCGCTTTGGCTGCGCCCCCTCAAACATTACGCGCCGAAGCTGCATCGTCATCATTGAAGGCATGCCGCAGCAAGGCGATGAGCCGGCTGGTCATGACATCGGTGTTGTAGTCGATTCAGTATCTGAAGTACTAGGCATCCCCCCATCCGACATCGAACCGCCCCCCAGTTTTGGTGCAAAAATCAGAGCTGACTTCATCAGCGGAATGGGCAAGGTGAATGGCAAGTTCGTCATTCTGATCGACACCGAAAAAGTCCTGTCACTGGAAGAGATGGCCCAGCTCAACGAAATAACCCAGCCGCAGGCTCGTTTACCGCAGAGTAATCTGCAACTTTCCTGAACCGGTATCTAAACCATGACATGCAGCAAAAGGACACGCTCATGACTCAATCACTCTTTGGCAAGCTCTTCGGCAGCAGTGCAGCAGAAACGCTCAAGCATGCCCAACTACTGGCATCTATCAAAAGGCTCCAGCAAGCACTAATCGATGATGCGTCACTCCACCCGCTCGATCTCTCCGGATTCGATGGTTCACAACTAGAGACTGGCCACAGCATCAATGAACTTGTCACTCTGATGAATGACAAGCTGGAGAGCTACAGGGAGGAGCTTAATAACAATCAGATCCTCCTCCATGAAAACCGGCTGGTTCGCAAAGCGCTAGACTGCGCCACAACCAATGTGATGATCGCCGATACCAATTTCGACATTATCTACATGAACGAAGCCGTGACCGAAATGCTCAATACGGCTGAATCTGATATCAAAAAAGAGCTATACAGCTTCAATGCCAATCAGCTGATGGGGGCAAACATCGACAGCTTTCACAAGCATCCTGGCCACCAGCGCGCCATGCTGGCCAAATTGAGCAGCACCTATCGCACCCAAATTAAGCTGGGTGGACGCACCTTTGCCCTGATTGCCAATCCGGTCTTCAATGACAATGGCGAACGGCTTGGTGCCGTTGTCGAATGGGCAGACAGAACCAAGGAGGTGACCATCGAGAGAGAGATGTCTGATCTCGTGCAAGCTGTCATCAACGGCGAACTGCACCACCGCATGGATCTGGCAGGAAAGAGCGGATTTTTCCAAACTATGGGGGAAGGGATCAATCAGATTGCCGAAGTAATCGACAGCACGCTAAGCGATGTCATCCGGATAGTTCAGTCTTTGGCTAAAGGAGACCTGACCCAACACATTGAAGCCGATTACCCCGGCATATTCGGTACCACCAAGGATGCTCTCAACCAAACCATTGCCTCCCTGACCAATATTGTGACAGAGGTGAGAAGTGCCTCAGATAACTTATCCAGCGCAGCCGAACAGGTTAGTGCAACAGCTCAATCCATCAGCCAGTCGAGTAGTGAACAAGCAGCCAGCATGGAGGAGACCAGCGCATCAATAGAGCAGATGAGTGCCAGCATCAACCAGAACACCGACAACGCCCAAGTCACCGATGGCATGGCCAGCAAGGCCGCGAAAGAGGCGATAGAGGGTGGAGAGGCTGTCAAACTTACCGTTGATGCAATGAAGCAGATAGCCAAACGGATTGGCATCATCGACGACATCGCCTATCAAACCAACTTGCTGGCACTCAATGCGGCAATCGAGGCAGCCCGGGCAGGCGATCATGGCAAAGGCTTTGCCGTAGTTGCAGCTGAAGTTCGCAAGCTGGCCGAGCGCAGCCAGATCGCGGCACAAGAGATTGGCGAGCTCGCCTCCAGCAGCGTGGATATGGCAGAGAAAGCTGGGCATCTTCTGGATCAAATGGTGCCCTCTATCAACAAAACATCGGATCTGGTGCAGGAGATCAGTGCTGCATCGACTGAGCAATCAACCGGCGTCAGCCAGATCAACCTCGCCATGAACCAGCTCAGCCAGGTTACCCAGCAAAATGCATCCTGTAGCGAAGAGCTGGCGGCAACGGCGGAGGAGATGAGCACTCAGGCAGAACAACTACAACTCGCTATGGAGTTCTTCACTCTGGAGGAACCACACAAAGAGAACAAAGCCAACGGCAAGTCTGCGCATCACCATACCAAAGGGCATTTCGTTACCGAGGGGAATAACAAAAACCAGGATCGATTAGCCGGTCAATCGCGTCCACTCAATGATTCTGATTTCGTCCGGTTTTAACCATGAGAAGAGAGGCATTGCCTCTCTTCTGAATATCTCTGGTGGAGGCATAGGCACTTGTACCAAATCCAGTTACATGATGACGAATTCTCCCGTTTCCAACGCTGGCTGCATCAGACGGCGGGGATTGATATGTCCCCCGCCAAAAAAGCGCTGGTCGCCAGTCGGCTGGCAAAGCGGATATGTCACTACGGGCTGGAAAGTTATGACGATTATTTTCAGTTCATCATGGCCGACAGTAGTGGCGAACTGCAACTGGCACTCGATCTGCTCACGACCAATGAAACCTACTTCTTCAGAGAACCCAAGCATTTTGATTTTCTGACCCAGCAGGTTCTAACACACATACCGGCAGATCGCTCATTAAGGATCTGGAGTGCCGCCAGCTCCTCTGGTGAAGAGCCATACAGCCTTGCCATGACCCTGGCAGAGAAGCGGAACACACTAGGCTGGGAGATCCTGGCCTCGGATATCTCATCACGGGTGCTTGAGCAGGCGATGAGCGGGCGCTATCCAATAGAGCGTGCCCATAACATACCGCTCTCATTTTTGATGAAATATTGCCTCAAGGGCATCGGCCTGCAGGAGGGCATTTTCATCATTGATCGCAAGTTGCGGGAAAAAGTCCGTTTCATGCAGATAAACCTCAATCAGGAGCTACCCGACATTGGCATGTTTGATGTCATCTTCATCCGCAATGTCATGATCTACTTCAACAAGGAGACCAAAGCACAAGTGTTGCAACGGTTGGTGCCCAAGCTGAAACACGGCGGCTATCTGCTGGTCAGCCATGCAGAAAGCCTGCACGGCTTGCCGCATGGTTTGCAGCTTGTCTCTCCCTCCATCTACCAGAAGAGATAACCAGCATGGTACGGGAGGTGATCCTGCAACCGGGTGAGCTCTTCTTTGGCAAGGAAGATTTGCACATAAAAACCTTCCTTGGCTCCTGCGTGGCCATCACCTTGTGGCATCCGGAGCAAAAACAGGGCGGTATGTGCCATTACATGTTGCCAACCCGGGGAACACCCACCACAGAGCTGGATGGGCGCTATGCCGATGAGGCCATCACCCTGCTGCTAAAGGCGATTGCCCAGTATCCCGCCCCCATTCATGAGTACGAGGTGAAGTTGTTTGGAGGGGGCAACATGTTTGACGCACCAGAGTACATCCAGAGCGACAACAATGTCGCCACCAGAAATATTCAGGCAGCCTGGCAGCTGACCAAACACCTGGGACTTGATATCAAGGCTCATCATCTTGGCCACTATGGCCACCGGAGTCTGATTTTCGAGCTCAATAGCGGTAGTGTCTGGCTGCGCCATCATCGTCTGCCACATCAACGGGAGTCGCGAGAATGAAACAGATCCGGGTCATGCTGGTGGATGATTCCGCCGTGGTCAGACAGGTCTTGCAAGCAGTGTTGGAGCAGGAGCCAGATATCAAGGTTATCGCAACAGCCTCAGACCCGATTTTTGCCCAGGACAAGCTGAAGAAAGAGTGGCCCGATGTCATCATCCTCGATGTGGAGATGCCACGAATGGATGGCATCACCTTTCTCACCAAGATCATGGCAGAGCACCCAACCCCAGTAGTTATCTGCTCGTCTCTGACCGAAAAAGGAGCTGAAACCACCCTGCAGGCAATGGCGGCCGGAGCGGTCGATATCATCACCAAACCAACCATGGGAATAAAGAGCTTCCTGCAGGAGTCAGCCCATGATCTGGCTATGGCGGTACGAGCCGCTGCACAAGCCAATATCAAGCGGCTCGGCAAACCGGCGCCCCGCACGACCAATCCCAAACTAAATGCCGATGTCATGTTGTCCCCCAACCAGCACGCCATGGCGCAAACCACCGAACGGCTCATCGCCATCGGCACCTCCACGGGGGGCACCCAGGCTCTGGAAGCTGTCCTGACCGCCCTCCCCCGGGTCAGTCCCGGCATCGTGATCGTGCAGCACATGCCGGAAAAATTTACCGCCATGTTTGCCGAGCGTCTCAACGGGGTGTGCCAAATAGAAGTGAGAGAAGCCAAGAACAATGACAGGGTGATCCCGGGACTGGCGCTGATCGCGCCGGGCGGCAAACACATGATGCTCAAGCGCAGCGGCGCTTATTACCACGTCGAAGTGGTTGATGGCCCTCTTATCAACCGTCATCGCCCTTCAGTGGATGTGTTGTTTCGCTCGGTGGCCAAATATGCCGGCAAGAACGCCACCGGCATCATCATGACCGGCATGGGGGATGATGGAGCCCGGGGATTACGCGAAATGCTGGAAGCGGGAGCCAACACCTATGCCCAGGATGAAGCTTCCTGTGTGGTCTTCGGCATGCCCAAGGAGGCGATCAAACTCTCGGCTGCCCGCCATGTACTTCCTCTGCAGGAGATGCATCACGCCATCCTTGGCAGATAACTCCTTTGACCGGGATCTCCGCCATTACCCATAAAAAAGTCCGGCTCCCCAAGGGGAGCCGGACTTTTTACTGCAACCGGAATAAGTCCGGTTTCAGGCAAGCTGATTACTCTGCAGCAGGTGCTTCAGCAGCAACCGGGGCATCGGCAGCCGGAGCAGCTTCGGTCGGGGCGTTCGCTTCCTTGATGGAGAGACGTACGCGGCCCTGACGGTCCACTTCCAGTACCTTCACCTTCACCACGTCACCGATCTTCAGGTAGTCGGCTACGTTCTGCACGCGAGCATCGGTGATCTGGGAGATGTGAACCAGACCATCTTTGCCCGGCAGGATGTTGACGAAAGCGCCGAAGTCGGCCAGACGAACAACCTTGCCTTCGTAGATGCGGTTCACTTCGATCTCGGCGGTGATGGCCTCGATACGGCGGATCGCTTCTTTGGCAGCGTCACCGTCAACGGCAGCGATGCGGACAGTACCGTCATCATCCAGCTCGATGTTGGTGCCAGTCTCTTCGGTCAGAGCACGGATCACGGAGCCACCTTTACCAATGACGTCCTTGATCTTCTCCGGATTGATCTTGATGGTGTGGATGCGCGGGGCGAAATCGGAGATCTCGGCACGCGGCGCTTGGATAGCTTCGTCCATCACTTTCAGGATGTGCAGGCGAGCACCACGAGCTTGCTTCAGGGCAATCTCCATGATCTCTTTGGTGATGCCTTCGATCTTGATGTCCATCTGCAGTGCGGTCACACCTTCGGTGGTACCGGCAACCTTGAAGTCCATGTCGCCCAGGTGATCTTCGTCACCCAGGATGTCGGACAGCACGACGAAACCTTCTTCTTCCTTCACCAGACCCATAGCGATACCGGCAACGGATGCCTTGATCGGCACACCCGCGTCCATCAGCGCCAGAGAGGAGCCACACACGGAGGCCATGGAGGAGGAACCGTTGGATTCGGTGATTTCAGAAACCACACGAACCACGTACGGGAACTCGTCGGCGCTCGGCATCACAGCCGCAACACCGCGCTTGGCCAAACGGCCGTGACCGATTTCACGACGCTTCGGGCTACCCATCATGCCGGTCTCACCGACGCAGTATGGCGGGAAGTTGTAGTGCAGCATGAAGCGATCGGCGCGGTTGCCGGTCAGCTCATCGATGTTCTGGGCGTCACGCTCGGTACCCAGGGTCGCAACGACCATTGCCTGAGTTTCACCACGGGTGAACAAGGCAGAACCGTGAGCACGCGGCAGAACGCCGGTAGCAACGGACAGGGCGCGGATCATCTCGGGATCGCGACCATCGATACGCGGCTCGCCACGTACGACACGACCACGAACGATACGGCTTTCCAGGCTGTGGAACTCTTCACCGATCTTCTTGGCATCTTCTTCCACACCGGAAGCGATCACCTGTTCAACCACGCGGCCTTTGATGGCAGCGATGGTTTCGTAGCGAACAGCCTTCTCGGTGATGCGGTAGGCTTCACCCAGCTCGGCAGTCGCCAGCTCGGCAACCTTGGCTTTCAGCTCTTCGTTGACGGCAGGAGCAGCCCAATCCCACGGCTTGGTGCCGACAGCGGCAGCAAACTCGTTGATAGCGGAAATAACGGTCTGCATCTGCTCGTGACCGTATACCACGGCGCCCAGCATCACCTCTTCAGAGAGGATGGCAGCTTCGGATTCAACCATCAGCACGGCGTTGGCAGTACCGGCAACAACCAGATCCAGATCGCTCTGCGGCAGTTCGGTGGTGGTCGGGTTCAATACATACTGACCGTTCATGTAGCCTACGCGAGCTGCACCGATCGGGCCGCCGAACGGGATACCGGAGATAGCCAGCGCTGCAGAAGCACCGATCATGGCTACGATATCGGGGGAGACAGCCGGATTCACGGACATTACGGTCGCAACGACCTGAACCTCATTGAAGAAGCCTTCCGGGAACAGCGGACGAATAGGACGGTCGATCAGGCGGGAGATGAGGGTCTCACCTTCGCTCGGACGACCTTCACGACGGAAGAAACCACCCGGGATACGACCAGCAGCATAGGTACGCTCCTGATAGTTAACGGTCAGCGGGAAGAAATCGCGGCCGTGATCAGCCTCTTTCTTGCCGACAACGGTCACAAATACGCAGGTATCGTCCATGCTGACCATAACGGCCGCAGTGGCTTGACGGGCCATCACACCGGTTTCCAGTGTGACGGTGTGTTGGCCGTACTGGAATGACTTTACAATAGGATTCACGTGAATTTCCTTTTTACAATTTGGCTCTTTAAATTCGCGCACAAGTATACTTGATTCGATGCAAAAGGTAAGCGGCGACACTAATTCTGTGAGGGCGGCGACAACCTGCGAAGAGCAATAAAAAAGGGGAACCCGGAGGTTCCCCTTTTTCGCGAAATCTGATGGTCGATTAACGACGCAGACCCAGTTTGGCGATCAGAGCAGCATAACGCTCGGAATCTTTACGCTTCAGGTAGTCCAGCAGTTTACGACGCTGGGAAACCATGCGCAGCAGACCGCGACGACCGTGGTGATCCTTGGAGTGCTCCTTGAAGTGACCTTGCAGATGGTTGATCTGGGCAGTCAGCAGGGCAACTTGCACTTCGGGGGAGCCAGTGTCGTTGGCGCAACGAGCGTTGTCAGCAACGATTTGAGCTTTGATCTCAGCATTTAGAGACATGGTAATACTCCAGTAGAGTGTTTAAAGGTTCACAGCCAATCTCTAATTCAGCCGTGAAATGAGGGCGGTATAATAATCGTCCCCGTCCCTTTTCGCAATGATAAAGAGGCGAAACGGGAAAGAGATGCCCTATACCGCCAGAGGATCACTCCTCGTCGTGATAACGCACCAGCCGCTTGGGCGCGACACGGCCATCATCATCAATCTCGCCGACACCGATGAACTCGCGCTCCGGGCCGACTGTCATGCGAACCTGACCGCTGGCTGGAGCCCCCGGTACCTGCACCGCCTGACCCTGATTCACATAGGCGGCGACTACCGCCAGCATGTTCACCTCGGGCAGGGATGCCACGGCGGTATCCATCGGCAGCAGCAGCGGATCGAGCACTTCGCGCGGCGGAATGGTCTCGTTCTTGGCCTGCTCGAAAATGCACTCGAGTTGCTCCAGGGTCAGCATCCGCTCATAGGGATAGCTGGCAACCTGGGTGCGGCGCAGCTGGGTGACGTGAGCGCCACAGCCCAGTACCTCGCCCAGATCATCGACCAGAGAGCGAATGTAGGTGCCCTTGCTGCAGTGCACCTCCAGCTTCACCTCGTCCCCTTCGAAGCTGATCAGTTTCAGCTCGAAAATGGTGATGGGACGGGCTTCCCGTTCAATCTCGATCCCCTCGCGGGCATACTCGTAGAGCGGACGGCCGTTGTGCTTGAGCGCGGAGTACATGGAGGGTACCTGCATGATCGGGCCGCGGAACTGGTCCAGCGCCTCGATCAGGGTCCCCACAGCCACATTGACCGGACGGGTCGCAACCACTTCACCATCAGAATCGCTGGTGTTGGTGCGCTCACCTAGTTTGGCCGTCACTTCGTAACGCTTGTCGGCATCCAGCAGGTACTGGGAAAACTTGGTGGCCTCACCGAGGCAGATCGGCAGCATGCCGGTCGCCAGCGGATCCAGCGCACCGGTATGACCGGCCTTGGCGGCGTTATAGATACGCTTGACCTTCTGCAACACATCGTTGGAGGTCAGGCCGGTCGGTTTGTCCAGCAGCAGAATGCCGTGAACATCACGGCCCTTGAAACGACGTCTTCGAGTCATCTCAGCCTTTATCCTCAGCGTTATCATCCGCGGCCACGTCAGACTCTTCGTCACGACCCGACTCCGCCATGCGGCGCTTGTCTTCACGGATGGTATTGGTCACCAGGTTGGAGAGACGCATCCCCTCAACCAGCGTCTGATCATAGAAAAAGCGCAGCTCGGGCACCACGCGCAGACGCATGGCACTGCCCAGCAGGCTACGGATGTAACCGGCAGCTTCGGTCAACGCCTTGAGCCCTTCATTGATGCGCTCGGCATCATTTTCCAGCTGCAAGAAGGTGACATAAATCTTGGCGTAGTTAAGGTCACGGGACACTTCCACATCGGAAACGGTCACCATGCCGATGCGCGGGTCTTTCACCTCACGCTGCAGGATCAGCGCGATTTCACGCTGGATCTGCTGTCCGACCCGACGGGTCCGGCTGAATTCTCTGGCCATATTCTATCCTGCGATAAAAGGGGGCCATGGCCCCCTATTTTGTCTGACTCTCGGCTTACAGAGTCCGTTGGATTTCAACGGTCTCGTAAACTTCGATCTGGTCGCCTTCGCGTACGTCGTTGTAGTTCTTGACCGCGATACCACACTCGTAGCCGTTCTTGACTTCGTTGACGTCATCCTTGAAGCGACGCAGGGATTCCAGCTCGCCTTCATAGATAACCACGTTGTCGCGCAGAACGCGAATACGGTTGGAGCGCTTGACCACACCTTCGGTAACCATACAGCCGGCAACTGCGCCAAACTTCGGTGATTTGAAGACGCTGCGCACTTCGGCCAGACCGATGATCTCCTGACGATACTCGGGAGCCAGCTTGCCGCTCATGGCCTGCTTCACTTCGTCGATCAGGTCATAGATGACGGAGTAGTAACGCAGATCCAGGCTCTCGGCTTCGATAACCTTGCGAGCAGAAGCATCGGCACGCACGTTGAAGCCAACCAGGATGGCGCTGGATGCAGCAGCCAGAGTCGCGTCGGTTTCGGTGATACCACCTACGCCGGAACCCACGATCTTCACCTTCACTTCGTCGGTGGAGAGCTTGACCAGCGCATCGCAGATCGCTTCCACAGAACCCTGTACGTCGGCCTTGATCACCACGTTCACTTCGGATACTTCGCCTTCGGTCATGTTGGAGAACATGTTCTCCAGCTTGGCCTTCTGCTGGCGAGCCAGTTTGACTTCGCGGAACTTGCCCTGACGGTAGAGCGCCACTTCGCGGGCTTTCTTCTCGTCACGAACCACAGTCGCTTCGTCACCGGCAGACGGAACACCGGACAGACCCAGGATTTCCACCGGCAGGGACGGACCCGCTTCCTTGATTTCGCGGCCCAGTTCGTCACGCATGGCACGGACACGACCGTATTCGAGACCACACAGAACGATGTCGCCCTGACGCAGGGTACCTTCCTGAACCAGCACGGTCGCAACCGGACCACGGCCCTTGTCGAGGAAGGATTCGATGACCACACCATTGGCCATGCCGTCGACCACGGCTTTCAGCTCCAGCACTTCGGCCTGGATCAGAATGGCTTCCAGCAGGTCGTCGATGCCCTGGCCGGATTTGGCAGAAACGTGCACGAACTGGCAGTCTCCACCCCAATCTTCGGACATGACGTTGTAACGAGCCAGCTCGGTCTTGACGCGATCCGGATCAGCTTCCGGCTTGTCGATCTTGTTGACCGCAACAACCAGCGGCACACCGGCAGCCTTAGCGTGCTGGATAGCTTCGATGGTCTGCGGCATCACGCCGTCGTCAGCTGCAACAACCAGAACAACGATGTCGGTCGCCTTGGCACCACGAGCACGCATGGAGGTAAACGCCGCGTGACCCGGAGTATCCAGGAAGGTGATCATGCCGCTGTCGGTCTGAACGTGGTAAGCACCGATGTGCTGGGTAATACCACCGGCTTCGCCAGCAGCGACCTTGGCCTTACGGATGTAGTCCAGCAGCGAGGTCTTGCCGTGGTCAACGTGACCCATGATGGTCACAACCGGCGCGCGCGGCTTGGCTTCGGAGGTCTCGTCACGATCGGACAGTACCGCCTCTTCCAGCTCGTTCTCGCGACGCAGCACAACCTTGTGACCCATCTCCTCGGCGACCAGCTGAGCGGTCTCCTGGTCGATCACCTGGTTGATGGTGGCCATGGCGCCCATCTTCATCATCGCCTTGATGACTTCAACACCCTTGACGGCCATCTTGTTGGCCAGCTCGGCCACTGTGATGGTCTCGCCGATGATGACGTCACGGTTGACGGCAGCAGCAGGTTTGTTGAAGCCGTGCTTCATGGCGTTCGGGGTAGCAACCTTGCCACGCTTGCCCTTGCGAGCGCGCG
Source organism: Aeromonas sp. SE22 (assembly GCF_038739755.1). Classification (NCBI taxonomy): domain Bacteria; kingdom Pseudomonadati; phylum Pseudomonadota; class Gammaproteobacteria; order Aeromonadales; family Aeromonadaceae; genus Aeromonas; species Aeromonas sp. SE22. Next base: position 596,007 of record NZ_JBCGFD010000002.1, read on the forward strand.
GATCACGGGAGTTGCGGTCGTTGCGATCATCGTCGCGACGGCCTACTTTCTTCGGACCCTTGGCGGCAGCGGCAGTGCGACGGCTGCTCTCTTCCTTGCGATCCAGCTCATCTTCAGCCGCCTGGGCGTGCTTGGAGGTGGTCACATGGTAGTCGCTGCTCTCTTTGGCGCGAGCTGCTTCTTCTTCAGCCCAGCGGGCTGCATTCTGCTCTGCCATGACACGAGCCTCTTCGGCTTTCTTGGCGGCGAGCTCTTCAGCTTTTTGCAAAGCTGTCTGTTCCTGTTGGCGCTTCAGTTCTTCTGCTTCGCGCTTGGCCATCTTTTCTGCCTCTTGCTGAGCTGTGCTACTGGCTGCTTTGGCGGGCTGTTGAGCCTGTCGAGCCTTTTGTTGTGCCTCGATTCGCGCCTTTTCCTCAGCTTCACGACGAGCCTGCTCAGCCTCACGGCGAGCCTTCTCTTCCGCTTCGAGACGGGCCTTGTCTTCGGCCTCGCGACGAGCTTTTGCTTCTGCTTCCAAACGCGCTGTTTCCTCGGCTTCCGCCTGACGCTGTTCTTCTTCCAGCGCCGAACGTCTTACATAGGTGCGAGATTTGCGTACTTCTACCTGCACTTCTTTGTTCTTGCCGCCAGTACCCTGCACACTGATGGTGCTTTTGGTCTTGCGCTGCAAAGTCATGCGAGCAGGAGCGGCAACCTCGTCACCACCGTGCTGTTTCTTCAAGTGTGCCAGCAGAGTCTGCTTTTCAGACTCGCTAACCATGTCGTCGGCCTTGCTCTTGCTGATACCGGCATCGACAAATTGCTGGAGAAGACGATCAACCGGTGTGTCGATGTCAGTGGCAAGTTGTTTGACTGATACTTCTGCCATTCATTTTCCTCCGTTTGATCTTACTTAAGACTGCTCTTCTCCGAACCAACAGATATTGCGAGCAGCCATAATGAGCTCACCAGCCTTCTCGGCAGTCAGCCCTTCAATACCAGCAAGGTCATCAATGCCTTGCTCAGCCAAATCTTCCAGGGTACCAACACCACGACCGGCCATAGCGTAAGCCAGTTCGCGACTCAGACCGTTCAGATTGAGCAGGTCTTCAGACGGCTCGACGCCATCGAAGGACTCCTCTTTGGCCAGTGCCTTGGTGGTCAGGGCATCTTTGGCACGCTTGCGCAGCTCTTCGACCATGTCTTCATCCAGACCGTCGATAGCCAGCAGCTCGTTAACCGGTACGAAGGCGATCTCTTCCAGAGTGGAGAAGCCCTCTTCCATCAGCAGGCCGGCGAAATCGTCGTCGATGTCCAGAGTGCTGGTGAACAGGTTCATGATGCGGTCGTTTTCAGCCTGGTGCTTGGCACGCATGTCCTCGACGGTCATCACGTTCAGCTCCCAACCGGTCAGCTGGGAGGCCAGACGCACGTTCTGACCGTTGCGGCCGATGGCCTGAGCCAGGTTGGCGGCTTCCACGGCGATATCCATGGTGTGGTTGTCTTCATCAACGATGATGGAGGCCACATCGGCAGGCGCCATGGCATTGATCACGTACTGGGCGGGGTTGTCATCGTACAGCACGATGTCGGCACGCTCACCGCTCAACTCGGCGGAGACAGCTTGCACACGGGCACCACGCATACCGATACAGGCACCGATCGGGTCGATACGACGATCGTTGGTCTTCACCGCAATCTTGGCGCGGGAACCCGGATCACGGGCTGCGCCCATGATTTCGATCATCTCTTCACCGATTTCCGGTACTTCGATGCGGAACAGCTCTTTCAGGAAGTCAGGGCTGGAGCGGCTGACGAACAGCTGGGAACCACGCGCTTCCGGACGTACTGCATACAGCAGGCCGCGAACGCGGTCACCCGGACGGAAGGTTTCACGCGGCAGCATGTCGTCGCGGAAGATGACGGCCTCGGCATTGCTGCCCAGATCCAGGATCACGTTGTCGCGGTTGCTCTTCTTGACCACACCGCTGATGATGGTGCCTTCTTTGTCCTTGAACTGGTCAACGACTTGTGAACGCTCGGCTTCGCGCACTTTCTGCACGATAACCTGCTTGGCAGTCTGGGTAGTAATACGGTCGAAGGTGACAGAATCGATCTGGTCTTCAACGTACTCACCGATCTGGATCTCCGGCTGCTCGATTTGGGCTGCTTCCAGAGTGATCTCGGCATAAGGGTTCTCCATTGCGGCTTGATCCGCAATCACCACCCAACGGCGATAGGTGTCGTAGTCACCGGTCTTGCGATCGATTTCAACGCGCACTTCAATCTCGCCTTCATATTTCTTCTTGGTCGCAGTCGCCAGCGCAGTCTCCAGAGCCTGGAAGATCTTCTCGCGGGGTACAGCTTTCTCGTTGGATACTGCGTCAACGACCAGCAAAATCTCTTTATTCATATCCGATAGCCTCGTTAACCAAAGTTCGGCACTATGTTCGCTTTTTGGATATTGGTGAAAGCCAACACTTCGTCCTTACCATCTACCGTCAGAGTGATCATGTCGCCCTGCACGGCTTTGATTACGCCTTTGAACTTGCGGCGGTTGTTTGTTGCCATCCGAAGCGTTACCGCCGCCTCTTGGCCAACGTATTTTTCGAACTGGGCAACCTTGAACAGGGGGCGATCCAGACCTGGGGAAGATACCTCGAGGTAATACTCCTCGGTGATAGGATCTTCTACGTCCATAATGGCGCCAACCTGATGGCTGACCTCAGCACAGTTCTCAACGGTCACGCCCTGCTCGCCGTCGATATAGACGCGCAAGGTGGAGTGTTTACCCGCACGGATAAACTCAATACCCCAAAGTTCAAAACCCAAGGCAACGACCGGAGCCTCGAGCAGATCGGTCAAACGTTGTTCCAACGTAGCCAAAGTCACCCTCCGAAAAACAAAAAAAGGGCATAAAGCCCAGATAGAGATCGATTCAGAGTAAATCGCACATAACAAAAAGCCCCGATGTCAAATCGGGGCTTGGCGCTTTACCCTGATTGTCGCCTCGCAGCGACCGCCTTCCTGAGCGTAGGAAATGCGTGAAATTTGGTTGCGGGGGCCGGATTTGAACCGACGACCTTCGGGTTATGAGCCCGACGAGCTACCATGCTGCTCCACCCCGCGTCCGAAATCGTGCGAGATTATAGCCACTTCATTCTTTCTATACAAGACTGACTTGGCTATAACATCCCGGTTACCCGGGTCACTGCTTAATTGGTGCCGTGGGCGGGACTCGAACCCGCACACCCTAGAGCACTACCCCCTCAAGATAGCGTGTCTACCAATTCCACCACCACGGCAAAACTCTTACTCGGGAACGTCAGTATCTTTCTTCACTGGCGCTTTGGTCTGCTCAACCTGTTGGGTTTGTTGCAGATTTTCCCATTCACTGCCCTGTTTGACCTTGTTGCTGGACATAGAGCCAAGCACCAAGCTAATTACGAAAAACAGAGTAGCCAAAATCGCTGTTGTTCGGGTCAGGAAGCTGCCTGAACCACTGGAGCCGAATACTGTGTTCGATGCCCCTGCGCCGAAGGAGGCGCCCATATCAGCCCCTTTACCTTGCTGAATCATCACCAGACCAATCAGAGCCAGTGAAACCAGCAGATAAACGACCAAAAGAATCTCGTACATTTAACTTGCACCCTTTGCCGCTTCAACAATTCCTAAAAACGCATCGCTATCAAGACTTGCTCTACCAATCAATCCGCCATCTACGTCGGGTTGGGCAAACAAATCTCTCGCATTGGTCGGCGTCACGCTCCCACCATAGATGATTCTGATCTTCTCACCTATTACCGGAGTATCCTCCGCCAAGCGACCACGAATAAAGGAATGAACCTCTTGTGCCTGCTCGGGTGTGGCGCATTTACCTGTACCTACAGCCCAAATCGGCTCGTAGGCGATGATAGCATTATCGAAAGCCATCGCGCCATTTTTCTCTATGACGATATCCAGCTCTTCTGCGATCACCTCGAAGGTTCTTCTCGCTTGCCTTGCTGCACCTGACTCCCCCAAACAGAGGATGGGAATCAGACCTGCCGCTCTGGCTGCCGCAAACTTCTCTGCGACGATAAAGCTGGTCTCACCAAAGAGACGCCTGCGCTCGGAGTGCCCTACCAATACGTATCGACACCCTGCCTCGACCAGCATCTCACACGAAACTTCACCCGTGTAAGCGCCCGTCGCGTGCTGGCTCACATTCTGAGCCCCCAACCTTATCACCTTCTGCTCATTGAGCATTGAAGCGGTAAAATCGAGATGCACATGGGATGGACAGAGAACAACATCTACATCACCATCAACACCTTTCAGGCACTGACTCGTAAACTGCTCTAACTGCGACCTACTACCGTGCAACTTCCAGTTGGCTGCTACAAACGGCTTGCGATGTCCCATCGGCAACTCCCTTGCGAAAGCGGGGCTGATAATATCCAGAGGATTGTCAGCTGACAAGTGCTATTTTCATTTTTTTGAATCGATTGAACAAGATACAACCAGGGCGGCTAAAAAGCCGCCCTGAGCGCTCATTAAAACGCCGATTCGACCTGATCGGCAATGCGCTGAGCCATATCACGCACCTGTTGCTCGTGCTCCCCTTCCACCATGACCCGGATTAGCGGTTCGGTACCTGATTTACGCAACAGCACTCGGCCACGACCGCCCAGCTCCTGTTCCACCTTGGCGACCTCCTGCTTGACTGCTTCTGCAGCCAGCGGATCCTTGCCTTCGGCAAAGCGGACATTCACCAGTACTTGCGGGAACTTGCTCATGCCGGAGCGCAACTTGGCCAACGGCATCTCGGCACTGCGCATGGCAGTGAGCACCTGCAGGGCGGCCACGATGCCATCACCCGTGGTGGTCTGATCAAGACAGATGATGTGACCGGAGTTCTCGCCACCGATACGCCAGCCCTTCTCTTCCATCATCTCCAACACGTAGCGGTCGCCCACCTTGGCACGGGCAAACGGGATACCCAGAGTTTGCAACGCCAGTTCCAGACCCATGTTGGCCATCAGGGTGCCGACGACACCGCCCTTGAGACGACCGTTGCGCAAAGCATCCCGCGCGATGATATAGAGGATCTCGTCACCGTCGATCAGATAGCCGGTGTGATCCACCATGATCAGGCGATCACCGTCACCATCGAATGCCACGCCGAGATCCGCCTTGCACTCCAGCACCTTGGCAACCAGTGCCTCGGGCGCAGTCGAGCCAACGCCATCGTTGATATTGAGACCATCCGGAGAGCAGCCCATGGTGATCACTTCTGCCCCCAATTCGCGGAACACAGAAGGCGCGATATGGTAGGTTGCCCCATGACCACAATCGACCACCATCTTCAACCCGTCCAGATTCATATTGGAAGGGAAAGTGCTCTTGCAGAACTCGATATAGCGGCCAGCAGCATCATCGATACGCAGCGCTTTGCCGAGCTCGGCGGATTCGACACACTTGAGTTCATGATCGAGTTCAGCTTCGATTGCCATCTCGACTTCGTCAGGCAGCTTGGTGCCGTCTGCGGAGAAGAACTTGATGCCGTTGTCATAGAAGGGGTTGTGCGAGGCGCTGATAACGATGCCGGCCTCGGCACGGAAGGTGCGGGTCAGGTAGGCAACGGCCGGAGTGGGCATGGGGCCCATCAGTATGGCTTTGAGACCGGCGGCAGAGAGACCCGCTTCCAGCGCTGATTCCAACATATAGCCAGAGATTCGGGTATCTTTGCCAATCAGCACCTTTTTGGTGCCCTTCTTGGAGAGCACCTTGCCCGCGGCCCAGCCCAGCTTCATTACAAAATCGGGGGTAATGGGATATTCGCCGACTTTGCCGCGCACACCATCTGTGCCGAAATACTTTCTTGCCATTGTCTGTTCTCTTTATTATCTGGAAATAAAATCTTGTCCCGTCATGACCTGCCAGCCAACCCGCAACGCATCCATGGTCTCCCGCACATCGTGAACCCTGATGATCCTGGCTCCGTGCTGCATGCCGATAAGGGCACAAGCCAGACTACCAGCCAGACGTTCACCCACAGGGCGGTTCAGCAGGTTGCCTATCATAGACTTTCGAGACATTCCCACCAAGAGCGGAAGACCGTAGTCAAGCAACTCTTCCTGGGCGGCCAGCAGCTGATAGTTGTGTGCCAGCGTCTTGCCAAAACCGTAGCCCGGATCCAGCAGCAGCTGCTCACGGGCTATCCCAGCGGCCAGACAGGCTGCAATCCGTTCGTCAAAGAAGGCTCTCACCTCCCCGACCAGGTCGTCATAGTGCGGCTCGACCTGCATGGTTCTCGGCTGCCCCTGCATGTGCATCAGGCAAACCGGAACGCGCGCTTCAGCGGCAGCGTCCAGCGCCCCTGGTTCCTGTAGCGCCCTGACATCGTTGATCAAATGAGCCCCAGCCTTGCAGCCTTCTCTCATTACTGCCGCCTTGGAAGTGTCGAGCGAGAGCATCACATCACATTCGCTCACCAGTCGTTCAACAACGGGGATGACCCTGTCCAGTTCCTCCTGCTCGCTCACATTCGGCGCTCCCGGACGGGTTGACTCACCGCCAATGTCGATAAGGGTCGCCCCATCCGCCACCATTTGACGGGCATGGGCCACAGCCCGTTCAATCTGGTTGAAATGGCCGCCATCGGAGAAGGAGTCGGGAGTCACATTGAGGATCCCCATCACGTGGGGACGTTCGAGGGAGAGGCTCAGCCCCTTACTAATCAGCTGCATCTTCACTTCCATTCACAAAATAAAAACCCCGGGCAAGCCCGGGGTTTTCAACAACAGGATTTATTTAGCCGGGATGTCGTTGGCTTTGTCGATATTGGCATCCGCAACCGGAGCACTCTCGTCCGCAACTGCCGGCTTGGGATCGACTGCAACAGTTGATCCGCCTTGTGGCGTATCACCGTGCTCGTCGTGCCAGTTGCTCGGAGCCCGAACCTCGCGACGGGCCATCAGATCATCGATCTGCTTGGCATCGATGGTTTCGTACTTCATCAGTGCATCTTTCATGCTGTGCAGTACATCCATGTTATCCAGCAGGATCTGCTTGGCGCGGTCGTAGTTGCGATCGATCACCTGCTTCACTTCGGCATCGATGATGCGGGCGGTGTCATCGGACATGTGCTTGGCCTTGGCCATGCTGCGACCGAGGAACACCTCGCCATCTTCTTCCGCATAAAGCATCGGGCCGAGACGCTCGGACATACCCCACTGGGTCACCATCTTGCGCGCGATGTCGGTAGCTCGCTCGATATCGTTGGACGCACCGGTCGATACCTTCTCGGCACCGTAGATCAGCTCTTCCGCCAGACGACCGCCGTACAGACTGGAAATCATGGACTCCAGATGCTGCTTGGAGTGGCTCCAGCGATCCTGCTCAGGCAGGTACATGGTCACACCCAGCGCACGACCGCGCGGAATAATGGAGACCTTGTAGACAGGATCATGATCCGGTACCACGCGACCGATAATGGCGTGACCCGCTTCGTGATAAGCCGTCATCTCCTTCTCGGACTCTTTCATCACCATGGAGCGGCGTTCTGCGCCCATCATGATCTTGTCCTTCGCCTTCTCGAACTCAGCCATGGAGACCACACGGCGGCTCTCGCGAGCAGAGAAGAGCGCAGCTTCGTTGACCAGGTTGGCCAGATCAGCACCGGAGAAACCTGGAGTACCACGGGCAATTAGCGCCGGATTGACATCATCTGCCAACGGAACCTTGCGCATGTGCACTTTCAGGATCTGTTCACGGCCACGAACATCCGGCAGACCAACTACAACCTGACGGTCGAAACGGCCCGGACGCAGCAATGCCGGATCCAGTACGTCAGGACGGTTGGTGGCAGCAATGACGATGATGCCTTCATTGCCCTCAAAGCCATCCATCTCGACCAGCATCTGGTTCAGAGTCTGCTCACGCTCATCGTGACCACCGCCCAGACCGGCGCCACGCTGGCGACCGACGGCGTCGATCTCATCGATGAAGATGATGCAGGGGGAGGATTTCTTGGCCTGCTCGAACATGTCGCGTACCCGGGAGGCACCGACACCGACGAACATCTCCACGAAATCGGAACCCGAGATGGTGAAGAAAGGCACCTTGGCCTCACCCGCAATGGCCTTGGCCAGCAGGGTTTTACCGGTACCGGGAGGGCCTACCAGCAGTACGCCGGTCGGGATCTTGCCACCCAGTTTCTGGAATTTGCTCGGGTCGCGCAGATAGTCGACCAGCTCCTTCACCTCTTCCTTGGCTTCATCGCAACCTGCAACATCGGCAAAGGTAGTCTTGATCTGATCTTCACTCATCAGGCGAGCCTTGCTCTTGCCAAACGACATGGCACCTTTGCCACCGCCGCCCTGCATCTGACGCATGAAGAAGACCCAGACACCGATCAGCAGCAGCATCGGGAACCAGGAGATGAAGATAGAGGTCAGCAAAGACGGCTCTTCCGGCTTCTCGCCCATCACCTTGACGTTGTGATTGAGCATGTCGTTGAGCAGCTGGGGATCCGGCGCCGGAATGATGGTGGTGAAACGCTCACCAGTACGCTTGACGCCATTAATGACCTTACCGTCCATCCGCACTTCACGGATCTGCTCTTGGGTCACCTCTTTAACGAAGCTGGAATAGTCCAGCTGGCGACTTGAGGTATCGCTGGGGCTGAAGCTATTGAACACCGACATCAACACGACGGCGATGACCAGCCACAGGATTAAATTTTTCGCCATGTCACTCAAATCAGTAACCTCGCAGACTGACAGTTAACGATGAAGGTTAGGGTACTACAGTTTAAAACCGGTAGCCACAATGTAGACTTCCCGTGAACGAGCGCGGGACGAGTCTGGTTTACGAATCTTGACAGTGGTAAAAAGTTGACGAATTTCATTGAGATAGGCATCAAACCCCTCTCCCTGAAACACTTTCACCACGAAACTGCCGTCACCGCGCAATACCTGATTGCACATGTCCAGCGCCAGTTCGACCAGATACATGGAACGGGCCTGATCCACCTGCTGGGTACCGCTCATGTTAGGCGCCATGTCGGACATGACGACATCTACCTTGTCCGGGCCGACCCGTTCCAGCAGCGCGCCCAGTACAGCTTCCTCCCGAAAGTCGCCCTGAAGGAAATCGACACCGGCGATGGAATCCATCGGCAGAATATCGCAGGCGATCACCCGCCCCTTGTCGCCGACCTGATCGATGGCGAACTGGGACCAGCCACCGGGGGCCGCCCCCAAATCCACCACCGTCATGCCCGGCTTGAGCAGCTTGTCCTTGCCCTGGATCTCGTCGATCTTGAACACGGCACGGGATCTCAGTCCCAACTTCTGGGCTTTTTTGACGTATTGATCGTCAAAATGCTCTTTTAACCAGCGGGTTGAACTGGGGGAATGTTTTTTCTGGGTCATGATAATCGACTTTAAAAAACCACAAGGGTTATTAGTATTAAGGGCTAAGTGGGGGTAGAATACGCCCCTTTCAACCCTGACTTATGAAGAAATTGCGATGATTCTCAACAACAAACAGAAACAGTACCTCAAGGGCCTTGCCCACAGCCTCAAACCTGTCGTCCTGCTGGGTCAGCATGGTCTGACCGAAGGCGTACTGGCCGAGATCGATCTGGCACTGAACCATCACGAGCTGATCAAGGTTAAGGTTGCGTCTGAAGATCGTGAGATGAAACAACTGGTTATGGATGCCATCGTCCGTGAAACCGGTTCAGTCAAAGTACAGAGCATGGGCCATGTGCTGACCATTTATCGTCAGGCTAACGAACCCAAGATCCAGCTGCCCCGCAAATAAAAGGAAAGAGCGCTGCTCTTTCCTTCTTCCACTTCTTCCCGAGTCGCTTGCCAAAGTAGTCGCCAACCCCTTAACCTGCGATGAATACTTCCGGACACGCGCTATGGCTCACCATCAAATTCTAACCGACGATGAGCTGGCCATGCTGCGGGACTTGGGGAGCAATCAGGAGAGTCATCTCCTGAGTGGTCACCTCGACGGCCCCATGCTTGGCTTGCTGCAAAAAGCCGACAACCTCGTACTCGAAGCCCGCTTCGCAGGACACCAGCTACGCTTTCCCCTCACCTTTACCCAAAGAGAAGATGGCTTTATCGAGCCATGTCTATCTGCTCCGGTGATCAGGGAGCTGGGGTTTGCCCGTCCTCGCGCCTGGCGACTCAGCCAGAAAGCGCGCTTGCGTACCGAGCAAGGGCACTATCAGGTGCTCAGCCTCTCCCTCAACGGGCTCATCGTCGAGAATATGCCTCTCGGCATGGTGGCGGATACACAGCTCAACGGCGAACTCTGCCTCGATGAGGAGGAACCTCTGCCACTGCTGGGACGATTGGTCAGGTTAATCAAATCCAACCCGGCCAGCGCCACCTGGGCGATCAGCTTCCAGATGAGCGAAAGCGACATAGAGCGCCTGCGCCACTGGTTGTTTCAACGTCATCAGGATGCCTTTACCGAGGCCTATCAGGCCGGGTAAAGAGAAACAGGGGAGCACCCGCTCCCCTGTCCCATCGAATACTACCGTGCTTAGAGATAAGCGACTTCCAGCACTTCGTACTCCACGTCACCAGCCGGAGTCTTGACGATGGCCACATCGTCAACTTCCTTACCGATCAGGGCGCGGGCAATCGGTGAATTGACGGAGATAAGGTTCTGTTTGATGTCGGCCTCATCATCACCCACGATGCGGTAGACAACCTCTTCCTCTGTCTCACTCTTGAGCAGGGTCACAGTCGCGCCAAAAATGATGCGGCCATTGTTGGTCATCTTGGTGACATCGATCACCTGGGCATTGGAGAGCTTGGCTTCAATCTCCTGAATGCGGCCTTCACAGAACCCCTGCTGCTCGCGGGCAGCATGGTATTCGGCGTTTTCCTTCAGATCACCGTGCTCACGGGCATCGGCAATCGCTTCGATAATCTGGGGACGCAGCTCGGTCTTGAGATATTCGAGCTCTTCGCGCAGCTTCTCAGCACCGCGAACAGTCATCGGAGTATGGTTCATAGTCGAAACCTGGGTTGCTTGAAAATAGAAGCTGCGGCGATCAGCAAGAAAGCCGCAGCAGTCGGTTCGGATAGGGCATCTTAATATGAAGCCGGCACAAAATCCATGTCAGCTCCCTGATGCAGATCTCGCTTTGCGACTCATCATCACTCTGCTTTCGGCACAGAGATGGGTGCCGAGACAGTGGGCTTGCCCTGCATGATGGAGATCTCCACGCGCCGGTTCGCCCGCCGGTTCTCCGGGGTATTGTTGGGCACCAGCGGCTGGGAATCTGCCATCCCCTGCACCACCAGCCGCCCCTGATCAAAACCGGGCACCTTGATCATCTGGTGAGCGACCGCTACCGCACGCTGGGTTGAAAGCTCCCAGTTTGACTGGAACAGCTCGTCATGGGTTGCCACGTTATCGGTGTGGCCAGAGATAGTGATCTCCCCCGGCACATCCTTGAGCAACTCAGCAACTTTACGGATAACAGGCCAGAATTGAGGCTGCAGAAAAGCTGAACCGGCAGGAAATGACGCCTTCTCCCGGATCCTGATGATGATCTGCTGACCCAGCACCTCAATTTCAATCGCCCCATCCTGGATCTGGGACTTCATCTGTTCGGCGAGCGCTTTGGCCAGTTCATTGGATTGCTGCTGCGCCTGGTGCGCATCCTGAGCCGTATCACCACCGGTCTGCTTGCCATCGGTTTTGTCCTGCCCGCCAGCCTGATCCGACTCGCCGGGCAGAAACTCCAGTTCGGTCTGGGTCATGTCGATGGTCTGCTGCATGATGGTATCGATGGGAGTCGGCTCCGGCCGGCCCGGTCGAAACTCCTGGGCAATCACCGAGGTCCCCTTGGGAATATCCTTCACTTCCAGAATATTCTGCACGCCGAATGCCTTCTCCATGGAACCGGCAATCTGCTTGAACTTCTGTACATCCATCTCGGCAAACGAGAGCAGCAGCACGAAGAAGCACATCAAGAGCGACATCAGATCGGCGAAAGTCCCCATGTAACCGGGCAACCCCGGTGGCGGACATTTGCATTTGGACATAAAGCCCCCTACTCCGCGCCGTTATTGCGTTTGGATTGATGCAAATAGTTCTGCAACATGGTCTGGATCACCCGCGGATTCTGACCATCCTGAATCCCCATGATGGCATCGAGGATCAGCGTGCGGCATAGCCGCTCCTCGCCACTGCGCAGCTCCAGCTTGTCGGCAATGGGAATCGCGATCATGTTGGCCTCGATAGCGCCATATAGGGTAGTGAGCAATGCCACTGCCATCGCCGGACCGATGGACTTGGGATCGCTCATGTTTGCCAGCATGGCCACCAATCCCACCAGCGTACCTATCATGCCCATGGCCGGGCCGAGATCCCCCAGAGTGCGGAACACCTTGATGGCGATGACATGACGCTCGGAGGTCAGCTCGATATCCTTCTCCAGCACGCCACGCACCACATCGGCATCGTGACCATCCACCAGCATATCGATCCCTTTTTTCATGAAGGGATTGGGGATCTCCGCCGCCTCCAGTGCCAGAAAGCCCCCCTTGCGGGATGCATCAGCCAGTTCAACCGCCTTGGTAATGAGATCTTCCAGCTTGTCGCCCTTGTACATAAAAGCTTTGCCGGCCACCTTGAACGCCATGAGGAACTGGCCAAGGTTGAACTTCATCATGGCAATAAAGATGGAGCCCAGAATGGTGATATAGACGGAGGGCATGTCCACATACATGGTTACGGGGCCACCCAGCAGCATGCCGTATATCACCACACCGAAGCCCAGCACTATGCCTATCAGACTACCTAGATCCACGTCCTACTCCTGTCATCTGTGCTGATGCACTATTATACGCCGTTGAATTTTCTGCTATTGCGGCCCCGGCGGCAAGTTTCCATCCGAAGGGGGAGAGATCTCATTATCGACCGATTTGTCGAGAGTTTGCGGCTCTGGCGTTTTCAGCCTCCCCCCAGTGGGCGGTCGATGTTAATATAAGCCGTTTTTTTCAATCCCCGAGGATGGACATGGCCAGTAAAAAAATCGACCGTCTGAGTTTTGATGCCACTCTGGAAGAGCTGGAAACCATCGTTCATCAGCTGGAGCAAGGTTCCCTCCCGCTGGAAGAGGCGCTCAAGCAGTTCGAGCAAGGAGTCCATCTGGTGCGTGCCGGTCAGCAGAAGCTGGAACAGGCAGAACAGAAGATCCAGATCCTGCTGAGCAAAGCCGATGGCGGTGACCAGCTTGCCCCCTTCCAGCCAGAACAAGGAGAAGAGTGAGTGGCGCTGGACCATTTTTCCCGTCTGCATCGTCAGCGTATTGACGACTGTCTGTCAGCACAACTTGAATCCTTGCCCGCCATGGCACCGCGCCTGCGCGATGCCATGAAATATGGCTTGCTGCTGGGCGGCAAGCGGGTACGTCCCTTTCTGGTCTACGCCGTCGGCGAGATGCTGGGGGTAAAGAGCGAACTGCTCGATGGCCCGGCCGCTGCGGTGGAGTGCATCCACGCCTACTCGCTGCTGCACGACGATCTGCCCGCCATGGACGACGACGATTTGCGTCGCGGCCAGCCGACCGTTCACAAGGCCTTCGATGAAGGCACTGCCATTTTGGCCGGTGATGCCCTGCAGACGCTGGCGTTCTCCATTCTGGCCGATCACCCCATGCCAGAGACACTGCTGGCCAACCGGGTGCGCATGCTGAGCACCCTCGCCCGTGCTTCCGGTTATCTCGGTATGTGCGGCGGTCAGGCGCTGGATCTGCAAGCGGAAGGACGCCGGATCACGCTCGCCGAGCTGGAGCAGGTACACCGCCACAAGACGGGGGCACTCATCGAGTGCGCCGTCACCCTTGGCGCCCTGTGCAAGGAGAATGTGGACGAAGCGACCCTGACGGCGCTGCAAACCTATGCCTCCGCCATCGGCCTCGCCTTCCAGGTGCAGGATGACATCCTCGACATCACAGGTGACACCGCCACCCTGGGCAAACCGCAAGGCTCCGACCTGGCGCTGGAGAAGAGTACCTATCCGGCCCTGCTTGGACTCGAAAACGCCCGTGAGCTGGCTCGCGAACTGCACGGTAAAGCCTTAACAGCCCTGCAATCCTTGCCCTACAATACCGACATTCTGGAAGCGTTCGCCGATTACATCATCGAGCGAACCCACTAAACGCTGGATAACAGTTAAAAAATGAGCGTTGATATTAGCAATTTCCCCAATCTGGCCCTCGCGGACACCCCGATAGAGCTGCGTTCCCTGCCCAAAGAGCGGCTACCGGTGCTGTGCAACGAGCTGCGCGAATATCTGCTGCGCTCCGTCAGCCGCTCCAGCGGACACTTTGCCTCCGGTCTCGGCACGGTCGAACTGACCGTGGCCCTGCACTACGTCTACAACACCCCGTTCGATCGGCTGATCTGGGATGTGGGCCATCAGGCCTATCCCCACAAGATCCTGACCGGGCGCCGTGACCAGATCCACACCATCCGGCAGAAGGATGGTCTGCACCCCTTCCCCTGGCGTGGCGAGAGCGAGTACGACGTGCTCTCCGTCGGCCACTCCAGCACCTCCATCGGTGCCGCGCTCGGTATGGCGGTTGCCGCCGAGAGTGAAGGGCTGGGCCGCAAGGTCGTTGCGGTGATCGGTGATGGCGCCATCACGGCGGGGATGGCTTTTGAAGCGCTCAACCACGCCGGCGACGTCCATAAAGACATGCTGGTGATCCTCAACGACAACGAGATGTCCATCTCCGAGAATGTCGGCGCGCTCAACAACCATCTGGCCCGGGTCATGTCTGGCAAGCTCTACACCACCATCCGCGAAGGCGGCAAGAAGGTGCTGGCCGGTCTGCCGCCGGTCAAGGAGCTGGCCAAGCGGGCCGAAGAGCACCTCAAGGGGATGGTGGTGCCCGGCACCCTGTTCGAGGAGTTCGGCTTCAACTACATCGGCCCCATCGACGGTCACGATATAGAAGCGCTGGTCGAGACCCTGCGCAACATGCGCAATCTCAAGGGCCCGCAGCTGCTGCACGTCAAGACCAAGAAGGGCAAGGGCTACGAGCCGGCGGAGAAAGACCCCATCGGTTATCATGCCGTGCCCAAGTTCAATCCGGACGAGTGCGCCCTGCCCAAGGCGAGTGGTGCCAAACCCACCTTCTCGGCTATCTTCGGCCAGTGGCTGTGCGATATGGCGGCCAAAGACGAGAAGCTGGTCGGCATCACCCCTGCCATGCGCGAAGGTTCCGGGCTGGTGAAATTCAGCCAGCAGTATCCGGATCGCTACTTCGATGTGGCTATTGCCGAGCAACATGCGGTCACTTTTGCTGCCGGTCTCGCCATCGCCGACAAGAAGCCGGTGGTCGCCATCTATTCGAGCTTCCTGCAACGGGCCTACGATCAGGTGATCCACGACGTGGCGCTGCAAGAGCTGCCGGTGCTGTTCGCCATCGACCGGGCCGGTCTGGTGGGTGCCGATGGCCCGACCCATCAGGGTGCATTCGACATCAGCTTCCTGCGCACCGTGCCTAACATGGTGATCATGACCCCCTCCGACGAGAACGAATGCCGTCAGATGCTCTATACCGGCTATCGCCATCAGGGGCCTGCCGCGGTGCGCTACCCACGTGGCAGCAGCCTGAGCGATGCCCCCATCTTGCAGGAGATGCAGGCACTGGCACTTGGCAAGGGACGCATCATCCGAGAGGGCAAAGGCACCGCCATTCTGGCGTTTGGCACTCTGCTGCAACACGCCAAATCGGCGGCCGAAGCACTCGATGCCACCCTGGTGGACATGCGCTTCGTCAAGCCGATGGATGAGGCGCTGGTGCTGTCGTTGGCTGCCAGCCACGATCACTTCGTCACCATCGAAGACAATGCCATCATGGGCGGCGCCGGTTCGGCGGTGAACGAGCTGCTGATGCGCAGCAAACAGTGTAAGCCGGTGCTCAACCTCGGCCTGCCGGATCGCTTCGTCGAACAGGGTACCCAGCAGGAGATCTATGCCCTGCTCGGTCTGGACGATGCTGGCATCCAGCGCAGTATCGAAAGCTGGCTGCAAGCCTGATAACGCTTAAAGCTATCAAAAAAAAGAAGGGCGCCTCATTGGCGCCCTTTTTATTCTTCATAATCTAGAACCTGTTCAAGGACTGTCGCGAGAAGGCCGTCAACAAGGTAAAGAGCAGCGCAGGAACCGGAGTGTATGTGAATACATGAGGATTCCGAGCAGCACATGAGCCTTGATCACGGCCTCGCAGTAAGTTCTTGCTCAGGTTATCAACCTTTGTAGATCTTGGGGTTAAACACATCCCGCAACCAGTCACCCAGCAGGTTGATGACCAGCACCAGCACCACCAGACAGATACCCGGGAAGGCGGTGATCCACCAGGAGCCGGAGAAGATGTAGTTGAAGCCTACGCTGATGAGCGAGCCCAGCGACGGCTGATCCACCGGCATACCCAACCCCAGGAAGGAGAGCGCCGCCTCACTCATGATGGCGTTTGCCACCTGCACGGTGGAGATAACCAGAATCGGCGACAGGCAGTTGGGCAGAATGTGGCGGAACATGATGCGCGGGGCGCGGAACCCCATCACCTTGGCCGCCTCCACATACTCCTTCTTCTTCTCCGCCAGCACCGAGGCGCGCACGGTACGGGCGTACTGCGGCCACTCGGCAATCCCGATGATCACCACCAGCATCACGATGGCAAAGCGCGAGTAGAACTCGGAGCCAAAGGTCGCCTGAAAGATGGCGGAGATGATGATCGCTACCATCATGGTGGAGAACGACAGCTGCACGTCGGCAAAGCGCATCAAGAGGTTATCGATACGACCGCCAAAGTAGCCTGCGATCAGACCGATGACGATCCCCAGCACCAGCTGCAGCCCTACCGCAAACAGACCGATGGTCAGCGAGATACGGGCACCATAGAGGATGGTGCTCCAGATATCCCGTCCCTGGTTGTCGGTGCCGAGCCAGAAGCGCTCCTCGCCGCCATCCAGCCATGAAGGAGGCAACTCGGCATCCATCAGGTCGAAACTGGTCTGGTCATAGACGTTGTGCGGGGCGATCCAGGGGGCCAGCAAGGCAGCCACCACGAACACCACGAACACCGCAAAGCTGAACATGGCTACCTTGTCCCGCAGGAAGTAGTAGACGATGTCGGAGTTCTTGAAACGTGCCCAACGGCTTGGGCTTGCAGTTACAGCGTTACTCATGCTTACCCCTTGGCAGTCAGGTTAACGGTCGGGTTGATCAACCCATAGAGCAGGTCGACCAGGGTGTTGGTCACCACGAAGATCAAGCCCACGAAGATGACGTAGGCGGTGATCAGCGGGGTATCGACCCGGTGGATCGCCTCGAGGAACAGGAAGCCGGTTCCCGGCCACTGGAACACGCTCTCGGTCAGGATGGTGTAGGCCACCATGGTGCCGATCTGCACCCCACCGACGGTAATGACCGGCAGCATGGTGTTCTTCAGGGCGTGCTGGTAGTAGACCTTGTTGTTGTCCAGCCCCTTGGCGCGGGCGAACTTGACGTACTCGGAGGAGAGCTGCTCCAGCATCTCGGAGCGCACCAGCCGGATAAACAGCGGCAGCATGATGGAAGAGAGCGACACCGCAGGCAGGATCAGGTGCTTGATGCCGTCCCAGGTGAAGAAGCCCGACTCCCAGCCCAGCAGGTTGCGGGTCTCGCCTCGACCGTAGGCCGGCAGCCAACCCAGCTGGATGGAGAAGAGATACATCAGCATGATAGCGGTCAGGAACACCGGGATCGAAATGCCGATACTGCTCCCCGCCATGATTATCTTGGTGGGAATGCTGCGCGGCCGGATCGCCGAGTAGACTCCCAGCGGAATGGAGACCACGACGATGATCAGTGCAGCGGCAAAGACCAGCTCAAGAGTAGCCACCAGCTTGTCGAGGATCACCTCAAGAGCCGGTCGCTTGAAAAAGTAGGAAGTACCCAGATCCCCGTGCACCGCATTTTTCAAAAAGCGGCTGTATTTGACGAGGAAGGGATCGTTGAGGCCCATCTTCTCGCGCAATTCGTGGCGCTGGGCTTCGGAGACGGATTGTCCCACCAGCTCGCGCAACGGATCCCCCAGGTTGTCCTGGATGGAGAAGGCAACCAGGCTGATGACGAACATCACTATCACGGCCTGATAGAACCGTTTCAGCAGGAATGTAAACATGCTTGTCCTTCTACGTGGCCTGTGTCGTGGCACAGGCTTCTGTTAGCAGGCGGAGTGGCCAGCTGACCACTCCGCCCCGTCCTTCCTTGTGACGTTCGCTTACTTGCCGACCACCAGATCGCCGAAGTAAGGGAAGTTCATCACGTTGACCACCGGCTTGATGTCGACGTTCTTCTTGGCGCCATAGGCCAGATCTTCCCAGTGCAGCGGCACATAAGCTGCATCCTCGATCACCATGGCTTCCACCTTCTTCAGCATCTCGGCACGCTTGGCCGGATCTGTCTCGGCGTTGGCCTGCTCGACCAGCTTGTCAGCCTCTGCGTTGGCATAGCCAGCGCAGTTGTACTGACCCATACCGGTCTTGGCATCCTTGGTGAAGGTCAGGAACTCGAAGAAGTTCGCGGTATCTTCAGTGTCGGAGTGCCAGCCAATCATCTGCATGTCGGCGGCGCACTTGTCAAACTCCGGCCAGTACTGGGCCACCGGCATGGTCTTCAGATCCACCTTGATGTTGATCTTGGCCAGCATGGCGGAGACCGCCTGGGCAATCTTGACGTCGTTGACGTAACGGGCTGCCGGGGCGATGAAGGTCATCTTGAAGCCCTTCTCATGACCGGCTTCTTTCATCAGCTGCTTGGCTTTGGCCAGATCATACTGGGGCACCAGCGCTTCGTTGTGACCGGCATAGCCTTTCGGGCTCAGCTGGCCGGCCGGGGTACCGAAGCCCTTGTTGATCTTCTCGACGATACCCACCTGGTTGATGGCGTAGTTGATCGCCTGGCGCACGCGCTTGTCTTTCAGCGCCGGGTTGGTGTTCTGGTTCAGCTCGATGATGATGGCGCGGGTACCGGACAGGGTGACCAGCTGGGAGTCCTTGCCATTCTTCACCCGCTCCAGATCGTTCGGCGCAACCGGGTAGATCACATCCACGTCACCACCCAGCAGCGCGGCTACGCGGGTCGCGTCTTCCTTGATCGGCACCACGGTCAGGTTCTCGACGTTACCCTTGGAGGCCTTGTCCCAGTAGTTGGGGTTGCGGACATAATCGAGCTTCACGCCCTGCTCGCGGAACTTGACGGTGAACGGGCCGGTACCGGAGACGTGGGTAGAGGCATAGGAGTCGCCGTTCTTGACGATCTCGGCCTTGTCTTTGCCCGCTTCGGTCTTACCGGTATAGAACTTGGAGTCCATCGGGAAGATGTAGGTGACGGTCTGCAGGATCAGCGGGAAGGGCTTCGCGGTGATCAGATCGACGGTGTAGTCATCTACCTTCTTCACTTCGACGATGGGGTCGAAGATCGCCTTGAAGTCGACAGAGGACTTCAGACGGTTGACGGTCCATACCACGTCATCGGCGGTAAAGTCGTTACCGGAGTGGAACTTGACCCCTTTGCGCAGGTGGAAGCGGACGGTCTTGTCGTCAACACGCTCATACTTCTCGGCCAGACGCGGCTCGAATTTCAGATCCTGGGTGTAACGCATCAGGGGATCGAATACCAGGTGCGACATCTCCAGGGTCTGACCGGAGAGCTGCTCCTGCGGATCCAGCGAGGTGGCATCGGAGGCGACACCTACCTTGATATCAGCGGCAGAGACGCTGAAGGCGAAACCGGCGGCAAACAGCGCCAGGGCAATCTTGGAAAATCCTTTCTTCATCTTTTTCTCCATGCTTTTGGCTTTTTTATTAACGAACAACGGGTTTGAGCGACCATCCGGCGCACCGGCGCTCTCCTAGCTTGCGATTTCCAGCCCCTCGCGGGACATTCCCTTGAACTCCGGCATGAGGGAGATCAGCTTGCGGCTGTACTCATGCTCGGCATTGGTAAAGAGTTTCTCGGTCTCGGCCACTTCCACCAGATGACCGTGCTGCATCACCCCGATGCGGTCGCACATCTGGCGGATCACCGGCAGATCGTGGCTGATGAACAGCATGGTGAGCTTGAGCTCCTGCTGCAGATCCTTGAGCAGGTTGAGGATCTGGGCCTGTACCGAGACATCCAGCGCCGAGGTCGGCTCGTCGCAGATGAGAAAACGGGGGCGGGTCGCCAACGCACGGGCAATGGAGATGCGCTGGCGCTGACCACCGGAGAACTCATGGGGATACTTGACCCCGGCACCGCGGCCAAGGCCGACGTGATCCAGCAGATCCCCCACGATCCCCTCGATCTGGCTCTCGCTGCTCGCCAGCTGATGGAGGCGGATCGGCTCGGCGATGATATCGCGCACCTTCATCCGCGGGTTCATCGAGGAGTAGGGGTTCTGGAACACCATCTGCATCTGGCGACGCAGCGGGCGACGCTCGCTCTCGCTCTTGAGGGCGGTCAGATCGATCCCCTCAAAGACGATTTTGCCGGTATCAGGCGGATAGAGACCGGTGATGGCGCGGGCAATGGTCGATTTACCTGAGCCCGACTCCCCCACCAGACCGAAAGTCTCACCCTCGAAGATCTCGAAGCTAATGTTGTTGCAAGCACGCACATACTGGCGGCGGCTCGGGAAGATGGAGTCCTTGGTGACAAACTTCAGATCGACGTTCTCCACCCGCAGCAGCGCCCCTTCATAGGCACGCTCGTCCTGACTCTGACCGAGCCAGTGGGTCTTGAGGTCGATATTGGTATCCGGCGCGCTGGCATCCTCGATATAGGAGACCAGCGGGAAGCGCACCAGCTTCACGTCGGAGCGAGGCACCGCCGAGATGAGGCTGCGGGTATAGGGGTGATTGGGGCTGCCCAGCACCTGTTCAGTGCGGCCAAACTCCACCAGATCGCCGCGATACATCACCGCCACCTTGTCGGTGACGTTGGAGACCACACCCATGTCGTGGGTCACCAGCATGCAGCCCACCTGACGCTCCTTGCAGAGGGTGCGGATGAGCTGGAGGATCTGATCTTGGATGGAGACGTCCAACGCCGTGGTCGGCTCGTCGGCGATGATGAGTTCAGGATCGCCGGAGAGGGCGATGGCAATGACCACCCGCTGGCGCATGCCACCGGAGAACTGGTGCGGATACTGCTTGATGCGCAGCTCCGGGCTCGGGATACCAACCGCCTTCATCAGATCCAGCGCCTTGGCAAAGGCCGCTTCGCGTGACAAATCGGTGTTGGCCAGAATGGTCTCGACCAGCTGATGCTCAACGGTGAACAGCGGGTTGAGGGAGGTCATCGGATCCTGAAAGATAAAACCGATGCGTGAACCACGAATAGCCCGCATCTCGTTCTGGCTCTTGCCGGAGATAAGCTCGCCATTGAGGTAGATGTCGCCACGGGCGATGCGACCCGGCGGGCTCAGGAGATCGATGACGGCGTTGCCGATGGTGGATTTGCCGGCACCGGACTCACCTACGACGCCGACAATCTCCCCTTTTTCGATGGAGAAAGAGAGATCCTTCACTGCGGCCAGTACCCCGTAGCGGGAGGGATACTCGATCCGCAAGTTCTTTACTTCGAGCAAGGACATGTTTACCTCTGCGGGGGACATCCGTCCCAAATAATTCGTCCATAAATCGGCCGCAGATGCCGGTGCTGCTCAGGGCAATTAATGCTCAATCCGTGTAGCAGTTAAACCAGCGATCCGGGCGGGTTTTTTGCATTTTTTTGGAATAACCCGCGAGTAAATTAGACGGTTTGCCCACGGGTGTAAATGATTGAGTTATACAATTCCGCAATGTTTTGCGCAGATAACCACCATTTCCATAGCGAAAAATGATGACTATAGTCACAAAAACGGCCCGCATATCCATATACCTACCGCTAGCATTACTTTAATTTCAACAAGAACGCAACAAGCAGCATTTATCACTATTCTCCATTCGCGGTAAGGCCCCGAATGAGTAGTGAATATTTATGTGAAATGGATGATATACGGCAGCATATGCCGATGAATGAAAATTAGGCAGATATAAATCGGGGAGTGCTGTAACAGTCACTCCCCGGGAGAGGGCAATCAAGCGAGCCAGGCGGCCAGTAATTGCATACAAATGAGGGCGAACAGAGCGGCAATCAGATCGTCCAGCATGATGCCGAGGCCGCCGTGGATACGGCGATCAAACCAGGAGATGGGCCAGGGTTTGAGCACATCGAACAGGCGAAACAGCAGGAAGCCCGCCAGTACCCACTCCCAACCGGCGGGCGCCGCTATCATGGTGACGCCAAAGCCGATCACCTCGTCCCAGACGATAGCGCCGTGATCCGGCATGCCGATGGCATCGGTGGCGCTCTGGCAGATGCGGATACCGATCAGGAATCCCACCACCAGCAGGGCGATAAACCAGTGGGTCGGCAGCCCACTCACCAGCAGGTAGAGCGGGATGGCGGCGATCGTTCCCATGGTGCCCGGCGCCTTGGGGGAGAGACCGGAGCCAAAGCCCACCGCCAGAAAGTGGAGCGGATTCTTCAGATCCAGTCGTTTCAGCTCGGGCTTTATCATGAACAGACTCATGCGAAGTGATCCCACCCTTTCAGTTGCAGCTCGACCGGCTGCTCGCCACGCAGGTACTCGATGCCCGGTTCACCCGCCACGATGCGGCCAATACGGGTAAACTTGACCCCGCTGTGGGCCAGCGCGGTATCGAGCGCGCCGTGATGCTCCTGCGGTACGGTGAAGCAGAGCTCGTAGTCATCGCCGCCGGCCAGCGCCAGCTGCCACGCATCCTGCTCGCTCACCGCATCCTGCAGCACCGGCGAGAGCGGCAGCAGATCAAGATCGATCTGGGCCCGCACGCCGGACGCCTTGAGGATATGGCCGAGATCCGATGCCAGCCCGTCAGAGAGATCCAGCGCACTGCCCGCCAGTCCGCGCAGTGCCTGTCCGGCCAGAATGCGGGGATGGGGGTGATCGAGGCGTGGCAGCACGGCCGCCAGCTGGTTCTCGTTGAGGGTGCGTTTGCCCAGCAGGTGGGAGAGCGCCAGGGCAGCATCCCCCAGGGTGCCGGTGACATAGATGCCGTCACCGGCTTTGGCTCCGCTGCGCATCAGGGCGCGACCGGCAGGCACCGAGCCCTTGACCGACACCGTGATGGAGAGCGGCCCGCGGGTCATGTCTCCGCCCACCAGCGCCACGTTGTAGTACTCGGCGAGCTCCAGGAATCCTTCGGCAAAGCCGGCGACCCAGCTCTCGTTGATGGCCGGCAGCGTCAGCGCCAGCGAGACCCAGCGCGGTTCGGCCCCCATGGCGGCGAGATCGGAGAGATTGACCGCCAGCGCCTTGTAGCCGAGATCGACCGGATCCATGTCGGGGAAGAAGTGCACGCCGCTGACCAGGGTATCCGTGCTCACCGCCAGCTGGGTGTCGGGGGGCAGGGTCAGCAGGGCGCAATCGTCTCCAGGGCCCATCACCACGTCCTTGCGGGCGTGGGGGACCTTGAAGTACTTATCAATCAGCTCGAATTCACCCATACAGTAAAAAGCCAGCGATAAGCTGGCTCCTCTATTAGATGCTGATGAACGCAGCTATCAGCGCTTGTCCAGCGACTTGATCACCTTGTCCAGTACACCGTTGACAAACTTGTGGCTGTCATCGGCGGCGAAGGCTTTGGCCAGCTCGATCGCTTCGTTGATGACCACGCGCGGCGGCACATCATCACGACGGGTCAGCTCGTAGGTCGCCAGACGCAGGATCGCCTTGTCCACCATGTCCACTTCTTCCAGCGGACGGGAGAGGAAAGGTGCGAAGACCTTGTCCAGCTCGTTGCAGTGGAGCGATACCCCGAACAGCAGATCGCGGAAGTAGTTCAGGTCTACACCCTTGGTGTCCTGATCAATCTTGAACTGCTCTTCGATGTCACCCACGTTGGCCTTGGTCATCTGCCACTGGTAGATGGCCTGGGTGGCGCAATGACGGGCTTTACGGCGCTCAGACGGTTTCAATGCATTTCTCCTCGTTACACGTCCAGTTCTTTCAGGACGTTGATCATTTCAAGCGCTGCCAGTGCAGCCTCTGCACCCTTGTTACCCGCCTTGGTACCTGCACGCTCGATGGCTTGTTCAATGTTTTCGGTAGTCAGCACGCCGAAGGCGACGGGGATTTCATACTCCATCATCACCTGGGCCATTCCTTTGCTGTTCTCGTTTGCCACCAGATCGAAGTGGTAGGTGCCGCCACGGATGACAGTACCGACCGCCACGATGGCGTCATATTTGCCGCTCTTGGCCAGCTTCTTGATAACCAGCGGCATTTCAACTGCGCCCGGTACTTTCACCAGAGTCAGATTGCTGTCCTGCACTTGACCTTGACGCTTCAGTACGTCTACTGCACCACTCACCAGGCTGTCGTTGATGAAGCTGTTGAAACGGGCAACGACAATGGCAACGCGCGCCTCGGGAGCGGCAATGTTTCCTTCGATAACCTTCATTGGAAATCCTGTATCTGTGAAAGCAAAAGGGCCGGAGTCAAAAGTGCGCACATTCTAGCACAACAGACCCACGACAAAAACCATGGCCGCAACGAGCGGCCATGATCGCCAATTCAATGGGCCGGCGTGGTCATGCGCCGGCATACTCCACGGCTTGCCGAGGACGGATAACGCCCTCTGCAAGCCGAAGCTGTAGCGTTTATTCGCCTATGTATTCAACCACTTCCAGACCGAAACCGCCGAGGGCATGGTACTTCTTCGGCGAGCTCAGCAGGCGCATCTTGCTTACGCCAAGGGCCTTGAGGATCTGGGAACCAACGCCCACCCGACGCGAAGTCCCCTGCCACTTGGCTCCTTCCGGCGCCAACCCCTTGTCGGCAGCTTCAAAACCCTTGACCCGGGCCAGCAGCTCGGCGCCGTGGGCTTCCGCCCCCAGGATCACCAGCACCCCGCCCTCGTCGGCGATGCGGGCCATGGATTTGGGCAGCGGCCAGCTGCGGGCGGCATGGCGGTCAGTCAGTAGCAGATCGCTCAGCACGTCGTGCAGGTGCACCCGCACCAAGGTCGGTTGATCGGCCTGCACCTCACCCTTTTTCAGGGCGAAGTGAACCTGATTGTCGATGGTGTCGCGGAAGGTGATGAGGTCGAACTCGCCAAACTCGGTCGGCAGCTTGCACTCGGCCACCTTCTCGACCGTGGTCTCGTGCTGGTTGCGGTACTCGATAAGGTCGGCGATGGTGCCAAGCTTGATGCCGTGCTCCTCGGCGAAGATCTCCAGATCCGGACGGCGCGCCATGGTGCCATCTTCGTTGAGGATCTCGACGATGACGGCGGCAGGCTCGAAACCGGCCAGACGAGCCAGATCGCAACCGGCTTCGGTGTGACCGGCACGGGTCAGCACGCCGCCATCCTGCGCCATCAGCGGGAAGATGTGGCCCGGCTGCACCAGATCGGCCGCCTTGGCATTGGCCGCCACAGCCGCCTGCACGGTCACCGCGCGATCGGCGGCGGAGATACCTGTGGTCACCCCTTCGGCCGCCTCGATGGAGACGGTAAAGGCGGTGGAGAACTGGGCATTGTTGCGATCCACCATCAGCGGCAGCGCCAATTGCTTGCAGCGATCCCGGGTCAGGGTCAGGCAGATGAGGCCACGGCCGTAGCGGGCCATGAAGTTGATATCCTCCGGACGGACGCAGGAGGCGGCCATGATGAGGTCCCCTTCGTTCTCCCTGTCTTCGTCATCCATCAGGATCACCATCTTGCCAGCCTTGATGTCGGCAATGATTTCCTGGGTTGTGCTCAGCGCCATGGGCTACTCCATCTGTCTATTTGGGGATTGAGCCCGCAGGCTCAACGGGAATGCGAGATATGCTGCTCTAGATTGGGGCGCATGGCCCCATTTCAATCGGAGCGGGATCACAGAAAATCGTTTTGGTCGGGGCCAACACCCCGACCATCAGAGAAAACCGGCCTTGGCCAGCTTGTCCAGAGTCAAGGCAGAGGCGCTGCTCTCCTGACTCTTGCCCATCATCAGCCGCTCCAGATAGCGGGCGATCTGATCCACCTCGAGGTTGACCTTGTGACCCGGCTTCCAGCTGGCGATGGTGGTCTCCTGGGCGGTGTGGGGCACGATCGTCAGGCGAAACAGGTCGCCCTGCACCGCGTTGACGGTGAGGCTGATACCATCCACCGCGATCGACCCCTTCTCTGCGATGTAGCGGGAGAGCTCCCCCGGTGCCTTGATCCAGTACTCGATGGCGCGGCCGCTGCTGGAGACGCTTTTCACTTCCCCTACCCCGTCTACGTGGCCGGAGACCAGATGGCCGCCGAGACGGGAGGTGGGCATCAGCGCCTTCTCGAGGTTGACCCGATCGCCCACTCTGGCGGCGGCAAAGCCGGTACGGGAGAGGGTTTCCAGCGACACATCGGCGGTATAGCTCTTGTCGCCCAGCGCCACCACGGTGAGGCAGACGCCGTTGGTTGCGATGGAGTCGCCCAGCTTGACGTCGCTAAAATCCAGGCCCGGGGCGTGGACGGTGAGGGCCATGTCCTCCCCCTGACGACGCAGTTCGGCCAGAGTCCCCACCGCTTCGATAATTCCGGTAAACATGCAGATCACCTTGCAGATGACGGGGGCAGCAGATGCCCCCTTGAACATTGAAAGATCAGGCTATTTTGGCGGTAATGCGAATATCCGGCCCCACCATGCGCACATCCTTGATGGCGAGCTTGGGCGCCTGGAACAGCCGGGTCAGGCCGGGTAGATGGAACAGGCCGCGCCCCTCGTCGCCCATCAGTTTGGGCGCCTGATAGAGCACCAGCTCATCCACCAGCCCTTTTTCCAGCAGAGCGCCGCACAGCCGCGGCCCCGCCTCGACCAATACCGAGTTGACGTTCTGTTTGGCCAGCAGCATGAAGAGGCTGACCAGATCCAGCTTGCCATCCAGCAGCGGCAGCTCCAGCTGCTGCACCCACGCGGGCCACTCGCCGGACGCCTTGTGACGGGCCAGCAGCACCGGGCTCTCGCTCTGGAACAGCGGCAAGTCGGGCGTGAGCCGGTTTTGCGAATCGACGATGACCCGCAGCGGCTGGCGCAGGGTCTCCTTGGGATAGCTCGCCTTGACCGAGGGGGGCAGCTCGTCCCAGCGCACAGTCAGGGAGGCACCGTCAGCCAGCACGGTTTCGGCGCTGGAGAGCACCGCATCGTGGCGGGCCCGCAGTCGCTGCACGTCACGGCGCGCATCCGGGGAGGTGATCCACTGGCTCTCGCCGCTCGCCATGGCGGTGCGACCATCGAGGCTGGCCCCCAGCTTGACGGTCACCCGCGGGAAGGCGGTCCGCATCCGCTTGAAAAAGCCCGGGTTGAGCGCTTCCGCTTCGCTCGCCAGCAGGCCGAAATCGGTCTTGATACCCGCCTCGGAGAGCATCCGCAGGCCGCGCCCCCCCACCTGGGGATTGGGGTCAACCATGGCCGCCACCACCCGGGCCACGCCAGCGTTGATCAGCGCTTCGGCGCAGGGAGGGGTACGACCGTGGTGGGAGCAGGGTTCGAGAGTCACATAGGCGGTGGCGCCACGGGCGTTGTCACCGGCGGCGCGCAGGGCGTAGACCTCGGCATGGGGCTCGCCCGCCTTCTGATGCCACCCTTCGCCAACCACCACGCCATCTTTCACCAGCACGGCGCCGACGCAGGGGTTGGGGGCCGTGGTGTAACGGCCGCGGCGGGCCAGCTCGAGGGCCCGACTCATCCATTGGTAATCATCTTGACTAAACATCCGGGCTCCTGTTTCCAGCAACGTATCCCGTGTGGTGCAGCAATCTGATGAGTTGCGTTCTTTTATCTCTTGCCGCTCACCAGCTTCTCGCCAACAACATCGGGCAGATCGGCCATGGCATTTCCCGCCATGACGGCAGGCGCCGACTCGCAGGTTGCGGTCGCACGCCCTCAAATTTTTTCACCAGCGAAACAATGCTCAGCCTGGATGTTTCACTGGCGTAACAGTCCACTTGCCAGCCGGCAGCCAGCTTGGCGGCACCGGCCGGTCATGCCCCTCCGATCCGGGAGGGGTTCGCAGCCGTTACTTCTCCAGCTTGGCGATCTCTTCGCCAAACTCGCGGATATCTTCAAAGCTGCGATAGACGGAGGCAAAGCGGATATAGGCCACCTTGTCCAATCCCTTAAGCTCATCCATCACCAGATTGCCCACCAGCTGGGAGGCAACTTCCCGCTCGCCGGTGGCGCGCAGGCGTGACTTGATGTGGTTGACCGCCTTTTCGATGGCTTCCATGCTCACCGGACGCTTCTCCAGCGCCCGCAGGATACCGGCCCGCAGCTTGTCCTCGTTGAACGGCTCGCGCGAACCGTTGGACTTGATGACCCGCGGCATTACCAACTCGGCCATCTCGAAGGTGGTGAAACGCTCGTGACAGAGCAGGCATTCGCGACGGCGGCGCACCTGATGGCCTTCGGCCACCAGACGGGAATCGATCACCTTGGTATCAACGGCACTACAGAAAGGGCAATGCATCTGACCTCCGGCGTTAACAAAACGGGGCACCCGCCAACAGGTGCGGGTGTTAGGTCGGCCAGTGTAGCACGGCCATCCAACCGCGGTAAAAAGCGCAAAAGCGTGATTTTTCCAGTCGTTATCGCCAGGGGGCAGCTCAGTCGTCATAAGGCAGGCTATCGGGATCGCAATCCTGATAATCGGGGACGGGATCGACCACAAACCGCACCGCATCGATATGGCTGTGGCCCAGCAGCAGAGCCTTGCCGATCCTGTGCATGCCATCCATCACCCGACCGGCACTGTCGAGAATGATCGGGTAGGCGAGATCCGCCGCCATGATGAGCTGGCAGTGCTCGACCACACTGCGCACCGTGGGGGTGGCGCTGCCATGGCCATACCAGTGCTCGCGGTCGAGCTCGGCAATCTCGCTCAATGCCACCGCCTGCCGCGGCAGATCACGGCTCAGTCGCACCAACCGCCGTACATCCCATGCCAGCAACCCCTGCTCACTGGCACGGAAGTGATACTGGGCGCGGATTGCCAACCGAAGCTCCGCCTCCAGCGCCTTGTCCCGCTCTGCGCAGGAGTATGCCTCTTCGCTCTGCATCTTCTCTTCGCAGTTCAACCTCATCCCTCCCCTGTTGCCCAACGCCATAAAAAACAATGCCACCCGAGGGTGGCATTGGTCTCAAACCAGATGGTCTGACTTATCAGCCATAGACCGGGAAGCGGCGGCAGATATCCAGCACCTTCTCGCGTACGGTGGCCAGCACGGCATCGTTGTCGTGGTTGTCCAGTACGTCGCAGATCCAGTGGGTCAGCTCGATGGACTCGGCTTCCTTGAAACCGCGGCGGGTGATGGCCGGGGTACCGATCCGCACACCGGAGGTGACGAACGGGGAGCGCGGGTCGTTGGGTACGGAGTTCTTGTTGACGGTGATGTTGGCTTTGCCCAGCGCAGCGTCAGCATCCTTACCGGTCAGCTCGCGACCGATCAGGTCAACCAGCATCAGGTGGTTGTCGGTGCCACCGGAGACGATCTTGTAACCGCGCTCGATGAAGGTGGCAGCCATCGCCTTGGCGTTTTTCACGACCTGAGCCTGATAGGTCTTGAACTCCGGCTCCAGCGCCTCTTTGAAGGCAACGGCTTTACCGGCGATGACGTGCATCAGCGGGCCACCCTGACCACCCGGGAAGACGGCGGAGTTGAGCTTCTTGTAGAGCTCCTCGTCGTCAGCGGCGGAGAGGATCAGACCACCGCGCGGACCGGCCAGGGTCTTGTGGGTGGTGGAGGTGACCACGTGCGCGTGGGGCACCGGGTTCGGGTAGACGCCAGCAGCGATCAGACCAGCCACGTGAGCCATGTCGACGAACAGGTAGGCACCGACCTTGTCGGCGATTTCGCGCATGCGGGCCCAGTCAACAATGCCGGAGTAGGCGGAGAAGCCACCGATCATCATCTTCGGCTTGTGCTCGACAGCCTGACGTTCCATGTCGTCATAGTCGATCTTGCCGGACTCATCGATACCGTAGGGGATGATGTTGTACAGCTTGCCGGAGAAGTTGACCGGGGAGCCGTGGGTCAGGTGACCGCCGTGGGCCAGGTTCATGCCCAGCACGGTGTCGCCCGGCTGCAGCAGGGCCATGTAGACGGCGCTGTTGGCCTGGGAGCCGGAGTGCGGCTGCACGTTGGCGTAGGTGGCACCGAACAGCTCTTTAGCGCGTTCGATAGCCAGGGTTTCAACCACATCCACATACTCGCAACCGCCGTAGTAACGCTTGGAGGGGTAACCTTCGGCGTACTTGTTGGTCAGCTGGGAGCCCTGGGCTTCCATGACACGGGGGCTGGTGTAGTTCTCGGACGCAATCAGCTCGATATGCTCTTCCTGACGACGGGTTTCGTCTGTGATGGCCTGCCACAATTGCGGATCATAATTGGCGATGGTCATGTCACGTTTCAACATCCGTTTCTCTCCTGAAAATCGTTTGCGCGATAGGTGAAGTGGGCCCGCGCATTGTAACGTGAGCTGGATCAAAGAGACAGTCCAACCACCTAAAAAAATGTTGAATTTATGTTGTAAAAATCAGGGGACCAGCCCGCTCCGGCCTGCAATCGTGACTCAAAAAGTCTCATTCAACCCTGCTCTTTGACTGGGCAAAACCCGAAGGGGATCACAACGATCCCGTTAGCCTTCCGGTAACATCTTCATTCGAAACAAATTTCATCATGATGGAGCTGATTGCAGTCATGCATCCGAGGGGCTGCACCTAACCGGAGGAATTGAAGATGGACCATCTGCTCACCTTTCTGATCCTGGCGATCTTTTTTCTGTTTTACTGGGTCTACTACACCAGCCAGCGCAAGCATATCCCCACCAGCGCGTGGGAGGAGCTCCCGACCAGGATGGAGTATCTGGCGATCCACCCGGAGGCGGTCGATGGCGACATCATCTTCTGTCACCACTGCGGCCATCACGAATTGATGGAAGTGGGGCTGGTACATCTGGCAGATTATCGCCGCGAATGGGTCTGTGCCAAGTGCAAGCAGGTGCTCTTTCGCGATGACGATCCCCACTCTCTTTGATGTGCCAAATGGCACAAGGAACAGATAATGAAACAGTTACACGCCAGCTGCCTCTGTGGTGCCATCCACCTCACCCTGCCTGACCAGTTCGACTACATGGGCAACTGCCACTGCTCGGAGTGCCGCAAGTTTTCCGGCTCCGACTATGCCTCCGTCGGCGGACTGGATGGCAGCAAGGTCACCGTCACACAGGGCGAGGAGGCGCTGACCCGCTACCGCAAATCGGCCGAAACCACCCTCGCCTTCTGCCGCAATTGCGGATCCAGCCTTTTTAGCGAAAAGCAGAGTAGCGGCAAGATCAACCTGCGGCTGGGGATCCTCGACGATGTGCCGACCCAGAGCCCCAACTTCCACATTTTTGTCGGATCCAAAGCGCCCTGGCATCAGATTGGCGATGATTGTCCGCAGTTCGAGACCCGCCCCTGAACAGAACCGCCAGCCTGCACCCTCTGTGCCCGGCTGGCTGGAGTCACCGAAACCACCCCATGAAGTTTCCTTTATTTTTAAAGTCGTTAGAATCGGGGGCCATCAAGGCTCCCGATTGCCATCCACGGAGGAAAAATGCAGGACTTTATGGCTACCAGCGAACGCCGGGCCGAACTCTACTGGTGGTTCTCCACCCTGTTCGCCGCTGAACTCAGTGATGAGCAGATCGCCGAATATGACACCTATGATGTGCGAAGCTTCCTGAAAAGCCTCTCGACCCTGGATCCGATGCGCGAAGCCGTGGCCGAACTCAATGATGCCATCGCCCGCCTGCTGGTGCGCCCTGATCGCCAACAGGAACTCGCCGCCGACTTCGCAGGCCTGTTTCTGGTGGATCCCAAGCTGGGTGCCCTGCCCTACGAGTCCCTCTACCGCAGTGATGCCAAGCTGCTGATGCAGGCCCCGATGGCCGAGATGCAGGCCCGCCTCGATCGCCTCGGCATCAATGTCAGCGACAAATACAAAGAGCCTGCGGATCATCTGGCCATCGAGCTGGATCTGATGGGCAATCTCATCATCCGCGCGGCAGAAGCGAAGAGTGCAGCCGAGCGGGAAAACTGGCTCGACGAACAGGAAGCGCTGCTGCACGGCCACCTGCTGGGCTGGTTCGACAAGTTCGAGAGTGCCTGTCGCGCCGCCGACCAGTTTGGCTTTTACGGCGCCAGTGCCCGTCTGCTGGGGGTCTTCCTCAAGATGGATGCCAACTACCTGACTCTGGTCAAGCCGGCCCAGGCCAGCTAAGCCGATGAAAACAGCCCTGCTTCTGATTGCATGTTGGCTGTTGGCCCTGATCCCGCAGGATCAGGGCATTACCCCTCTCGTTGCCCTGCTGTTCAATCCGGATCGCGAGCTCTACGGTACTGCCCAGCTCACCGGCTTTGCCGGCATCCTGCTGACCCTCTACCTCTCCAACCTCGGCGTCGAAGTGGTGCTGCGCCGCCGCTTCCAGATCGCTGGCATGCTGGCCCTACTGGCCGCCTGGATTGACTTCATCCAGAGCAGCGGCAGCAGTGCCCACTGGCTGCAACTCTATGCGCTGGCCCTGCCTTTCCACCTGCTAGGCTGGCTGGTGTTTGTGCGCGGCGTTCAGGCCTTTGGCCGCCAGAAGGGATAAGCCTTTTCTTTCAATAACCTGCCTCTATTTCTGTCAATCCCCTTGCACGTTGTATGGCTGTAACTATCTCGCCTGGCTCCCCGTCAGAGAGTTCGTGCCATACTCAAAGACGATGTTAATGACAGATAAGTCAATGCCGGGGCCATCATGGACAGAAAACCTCTCAGCAACGATACCGATGCTCTCATGACACAGCTCTCCGATCATTCGGTACTAGAGCAGCTCATGGGCACAGCCCCGCTGGGTATCGGCGTGTTCGATCGGGAGTTCCGCTATCGCAAGGTCAATCAGGTGCTGGCCGACATCAATGGCAAAACCATCGAGGAGCATCAGGGCAAACACCTGCGGGAGGTTGTTCCGAAACTGGCACCGACTCTGGAACCCATGTTTCAGCAGATCATGCGCAGCGGCATTCCCTACGTCGATATCGCCATTACCGGCCAGACTGCAGCCCACGACAGCAACTATCGTCGCTGGCAGGCCACTTACAGTCCGATGCGCGATGAGCAAGGAGAGCTGAGCGGCATTCTCGCCATTGTGCGTGACATCACCGAGCAGTATGAAACCGAGCAGCGGCTGCAACTGGCGATGCGAGCAGCCCAGATAGGAGTGTGGGAGTGGCATGTAGAGGAAGATCGCATGCTGTTCGACGGTCAGATAGAGCCTCTGCTCGGTATTCCGGCCAACCGCTTTCGCGGCGGCTTGCAGACATTTGTCGACTGCTTTGAACCGGAATCTGCACGCCAGCTCAAGTCGGCCCTGCTGGGGCGGGAGCCCATTCACCTCACACTGAGTTATCTCAACCCCCAGCAAGAGCGTCACTGGGTCGATATTCATGCCGACCATGTGGCCGCCACCGAGTCGGTCGGTCAGCGAGTAATGGGCGTGATCCACAATGCCACTGCCCGTCGTCGCCAGGAGGAGCGGCTTCATCAGGCCAACGTGGTGTTCGATACCACGGCAGAGGGGATCATCATCCTCGACAGCGAACAGCGTATCATCTCGGTCAACCCGGCCTTTACCATGCTGACCCAGTATGATGCCGAGGAAGTGACGGGGCGGACGCCGGACATCATCATGCACCCAAGGCGCTACATGGAGCATGACTATCCTTGGCATAACCTGCGTCCCGGTAACCACGCCTGGCATGGCGAGATGGTCTGCCTGCGCAAGGATGGCAGCAACTTCTCCTCTTGGCAGCAGATCAGCGCCGTCTACGACAGTTTCAACAACACGACGCATTATGTGATTGCTCTCTCCGACATCAGCGCTATCCGCAAGGTAGAGGCCGAGCTGAACCACCTTGCCTATCACGATACGCTGACCGAACTTGGCAACCGCCATCTGCTGCAAGAGCGGCTGGCCCTTGAACTCAAAACAGCGCAACTCAATCACACTCGCCTCGGGCTGCTTTTCATCGATCTTGATGGCTTCAAGCTGATCAACGACAGCCTGGGCCATGGGGTCGGCGATCAACTGCTCAAGCGGCTGGCAGAGCGGATCAATGGCTGCCTGCAGCAAAACGATCTGGCGACCCGGCTGGGAGGTGATGAGTTTCTGGTGCTCATTCCTTATCTGGAACATCCCGACGAACTGTCTGCTCTGGCCAATACGCTGCTCGCCGTGCTGCGCGAGCCGGTAGAGCTGGACCATGAGCTGGTCGCTATTTCGGCCAGTATCGGCATTGCCATGTATCCGGATCATGCCGAAACCCCGGAAAATCTGGTCAGCGCGGCAGATAGCGCCATGTATGAAGCCAAAAGCCAGGGGCGCAACGGTTATCAGTTTTACACCCCGAGCATGGCGGCGCGGGCCCGTGAACGGATGCAGATTGAACAGGGGTTGCTCAAGGCGATGGAGCTGGAACAGCTCTGTATCTTCTATCAACCCATGACCGATCTGAACGATGGTCACCTGAGTGGTCTGGAGGCCCTGCTACGCTGGCAACACCCGAATGAAGGGATGATCAACCCGGCCCGTTTTATTCCGGTTGCCGAGGAGTGCGGCCTCATCGAAAAAATTGGCGAGTGGGTGATGCGCCATGCCTGCGAGCAAGGCCAAGCTTGGTTGGCCGCCGGCCTGCCCGTCCCCCGGATGTCAGTCAACGTATCAGTGCGGGAGATGCGCTCTCCCGGCTATGTAGAGCGGGTAGCGGCCATTCTGAACGAAACGGGATTTCCGCCACAGCGGCTGGAGATCGAGGTGACGGAGAGCATTATCCAACGGGTCGAACAGAGTCTTGATCTCTTTACCCGCCTGAAAAGCCTCGGCGTGCAGATTGCCATCGACGACTTTGGTACAGGCTTCTCATCACTGAGTTTGCTGAAAACCCTGCCCATCGATCGCATCAAGATCGATCGGGCTTTCGTACAGGCTTTGCCGGAGGACAAGAATAGCCGGGAGCTCTGCCGCACAATCATCAATCTGGCCGACAGCCTGGATATGGAGGTCACCGCCGAGGGTATCGAGACGCGGGCCCAGTATACCTTCCTGCAATCACTCAACTGCGGCGAGGGACAGGGCTATCTGTTCAGCAAACCGCTGCACGTCAACCATATGGGAGATCACCTGCATCAACGCATGCACTCATAGTAGCAGACAGTCATTATCGCCAACCGGGAGGCATCCGCCTCCTGCTGGCTGCCAACCGGATTACCACTCAATCTGCAAGCGGGATTCCCAACCATCATCACGGTCATTGAGCATGCGTGTCAGCGGTGATTCGCCAGCATAACGGGGGGCAGGTTCACTGAAGGTGAGTCTGGTGCCGGGATCTTTGGCCTGCCATGCATGACCAAGCTGATCGGCCACCCGATCCCGCAGCGCGGGTGAAGCCTCCTGATGGGTGATCTCGAACTCTTTCAGAGGTTCGCCAGCGGGAACTGGCGCATCAAACTGCCAAAGGGATGCACAGAGCAACAGGGACAACATCATGACCTCCAATTAATCAACCAGCCCCTTTTTACCGACGTGTTGATTAATTGTCATCGACTTCCCTGTAACCAAATATTGCCGTCTATCCAAAAGTCTAATTGCCCCCACCCGCCAAAGGTATAAGTTGTTACTTAATCATTAAAAGAATGTATTCAAAGGAGTGAGTCATGAGCGAGAGCAAGGTCTACCCGGTCAAACCCCATATCAGCAACAGCGCCCTGCTCGACAAGGGCGACTATGCCACCATGTATCAGGCCTCCGTCGAGGATCCCGATACCTTCTGGGGTGAGCAGGGCAAAATCCTCGACTGGATAAAACCCTACACCAGGGTAAAAAACACCTCCTACGATCCGGGCCATGTCTCCATCAAATGGTTTGAAGATGGCCAGCTCAACGTCTCCGCCAACTGTCTCGACCGCCACTTGGCAGAGCGTGGCGACAAGGTCGCCATCATCTGGGAAGGGGACAATCCGGCCGAAGATCGCAAACTCACCTACCGCGAGCTGCACGCCGAAGTGTGCAAGTTTGCCAACGTCTTGAAAGCCCAAGGGGTGCATCGCGGTGACGTGGTCTGCCTCTATATGCCCATGGTGCCCGAGGCCGCCATCGCCATGCTGGCCTGTACCCGTATTGGCGCGGTACACAGCATCGTCTTTGGCGGCTTTTCGCCGGAAGCGCTGGCCGGCCGCATCATCGACTCGGGCTCCCGCATCGTCATCACCGCTGACGAAGGGCTGCGCGGTGGTCGCGCCGTGCCGCTCAAGAAGAATGTGGACGAAGCGCTTACCAACCCGGATACCCAGATCAGCAAGGTGATCGTGCTCAAGCGCACCGGCGGCAATGTTGCCTGGCACAACCATCGCGATGTGTGGTGGCATGAAGCGACCGCCGCCGTCAGCAGTGACTGCCCGCCGGAGGCGATGAACGCCGAAGATCCGCTCTTTATCCTCTATACCTCCGGCTCCACCGGCAAACCCAAGGGGGTGCTGCACACCACCGGCGGTTATCTGGTCTATGCCACCCTCACCTTCAAATATGTGTTCGACTACCACGAAGAGGACATCTACTGGT
The DNA here is from genome assembly GCF_038739755.1 of Aeromonas sp. SE22. Classification (NCBI taxonomy): domain Bacteria; kingdom Pseudomonadati; phylum Pseudomonadota; class Gammaproteobacteria; order Aeromonadales; family Aeromonadaceae; genus Aeromonas; species Aeromonas sp. SE22. The sequence continues at coordinate 632,739 of NZ_JBCGFD010000002.1, forward strand.
GTACCGCCGATGTGGGCTGGGTCACCGGTCACTCCTATCTGGTCTACGGGCCGCTTGCCAACGGAGCCACCACCATCATGTTCGAAGGGGTGCCCAACTACCCGGCGACCAACCGCATGAGTCAGGTGGTGGACAAACACCAGGTCACCATTCTCTATACTGCCCCCACCGCTATCCGAGCCCTGATGGCCAAAGGCACCGAAGCCGTGACCGGCACCTCGCGCCAGAGCCTGCGCATCATGGGCTCGGTAGGTGAACCCATCAACCCGGAAGCCTGGGAGTGGTACTACCGCACCATAGGCGATGAGCGCTGCCCCATCGTCGATACTTGGTGGCAGACCGAAACCGGCGGCATCCTGATCACCCCGTTACCCGGTGTGACCGACCTCAAGCCGGGTTCAGCCACCAAGCCGTTCTTCGGCGTACAGCCGGCTCTGCTCGACAATATGGGTGAGCCGCTGGAGGGGGCCACCGAGGGCAATCTGGTGATCACCGACTCCTGGCCGGGCCAGATGCGCACCGTATTTGGCGATCATGAACGGTTCGAGCAGACCTACTTCTCCACCTTCCCCGGTCGCTACTTCACTGGCGACGGTGCCCGTCGCGATGCCGATGGCTACTACTGGATCACCGGACGGGTGGATGATGTACTGAACGTCTCCGGCCATCGCATGGGTACCGCCGAAATCGAATCGGCGCTGGTTGCCCATCCCAAGATCGCCGAAGCGGCGGTGGTAGGGGTGCCGCACGAGATCAAGGGTCAGGGTATCTATGCCTACGTCACCCTGATTGCCGGCGAAGAGCCGAGCCGCGAGCTGCATAAAGAGGTGAAGGAGTGGGTACGCAAGGAGATCGGCGCCATCGCCACGCCGGATGTGATCCACTGGGCCGAGGGACTGCCGAAAACCCGTTCCGGCAAGATCATGCGGCGAATTCTGCGCAAGATCGCCACCGGCGAGACCGACAGTCTGGGGGATATCTCCACCCTGGCGGATCCGGGAGTGGTGGACAAGCTGATCCGCGAGAAGTCGGAAGCAGCCTGATCCCTCTGCCAACTCACTTGCAAAGCCGGCCTTGTGCCGGCTTTGTTGTTTTCGGAACGGTGCAAACAGCCTGCGTCACCGGAACCTCGCTCCCGGGGCGAGAGAGCTCAATAAATAGGCAGATGTAGAGATTAGACCAGTAAAATGCTGCTAATTTTCACGAAATCAATATAATTGCGAAATCTGTGTGCCAGGGCACACCGATTTGCGCAGAAAATGGCTAGATTTCTGGTAGTCCACAAGATAGCTGATAGATAGCAGCATTATCATCGAGGATGTACTCAATATGTCGCAAAATCACCGCATTCTCCTGCTCAACGGACCAAATCTGAATCTGCTGGGCAAGCGGGAACCGGGTATCTACGGCAGCAAGACGCTTGATGAGATCGTCGCCGATCTGACGCTCAACGCCAGCGAACTCGGTGTAACTCTGGAACATCTGCAATCCAACGCCGAACACGAATTGATCAGCCGCATCCATCAGGCCATGGGCCAGGTGGATTTTATCATCATCAATCCGGCCGCCTTCACCCACACCAGCGTCGCCATCCGCGATGCACTGCTGGGTGTCGCCATCCCCTTTATCGAAGTGCACCTGTCAAACGTCCATGCCAGGGAGCCGTTCCGTCATCACTCCTATCTGTCTGATGTCGCCAAAGGGGTCATTTGTGGTCTGGGGGCCGATGGCTACCAATTCGCTTTAACCGCGGCCGTGCGCCATCTGCGCGCGGCTTGATAATCACTGATCAGATAAAGAAGAAAGAGAATGCTAATGGATATCCGCAAAATCAAGAAGCTGATTGAACTGGTTGAAGAGTCCGGCATCGCCGAACTGGAGATCTCCGAAGGTGAAGAGTCCGTTCGCATCAGCCGCAACTTCGCAGGTCAGGTAACTGCCGCACCGCAGATGATCATGCCGCAGGCCGCTGCTCCGGTTGCCGCCCCTGTTGCTGCTGCTCCGGCTGCCGCTGCACCGGCCGCAGATGCCACCCCGAGCGGTCACCTGATGCGCTCCCCGATGGTTGGCTCCTTCTACCGCTCCTCCAGCCCGGATGCCAAGCCGTTCGCGGAAGTGGGTCAGCAAGTCAATGTCGGCGACACCCTGTGCATCGTCGAAGCCATGAAAATGATGAACCAAATCGAGTCTGACAAGGCCGGTGTGATCAAAGCGATCCTGGTTGAAAATGGTCAGGCCGTCGAATTCGACGAGCCGCTGTTCATCATCGAATAAGGGATATCGCCACCCATGTTGGATAAAGTAGTCATCGCCAACCGCGGTGAAATTGCCCTGCGGATCCTGCGCGCCTGTAAAGAGCTCGGGATCAAGACCGTGGCCGTTCACTCCACCGCCGACCGGGAGCTCATCCATGTGCTGCTGGCCGACGAATCCATCTGTATCGGCAAGCCGGCCAGTACCGACTCCTACCTCAACGTGCCGGCGATCATCGCTGCTGCTGAGGTAACCGGTGCCGTTGCCATCCACCCGGGTTACGGCTTCCTCTCCGAGAACGCCGACTTCGCCGACATGGTCGAGAAGTCCGGTTTCGTCTTCATCGGCCCGCGCGCCGAGACCATTCGCCTGATGGGTGACAAGGTCTCCGCCATCGAGGCGATGAAGAAGGCTGGTGTACCTTGCGTACCGGGCTCTGACGGCCCCGTCGACAACGACGCCAAACGCAATGCTGCCATTGCCAAGCGCATCGGCTATCCGGTGATCATCAAGGCCGCCGGTGGCGGTGGTGGTCGCGGCATGCGCGTAGTGCGCAACGAAGCGGAACTGGCGGGCGCCATCGCGCTGACCAAATCCGAAGCGGGCCAGTTCTTCAAGAACGATATGGTCTACATGGAGAAGTACCTGGAGAATCCGCGCCACATCGAGATCCAGGTGCTGGCTGACGGTCAGGGCAATGCCATCTATCTGGGCGAGCGCGACTGCTCCATGCAGCGACGTCACCAGAAAGTGGTGGAAGAGGCGCCGGCTCCGGGCATCACCGCCGAGATGCGCAAGTTCATCGGCGAGCGCTGCGTACGCGCCTGTATCGAGATCGGTTACCGCGGTGCGGGCACCTTCGAGTTCCTCTACGAAAACGGCGAGTTTTACTTCATCGAGATGAACACCCGTATTCAGGTGGAGCATCCGGTGACCGAGATGGTCACTGGTGTCGATCTGATCAAGGAGCAGCTGCGCATCGCCGCTGGCCAGCCCCTGTCGATCACCCAGCAGGATATCCGCATCCATGGCCACGCCATCGAGTGCCGGATCAACGCCGAAGACCCGGCTACTTTCATGCCCTCTCCGGGCCTGATCAAGAGTTTCCACGTTCCGGGTGGTCTGGGCGTGCGTTGGGACTCCCACATCTATGCCGGCTACAAGGTTCCGCCCCACTACGATTCGATGATCGGCAAGCTGATCTGCTACGGCGAGAATCGTGACATCGCCATCGCCCGCATGCGCCATGCGCTGGACGAACTGGTGGTCGAGGGCATCAAGACCAACGTGCCGCTGCAAAAAGAGATCATGAAAGACGAAAACTTCCAGCACGGTGGTACCAATATCCACTACCTGCACAAGAAGCTGGGTCTGTAAGATCTCGCAGGCAGAACAATCACTTCCGGCCGGATAGCAGCCCGCTGCTTATCTGCAATCCAGCCGGGAGGCGGCTTCGCAAGAAGCCTCTGCTGAAAAAGGGCCATGGCGACATGGCCCTTTTTTGTTATCCTTGCGCCCCTCAAATTTGTCGGAGGCCAAGGTGAACCGTTTCGCTCTCGCCCGCCGGGAAGCTGCTTTTTGTCTGCTGCTGACCCTGCTCTACTTCTTTGCCTGGTATGGCACCGCCTATTTCATCCCAGTCCATCTGGAGCTGTGGGACATCCCGCTCTGGTTCCTGCTCAGCTGCATGGTGATGCCGCTCATCTTCATCATCCTCTGCGCCCTGATGGTCAATCGCCTCTTCGTGGATATCCCGCTCGATACCCACGCCAACCCGCAGAAGGAGCACCCCCGTGAATCTTGAGTTGATGCTGCCGCTCTTCATCTATCTGGTGCTGGTGCTGGGGGTCGGTTTCTGGGCCAGCCGCCACCGCGCCGGCGGCAACTTCGTGCAAGAGTACTTCATCGGCAACCGCAGCATGGGTGGGCTGGTGCTGGCGATGACCCTGGTGGCGACCTACACCTCGGCCTCCTCTTTCATCGGTGGGCCGGGTGCCGCCTACAAGATTGGTCTGGGCTGGGTGTTGCTGGCGATGATCCAGCTGCCCACTGTCTGGCTGACCCTGGGGGTACTGGGCAAGAAGTTCGCCATCATCGCCCGCCGGGTCAATGCGGTGACCATCAACGACATGCTGTGGGCACGCTACCGGAGCAAGGCGGTGGTGGTGCTGGGTTCGGTCACCATCATCCTCGCCTTTATCGCCACCATGGTGGTGCAGTTTATCGGTGGCGCCCGTCTGCTGGAGACCGCCACCGGCCTCTCCTACCAGCAGGGGCTGATGCTGTTTGCCAGCTGCGTGCTGCTCTACACCATCATCGGCGGTTTTCGCGCCGTGGTGATGACCGATGCCCTGCAGGGGATCATCATGCTGATCGGCACCGGTGCCCTGCTGGCGGGGATTCTGGTCGCCGGTGACGGCCTGCCAAACCTTATCCACCAGCTCAAGGTGATCGATCCCAAACTGGTGAGCCCGCAGGGGGCCGGCGACATGTTGACCCAGCCCTTCATGCTGAGTTTCTGGATCCTGGTCTGTGTCGGGGTGGTGGGGTTGCCCCACTCAGCGCTGCGCTGCTTTGGCTATCGCGACAGCAAGGCGCTCCATCGCGGCATCCTGATCGGTACCGTAGTGAGCGCCCTGCTGATGTTCGGCATGCATCTGGCCGGCGCTCTGGGGCGCGCCATCCTGCCCGGCATGGACAGTCCGGACAAGATCATGCCCTCCCTGATGATGGAAGTGCTACCTCCCTGGCTGGCCGGGGTCTTTCTGGCGGCACCGATGGCGGCCATCATGTCCACCATCGACTCCCAGCTGATCCAGGCCTCCGCCACACTGGTGAAGGATCTCTACCTCAACTATCTCAATCCGAAACAGGAAAAGCTGGAGGTACGCATTCCGCGCCTCTCCCTGCTCTGTACCCTGATCCTCGGCACCCTGGTGCTGCTCGCGGCACTGCAACCGCCAGAGATGATCATCTGGCTCAACCTGCTCGCCTTCGGTGGCCTGCAGGCGGTGTTCCTCTGGCCGCTGGTGCTCGGCCTCTACTGGTCGCGGGCCAACGGCCCCGGCGCACTGGCCAGCATGGTCAGCGGCATCGTCAGCTATGGGGTTCTGAGTCAGTGGGAAATCAAGCTGGCCGGCCTGCACGCCATCGTGCCGAGCCTCGCGCTGGCACTGGTGATTTTCGTGGTGGTCAGCCTGTTCACCGCAGCCCCCACGCGGGAAGTTCGGGCCCTTTTCGAGTAGCAATAACAAAAAGATAAATAAAGGGTTCCAAAACTATCCCCAAATGGGTGGTTTCCGGTTAAACTGTGCGCCAAGTCACAAAAGATTGCCGCAGTATGCCCGTTAAAGCCACTCGACAACTGATTACCCACTCCCTGCAGCGGCTCGGTTATGCCTTGCTGCTGCCGGTCTCCATCCTGCCGATGGCGGCCCTCATCTATCGGCTGGGGCAGCCGGATGTACTGGATCTTGCGGTGCTCTCCCTCACCGGGCAGGCGATCTTCAGCCAGATGCCGCTCATCTATGCGGTGGCCATCGCCTTTGGTCTGAGCCGACAAGAGCTGGGCGGGCAAACGCTGGCGGGTGCGGTCAACTTTCTGCTGCTCAGCACGGCGTTCAACACGCTGGCGCCCAACCTGCACGCCGATATGATCTGCGGTCTGCTGGCGGGGCTGACCACCGCGATTGTCTACCCCTGGGTGCATCAGCAAAAGCTGCCCGGCTGGCTGCAGATGGCCAGAGGGGAGTTTCCCAGCGTGCTGGCTTCAGCACTGCTCTGCCTGCTGCTCGCGGTTCCCCTCTCGCTACTCTGGCCACCGCTGGAGCGCGGCTTGACCCTGCTCACCTCGGATCTGCTCACCACCCCCTTCGGCGCCTTCTGTTTTGGCACCCTCAACCGCCTGCTCATTCCGCTCGGCCTGCATCAGGTGCTGGGCAGCGTGGTTGGCCTTGGCGAGAGCAACCTGCAGGCACTGGCTGCCGCCCAGCCGCTGCACGAGGGGTATATGGCCGGCCTCTACCCCATCATCATGTTCGGCCTGCCGGGCGCCTGCTTCGCCATCTGGCTGCACCGCCAGCGGATGCAGCGACTGCCACAGGGGGGCTTGCTGCTTACTCTGGCGCTCACCTCGGCGCTGGTGGGGATCACCGAACCGATCGAATTTCTGTTCGCCTTCACCGCCCCCTGGCTGTTTCTGGCTCACGCCCTGATGACGGGGCTCTCGCTCGCCGTTTGCAGCGCGCTCGGCATCAAGGTGGGAAGCTACTTCTCCGCCGGCCTGCTGGATCTGGTATTGAGCTATCAGGCGGGGGAGCACAGTTTCTGGATCATTCCGGTCGGTATCCTGTTCTTCGTCGCCTACACCCTGCTCTTTTATCAGCTGCTGGAGCGCGCCCCCCTCAGCATGCCGAGCAAGCCCATCGCCAAGGAGCACCCGCGCCTTGCGAGCGTGGTGCCCACCGACCCGCAGATGCTGGCCATCCAGTACCTCAAGGTATTGGGCGGCATGGACAACCTGCAGGCGATGAGCGTCTGCCTGACCCGTCTCAGCCTGCGAGTGCGCGACATCAGCCGGGTCGATCAATCCCGTTTGCTGGAGCTGGGCTGCCTCTCCTGGATCGTGCTCAACGACCACCAGCTGGTACTGGTGCTGGGTCCCAGCGCAGGGCTTATCGAGGGGCAGATCCGCATGCTGGCAGAGCGCCAGTCGGTGCCGCTCGGTCTCAAGCCCAATCAGGAATCGGCCAGCCAGAGCAGCTGGTAACAACTCAGGCAAACGGCAGCCGTTCGGCCACAAAGTCCATCAGGGTTCGCAAGGCGGGAGCGAGATGCTCCCGGCTCGGATAGATGAGATAGAAGGGATTGGGCGGCACGGCGAGCTCCGGCAGCACCTTCTGCAATCGGCCACTCGCCAGATCCCCCTCGCAGACATGATGGGGCAGCAAGGCAATCCCCCCTTCGTTGATCGCCAACTCCCGCAGCGCCAGCAGGCTGTTGCTGATGCAGGCTCCCAGCGGCCGCCAGCCTCCCTCCTGAAGCGGCCAGAGCGGCAGCGCCGAGTGCACCAGACAGGCGTATCGTCCCAGATCGCTCAATTGCTGCGGCATGCCGTGGGCCGCCAGATAGGCGGGTGCCGCCACCAGATGGCGCGGCACCTGACCGATACGCCGACAGATGAGGCTGGAGTCTTTCAGCGGCGCCGCCCGCAGCGCCAGATCATAACCCTCGCCCACCAGATCAAGCTGCTCATCGCTCAGGGTCAGCTCCAGTACCACCTCGGGGTAAAGCGCACGAAACTCGGCCAGGATCCGGCCAAGCAGCAGGGTACCGGTCGCCTCGGGGGCGGTGATCCGCACCCGACCAGCCGGTGCCGATCGCAGCCTTGCCATCGCCAGATTGGCGCTGCGAGCCAGCGTCAGCAGTCCCTGACAATGCTCCACATAGACCTCCCCCTGCGGGGTCAGGCTCAACCTGCGAGTGGTGCGCTGCAGCAACCGCACGCCGAGCTGAGCTTCGAGTCGCGAGATCTTCTGGCTTACCGACGATTTCGGCATCCCCATCAGCTCGGCCGCCCGGGTAAAGCTCCCCTGCTCCACCACGGTGGCAAACAGTCCCATCAACTCCAGATCGACATTGTTCATATATTCAAACAGTCTTTACCAATTACCCATCTTAATCAGGATAATTAACCAGACTAGAGTGAGTGGCAATCCCGAACACACCGATTTGAAAGGAACAACCATGAAAGCCATTGCCCTGACTCACTATCTGCCGAGCGACCATCCCGACTGCTTTATCGCCGCCGAGCTGCCCGACCCCACGCCGGGCCCGCGGGACCTGCTGGTGCGGGTCACCGCCACCTCCATCAATCCGGTCGACACCAAGGTGCGCGCCCCCAAGGCCAAGGTCGAAAATAGCCCGCGCGTGCTGGGTTGGGATGCGGTCGGTGAAGTGATCGCCACCGGCAGCGAAGTAACCCTGTTCAAGGCCGGCGACCGGGTCTGGTATGCCGGCGACATCAGCCGCCCCGGCAGCAACAGCGCCCTGCAACTGGTGGATGAGCGCATCGCCGCCCTCGCCCCCACCAGTCTGAGCGACGTGGAGGCAGCCGCTCTGCCGCTCACCGCCATCACCGCTTGGGAGACCCTGTTCGACCGCTTTGGCCTCACCCGCGAGAGCCGTGGCAAGCTGCTGATCATCGGTGGAGCTGGCGGAGTGGGCTCCATCGCCATCCAGCTGGCTCGCCAGCTCACGGGTATGGAGGTGATTGCTACCGCTTCCCGCCCCGAAACCCGTGAGTGGTGCCTCGAGATGGGTGCTCATCAGGTCGTGAACCATCACAAGCTGCAGGAGGAGTTGACCGCCCTTGGCATTACTCAGGTCGATGCCATCTTCTGCACCAATGCCACCGCCGAGCACTGGGCCACCATGGCAGGGCTGATCCGCCCGTTTGGCCATATCTGCACCATCGCCGAGTCCAAAGAGCCCTGGGATCTCTCCCTGCTCAAGAGCAAGAGCGTCACCTTCAGCCAGGAGTTCATGTTCACCCGATCCCTGTTCCAGACCCCGGACATGATCGAGCAGCACAAGCTGCTGACACAGGTTGCCACTCTGGTTGATCAGGGCGCACTGCAGAGCACCCTGACCAAAACCCTGCCGGCCCTGACCCCGACCTCACTGGCAGAGGCCCATGCCGAGGTAGAGGCAGGCCGCATGGTGGGCAAGCTGGTGATCGACATGAGCGGCTTCTCCCGCTAATCCCTTGTGGGTAATTGCTGCACCATAGTAGTGTGAACTCACCAGTGCCACGCCCCAACAGGGGACGCAGCAACCAGAGAGCCAGACAGTCACCACGCAGAACCACCATAAAAACCCCATAAAAGAGGGCCATCCCGTCGGGATGGCCCTAAATACCTGAACATTGGGGTAACAATCACACACATATCCTTCAGCAGGACATCAGGCTTTTGCAGCTGGCGTGCCAACTATGCCGGTTGCCTTGCAACTTCCCATCTTTGAGCCAAAAAAATGCCACCTGACGGTGGCAGTGAAAAATGACGGAACTTGAGCAAAGCGTTCGGCGAAAACCGGTCATCTTCGCCGCTACAGAGCAATACAGAAACCGTGCCAATTCGGCAAAGCCTCCTCATGACACCGCCATCGCCCGCTCCGTACGGGCAAACCACGACAGCACACGCCCATGATGATAGAATCGCGCGGTTTCACATTTATGAAGAGTCGACGCCATGCCCTGGATACAAATTCGAATCAACGCCACTGCCAAGACCGCAGACAAGGTGAGCAACATGCTGCTGGGGCGTGGTGCCCAGGCGGTGACCTTTATGGATGCCAAGGATGTGCCCGTCTATGAACCCATGCCCGGTGAAACCCCGCTCTGGGGCGAGACCGAGGTAATGGGTCTGTTCGATGCCGAAACCGATCCGGCCCCCACCATCGCCTTCTTCCAGCAGATCTTCGGCGAAAACGTCGGCTACAAGGTCGAGCAGCTGGAAGACAAGGATTGGGTGCGCGAGTGGATGGATCACTTCCACCCCATGCAGTTTGGCGAACGCCTCTGGATCTGCCCGAGCTGGCGCGATGTGCCGAACCCCGATGCAGTCAACGTCATGCTGGATCCGGGTCTGGCCTTCGGTACCGGTACTCACCCCACCACCGCGCTCTGCCTGCAGTGGCTGGACGGGCTGGATCTGGCCGGTAAAACCGTGGTCGACTTTGGCTGCGGCTCCGGCATCCTCGGCATCGCCGCCCTGAAACTGGGAGCCGCCCGCGTTATCGGTATCGACATCGACCCGCAGGCGATTCAGGCCAGCCGCGACAACGCCGCGCGCAACGGCGTCGCCGACCAGATTGAGCTCTATCTGCCAGCCGACCAGCCGCAAGATGTCGAAGCGGACGTGGTAGTCGCCAACATTCTGGCTGGCCCGCTGCGCGAACTGGCACCGCTGATCGCCGGCCACGGCAAAGCAGGCAGCCTGATGGCCCTCTCCGGCGTACTGGAGAGTCAGGCCCCGGAGCTGGAAACCATCTACGGCCAGTGGTTCGAGATGGACCCGACCGCCGTCAAGGAGGAGTGGTGCCGCCTCTCCGGCCGCAAGCACAGCTAAGCTCGGTCAGCTTTGACGCCAACCTCATGCCATCAGGGCTCCCGTTCGGGGGCCCTGATTGTTTTGGCCTGCCGAACCCACCGCCGTTGATGCTCCCTGTTGATACGAAGAGGTTTGAAGGCGATATGGCACTTCTCGAACACTCCCATTCGAAGGCACTACTCACTCAGTTTCCGTTAAGATGGATCCCCAACTAAACGCTATCGAGAGGGACTTCTTATGCGGATTGCCATTCTGGATGACTATCAGGATCAGGTGCGTCATCTCCCCTGCTTTGCGCTGCTGGCAGCTCATGACGTCATCATTCTCAACCAGAGCGAACCCGATCCGGCGCGACTTGCCGCCCAGCTGACAGGCGTGGAAGCGCTGGTGCTGATCCGCGAGCGCACCCGCATCGACGAACAGCTTCTGATTCAACTCCCCTCCCTTAAACTCATCAGCCAGACCGGCAAGATCAGCCAGCATATCGATCCCGCTTTATGCCAACGCTATGGGGTAACCATTGCCGAAGGCATCGGCAGCCCGGTAGCACCTGCCGAGCTCTGCTGGGCACTCATCATGGCTGCCTCGCGCCATATTCCCGCTTACAGTCACGCTTTGAGCCAAGGCCAGTGGCAACAGTCCGGAGCTCTGGGCCTGGGCCGTACCCTGCAAGGGTTAACCTTGGGTATTTGGGGCTATGGCAAGATAGGCCAGCGGATCGCCCGCTACGGCAAGGCATTTGACATGTCGGTGTTGATATGGGGCAGTGACGCTTCGCGCAAGCAGGCCGAACTGGATGGCTATGCCAGCGCTTCCAGCAAGGAGGCGTTTTTTAGTCAGGCCGATATCCTCTCACTGCATCTGCGCCTGAGCGAGGCAACCCGCAGCTGTGTGACCCATGCAGACCTTACCCGCATGAAGGGAAACTCTCTGCTGGTCAATACCAGCCGGGCCGAGCTTATCGAGCCGGGCGCGCTCTATGCCGAGCTCAGTAACCATCCGGAGAAGCGGGCCACACTCGATGTCTTTGACACCGAACCGGCCACACAGGAAAACGAGCCCCTGCTGCGCCTGCCAAATGTACTGGCGACGCCTCATCTGGGCTATGTGGAGCAAAACAGCTACGAACTCTACTTTCGCGTGGCATTCGAGAATGTGCTGGCCTTTGCCGAAGGCAGACCTGCCAATCTGGTTCTGCCCGTATCGGGCGGGTGATCACGTTACTTCTGCCGTATTGGCGCCAATATCCAACCTTCCGGCAGATAAAGGAAAGTAACCGCCATGAACGAATATCAGAAGATGATCAGCAGCCAGCCCTATAACTGCATCGACCCGGAATTGATAGCGATACGGCGCGAGGCGGCGGCACGCTATCGCCGTTTCAATCGGGCAGAGGAAGAGGATGAACAGCGGGCGCTGTTGCTGGAGCTGGTCGGCGAGCTGGCAGAGGGAGCCTTTATTTGTCCGCCCCTCTACTGCACCTATGGCCGCCACATCCACCTTGGCAAAAACAGCTACATCAACATGGGCGCCACCCTGCTGGACAACGCCCCCATCCGTATCGGGGCCGACGTGATGATCGGGCCAAACGTGCAGATCTATACTGCAGCCCACTCACTGGAGGCCGATGAACGGGTACAAGGGGTCGAGACGGCGCTGCCCATCACCATAGAAGACAAGGTCTGGATCGGTGGTGGGGCCATCCTGCTGCCCGGGGTCACCATAGGACGGGAGGCAGTTGTCGGGGCCGGAACCGTGGTCACCAAAGATGTGCCGGCAGGCGCCAGAGTGGCAGGCAATCCAGCCAGGCTCCTGCCAACCAGGAGAGTGGAACGAGCCAGCTGACGCATCACTGCAACCATACGCGGCCCGTGTCAGCAGACGCATAACCCCATAAAAAATAAAGCCCAATGTCACGAAGACGTTGGGCTGTTTAAAAAGGTGCTACGGAATTGCGACTCTCATCGCAGAAAAATTAGAAGGAGTGCCCTTCTAAACTGGCAAGAGGGATATTAATAGACGCGAAAACGTTTTACATAGCGAAATACACCAGGATTGAGAGGTGTATCTCACTATTTAAATAATTACCTGCTACGCCTCGCCGACCCCCTTGGAGCCGTTTATTTTCTCCCACCACTCTGGTTACTATTCACGGTTAAACAAAAAGCCCCTGCACTGAGGAGCTTTCTCTTTTTGACTATTTACCGGGCAACCTAGAAGTGGCGGACAAACTGCTCGATAGGCAGTTCACGCAGTTTGCGCGCTTCCAGCATGGGGGTGCCGAGGTAGAGGAAGCCCACCAGCTGGTCTTCTGCCGCCAGTCCCAGTCCCTTGTTGATCTGCTCGTCGAAGATAAACCAACCGGAGCGCCAGATGCCGTTGAAACCCTGCGCCTGTGCCGCCATCTGCATCGCCATCACGGCGCAACCGGCAGAAAGCTCCTGCTCCAGCTTCGGCACTTTGGGGTGCTCCTGATAACGGGTTGCCACCGCGATGACCAGCGGAGCGCGCAGCGGCGCCTCGCTGCACTTCTTGATGCTCTCTTCATCTTCGCCGCGGGCACGGGCCGCCTCGGCCAGCAGCTTGCCCAGCCGCTCGCGGCCTTCCCCTTCAAACAGAATGAACTGCCAGGGAGTCAGGGTGCCATGATCCGGCGCGCGCAGCCCCGCTTTCAAAATATTGTCGAGTACCTCGCCAGCAGGAGCGGGATCGGTGAGACGGCCGCAGGAGTGGCGGTTGAGCAGCAGGGTGAGGGCATCCATGGGCAATTCCTTCTTGGGCAATGATGGCGCTACCTTAGCACAGCGCCGAATGAAGAAAACCCCTGAGGCTCAGGGGTTTATCTCCTTCATGATGGCGGGGAGAGATTAGATGACCGCCGCCAGTTCGGCGCCCTGTCTGATCGCCCGCTTGGCATCCAGCTCGGCAGCCACGTCGGCACCGCCGATGATGTGTACCGGCTTGCCAGCGGCCTGCAGACCGCCCTGCAGCTCCTTGAGCGGCTCCTGTCCGGCGCAGATGATCACCTGATCCACCGGCAGACACTGCTGCTTGTCACCCACCTGAATATGAAGCCCGTCGTCATCGATGCGCAGGTACTGCACGCCGGAGAGCATCTGCACCTTGCGGTTCTTGAGCACGGTACGGTGGATCCAGCCGGTGGTCTTGCCAAGACCGTCACCGACCTTGCTCTCCTTGCGCTGGAGCAGCCAGATCTGGCGCTCTGGCGCATCGATTTCAGGGGTGGTGAGGCCACCGCGCTCGCCAAGCTGCTTGTCGATGCCCCACTCCTTGAGCCAGTGATCACGGTGCCCCTCGGCATCCATCTCCACCTTCTTCTCGACCAGATACTCAGCAACATCAAAGCCGATGCCGCCGGCGCCGATCACCGCCACCTTCTGGCCGACCGGCTTGTGATCCCGCAATACATCGAGGTAGTTCAATACCTTGGGATGCTCGATCCCCGGAATATTGGGAGTACGCGGGCGGATACCGGTGGCGAGGATCACCTCGTCAAAGCCGCCGCCGAGCAGGCTCTCGGCACTCTGGCGCTGGCCCAGATAGAGCTCGACGCCGCACTTCTCCAGCCGCTTAGCGAAATAGCGCAGGGTTTCGTGAAACTCCTCCTTGCCCGGGATCTGCTTGGCGAAGTTGAACTGGCCGCCAATCTCGCTCGCCTGATCAAACAGGCTAACCTGATGGCCGCGCTCGGCAGCGTAGCAGGCAAAGGCCAGCCCGGCCGGCCCCGCCCCCACCACCGCCAGCTTCTTGGGCTGGGGCACCCGGCCAAAGGTGAGTTCGGTCTCGAAGCAGGCGCGCGGGTTGACCAGGCAGGAGGCGCGCTTCTGCTTGAAGACATGGTCGAGACAGGCCTGATTGCAGGCGATGCAGGTGTTGATCTCGTCCGCCCTGTCCTCGGCCGCCTTGATGACAAATTCCGGGTCAGCCAGGAAGGGGCGCGCCATGGAGACCATGTCCGCCTCGCCGCCTGCCAGAATGCGCTCGGCCACCTCGGGGGTGTTGATCCGATTGGTGGTGATAAGTGGCACCTTGAGGTGCTTTTTCAGCTCGGCAGTCACCCAGCTGAAGGCGCCGCGCGGCACGCTGGTGGCGATGGTGGGAATGCGCGCCTCGTGCCAGCCGATGCCGGTGTTGATGAGGGTCACCCCCACCGCTTCCAGCGCTTTGCCAAGGGCAATCACCTCTTCCAGAGTCGACCCCTGCTCCACCAGATCGAGCATGGAGAGGCGGAAGATAATGATGAAGTCAGTGCCGACCCGCTCGCGGATAGCGCGGACAATTTCCACCGGGAAGCGCATCCGCTTCTCGAAGCTGCCACCCCAGCCATCGCTGCGCTGGTTGGTGCGCTCGCAGATGAACTGGTTGATGAGATAGCCTTCCGAACCCATCACCTCGACCCCGTCATAACCGGCCGCCTTGGCCAGCGCTGCGGTGGCAGCGAAGTCGCGGATGGTGCCGCGGATCTGCCGCTCGCTCATGGCGCGCGGCTTGAAGGGGGAGATGGGCGCCTTGAGGGAGCTTGGCGCCAGACTGAACGGATGGTAGGCGTAACGGCCCGCATGGAGGATCTGCAGCGCTATCTTGCCCCCCTCCTTATGCACGGCACTGGTCACCTTCTTGTGCTTGCTTACCTGCCAGGGAAAGCTCAGTTGGGAGCCGTGAGGCACCAGCCGCCCACGCAGGTTGGGGGCGATGCCGCCGGTGACGATAAGGCCGACGCCACCGCGGGCACGCTCGGCGTAGAAGGCGGCCAGCTTGTCAAAACCGCCCTTCTCCTCTTCAAGGCCGGTATGCATGGATCCCATCAAGACGCGGTTGCGCAGCTGGGTGAAGCCGAGATCGAGCGGGGTCAGCAGGGTTGGGTAACGACTCACGACGCCTCCAGTTAATTTTTTGTTATCAAACTGCAACTAGAGTAAAGAATCGAAAATGCTTTTTCAAACAATTGTTTGGATGATTTTTCAGCGAACAGCCGTGCCCTGAACGAAGTTAAGCGGTAACTCTTTGCAGGAAATGGCAATTGGGGGGCCAACTGGTTAATAATGAGCCCTCTTTAACCCATTAACAGGGCGATAACTCGACTATGTCTATCTTCAAAGGTCTGGGTTGGCTGTTCCGCACGCTGTGGCGCCTGCTCAATTTCACCCGGCTGATGCTGGTCAATCTGCTGTTTCTCGCACTGGTGCTGGTCATCGTCTACAGCGTTGGCCAGAAAGAGGCTCCGGAGACGCCCATCGAAGGCGCTCTGACCCTCAACCTCAACGGCGTGCTGGTGGAACAGCGCAGCACGACCGATCCCACCTCGCAGCTGCTGCGCCAGATGGACAACAGCGACGAGCAGCCGAGCGAGATCCTCCTCTCCGACCTGCTGTGGGCCATTCGCAGCGCCAAGGATGACGATCGCATCAAGGCGCTGGTGATCAAGCCCCAGGGGCTGCAGGGCACCAGCTTCTCCAAGCTGCAGGAGGTAACTGCCGCCATCGACGAGTTCAAGGAGAGCGGCAAACCGGTTATCGCCATGGCCGACTTCTACAGCCAGGGCCAATACCTGCTGGCCGCTCATGCCGATCACGTGCTGCTCAACCAGAGCGGCGCCGTGGTGATCGAGGGGCTCGGCGTCTACCAGACCTACTTCAAGTCGGCGCTGGAAAAGCTCAACATCACCCCGCACGTGTTCAAGGTCGGCACCTACAAATCCTTCGTCGAACCCTATACCCGCGACGAGATGTCCCCCGAGAGCAAGGAGGCGAACCAGCGCTGGCTGGATCAGCTGTGGCAATCCTATGTAGCTGATGTGGCCGAGCAGCGGGAGATCGAACCGGATGCCGTGGCACCGGGCAAGGATCGATTCCTCGAGCTGCTACGCAAGGCCGGTGGCAACGCCGCCAACTACGCCCTCGACAACGGGCTGGTGGATCAGCTGGCGACCCGCGACGAGATGACCCAGGCGGTCATCAAGGAAGTGGGCGAGAGCGACGACCACGGCTGGAAAGGGGTTGGCCTGAAAGAGTATCTGGCCGCCATCCCGGATCAGTATCCCCAGAGCGGCAAGGATGAGGTGGGTCTGGTGGTCGCCAGCGGCGCCATCATGGATGGCGTCCAGCCTACAGGCACCATCGGCGGCGATACCCTCTCCGACCTGCTGGCCGACGCTCGCCGCGATGACAAGGTGAAAGCCGTGGTACTGCGGGTCGACAGCCCGGGCGGCAGCGCCTTCGCCGCCGAGCAGATCCGCGCCGAGCTGCTGGCCTTGAAACAGGCTGGCAAGCCGGTGGTGGTCTCCATGGGCAGCTACGCCGCCTCCGGTGGCTACTGGATCTCTGCCGATGCGGACAAGATCTTTGCCTCCCCGACCACCCTCACCGGCTCCATCGGGGTATTCGGCATGTTCGCCACCATCGACAAGGCGCTCTCCCAGTACGGCGTGCACACTGACGGCGTCGGCACCACCGATTATGTCGGCGTCGGCCTGACCCGCGCCCTGCCGGAACACGTCGGACAGGCGATCCAGCTGAACGTCGAGGATACCTACCAGCGCTTCGTCGGTCTGGTGAGCAAGGGCCGCGGCCTGAGCCCGGAAGAGGCGGAGAAAGCGGCTGAAGGTCGCGTCTGGACTGGCGAGGATGCCAAGGAGCTCGGTCTGGTGGATGAGTTCGGCAACCTCAATGACGCCATCAAGGCCGCCGCCGAGCTGGCCAACCTCAAGGAGTGGCAGGTCACCCCCATCGAGCAGGAGGAGTCCACCAAGGACAAATTCCTGCGCCAGCTGTTTGACAGCAGCGCCCGCGTGCTCGCCCCGCAACTGCAGAGCTGGCTGCCGGCCGGCTTTGGCAAGGCGCTGAGCGAGGTGAACCGCTCTCTCGACCCGCTCACCCGCTTCAACGACCCGCAAGGCACCTACGCCTTCTGCCCGGTCTGCATGCCATAAGATGCAGCAAACCAAGCAATAAAAAACGGCGACCATCTGGTCGCCGTTTTCGTTGCCTGCCTTGCCAGTGCGCTTGGCGCTGGCAGCATGCTCAATCAGGGATTGAGACGGGTCGGCAGGCCGGTACGCTGCTCCAGCACCTGCTTGACCACGTTGGAGTCAGACTCGGCGTGAGCGATAAAGCGGGTGATGGCCGGGGTCATCGGAAGCGGCACGGCGGCGGTGGAGTTGAACTCCTCCTCGTTGCGCGACAGCGGCTCGTGCACTTCCATGTAGCGACCGCCATCCGGCTCGACCGAGGTCTTGACCGGCTGGTTGACGAACTGGACGCGGGTGCCGACCGGCACGTTGTCGAACAGATACTTGATGTCGTCGGCGCGCAGACGGACGCAACCGCTGCTCACCCGCAGACCGATGCCGAAGCTGGCGTTGGTGCCGTGGATAGCATAGAGGTTGCCGATGTAGAGGGCATGCAGACCCATGGGGTTATCCGGGCCAGCCGGCCATACCGCAGGCAGGGTCACGCCTTGGGCGGCATAACGGCGACGGATGTTCTCGGTCGGGGTCCAGGTCGGGTTGGCGCGCTTGCGCTCTACCTTGGTGATCCAGTTCTCCGGGGTGTTGACCCCCAGCTGGCCGATGCCGATAGGCAGCACTTCCACCACATTCTTGCCTTTCGGGTAGTAGTAGAGGCGCATCTCGGCGACGTTGATGACGATCCCTTCGCGGGGGGCGTTGGGCAGGATCAGCTGATGGGGGATGATCAGGGTGCTACCCGCCTTCGGCAGATAGGGATCAACGCCCGGGTTGGCTTCCATGATGTTGGTGAGACCCAGCTGGAAGTCAGCGGCGATCTGCTCCAGCGGACGGTTGTCCGCGGGCACCACGTATTCCTGGTTCTCGCCGATCAGGCGGCTGTTGGCCGCAGGCAGAGTGTATTCAACGGCAGCGGCCTGCTGGCTGACCAGGGCAAGTGTGCAAAAAAGCGCCGAAGCGGCAGTGCGAAGGGGATTCATAAAATTCCTGTGTGGTTTCCTGTACCAAATGGGCCGGAGGCCGTCTCATCCTCGGTCTGCCAGTGGCGGGTAAACCTGCACCACGGCGCCAATAACCGAGCGCGCATTCTTTCCCGAGTCGGCCAAAATTTCAACTTTGTTGTCCCGCTTTTGTTGTTAAAAAGCGTCGTTTATGCGGCAATCGCGCTCAAGCTGGCAAAAGCCACTGTGACACAAGGCAGCCAAACGGCGGATGAACAGGATCGGGAGGGCATGGAGAAAGCGCCAGATCGCCCCGTAAACAGGGGAGGCACAGGCCAATTGTTTCACTTGCGAAACAGATATCAAAACGTTTGTCTCACCAGCAGATACAATCTCATTTGCAGCAGGGCCGGCAAAATGGTGCAAAGCGCAGCCATAGCACCGCCCGACGCGATTATTTGATTGATCTGGCTCGGGTTTATGTTTACCAATGAAGCATTGCGGCCAATCAGGGAGATGAGGGGCCGCCAGCAACCACCAAGGACGAGGTTTCGCCATGCTGTCGTATCTGCTGCGCCGCACGCTGCTCATCATTCCGACCTTTCTTGGCATCACCCTGCTGGTCTTTACCGTCACCCGCTTTGTGCCGGGCGGGCCGGTGGAGCGGATGCTGATGCAGGCGCAGGTGTCGCAGCATGAGGGGGGCCGCTCCGGCGGCAGCAAGGGGGCGCAGGCCCTCTCCGACGAGCAGATCGAGGAGCTCAAGGCCTTCTACGGCCTCGACAAGCCGATGCTGGTCGCCTACTGGGAGTGGCTGCAGAAGCTGGCGGTGCTCGATCTCGGCGATTCGACCCGCTACTACGAACCGGTGTGGGATCTCATCAAGGAACGGCTGCCGGTCACCGCCTTCTTCGGCGTGGCTACGTTCGTGCTGAGCTACGCCGTCTCCATCCCGCTCGGGGTGGCCAAAGCGCTCAAACACAACAGCCGCTTCGATTCCCTCAGCTCCATGCTTATCTACATGGCATATGCCCTGCCCGCCTACGTAGTGGGGATCTTTCTCATCACCGTCTTCGCGTTTCATCTGGAGTGGCTGCCGATGGGGGGCTTCCCGGGGGACGAGTACGACTCGATGAGCAGCAGCTGGGAGCAGATCCACACCCTCTTTGCCCATGCCCTGCTGCCGCTTATCGCCTACGCCATCGGTGATTTCGCCATCCTCACCATGACCATGAAGAACAGCCTGATGGAGAACCTCTCGGCCGATTACGTGCGTACCGCGGTAGCCAAGGGGCTGCCATTTCGCCGGGCCGTCACCGACCACGCCATGCGTAACAGTCTGATCCCCATAGCCAGCCATCTGGGCTCAGTGCTCACCGTCTTCTTCGGCGGCTCCTTCCTTATCGAGACAATCTTCAACATCGACGGCATCGGCCTGCTCGGTTACGAGGCGATCGTCGAGCGGGACTACCCCACCGTCATGGGCATTCTCGCCATCACCTCCATGCTGATGCTGGTGGGCAATATCGTCTCCGACATCTGTGTTGCCATCGTCGATCCCCGCGTGCGGTTTGGAGAGTGAAGATGAGCCCCCTTTCTCTTTTTACTGTCAGATTGAAACAGCGCCATATCGCCCCCGCTATCTGCGTTGCAATCCGGTTCGTCGATCCCCGCGTGCGGTTTGGAGAGTAGCCATGAACCCGGTCACCCTGAAAAAAATGAAGCGATTCAAGTCGATCAAGCGCGGCTACTACTCCTTTATCCTGTTCACCCTGCTGGTGCTGATCTCCCTGCTGGCGGAGCTTCTGGTCAACAGCCGGGCGCTGGTGGTGAGCTATCAGGGCACCCTCTACTTCCCCACCTACAGCGCGGTGATCCCCGGTCGCCACTTCGGTTTCGACTACGACTACGAGACCAACTATCGCCAGCTCAAGAGCCGCTTTGCCCATGAGCAGAAGGGGGATTGGGTGCTGCTGCCGCCGGTGCCATGGAACCCCTATGAGCAGGATTTCAAGGAGGATGCCTACCCCCCTTACGCCCCCAGCCACGCCGATCGCCACTTCTTCGGCACAGATACCGGCGGGCGCGACGTGCTGGCGCGGCTGGTCTATGGCTTTCGCATCGCCATCGGTTTCGCCTTTATCGCGCTGGTGGCCAGCTACGCCATCGGGGTCACCGTTGGCTGTCTGATGGGCTTTCTCGGCGGCCGTTTCGACCTCATCCTGCAGCGCTTTATCGAGATCTGGTCACAGGTACCGTTTCTCTACGTCATCATGATCCTGGTGTCGCTCACCAAGCCCGACTTCAGCCTCTTTGTCGCCATCAACGTGCTGTTCGGCTGGATGGGGATCACCTGGTACATGCGCACCCTCACCTACAAGGAGCGGGCGCGAGACTATGTGATGGCGGCACGGGCGCAGGGGGCGAGCACAGGACGCATCATCTTCCACCACATTCTGCCCAACACCCTGATGATGATCGTTACCCTGGCCCCCTTCTCAGTAGTGGGCAACATCTCCACCCTGACCGCCCTCGACTATCTGGGCTTTGGCCTTGCGCCGCCGACCCCGAGCTGGGGGGAGCTGCTCTCGCAGGGGATCAACAATCTCGACGCCATCTGGATCGTCAGCTCGGTGGTGGCGGCGGTGAGTCTGGTGCTGATCATGGTCTCCTTCATCGGCGAGGCCATCCGCGAGGCATTTGACCCGCGCCCCTTCACCCGTTATCAGTAGGAGCTTCGCCATGTCCTCCCCCATGCTCACCGTACGCGACCTCGAGGTCACCTTTACCGTCGACGGGGACGAGCTCAAGGTGCTCGATGGCGTCAGCTTCAGCGTCGCACCGGGACAGACCCTCGGTCTGGTCGGCGAATCGGGCTGCGGCAAGAGCGTCACCGCGCTGGCCATCATGGGGCTGCTGCCCCGCCCCCACGGCCGGGTGGTAGCCGGCACCATCGATTTTGAGGGGGAGGCTCTGCTCGCACTCCCTCCCGAACAGATGCACAGGGTGCGTGGCAACCGCATCTCGATGATCTTTCAAGAACCGATGACCGCGCTGAACCCGGTGCAGACGGTGGGGGAGCAGCTGATGGAGGTCTACCGCCTGCACCGCCCCGACTACGGCAGGGCCGAGCGCAAGGTGGCCGCCATCGCCATGCTGCAGAAGGTGGGGATCCCGGAGCCGGAGCGGCGCTTTGCCGTCTATCCCCACAACCTCTCCGGCGGCATGCGCCAGCGGGTGATGATCGCCATGGCGCTCGCCTGCGAGCCCGCTCTGCTCATCTGCGACGAGCCGACCACGGCGCTCGATGTGACCATTCAGGCCCAGATCCTCGACCTGATGAAGGGGCTGCAAGCCGAGACCGGCATGGCCATCCTCTTTATCACCCACGACCTTGGCGTGGTGGCGGAGCTGTGCGACAAGGTGGTGGTGATGTACGCCGGGCGGGCGGTAGAGCAGGCCGACGTGTTCGAGCTGTTTGACCACCCCCGTCACCCCTACACCCACGGTCTACTGGGGGCCATTCCTCGCCTCGATGGCCAGCCCAAGCAGCTGCTCAATACCATCAGGGGGCAGGTGCCCGCCCTGCACGAGATGCCGGCCGGCTGCCGCTTCGCCAACCGCTGCCCCCACGCCAGCGAGCGCTGCAGCCACGAAGTACCGGCTGTCGAACAGCTGGCCCCCCACCACGGCGTGGCCTGCCACCACTGGAAGGAGTTGACCCCATGAGCACGCTGTTATCGGTAAGGGGACTGACCCAACACTTTCGCCTCGGCGGCCTGCTGCGCAAGGGCTACACGGTACACGCGGTGGATGACATCAGCTTCGACCTCAAGCAGGGAGAGACACTGGGGCTGGTGGGTGAATCGGGCTGCGGCAAGTCGACTCTGGGGCGCACCCTGCTCAAGCTGTTCGAGCCAAGCGGCGGCACCATCACCTTCGAGGGGCGCGATATCACCCGCCTCAGCCCTCGCGAGATGCGCTCCCTGCGTCAGGAGATGCAGATGGTGTTTCAGGATCCTGCAGAATCCCTCAACAGCCGTCATACGGTGGGGCAAATTCTGGAGGAGCCCTTTATCATCCACGGCAAGGGCAGCACGCAAGAGCGGCGCGCCTGGGTCGATGAGTTGCTGGCCAAGGTGGGGCTGCCCACCAGCGCGCGGGATCGCTATCCCCACGAGTTTTCTGGCGGCCAGCGCCAGCGCATCGGTATCGCCCGCGCCATCGCCCTGCGCCCCAAGCTGCTGATCTGCGACGAGGCGGTCTCGGCCCTCGATGTTTCGGTGCAGTCGCAAATCATCAACCTGCTGCTCACCCTGCAGCGGGAGATGCAGCTCGCCATCATCTTCATTGCGCACGATCTGTCGGTGGTGAAACATATCTCGGATCGCATTGCGGTGATGTATCTGGGACGGATAGTCGAATTGGCGGATGCCCAGTCGCTCTATCTGGCGCCGCGCCACCCTTACACCCAGGCGTTGATCTCCGCCATTCCGGTGCCGGATCCACGTCGGCGCAGCCAGCGCATCCTGCTGACCGGCGATGTCCCCTCCCCCATCACCCCTCCCGCCGGCTGCCATTTCCATCCGCGCTGCCCCCATGCCACGGTGCTGTGCAAGAGCAAGGCGCCCCGGCTGGAGGTTTGCGATGAAGCACATCATCAGGTGGCGTGCCACACCCCGCTGACGGTCGGCAGCGATGCCAGAGAGGAGCCAGCAAGCTGATTGCCCGAGAGTGAGCTGTGAGGATAAAAACCGACGAGGCGGCCATCTGGCCGCCTCGTGCTATCGGGTCAATCTGCCAACCGTTAGGCGATCTGGTAGCGCCCCGGCTTGTGGTTGAGTGTCAACACCAGATTACAGATAACCGCCGCCACGATGGAGAGGGCCAGAATCCAGGGTTGCACCACGAAGAACGAGGCGATGACGATGGCGCAATCGAGCCCCATCTGCAGCTTGCCCGCCCTAATGCCAAAGCGATCCTGAATAAAGAGCGCCAGAATATTGAAGCCCCCCAGACTCGACTTGTGGCGAAACATGATAAGCAGCCCCATACCGATCAGGGTGCCACCGATCAGCGCCGCATAGAGGGGCTCTATCTTGCCGATCTGCAACACGCCGTTGAGGTGATCGGTCATGTAGGAGACCGCCGCCACCGAGACGAAGGTGTTGAGGGTAAAGCGCGGCCCCATTCTGAGCCAGGCGAGCGCGTAGAAGGGCAGATTGATGCCGAAGAAGAGCAGGCCAAAGCTGATGCCCGTCACCTGTTGCAGCAGCAGCGCCAGCCCGGCGGTGCCGCCGGTGAGCAGGCCCACCTGATGAAACAGGAAGATGCCGAGGGAAACAAAGCCTGCCGCGGTCAGCAGGGCCAGCACATCCTCATAGACGGGATGGGCAGTACGAGTCGAGGTGTTGTCCATAACCTGTATCCAAGCGAAGTAAAGAGAGAGTGTCTGTCGCCTGCCCTATTCGGCAGGCTGCGAGCCCTGTCGACAGGGCTTCGTTATGAGGTCCAGTCTATTTTTTGTGAAAATGATCACAACAAGAGGGCTGCACGCCCCATTCTGGTGCCTGTCATCCGGCATTGACACTCGCTGCACCAAGATGCAGCATGCCGGCCTCTGATACCCCGCATCCCATCCGCAGCAAGAGGCGTTTTCCATGAAGGTCACCATTTTTGGCACAGGCTATGTCGGGCTGGTTCAGGCCGCCGTTCTGGCCGAGGTGGGCCATCAGATCTGCTGCATCGATGTGGATGAGGGGCGGATCGCCGCGCTTCGGCAGGGCCAAATCCCCTTCTACGAGCCGGGGCTGGCCCCGCTGGTCGAGAGCCATCTGGCCAGTGGTCGTCTGCACTTCTCTGCCGACCCCGCCGTCGGAGTCGAGCACGCCGACCTGCTGCTCATCGCCGTAGGCACACCCGCAGATGAGGATGGCTCTGCCGATCTGCAACATGTGCTGACGGTGGCCGACACCATAGGCCAGCTGATGAACCGCCCCAAGCTGGTGGTGACCAAGAGCACTGTGCCGGTCGGCACGGCGCAGCAGGTGCGGCAGCACATTCAGGCGCAGCTGGCCGAGCGTGGCATTGCCCTCGAGTGCGACGTGGCGGCTAACCCCGAGTTTCTCAAGGAGGGGGCGGCAGTCAGCGACTGCATGCGACCGGATCGCATCATCATCGGCTGCGATAGCGAGGCGGCGCAGAAGCAGTTGCGCGCCCTCTACGCCCCCTTCAACCGCAACCACGACCGGATCGTGGTGATGGATCTGCGCAGTGCCGAACTCACCAAGTACGCCGCCAACGCCATGCTGGCTACCCGCATCTCCTTTATGAACGAGATGGCGGCACTTGCCGAGGAGCTGGGGGCCGATATCGAGGCGGTGCGCCAGGGGATGGGGGCCGATCCCCGCATCGGTTACCACTTTCTCTACCCGGGCTGCGGCTATGGCGGCTCCTGCTTTCCCAAGGATATCCAGTCCCTGCTGCACACCGCCCGCCGCGTCGACTGCGACACCCCGCTGCTCGCCGCGGTCGAGCAGGTCAACCAGCGCCAGCAGCAGAAGATGGCCGAGCGACTGCTGAGTCACTTCGGCCCGGATCTGCGCGGCCGCACGTTTGCCCTGTGGGGGCTGGCGTTCAAACCCGGCACCGACGACATGCGCGAAGCGCCGAGCCGCCCGCTGCTGGCCGCCATCTGGGCTGCTGGTGGCAAGGTGCAGGCGTTTGATCCCAAGGCGATGGCTCGCGCCCGTGAACTTTACGGCGAGCGGCCCGACCTGCAGTTCTGTGCAGCGCAGGAAGATGCACTGGAGGGGGCCGATGCCCTGCTCATCTGCACCGAGTGGCAATCCTTCCGCGTCCCCGACTTTGCTCGGATGAAGAGCCTGCTCGCCAGCCCCGTCATCATCGACGGTCGCAACCTCTACGATCCGGTTCGCCTCCACCAGCAGGGCTTTTGCTACTACGCCATCGGGCGCCCTCACCTTCCTCTCGCACAGGTGCAACCATGAACTGGCTGGTGACCGGGGCCGCCGGTTTTATCGGTTTTCACGTGGCCAGCCGGCTCTGCGCGGCAGGTCACCGGGTGGTGGGTATCGACAACCTCAACGACTACTACGAGGTGAGTCTGAAAGAGGCGCGACTGGCACAATTGGCCAGCTATCCCCATTTCCACTTCGAGCGGGTCGATCTGGCGGATCGCGAAGCGATGGCGGCACTCTTTGCCCGTCATGGTTTCGAGCGGGTGATCCATCTGGGGGCACAGGCGGGAGTGCGCTACTCGCTGGAAAACCCCTTTGCCTATGCCGACAGCAACCTCACCGGCATGCTGACGGTGCTGGAGGGGTGCCGCCAGCACGGTATCCAGCATCTGCTCTACGCCTCCTCCAGCTCGGTTTATGGTCTGACCGACCAGATGCCCTTCACCACCGAGCAGCCGGTGGATCACCCGGTCTCCCTCTACGCTGCCACCAAGAAGAGTGGCGAGCTGATGGCTCACGCCTATTCCACGCTCTATGGCCTGCCCACCACAGGGTTGCGCTTTTTCACCGTCTACGGCCCCTGGGGTCGGCCCGACATGGCCATCATCAAGTTCACCCGCGCCATCCTCGCGGGCGAGCCTATCGACGTCTATAACCACGGCGATCTCAGCCGCGACTTCACCTTTATCGACGACATCGTCGAGGGGATCCTCGCCGTCGCCGACCAGCCGCCCCGTCCCAATCCCGATTGGCACGCCAGCGAGCAGAGCACGGCCGAGAGCGCCGCGCCCTACCGCATCCTCAATATCGGTCATGGTCAGCCGGTGCGGCTGCTCGACTTTATCGAGGCGCTGGAAGAGGCCCTCGGCAAACCCGCCATCAAGCGGATGCTGCCGATGCAGGCGGGCGACATGCACGCCACCTGGGCCGATAGCGAGCCCCTCCATACCCTCACCGGCCTGCGCCCCGCCACCTCGATCAAGGAGGGGGTCGCCGCGTTCGTCCGCTGGTATCTCGACTACTACCAGCCCGACGCGTGAAATTGCCGGGCTGCAGCCCTTGGTCGCCGATGAGTTAATCCGGTACCACTGGCTTGCCACGCGTTTTAGGATGGCTGAACGCACTGTCTGCGCACCATAGCGAGGATTTGAGATGCAACAGCAGGAACAGGGTCTGATCGATGGACTGTTCGACCGCCTCAAGCAAGCGCAAGCCAGGGATAGCAAGCGAGACCAACAAGCGGATCAGCTGATCCGCCAGCATCTGGCCCAGCAGCCCGATGCCCCCTACTACATGACCCAGGCGCTGCTGATCCAGCAGGCTGCCCTTACCCGTCTCAACGAGCGAGTCAAGGAGCTGGAGGCAAGCCAAAGCAGTTCGAGCGGCGGCAGTTTTCTCTCCGGCCTGTTTGGTGGTGAGAGCACTCCGCCCCCGCGCTTCACGCCGCCACCGGCAACTGCGCCAGCCCAACCCGCTTCCCGTACCAGCTCCTTTCTCGGTGGCGCCCTGCAAACCGCAGCCGGGGTTGCCGGCGGAGTCATGCTGGCCGACATGATCGGCGGACTGTTTCACAGCAACCGGCCCGAGGAGATCATCGACATCATAGAGCCAGCGCCCATTGCCAATCCGGTCGATGCAGAACCGGTACGCTGGGACGGCTGGGATTCACCTCCCGATGATGGCGGCAGTTTTCTCGACGACGATAGCCAGAGTGGCGGCTGGACCGACAGTGACGATAACAACGGCGGTTTCTTCTAACCGTTACACAACCACAGGCCCCGCATGTGGCGGGGCCCAACTCGATACGAAACCCATGACTATGGAAAGTGTGATGACACCACGGACCGGCAGCGGCATGACGCGATATAATCACTTCGCTTCGTGCCACCCGGGAGATACTCCCGACCCCAGGCGCTCTGTCCGTGGCCACGCAACACCCCCATGACGACAAGGAGCCACCTCATGATCCGAACCCTTCTCCTGATTGGCGCCGCCATCGCGGCCTATGCCCTGACCCAGAACCACACCCTGCTTCCCCTTATCAGCATGTTGATCCTGCTTTCGCTCTGGGTTGTCAGCGAAATTGGCAGCTTCTATCGCGCGCTTCCTCCCGCCGACCTGGATGAGCATGAGTATCACCACGACTTCTAACCCGATGAAAAATGGTATGAAACTCTCGCAATGCCGTTAGTTCCATACCATTTTGCTCTCTGAAATCCCCCCGCTATAACAACAGGATCCACTGCTTTCATGGCGATGGCAGCCATGTTCCTCTATATCTTCTCTACTCAAGCAGGAGATAAACGATGGGGAAGATCAGCGAAAACGGACTGTTTTTGCTGCTTTTTTTGTCGTCGCTACTGGCGGGCATTCCGCAGACGGCACAGGGCAGGGATTTCAGACAAGCCCCCAGGGCAATGACGGCGCTCAGGCAGGGGCAAGCAGCCCAGCACAGCGGCAATCTGCAAAAGGCGATAGCCCTCTACTGCGTAGCCGCCAGCACCGGCAATCCCGAAGGTTACTTCCGGATCGGGCGTCTGCTCGCCACCGGCCCTGCCTCGGTGCGCAGCGCGAAAATGGCCAACAGCTATCTCGCCATGGCGATGCGCCTTGGCAACCAGCAGGCCAGCCGCTACTACAACCCGCGGGTCGGCAATGCCCCCATGGGCGATCAGTGCGGTGTCGGCGTGCGCGGCGGTCAAGGGAGTTATTTCGCCCTGCCCAGCACACCGTTCAATGTCGAGGCATATCTGGCACGCCAGTCACCGGGCAAACAGAAGCTGGCCACCATGCTGCGTCACGCAGCCAAGCGCCATCAGGTCGATGTGCGGCTGGTGCTGGCCATCGCCATTGCCGAATCCAACCTCGAAAGCCGCGCCGTCTCCGCCAAGAATGCGCAGGGGGTGATGCAGCTGATCCCCGAAACCCAGCAGCGTTTTGGTGTCACTCAACCCTTTGATCCGGCACAGAACATCAAGGGGGGCGTCAGTTATCTCAAGTGGCTGGATCGCCGCTTCGATGGCGACTGGGTCCTGATCTCGGCAGCCTACAACGCAGGTGAAAAGGCGGTTGAGCGCTATGGCGGTATACCGCCCTATGACGAGACCCGGGAGTATGTCAAACGGGTGCTCTACTTCGCTGGTCACAAGCAGCCCTGAGCGAACACTCAGTTGTCAGTCCGCTCGGAAGGCTGTTCCGGATTGCGACAACTATGGTTATGACCGCTACCGGCCGAATAGTGGAAGCCATAGTGGCGGTAGTAGCCCACCAGATTGCTGACCAGAAACAGCCCCTCCATCAGTGCGGCGACCGGTGAGCCCACCAGCAGGTTGTTGACCAGCCAGCAGAGGGTACCGAGCAGCATCCAGCGCCGCAGTTGGCGATCATCCGGGCAAAACGCGGCCCGGGTTTGCAGCAGGCTGGCCAGCAGCCCGATCAATGAGAGCAGGCCCTGATAGGTCGCCAGCGCTGCCGCACAGGCCAACCCCATGAAAAACCACATCAAGATGCGGCGAACCAGCCAGATACTCACCAGAAAGCGCACGCTGGCCAGCAGCAACAGGCAGGCTGCCGACCACTGCCCGAGCAGGGCAAAGTGACCGGCATTGAGCGCGCAGGAGAGTGCCAGGCAGGCCAGGATCCTGCGGCGATCCCGCAACTGAAACGACAACAGATCGAGCAGCAAGGCCAGGCTCACCACCAGTTGCGACCACAGAAACAGCGACATCATCCACCCCTCGTCCGTCATTTGGATGGCGCAGCATGAAGTGGCAACCGGCAGGTGGCATTAACCCGTGTTAATGCGCCTGCGGATCCGTGACAGGGTGACCGGGCTGATGCCGATGTAGTTGGCGAGCTGTACTTGGGTCAGTCGTGCCGGCCAGTGGGGGAAGGTGTGGCAGAGCTCCCGATAACGCTCTTCGGGGGAGTGGAGCAGCAAAAACGCCTCCTTGCGCTCCTTGTAACCGAGCTGCTGACGCAGCAGGGCCATGCAGACCGGCTGCCAGATGGGCTCATCCAGCAGGGCGATTGGCACCCGCACCACCTGCAGTTCCGTCAGCGCCTCCAGCTGATAGCGGGCGGGCGACCCGGTGAGCCAGCTGTCGTAAAGCAGGCAGAGCTCCCCCTCGAAGTAGAACTCCTTGCAGCGCTCCTGCCCTTCCCGGGTGTAATGGCAGGCACGGGCGATGCCCGTTTCGATATAGAAGGCAGCCTCCTGTTTGTCCCCTTGCGCCAACAGCACCTGACCGGCGCGCAGCGTCTGCCGTGGCAAACGCTGACAGAGGGATTCGCTCAAGGCAGCGTCCAATCCCATGGCACACAAAAAGGTGGCAAGCAGGGGGGCTTGAAGAGATGGGTTCATGAGGGCTCCGGGACAAAACGGCAGCCCACATCATGCCCAAATTGCACGACTGATGCAGCAAGGCGTGACCCTGTTGGCAAAGGGGGGGACATAGCCGGGTGCCGCCTTTGCCCCCCCTCGTCCGTTGGTTTACAATCGACGGGTTTTTTGGAACCCGGTTGACCTGTGTCGACCTGGCCCCACCACGACATCAGTCTGTTAATGCCAAGACATTAACCTGCTGAAAAGGAAGAGAATTAGCCAATGGCTCAATTTATTTACACCATGAACCGGGTCGGCAAGGTAGTGCCGCCCAAGCGTCATATTCTCAAGAACATCTCCTTGAGCTTCTTCCCGGGCGCCAAAATCGGCGTGCTGGGTCTGAACGGCGCCGGTAAATCGACCCTGCTGCGCATCATGGCAGGCATCGACACCGAGATCGAAGGGGAAGCCCGTCCGCAGCCCGGTATCAAGATTGGCTACCTGCCGCAGGAGCCGAAGCTGGACCCGGAGCAGACCGTACGCGAAGCGGTCGAAGAGGCCGTTGGCGAGGTGAAGCGTGCCATGGCCCGTCTGGACGAGGTCTATGCGGCCTACGCCGACCCGGATGCCGACTTTGACAAGCTGGCCCGCGAACAGGGCGAGCTGGAAGCCATCATCCAGGCTCAGGGTGGCCACAACATGGAAAACCAGCTGGAGCGTGCGGCCGATGCCCTGCGCCTGCCGGCTTGGGATGCCAAGATCAAGCACCTCTCCGGTGGTGAGCGCCGCCGTGTGGCACTGTGCCGTCTGCTGCTGGAAAAGCCGGACATGCTGCTGCTGGACGAACCGACCAACCACCTGGATGCGGAATCCGTGGCCTGGCTCGAGCGCTTCCTGCACGACTACGAAGGCACTGTCGTAGCCATCACCCACGACCGTTACTTCCTCGACAACGTGGCGGGCTGGATCCTGGAGCTGGACCGCGGCGAAGGTATCCCGTGGGAAGGCAACTACTCCTCCTGGCTGGAGCAGAAGGACGCCCGTCTGGCGCAGGAAGCAAGTTCCGAAGCGGCCCGTCGCAAGTCCATCGAGAAAGAGCTGGAGTGGGTTCGTCAAAACCCGAAAGGGCGTCAGGCCAAGTCCAAGGCCCGTATGGCTCGCTTCGAAGAGCTCAACACCAACGACTACCAGAAGCGCAACGAGACCAACGAGCTGTTCATTCCGCCCGGACCGCGCCTCGGCGACAAGGTGGTGGAAGTGGCCAACCTGCGCAAATCCTATGGTGATCGGGTGTTGATCGACGATCTGTCGTTTGCCATTCCGAAGGGTGCCATCGTCGGCATCATCGGCCCGAACGGTGCCGGTAAGTCGACCCTGTTCCGCATGATGTCGGGTCAGGAGCAGCCGGATTCCGGTGCCATCACCCTGGGTGAAACCGTGGTGCTCGCCTCTGTCGATCAGTTCCGCGACAGCATGGATGACAAGAAGACGGTATTCGAAGAGGTCGCTGACGGTCAGGATATCCTGCGCATCGGCAACTACGAGTTCCCGAGCCGCGCCTATATCGGCCGCTTCAACTTCAAGGGTTCCGACCAGCAGAAGCGGGTTGGCGAGCTCTCCGGTGGTGAACGTGGTCGTCTGCATCTGGCCAAGCTGCTGCAGACCGGCGGCAACGTGCTGCTGCTGGATGAACCGACCAACGATCTGGACATCGAAACCCTGCGCGCCCTCGAGAACGCCCTGCTGGAGTTCCCGGGTTGTGCCATGGTCATCTCCCACGACCGCTGGTTCCTCGACCGTATCGCCACTCACATCCTCGACTATCAGGATGAGGGCAAGATCGAGTTCTTCGAAGGTAACTTTACCGAATACGAAGAGTGGAAGAAGAAGACCTACGGCGCCGAGGCCATCCAGCCGCACCGAGCCAAGTACAAGCGTATCGCCAAGTAAGCGGTCGGTCGGCGCAAGCCGTACCATCGCAGCTGCGACCAGCGTCACAAGGGGAGCTCCGGCTCCCCTTTCTGTTGCCTTTTGGCTTACAATCCAAGACGGATAACATTGCATGGATGTACTGAAATGACCAAAAAACTGACCATCCAGATCCGGGTTGAACCCGGCTGTCTCGGGCCGGATGGCAAGGAACACATCGAAACCTTCTGCGTTGCCGCTGCCAAAATCTTCGAAGCGGTCGAGCCGGAGCTGGTGAGCTGGGTGCTGATCCCTCGCTATGACAAGAAGCTGCCGGAGCAGGAGTTCTTTCTCAACGATCTCAAGCTGAGCGAGGAGCAGGCCAGTCTCTTTCTGCGCCGCTTCGGCCGCGAGCTGGGGGAAGTGCAGGATCAGCTCGATTCGGTGCTGGCCCAGCTGGTGGAGCGCTACTTCAAAACTCTCTGATCTCAGCCCTCTCTGCGCCCAAAAGGTTCTCCGACGAGAACCTTTTTTGTTGGCGAAAAAGCAAACGTTTGATCTTTTGCTCCATTCATTGATCCGCTTCGCAGATCCGGGGTTTGTAAACGGCGTCGCCTGTGTAAAAATGTGCGCGCTGTCACGGTATCAGGACGAGTCTGGTTACTTCTCCACCAGAAACAGGGCCATCACTCCCGCATGAATGGGAGCCCGCTCGCCTGCTGCTTATTTCACGTCACCTATTGGAATCCAACATGAATCAACCACAACAGGCCCCCACACAGGCTGCCGGGCAAGGATTGCTTGAGCGTCTGTTTGCCCTGAAGGGCCATGGCACCAACGCCCGCACCGAACTGATCGCCGGCATCACTACCTTCCTGACCATGGTCTATATCGTGTTCGTCAACCCGCAGATCCTCTCTGCGGCAGGCATGGACACCCAGGCAGTCTTTGTCACCACCTGCCTCATCGCCGGTATCGGCAGCATCCTGATGGGCCTCTTGGCCAACCTGCCCATCGCGCTGGCCCCTGCCATGGGCCTCAACGCCTTCTTTGCCTTCGTGGTAGTGGCCGGTATGGGCTACTCCTGGCAAGTGGGTATGGGCACCATCTTCTGGGGCGCCATGGGTCTGTTGATCCTCACCCTGCTGCGGGTGCGCTACTGGCTGATCGGCAACATTCCGCTCACCCTGCGGGTCGGCATCACCGCCGGTATCGGTCTGCTGATCGCCCTGCTCGGCCTGCACAACGCCGGGATCGTCGTGGCCAGCCCTGCGACTATGGTGACCGTGGGCAACCTCACCTCCCTGCCCTGCCTGCTGGGTCTGCTCGGCTTCTTCCTGATCTGCATCTTCTCCGCTCGCGGCGTCCACTCCGCCGTGCTGATCGCCATCGTGGTCACCACAGCGCTGGGCTGGCTGTTTGGCGATGTCACCTTCAAGGGTTTCGTCTCCATGCCGCCCAGCATCGAGCCGGTGTTCGGCCAGCTGGATCTGATGGGCTCGCTCGACATCAGCCTCGCCGGGATCATCTTCTCCTTTATGCTGGTCAACCTGTTCGACTCCTCCGGCACCCTGATTGGCGTCACCAACCGCGCCAAGCTGGCTGATGACAAGGGGCACTTCCCGCGCATGAAGCAGGCACTGCTGGTCGATAGCGTGAGCTCGGTCGGCGGCGCCTTTATGGGCACCTCCTCGGTCACCGCCTTCATCGAGAGCAGCTCCGGCGTTGCCGTCGGCGGGCGTACCGGTCTGACCGCCATCGTGGTCGGTATCCTGTTCCTGCTGGCGATCTTCTTCTCTCCGGTCGCCGCCATGGTGCCAGCCTACGCCGCCGCTGGCGCACTCATCTATGTGGGCGTGCTGATGTGCTCCGAGCTGACCCGGGTGAAGTGGGAAGATCTGACCGAAGCGGTACCGGCCTTCATGACTGCGGTGATGATGCCGTTCAGCTTCTCCATCACCGAGGGGATCGCCGTGGGCTTCATCTCCTACTGCGTGATGAAGGCGGGCACCGGCCGCTGGCGCGAAATCAACCCCTGCGTGCTGGTGGTAGCCCTGCTGTTCGTCCTCAAGTTCTTCTGGGTAGACGGTCACTAAGTCAGGCTTTCGCCAACAAAAATGCCAGTCAGCTGACTGGCATTTTTTTATCCCCGATTTGCTATCGGCCTGTGCGCTGGCCATAAAAAAATCCGAAACCAGTGGTTTCGGATTTTTTCTATTCAGCATGTGGCAGAGCAGGGTTATCCCCTCGCCTGCCACATCGGCAGCAGTTACTCGGCAGCCATGCGGGCTTCGATGTAAGCCAGCGCGCGGTCGATACGAGCAAGTACGCGCTCCTTGCCAACCAGCGCCATCACGGCGTCGATGGCAGGAGATTGGCCCAAACCGGTGACAGCCACGCGCAGCGGCATACCCACCTTGCCCATGCCCTGACCCAGCTCGGCAGCGGTCGCTTCAATCAGCTCGTGCAGCGCTTCGGTGGTCCAGCTATCCAGTGCAGCCAGCTTGGTCTTGGCCAGAGCCAGCGGCTCGGCAGCCACGCCGCGCAGGTGCTTCTTGGCAGCCGCTTCGTCGATCGCTTCGTACTCTTCGAACAGGTAGCGGCTCTGGGCAGCCATCTCGACCAGGGTGTTGCAGCGCTCGGCCAGCAGGGTGACCACGTCGGCCAGCGCCGGGCCATTGCTGATGTCGATCTTCTGGTTTTCCATGTGCCATGCCAGATGCTTGGCAACATAAGCCGGATCCAGGCTACGCATGTAGTGGTTGTTCAGCCACAGCAGCTTGTCGGTGTTAAACGCTGAGGCGGATTTGGAGATGGCATCCAGGCTGAACAGCTTGATCATCTCTTCCAGGCTGAAGATCTCCTGATCACCGTGGGACCAGCCCAGACGCACCAGATAGTTCAGCAGCGCTTCCGGCAGGTAGCCGTCGTCGCGGTACTGCATTACAGAGACTGCACCGTGACGCTTGGAGAGCTTGGCACCGTCGTCACCCAGGATCATGGAGACGTGGGCAAATTCCGGTACCGGCGCGTTCAGCGCCTTGTAGATGTTGATCTGGCGCGGGGTGTTGTTGATGTGGTCTTCGCCACGCACCACGTGGGTGATCTCCATATCCCAGTCATCGACTACAACACAGAAGTTGTAGGTCGGCGCGCCATCGGTACGGCGGATGATCAGATCGTCCAGCTCGGTGTTGGCGAACTCGATGCGGCCACGGACGTGGTCATCGAACACCACGGAGCCTTCGGTCGGGTTGCGGAAGCGGATCACGTGCGGCGCATCGGCCGGGTGATCGTGGGCGTGGTCGCGGCACTTGCCGTCATAACGCGGCTTCTCGCCGTTGGCCATCTGGCCTTCACGCAGCGCTTCCAGACGCTCTTTGGAGCAGTAGCACTTGTAGGCGCGGCCGTCAGCCAGCATCTCGTCGATCAGCGCGTTGTAGCGATCGAAGCGCTTGGTCTGGTAGTAGGGGCCCTCATCCCAGTTCAGCTCCAGCCATTCCATGCCCTCAATGATGGCGTCGATGGCCTCCTGAGTGGAACGTTCCAGATCGGTATCCTCGATACGCAGCACAAACTCACCGCCCTGGTTCTTTGCAAACAACCAGGAATAGAGTGCGGTACGGGCACCGCCGACATGCAAAAAGCCGGTCGGGCTGGGAGCAAAACGGGTTTTGACTTTCATCTTTAAGCCTTGTGTAGAGGGCCTTGGGCCAATTCGTTAGAAAAAACCGTCGCATTTTAGCACCGACAATCACGGATGGGAAAACCATGACGCCGCAAAGGGCAAAGTAGCGGGTTTAATTTGCGCAACGCCGCCCTGCCCCCCTGATCTTTGAAGGGGATCGCAGAACAAAATCCCCATTTCCGATTTGCTATGCATAGCGCTGGAGAGCTGCCTCCTCCTGCCGATATCCAGACAACTCTCAACGCCCCACGCAACAAGAACAAGGAAGAGACGATGCAGTTCCGTTCAATCCAGACCCGAATACTGGTCATGGCTGGGATCGCCATGACGACAGCCCTGGTCATCCTGATCCTGCTCAACCAGTACTCCGGTCAACAGACCCAGAAGCTGACCATCAGCTCCAGCCGCGCCGCCCTGCAGCAGGAGGCATGGCAGAAGGTCAGCGCCAACGCCCGCGCCGAAGCGGCCACCATCACCCAACTGTTGCAAAAGGGGCTCTCCTACACCCAGCAGATGGCCAGCGTCTTCGCCCAACAACAGCAGGGCAAGCTGCCGCTCGATCGTCAGCAGGCCACCGACCTGCTCAAGGCCCAGCTCGCCCTTGAGCCCCAGCTCTACGGCGCCTTCGCCGGTTTCGAGCCCAACGGCTTCGACAGTCAGGATGCCAGCTTTGCCGGTCAGACTGCGCTCGGCAGTGACAGCAAGGGGCGCTTTGTCCCCTACTTCTATCGCGACAAGGACAAGGTCGGCACCGACTTGCTGCTCTCCATCGAGAAGAGCGAGACCGACAGCTTCGGCAACCCGGCCAACGACTACTACGTCTGCCCGAAACGGGAGGGGCGCTCCTGCCTCATCGATCCCTTCAAGGTGGATATCAACGGCCAGCAGGTGCTGGTGAGCACCATCACCACCCCTATCATGGTGGATGGCCAGTTCAGGGGGATTGCCGCGCTCGATCTGGCGGTGGACTCCATCAGCCGTCAGGCCCAGTCCCTCAACAGCAACATCTATGACGGCAAGGGGGAAACCCTGATCGTCAGCGCCGCCGGCGTTATCACCGGCACCAGCGGCGATGCCAGCCTGCTTGGCAGCAGCGCCGAGAAGGTGCTGGGCAGCCAGTGGCAGCAGTATCTGAAGCCGGAACTGCAGCGTCAGGAGCTGAACAACTCGTTTCGCATCTCGGTCCCCATCATGGTGCCGGGCATGAGCCGCAACTGGGCCATCATCGTCACCCTGCCCTATCAGGTGGTGCTGGCGGGGGCCGATCAGCTGGAGAACCAGCTGGGCGAGATGAACCGCACCGCCGTGACCCAGCAGCTGGTCGGCGCCTTTGTCGTGCTGGTGCTGGCGCTGGTCACCATGCTGATGATCGCCCGCAGCATCACTGGCCCCATCCGCCAGATGGTCAGCCTGGTGGATGATATCGCCGATGGCGAGGGGGATCTCACCAAGCGCCTCAATACCCGCTCGGTGGACGAGCTGGGGGATCTGGCCAAGGGGATCAACCGCTTTATCGACAAGCTGCAGGGGCTGCTCGGGGATGTGCTCAAGACTGCCAGCGAAGTGAACCGCCATGCCGGCGATACCGACCGCATCGCCGGCCAGACCGACACCAACCTGCAGCATCATCAGGCCGAGATGGAGCAGATGCTGACCGCGGTGCAAGAGATGTCCTACGTCAGTCAGGAGGTCGCCACCCACGCCAACAACACCGCCGACTCGGCCAAGCAGGCGCAAAGCGCCGCCGATCAGGGCAAGGAGCGCTTCCAGCAGGTGATCCAGTCGATGCACAAGGTCGCGGCAGAGGCCGGTAAAGGGGCCGAAGTGGTCGAAGGGCTGGCCCACGACAGCGAGCAGATCACCAGCATCCTCACCGTCATTCAGGGGATTGCCGATCAGACCAACCTGCTGGCCCTCAACGCCGCCATCGAGGCTGCACGGGCCGGTGAGCAGGGGCGCGGCTTTGCGGTGGTAGCCGACGAGGTGCGCAAACTGGCGGGCAACACCCAGCAGGCGGTACAGAACACTCAGGAGCTGATCGAGAAGATCCGCCACAGCTCGACCAACGCGGTCAACGCCATCAACCAGAGCCAGCAGCTGACCCATCAGGCAGTGGGGGAAGCGGATCTGGCGGAGGAGGCGCTTGGCAGCATCTACAAGGCCATCTCCACCATCAACGACATGACCTACCAGATAGCCTCAGCCGCCGAAGAGCAGAGCTCGGTCTCCGAGACCGTCTCCGGCAACCTGTCAAAAACCAACGCACTGGCCAACGACATCGCTCAGGATGCGACCGAAACGGCCAAAGCCAGCCAGGCCCTGCGCCAGGCAGCCGACAAATTGCAGCAATTATTGGGACAATTTCGTCTCAGCTGATAATTTTCCACCTCAGGACTCTCCCCCTCGGGGGCGAGTCCGTTTACCATAGGCGGCGAAATTTGCCTGATGGCAGGCAATGCAGTGAGAGGTAAATGCCGTGCCCACCCCGGACCGTCGCCCACGTGGCCATAACAGACGAGCCCAGCAGCGTCGCAAAGACGAATCACAAGTATCCCTGCTCCATCGTATCAATGCAGCAACAGAGTCCTTGCGCCAACGATTTGGCAAAAAAGAGCAGCAGCCCACCCCGCGCAGCCAGAGTGCCAGCATCGGCAAATTCAAGCTGAGCAGCCCGCTGCCGCGCAAGAACACCATAGGTCTGCTGATCCTGATCCCGCTCTGGCTGCTGGTGCTGGCCTGGGAGCCCGCCCCGAGCGTGCCCAAAGCGCCGCCGTCCGGTTCGCTGGAAGTGCCGCTGGCGGTACCGGCGCAAGCCATGACCGTTGGCAATGGCACCACGGGCAGTGCGCCTGCCGCCGCCAAACCGGTCGAAGAGAAGGTCAATGGCACCTGGCTGCAGCACGATGTGCAAGCCGGTGAGACCCTCTTCTCCATCTTCCGCAAGTTCGAGCTGCCGGGCGCCGAGCTCAGTCGCCTGATCGCCATCGAGGGGCCGGATCGGCCGCTGACCCGCCTGCAATCGGGCCGCTCCGTCTTCATTCTGGTGGATGACAGCCGCCGCATTCAGCGGGTCGAGATCCGCTCCTACGGTCAGGCCATCTATCGCTATGACCGGCAGGGCGAAGGGTTCGTCCTCAAGGAGTAAAACAAAACGGGAGGCTGCGGCCTCCCGTTTTACATCCCGATCCCTGCCAAATAAGCTACTGACTTCACAATATTTTTAGCTTGTTCAAAAAACGACAGGGGGTCAAATTGACAAGGATCGGCGCTAACGTACAATCGATTGTGCTTTAGACAGGGATTGTTCTGCGTGCTACTGGGACAAAGAGACGTGGTCAGTCATGAGCCAACCCCTGCTGCAAGGCAAATGCAGCCCCACAGGGCTTAGTTTCATTTTGTTATTGATAGGATTTTGCACATGTCTGACATTCGCACCGGCCAGGTAAAATGGTTCAACGAAACCAAGGGTTTTGGCTTCATCGAGCAATCCCAGGGTCCGGACGTATTCGTTCACTTCTCCTCCATCCAGAGCGCAGGTTTCAAAACCCTGGCTGAAGGTCAGAAAGTCCAGTTCACTGTGACCCAGGGCAAGAAAGGCCCGCAGGCCGAGAACGTCACCGTTATCTAAGGCCACGCCAGTGAACATGTAGGAGGTGCCATCGGCCCTCCTATTTTTTTGCCCGCTTTTTTTGCCCGCAATGTCCCCTCCCCGATCGGCAGAGCTCTTGCCAGGCTTGCCATCCCCGCCTGCAAGCCGTTTATGGCTACAACCGGCCGCTATAAATCAAATTTATGGATTTTGGTTAAATGCCCCGGTTTTAACTTATACCGAGCCCATGCCTGTCATTCATCCCCTGCCATGTCTGTTAGCCGACCACAAAGGGTTGTGCCCGATCTCCGAGAGGCTATTAGCGAGCAATACATCTTGGTCTTATGACTTGGGATATGCGGGGAAGAGATAAAGCAGGCAAACGCAGGATACGACAAATCATCGCAGCGCGATGTGATGGGCAATTCAAAGGGATTATGAGGACTTCGAAGAGAGATTGGAGCGGGAAACGAGACTCGAACTCGCGACCCCGACCTTGGCAAGGTCGTGCT